>DFQY01000032.1 GCA_002378005.1 Flavobacteriales bacterium UBA3477
CTTGATCTCTTCCTTGATCTCTGCACTCAACATGCCTTCCATGGCATCTTTCACCTCGTTGATCGCGTCGTAGATGATTGAGTACATACGAATCTCCACTTCTTCCTTCTCTGCCAACTTACGGGCTTGTGCTGAAGGACGAACTTGGAACCCTACTACGATGGCATCAGATGCTGTCGCCAATAGGATATCGCTCTCGGAGATTTGACCTACACCCTTGTGAATGATATTCACCTGAATCTCTTCTGTAGTCAATTTTTGCAATGAATCTGAAAGCGCTTCTACAGAACCGTCCACGTCCCCTTTCAAGATGATGTTCAACTCCTTGAAGTCTCCCACCTGCAGACGACGACCAATCTCTTCGAGGGTCATCTTCTTCTGAGAACGTACACTTTGTTCACGCTGCAGCTGCAAACGCTTGGCTGCAATTTGCTTCGCTTCTTTCTCGTCGTCCATCACGATGAAACGATCACCAGAAGTTGGTGCTCCGTCCAAACCAAGTAGGTTTACTGGCGCTGACGGACCTGCGACTTTGATGCGATTGCCACGCTCGTCGAGCATCGCTTTCACTTTACCGCTGTACTGTCCTGCCAATACGTAATCTCCCACTTTCATAGTACCAGATTGGATCAATGCCGTACACATATATCCGCGTCCTTTATCCAAAGAGGCTTCTACTACAGTACCGCTGGCGTTCTTGTCTGGGTTGGCTTTTAAATCCAATATTTCCGCTTCCAACAATACTTTGTCGAGCAGTTCTTCTACGTTCAAACCTGTTTTCGCAGAGATATCCATGGACTGAATCTGTCCGCCCCAATCTTCGACAAGCAAGTTTAATTGGGCCAATTGCTCTTTAATCTTGTCCGGATTAGCCACCTCACGGTCCACCTTGTTGATGGCAAATACGATAGGTACACCTGCCGCTTGTGCGTGAGAAATAGCCTCCTTCGTTTGTGGCATCACAGCATCATCCGCCGCCACAACAATAATGGCAATATCCGTTACCTGAGCACCACGAGCACGCATAGCCGTAAAGGCTTCGTGACCCGGTGTATCCAAGAACGTAATGGTTTGACCCGTATGAACCTGAACACTGTATGCACCTATGTGCTGGGTAATCCCCCCGGCCTCACCAGCAATGACGTTCGCCTTGCGGATATAATCCAACAAAGACGTCTTACCGTGGTCAACGTGTCCCATCACCGTTACAATCGGTGAACGTGGTTTCAAATCTTCTTCTTTATCCTCTTCTTCTTGGAAGGTTTCTGTCACCTCCTCATCGACGAAGTTGACACTAAAGCCAAATTCTTCCGCTACCATTTCAAGCATCTCGGCATCCAAGCGTTGGTTCATGGTCACCATGACCCCAACACCCATCAAAGAACCAATCACGTCGTTGACGCTCACTTCCATCATGTTGGCGAGCTCAGTAACGGTTACGAATTCTGTAACTTTCAATACTTTGCTTTCTTCAGCCGCTTGCATATCTGCGAGCTCCTCTTTTTCTCGGCGCTCAGCACGCTTATCACGACGGATTTTTGCTCCCTTGTTCTTCTTAGCCGAAGTAAGCTTTTCAAGAGTTTCTTTGATTTGCTTTTGGATTTCTTCGTCTGACAATTCCTGCTTTTCAACTACAGGTTGGTCGCGACGTCCTTTTCCTTTGCCTTTATTTTGGCCTTGATTACCTCGTGCATCGCGCGCTTGTGGATCTGCTTGAGCTTGAGTAGCACCGCCCGGTCCCTGCTTTTTGATGCGTACACGCTTCTTCTTTTCGTCTTTAGGCTTTTCTACAGGTAGCTCAATCTTCTGACCAGTAAACTTTGGGCCGTCGATCTTCACGTACTTCGTTCTGAACTCGGTTTCCGGTGTAGCCTCTTCTTTCTCAGGAGCAGGGGCTTGAGGCTTTTGCGCCTCTGTAGGCTTGCCACCAGATTTCTTAGGAGCCTCAACTGGCACCTTTTCTTCCTTGGCTTTTGGCGCCTCTTTTTTCTTAGGCTTGGCAACTTCAAGTTCGATTTTCCCGAGGACTTTAGGCCCATTGGTTTCCTCTTTTGAAGCTTCTTCTGCCTTTGCCGCAGGAGCTTCTTCCTTCACCGGCTCCGGAGTTGGCGCTGGAGCTGGGGCCTCATCGGTTCCACCTCGAAGAAGATCCTTTTCTTCCTTCACCTGGGCGCTAACGGCCTCGGAACGCTTTTTACGAGCAAGATCATCCGCGAATGCCGTCATCAAAACCTCGTACTGTTCGTCCGTGATTTTGTGGTTACGGTTGTTTGGAATTTCATGGCCGTGTTTGGCCAATTCCTCTACCGCCCGGTCTAAGGAGATGTTTAGCTCTTTTGTTGCTTTACTTAATCTGACGCTACTCATAGAGTGTCTTTAGGTATATTC
Source organism: Flavobacteriales bacterium UBA3477 (assembly GCA_002378005.1). Lineage (GTDB taxonomy): Bacteria > Bacteroidota > Bacteroidia > Flavobacteriales > Schleiferiaceae > UBA10364. Next base: position 2,389 of record DFQY01000032.1, read on the forward strand.
TTATTCTTCGCCCTCGAATTCTTGTGAAAGGACTTTGATGACGTGGTCTGCAGTTTCTTCCTCTAAGTCAGCACGAGAGATCAAATCCTCACGGCTCAACTTCAAGACGCTCTTTGCAGTATCACATCCAATTTTCTTCAATTCATCCAAGACCCATCCTTCGATTTCATCGCTGAACTGATCTAGTTCGATATCGTCTTCAATTTCAATGTCGTCGCGGTAAACGTCAATTTCCATATCGACTAGCTTACTCGCCAAACGAATGTTCGTGCCTCCACGACCAATGGCCAAGCTCACTTGGTCAGGTGCCAAAAAAGCTTCTACACGACGTGTATCCTCATCGATGTTCAATGAAGTTACCTTCGCAGGGCTCAAGGCACGTTGGATGTAGAGTTGTAGATTGTTGGTGTAGTTGATCACATCAATATTCTCATTGCGCAATTCACGAACGATGCTGTGAATACGTGACCCTTTCATACCGACACAAGCACCTACTGGATCGATGCGGTCATCGTAAGACTCTACTGCTACTTTTGCTTTCTCACCAGGGATACGTACCACACCTTTGATGGTGATTAATCCGTCGTATACCTCTGGGATTTCTTGCTCGAACAACTTCGCCAAGAATCGCTCATCTGTACGTGACATAATCACAACCGGTTTAGTTCCGCGGAACACTACTTCCTTCACTACCGCACGGATGGGATCTCCTTTGCGGAAGAACTCGCGCTCGCCGATCATCTGGTCTTTCGGTAGGATCAATTCATTTCCTTCATCATCGTAAACGATAACCTCGCGATGACGAACGTGGTGTACCTCACCTGTGATGATCTCACCTTCCAAATCTTTGTAGCGCTTGAAAAGTTCCGAGCTATCATGCTCTTGAATTCGGCTCACCAAGTTTTGACGAAAGGCCAAAATGAAACGACGACCTAGATCGATCAACTTCACTTCTTCCGAAACTTCTTCACCCACTTCGTAATCTGGCTCGATTTTCAAGGCAGCACTGAGTTCAATTTCCATGTTCTCATCTTCTACCTCTCCATCTTGAACAACCGTACGGTTACGCCAAATCTCTAAATCCCCTTTATCCGGGTTGACAATGACATCAAAATTCTCATCAGTCTCATACTTCTTACGAAGTTGGTTACGGAAGGCCTCTTCAATAAAGGCCATCAACGTTACTCTGTCGATATTTTTCTCCTCTTTAAACGCGAGGAAGCTTTCAATAATCGCCTGGTTTTCCATTGTATATCCTAGTAATAATAAGGTCTATTTAAACTTGATCCCCACTTTAGCCTCAGTAATGTCCGCAAAGGCGATTGTCACAGCTGTGGCAGGGTCTTTTTTCTTTTTTCCCGGGATGCTTAAAGTGATGTCCTCTTCCGTTACCTCTACCAAATCTCCTTCGGCTTGGCGGTCATGGAATTTCACTTTTAACGTGCGTCCCACATTCTTTTTGTACTGGCGCCAAATCTTGAGCGGATTGTTCAAATCCGGGCTACTCACGGTTAAATTGAAATCTTCCACATCTCGGTCTAATTCCGATTCGATCCTACGATTGATCATTTTAATCTGATCGATCGACAATCCTGTGTCGGCATCGGCATACACTACAATCACATTATTAGGCTTGAGCTCCACATCCACCAAAAAGGCGTCGTTTGCTTCTGTGGCCGCTAGTGCGATTTCTTCAATTTTGTGCTGATCCATGAGTGGTATTCAATAAAAGAGGGGCCCGAAGCCCCCCTTTTGCAGTCCAAAAAGTTTCTGCAAATATAGGTAATAATTTAATTAACAACCCCTGTTCATAAGGTATAACCGCGAAATAGGTCAAGAAAGGGAGGTTTTAAGAAAATTAGGCCCTTTAGCTTTAAAATACTAGGAATTAGTATCTTTCGCTCACGCTTACACACAACACCATGGATCCATCCTACATTCGGATTCTCATCATCGACGATCAACCCATTGTCCGAAATGGCATTAAAACCATGCTGGAGAAGGGTGATTTTACGGATATAAACTTCAGTATTACCGAGGCCAATACCAGTGCGGAGGCTAAGTATATGTTGCGGGCCGATGATTACGATCTGATTATCATTGATTACGAACTCAGCGATATCGACGGGGCTACTTTGTGCCGTCAAATTCTTTCAGACTACCCACAACTCCGTGTGCTTACACTCTCCAATGCTAACAGTCCTGAAATTGCGCAAGAAATGCTCAAAGCTGGAGCGCGGGGTTATGTGCTAAAGACTATTGATGCCAAATCATTGGTACAAGCCATCTCCACTATTACCAAGGGGGGCTTATTCTTTACCGAGCACTTGGCCAATGCGTTGATTGAGAAATGCATCTTAGGTAAGAACCTGATCAACATTGGGAAAGAGCACCCAGGCGTGGCCAAGCTCAGTAAGCGCGAAAAAGAAATTGTTGGAATGATCTGTGACCAATTAACCAATGATCAAATCGCCAAGCAGCTCTTCCTCTCAAAAAGAACTATTGATAACCACCGCCAAAACATCCTCAACAAATTGGGAATGGTGAACACGGCTGGTTTGGTCAGATTTGCTGTCGAGCACGGCTTAGTCAACCGCGCGTAGCGCGAAAATTTTAACCACTAAAAGCCCCCGGCGCGGATGCGCCGGGGGCTTTGTTTTATGGAGAATTTGCAGATTACTCTACAACTACCTTCATGGTTTTTACATCGCCTTTACTGTTGGCAACATTAACGAAGTACAAACCGCTCAACATGTTATTGCGAACGAGTTCTACATCGCCTTGTACGTTGTCAAATCCAGCTACGACACGACCTGTGATGTCCATTACACGTACAGTGAATAGGTCAGAAGTACCCAGAGCGATAGTCGCAGTTTCAGTCATCGGGTTAGGACGAACAGTTACGAAATCCAACTCACCTTCTTCCAAACCTACGAATGAACAAGTACCGTAAGTGTGACGCAAAGTATCCGCTGAACCTGTACGAGCGAAGAAACGGTTGTAACCACCTACACCATTATCAACACCACAATCAGAAGTTACTGGCTCGTGGTTACCCGAGTTCATTGGATCGCCATTAGAGAAGCGGTATTCCATAGTTCCTGGACAGAAGCTAGGTACAGTCGCGATGTACTGACCCGCAGTGGTGTGAGGAACCATAGTGATAGCGTTTTGCTCCCACTGAGTGAAGTTTCCGATCAAGTAGATGGTATCTGCAGGAGTGTAAGACGCTTGAGTAAAGTCAACGATGAACGTTACATCAGCTGTTGCTGGAACTGAAGGACAAGGTCCGTAAGTGTCGTTACCGAAACAACGTGTTGCCACAATTGAATCTGAACTTACAGTAATCACCTTGTTACCGCCACCTTCCCAGTTGGTGTTTCCGTTTTCATGGTAGCGAGCTTTGAACGTGAAATCACCTGAATCTACATCGTAGTAAGTGATAGACCACACTCCGTCACCATCAGGATCAGACATGGTCTCGCCGCCCCAACCGTTGATAGGACCCGCCAACGATACTGAATCTAAAGTACCACAAGCCGCGATTGAGCTAACATCAACATTTACAGTGATGTCGTACGTAGGCAAAACAGTACAAGGACCACACTGGCTGTAACATACTTCATAGATACCGCTTACAGAATCCGTGTAGTAACGGTTGTCGCCTTGGCTGATACCCGCACTTGAAGCTTGACAAGCTGAAGGAACCGTTTCAACAGCGCTCCATCCGTTACCGTTCAAGAATTTGAAGTACACAGAATCAGTCTTGTTTACGTACGCGATGTAACGGTGTACACCATCGAAGTTTACAAGTTGTGATTTTGAAGGATCCCAACCTTGGAAGTTCCCCGCAACGTGTGCAGAATCTGCACTTACTGTTTGAAGTGCGTAATCCACTTTGAATTGGATGGCTTTCTGTCCAGCAGGAGCTGCACCGGCAAACATTACTGCAGGAAGAGTAGTGTCTTGAGAGATCACTGCCCAGCGGTTGTTGTTTCCGTTCGTACCAACTTGGATAGGTGCAGGAACGCTCTCGTCGTCACCCCATGCATTACCGTTGATGAATTTGTACTCCAATTGTCCCGCAGGAACAGAAACTGTCACAGAGTATACCGAAGTAGACCCTACCTGAGACATTGAGGTTGTACTAGGAGACCAGCTCTGGAAAGAACCGGCAACATGCACACCGTTAGAGCTCGCTGCAGTCGACCCTAGGTCTACCTGGAACGTAACGCTGTGGTTTTGTGCAAATGCTGCTACACCGAAGCATAAAGCAGCTGCAATTGCGTAAAGTTTTTTCATAGTATATGAGATTGGTTAGTATTTAGTGTACGCAGTACCTTTCAAATTTAAGACTTGTTCAACGAGGAAGAGTGGCCAATTCTATCGGTTTTTAACCATATTATTGCATAATCACGCACGAAATGAAGAAATCCGCACTTTTTACCCTAATGCTCCTGCTTTCAGTGAGTTGCCTGAATTCCATTAAAGGGCAAACGGTGCAGCGCATGGGCCCGCCTAACTGGTGGGTTGACCACCCCTTAGATACGGTGGAGATTTTGCTTCAGGGTGAGGGCCTTTTTAAATGGGCTGCGGAGGTCGAGAAATCTGCGGGGAAAGTCTTGAAGACCACACATTATGGCGACCGCTATTCACTGGTGAAGCTGTGGATCCGCCCGGGTTACAATAAAGAAAAAATCGAACTTAACATTGGGCCAAAGTCTTTTGATTTTCCCCTGCTCGAGCGTAGTGGCCACGAACCGCAAGGCTTGAGCGATCAGGATTTGGTCTACTTGATTACTCCAGACAGATTCCACAACGGCGACCCTTCAAATGATGATGTGCCTGGAATGCGCGAGCGTGGCGTGGACCGTTCCAAGCCTTATGCCCGTCACGGCGGTGATTTGCAGGGGATACAAATGGGTTTGGATTATATAGAAGGTTTGGGCGCTACGGCACTTTGGATTAATCCCGTATTGGAAAACGACATGGAACGCGACAGTTACCACGGCTATGCCATTACGGATCACTATAGAGTAGACCCAAGGTATGGAGGGAATGAGGCGCTGATCGAATTGGCCACCGATCTTCATCAAAGGGAAATGAAGCACATCATGGATATCGTGTACAATCACTGGGGTATAGAGCATTATTTGCACCGCAATTTGCCAGATTCCGCGATGGTGCATTTCAATCCGGACGGCAGCATCCCGTATTCAAATTTTAGATTTTCAGCCTTGTTTGATCCGCATGCGTTGCGGCAGGATAAGCAGGCCTTTGAGCAGGGTTGGTTTGCCGGAGCAATGCCCGACTTGGATCAGCGCCATCCACTGACCGCATCGTATTTGCGCTATTCGACACTGTGGTACATCGAGATGTTTGAGGTGGATGCCCTGCGCTGCGATACCTATGCCTTTTCGGATCCGCTGTTTTTACGGAAGATGAACCAATTACTCAAACGACTCTACCCCAACATTTTTGTCTTTGGCGAGACTTGGTCCTATAACGAAGCTTCGCAGGCCTACTTCGCCCCGAACAAGATGTACGAAGGGCATTTCTCATTGGCCGATGCAGTGACAGATTTTACAATGTGGCGGGCCATTCATAAGATGTACAGCGCGGTGGAACATGAACAATTTGGGTGGAATACCGGCGCGGGGGAGTTGTATTACCGCTTGGTAAGCGACTATTTGTATGAGCATCCCGAGGACCTAATCATCTTCTTAGACAACCATGATGATGGGAGGTTTTTGGGGCAATTCAGCCAAGACACCACCAAACTCAAAAGTGCCTTAACCCTTCTGTACGCGATGCGTGGGATTCCTGTGCTGTACTACGGCACGGAATTGGGCCTCAGTGGTCACAAAGACCATGGCGCCATTCGCGAGGATATGCCCGGGCTTGAAGGCGAGTTCCCTGATTTTGACAAAATAGGTGGGGATTTATTAGATTTGTGTCAAGAATTGGGCGCTTCCCGAAAGCTCCGCGGAAAAACTCAAGTACGACAAAAAGTCCCCAAAGACGGTTGGTACGTGCTCTGGATCACCTCGGAACAAGGCACTTGGCGGTTAGTCATCAACGCTTCTGACGAGCGGCGAACCTACACCAACGAGTGGGAGCAGAAGGAGAACGAATATGCCCCTTGGGAGGCCCAAATGATAGAAATGTTATAGCGTGAAAGCTACCATTGAGAATATCCGCATTGCCGAACAGGACCGTAGCTATAACAGCTATGTCCTCAAGCAGAGCATTTTCGATGATTACTGGCACTACCACCCCGAAATTGAAATCACCTACATTGTCAAAGGCGAAGGAATCGCCTTCATCGGCAACAAAACGGTTGAGTTCCGCCCAGGGAAGGCCTTCCTACTCGGCCCTTATCTTCCCCATAACTTCGTCAGTACTGATGAGGAGGGTGTAGTCATGGAAAAAGAATGTTGGGGGCTCCAATTCACGCAAGAGTGGCTCAATTCCTTCAAAGAAAGCTCGGCCCTTCGACGTCTTTTCAACGCGATGAGTTTCGGTATTGATTTAGGCATACTCAACGATAAAGAACACGACGCCTTCGCAACCATTGTCGGCAATGATCCACTCAGAAGCATCGGGGCCTTCTTCAACCTCATGGCCATGATTGCCGAGCGACCAGAATTCAACACCGTCTCAACCAATAGCGCCTACTCCAATGTGATGAGTCAGAAGATTAGCCAACGCATGGAGCGCGTCTCAAAGTATATTCAAGACCACTACCAAGGCATCATCACCCTCAGCGAGATTGCCGATGTAGCCAGTATGACCGAACAGAGCTTTAGCCGCTGGTTCCGTCAAACCTCGGGACTGACTTTTGTAGATTACCTCATGCAATTGCGTACTACCGTGGCATCAAACTTGTTGATCAACACCAACAAAGCCATGACAGAAGTGGCCGCAGAGAGCGGGTTCAACTCCAGCTCTTCCTTCAACCGAGCCTTTCTGAAAATCAAAGGATGTTCGCCACGGGAATTCCGGAAAAAACGAACTTCTTAAATACAAAAAAGGAGCCCCGTGGAGCGCCTTTTTTCTTGAGTTATGCTTCGCCTTCCGGCACGTAGGTCATGACCTTTCGGTTGGTGATCAGGAGGTTGGCGAGAGCGGCCAGCACGAGTGCAAAACCCGCCAAAAGCATCGCGTTAATAGGAGCATCACCAAAGAGGTTTTTGTACAACGGCGTGATGGCAAAGGCCGCCACGATTTGTGGGAGCACGATAAACATATTGAAGATCCCCATGTACACGCCCATGCGATTCGGATCGATGGCCGAGCTCAACATGGCGTACGGCATCGAGAGGATGGATCCCCAGCTGAAGCCGATAAGGACGAAACTTAGTCCAAGATCGGACGGTTCGTTGGCGAAATACATGTTGAAGAATCCGTAGGCACCGGCGAATAGTGAGGCCATATGAACATACTTCCGGTTGATGCGACGACGTGAGGTCCATAAGGTGAGCAGCAAGGCAAAAGCCATGGAGCTCAACCCGTAGTAGCCCATGTACGAGCCCACTTGGTTGGAGGCGTCGTTGAAAGCTTTGTCGGCCACCTTGTAGACCTCAATGGCCTCCGGCGTGCTCGAAGCATACTCGATGGCTTCGGGTTTTGGGGCATCGAAGACGTGGTCGGTGAGGCCTGGATTGGCCATCGACCACATGGTGAAGAAGGCGAACCAAGAAAAGAATTGGACCACCCCTAATTTGCGCATGGTCAGAGGCATTTCGGCGATGTTCTTAACCACTTCTTTCAATGTGTTTGCCATACCAGCATTCTGCTCGCGTTCTGCACGGAAAGCTTCTAGGTCTTCGGGCGGATACTCGTCTGTCGTGAAGACGGTGTACAGAATGGACAAGATGAACACCATAGCGCCTACGGCAAAGGCCACTTGCACCGACATAGGTACTACGCCTGGATCTGCCTCATTGCTCACCCCAAGTTTAGAAACGAAAAGGGGAAGGTTAGATGCTACCCAAGTACTGATCCCGATGATGAGGGTTTGTACCACGAATCCGAAAGAGCGCTGACTATCTGGAAGCTTGTCCGCAACTAAAGCACGGAACGGCTCCATGGAAATGTTCATCGAAGCGTCGAGAATCCACAATGCTCCGGCGGCCATCCATAGAAAGCTGCTGTGAGGAATGAAGAACAGGGTAATGGACGCTAGGATGGCACCGATCAAAAAGAACGGGCGGCGACGGCCCCAACGCGGGTGCCAAGTGTTGTCACTCATCTGGCCAATAATAGGCTGCACGATAAGTCCTGTCAAAGGCGCGGCCAACCACAGTAGAGGTAGGCTGTGCTCATCGGCACCTAAGGTTTCAAATACGCGGGTCATGAAACCGCTTTGGAGGGCATAGCCGAATTGGATCCCCAAGAAGCCAAAGCTCATGTTCCAGATCTGCCAAAAACTGAGTCTAGGTTTTTGTTGCATGTCTTGTAGTTTTCGAGTGTGTTCAAAAAACCCGGCACAAGGCCGGGTTCATAAGTTACGACGTTCCCTGTATTATTGGCATTCAATAAGGACGTTTACCGCTTCGGTAACACGATCCGCGCCGGTGGCAAACACCTTCTTCATGGCAATGAATTCAAGGTAATCAATCGTCTTATTGGCTGGTACTGTAAAGAATTCAGAAGGAACGATCAGCATCTCAAAGTTACCGTCGCCTAGGTAGTTCATCTTCAATTTTGGGTTAGTGCCCACGTTGAAGGTGTTCTCAATCTGGCTGAAGGTGCCGTCGGTGAAAATCACCTTGGCATAGACATAACAATCGTCCTCTGCGAGGTTTTGCATGCTGGCTTTTTCCTCTCTCCAATTCTCGTAACGCAAGGTCACAATATCATCTGCCATTACCTTGTTCGGGAAGTGGTAGAATGGGTTGCGCTCTGTGGCTGGTGGATCGATGTTGATCACTTGATCCGGAGTTTTTACATCAGGATCGCCATAACCGCCACCGTCTTTTGCCTTCACCAAGAAGTGGATGTCCTCGCTGTATACGGTCGCAGCATCTACTTCGTACCAAAGAGTTGGGACCATCTTGAACGAGAAAGTTCCGTTGGCATTTGGTGTGAATTTCAATGCTTCGTTGGAGTTTTTCCAAGGGGCAGAACCCGTGCCGTTCACCAGCGGGTGACCGTCTGGGTGAGCCGCCGGTTTCCAAGTCCACAAGTACACATCTTCGCCGGCATCAATGGCCTGCTTCAACAAATCTTGTGGCTCATCAGACAAGTCCAATCCTGCCGGATCGAAAATGATTTCCAAAGAATCCGCTGGGTCGATGTTTTCATCAGGCACAGTGGAAATCTGAGCGTTCGCTACGACGCCCAAGGTCAATGCAAATAGGGTGATACTCTTTTTCATTGTGGGCTTATTTACGAGTGAATGTCAATTTATACGAAACGCTAGGCTTATCACAGCGCACACGATCGTAAACGAACACAACGTTTTGATCGATGGTGCGTGGCATGTTGCCTAGTGGAAGGATGGTAGTCATCGTATCTTCAGTCAAATGTAGTTCTGATGGGTACTGTGGCGAGTTGTAGCGCCATGTGCCTGAGGTGCCAAATACATTGAAGCCTGGTCCTGCCGAGTTGACGGAGTAGGTGCTGTCTTCATTGAACTGGACTATCCATTTGTCCGTGCTGTTCGTGTAGAAATACGAGATGTCGCGGGTTTCCGGAACGGGCAAGCTCAAATCTGTTTGGTCGGCATCTGAGAGTTCCCAAGTTCCTATGATTCCTGCGCCGGCTTCGTATGCGGGTCCAATGGGTCCCACCTCTGGCTTACAAGCCATGAAGGCAAGTAGCGACGCTGTTAAAAGGGTTAGAATTCTTGTTTTCATATGACTTTACTGCTTAGTTGCAGCCTCCTTCTTCGTTATACACAAACCCTTGGGCCGTTCCCTCAAAGTTCGGGAAT
>DFQY01000008.1 GCA_002378005.1 Flavobacteriales bacterium UBA3477
TGGGGACTTACCGGCCACCGCGTCGTGGGACACATTGCGATGGACCACCTCAACCCTGAGGTTAAAGCGCACATTATCAATACCCTTGATGGAGAAGACCTAGCCATGGTCGCAAACTGGATGGACTTTATTAAGTCCGAACCGTCGTACGACAGCTTGAACGCATGGCACTACTGCACCGTAGAATCTGTCGACCACTTGGACCACCACGAACACCCGGATAAAGGCGATGTTTGGATGGCCATCGATAAGTTCCTCAAGGAAATCGAGACACAAAACTACAGCGTAGATGAGGCCTTTGCCTTGCGCGCCCTTGCCCACCTCATTGGCGATGTGCACCAGCCACTGCACTGTGGCAACGGTACGGACATGGGCGGAAACCAAGTCAAAGTCAAGTTCTTCTGGGAGAGCTCCAACCTGCACCGCGTGTGGGACAGCGGACTCATTGATTACTGGAAAATGTCCTACACGGAATATTCTACTTGGATCATGAGCACTGTGACTCCCGAGCATATTCAATCTTGGAAAGGCATGACCACCAAGGATTGGGTGCGCGAGAGCGTGGAAATGCGCGAGCAGTGCTACTCTACCATGGGGGACCCAGAAAGAATGGGCTACCGTTATGTTTACGACAATACTGAACTATTGCACTTGCGGTTGGCTCAGGCCGGCGTGCGCCTCGCGGACGCCCTCAACCAAGCCTATGCCGCACGAGGCTGAGAAAAATTTTTGGCACCATAAAAAAAGCCGCCCTCGGGGCGGCTTTTTTTATGCTTCAGTAGCTACTAGTTCGAGCAACTTCACGATGACATCGGTGGCGCTCTCCATATCCTGTAGACTCACAAATTCATAGGGACTGTGGAAGGCATGCTCCCCGGCAAAAATATTGGGGCAAGGGAGGCCCATGAAGCTGAGCTTTGAGCCATCTGTTCCGCCACGGATCTTCGCCTTACGCACAGGCAATCCGCACGCATCAATGGCTTTCTCTGCCACGGCCACGACTTGCGGATGTTGGACGAGGATCTCCTTCATATTGCGGTATTGCTCGCTTATCTCAATCTCATAGCTGGTGCGCTTCACCGCCTTGGATGCTTGTTTGGCGAGAGCATGAAGGAGTTGGGCATATTCATTCAATTCCGTCGAATCAAAACTGCGCAAGATCATCGTAATGCGCACTTCTTCCACCCCTCCTTTAATCTCATACGGATGTACGAAGCCGGCCTCTCCTTTGGTCGCTTCCGGCGCCCATTCTTGGCGCGGCAACAAACTCAAAAACACTCCAGCGGCCTTCAACGCATTGCCCATCTTCTTGTGAGCATAGCCTGGGTGGGTATTGGCCCCACGGAAAATCACGGTCGCACCATCTGCCGAGAAGGTCTCGTCTTCAATAGAACCCTTCGTGGCACCATCCATGGTATAACCCCAAGCAGCGCCTAATTTTTCTATATCCACATGGTCCGCCCCTCGGCCTATTTCTTCGTCCGGGGTGAACAGCAACTTCATAGTCGCGTGCGGCACCTCTGGGTGTTTCATTATATAGGCCGCGGCAGCCATGATCTCTGCTACCCCAGCTTTGTTATCTGCACCCAACAAGGTCGAACCGTCCGAGGTAATAATGGTATGTCCTTCCATTTCCTTCAGTGGACCAAAAGCTTTGGGACCTATGACGACATCGCCCTTCGGCAACACAATATCACCTCCATCGTAGTTGTGGTGTAAGGTCGGTACCACTCCTGCCCCGCTGTATTCTGGCGAGGTATCCATGTGGGAACAAAAGCAAATGGCCGGAGCACTCTCGTGGCCTGCCGATGCTGGGACTGTCGCGTATACGTAGCCTTTCTCGTCCATGTGCGCATCACTCACGCCCATTGCGAGCAATTCTTCCACAAGCACGCGGCCCAAATCTTTTTGCTTTTCCGTCGACGGCACGGTAGGACTATGCGGGTCGCTTTGCGTGTCTATTTGTACGTAACGCTGAAATCTTTCTAAGAGATCGGGGTATTTCATCTGTCTAATTTTTGATGCAAGCTGCTCGGGTAAAACACCGTACGTAGCAGCGTTTCCAATATGATTCTAAGGTCCAATAGCAGGGACCAATTTTCAATGTAATACACGTCCGCCCGAATGCGCTCCTTCAACAAGGCTTCGTCCGCACCCGGTCCGCCACCGCGCAATCCTCTAATCTGAGCTAACCCAGTCATCCCCGGTTTGGCCCAATGGCGTATACGGTAATTTTTAACTAACGAACTGTAGGATTCCACATCTTCGCTCGTGTGCGGGCGTGGTCCCACCAAACTCATCTGTCCCGCCAAAACGTTGAACAGTTGTGGTAGCTCGTCCCAACCCATTTTGCGCATCCAACGCTGCAATGCATTGGAATCGCCCGTAGACGGTTTGATGGTCTGGAACTTTAAGACTTTGAAAGGCCTTCCGGACAAACCTACACGCTCTTGAATGAACAAAGGCTTCACCCCAGATAAGATCAAGAGTATTGCCGAAATTGGAAAAATCCAAGACAGCAATGCTACGATGCCGACTAGGGCCAAAACCACATCAAATAATCGCTTGAAGAGGGCGTTGGACCACAATAACAAAGGTTCACTTCGCCAGGAAAAAACCGGAATACCTTCCAGGGTGGACATATTCATCTGACCGGCATAATGCGCACCCATATCGGGAAGGTAGCGGAACCGCACACCGCGCATTTCTGCCCAGCGCTCTGCCTCTTGGTATTGCTCAGAAGCTGGCGACAAAGCACAGATAATTTCGTCCACGTTTAGGTTGTCGTCTAGCGTTTCAGCATCTGACCCAACATGTGTCCAACCCAATTCCGGGCGGTGGGTCGTAAGCGCAATAAAGGCGTCAGCAGTGGCGTGACTGCCTAATAAATAGAACCTACGTTGCCATTTTCCAGCGGCCATTTGGCGACGGAGGTAAGCCACATAAAATAATCGGCTCAACCAAGCAAAGGCATAGAAGGCACTGAAGAAGACCGCTAAAAAGAGGCGGCTGTAATAATATCCTTTGAGTCCTACGACGATAATTGCGAGGATGGCGAACTGCGCTAGGGCGGCTTGCAGCAGTTGGCCCGTGACGTTGCGTTGCTCTAAACCGGCCGTATAGGTGAAACTCCCTGACCAGCGACCCACGACGAGCCAGCTCACTCCGGTTAGCACCCAAAGCTGCAAGTAGTAGTTGTAATATTCTGGATTCGAGATGCGTAGGTCTTCAAAGCGCCACCATCCCACTAACATGAACACGCCAACGATCAGCAATAAATCTGTCGCGAGTGTGAGTATTCTGTAAATATTTGCGCTCTGGTTCTGCATAAACGACGCTGAAAAGATACTTACTTTTACAACGATGAGCACAACCCAAAGCCCTATAGTATATGCCAACGGTGTTGGACCGGATCGCGCCGCAGTCCTTGCGGAGGAACTTGGGGTGTGTACCATGCGCCAAATGCTCGAGCACTACCCCTTCCGCTATGTGGATAAAAGTAATTTTTCCACAGTGGCGGGGCTGACCGCATTTAGCGGCGAGGTGCAAATCAAAGGGCAAATCACCGGATGGGAAACCATGGGTGTGGGCAGGCAAAGCAGATTAGTCGCATATTTCAAAGATTCAACCGGTGAAATAGAATTGGTTTGGTTTAAGGGGGCCAAGTGGATCTCGCGTTCCCTCAAGGCCAATGTGCCGCTCATCGTGTACGGTAAAGTCAATGACTTCAAGGGAAAAAAGAGCATTCCCCATCCTGAAATATACGCCCCCGAGACGCAGCAAAGCTCCACCTTGGAACCTGTGTACTCCACCACCGACAAAATGACCAAAAAAGGCCTTCATTCTAAAGGATTAGGCAAAGTCATTTATGGGATCTTAAAAACGGAATTGGGCGAAATCCAAGATCCCTTGAGCGAAGCTTTTCGAGCGAAACACGGGCTCATCGGATTGCCCCAAGCCCTTCAGTGGATTCACTTCCCTAAAAGTGTCGAACACCTCGAAGCGGCCAAAAAACGAATCAAGTTTGACGAGTTCTTCTTTTTACAACTGACCCAATTGCGCAACAAAATGCGACAGAAAACCGGCATCAAAGGCTATGCTTTCGATGAGGTGGGACAGACATTCTTAAACTTCTACGAAAATCACCTTCCTTTCGAATTGACGAGTGCGCAAAAGCGCGTGGTCAAAGAAATCCGGGCCGATGTCCGCACCGGCGCTCAGATGAACAGATTAGTGCAAGGCGATGTAGGTAGCGGTAAAACCATCGTGGCACTGTTGGCTATGTTATTGGCCATAGACAATGGGTACCAAGCGGCCTTAATGGCGCCTACAGAAATCCTGGCCACCCAACATTATGAAGGCTTAAAGGAATTGTGCGCCCCAGCCCGCATTTCCATCGCCCTGCTCACTGGAAGTTCCACCGCTGCCGAGCGCGCCTCCATTCACCAGAGTCTAGCGGACGGTAGCCTATCCATTCTGATCGGGACCCACGCCCTTATCGAACCTACAGTAAAGTTTGCCAATCTTGGCCTTGCCGTCATCGACGAACAGCATCGATTCGGCGTTGCCCAGCGCGCTAAATTGTGGAAGAAAAACGAGCATCCGCCACATGTATTGGTCATGACTGCCACCCCTATCCCTCGCACCCTCGCCATGAGCATCTATGGGGATTTAGACGTGAGCACCATCGATGAGCTGCCGCCGGGAAGAAAACCTATACAGACACACCATCTCTACGATAAAAATCGCCTCAAACTCAACGGCTTCATGCAACGTGAAATTGCCAAGGGACGCCAAGTCTACGTGGTATTCCCGTTGATTGAGGAAAGTGAAAAATTGGACCTTAAAAACCTTCAAGACGGCTACGAACAACTCCTGAGAGATTTTCCTCGTCCGCAATACGAAATCGCAGTGATCCACGGGCGCATGAATGCGGAGGAAAAGGAGGGTGAAATGCAGCGCTTCGCCAAAGGCAAGGCGAACATTCTCGTCGCCACTACAGTTATTGAGGTGGGTGTGAACGTCCCAAATGCAAGTGTGATGGTGATTGAAAATGCCGAGCGTTTTGGATTGAGTCAATTGCATCAGCTGCGCGGACGCGTCGGCCGAGGGTCTGAAGAGAGCTACTGCGTGCTGGTCTCTTCCTTCAAACTAACCGAGGATGCAAAGACGCGTTTAGAGACCATGGTTCGCACTCAAGATGGGTTTGAAATTGCCGAAGTCGACATGCAATTACGCGGTCCTGGAGATATGATGGGCACTCGGCAGAGCGGCCAATTGCCTTTTAAACTCGCCTCCCTCACCGGAGATGGACCACTTTTAGCTTGGACGCGGCACATCGTGGAACAGTTATTGCGCGAAGACCCGCAATTGGACCTAAAAGACCACCAAAGCATAAGAGACCACTGGGCCGCATTGTACAAGCACCAGTGGGGATGGAACCGAATATCATAAGATGCCAAAACGTATATCCATTTTCCTAAAAGCCTACCACCAACTTCTATTGCGCACAGGCGGGTATACCTTCTTACGTTCAAACTTGCTAAAACTCGGCGCCTCCATCCTCATCATTATTGGCCTGTTTTACCTAATCGACGGATTCATCATCAACATCGACAATGCCATGGCTTGGGTCACTCAAATCCTCTCCCCGGCCGGCCTGATCAGCTTATTTTTCTTCAGCGAAGTTTCATTTGGATTCATCACCCCCGAACTCCTCATCGTTTGGGCAGATGAAACCCTTAAGCCCAACTGGATGCTGGCCCTTTTGGCCACGTTGAGCTACACCGCGGGAATAGTTTCCTATTTCATTGGCCGATTCTGGTCTACACGCAAAATCGTGCGCGAACGAATCCTCGAACGCAACGCCACCACCATGGACCAGCTGCGCAGCTTCGGGGGACTGATCATCATCCTGGCCGCCCTCACCCCATTACCCTATCCTATCGTCTGCCAACTCAGCGGTATGAATAAATACCCGTTCAAATATTTCGTGTGGATCACCCTGGTGAGATTCCTCAGATTTGGACTCTATGGCGCCCTACTCTTTTCTGCCTTTTAAAAGGCGCGTATTGCCCTTTGCTTTTGCCGGGCAAAGTGTACCTTTGAACCTTATTCGAATTTTGCGCGCATGAAGATTTCATACCGTTGGTTAAAGCGATACTTACACCTAGACCTCAGCCCTGAGCGAGTAGCCGAAATCCTAACCGATACTGGCCTAGAAGTGGAAGGTATTGAAGAAGTTGAATCCGTTAAAGGCGGACTCCGCGGAGTAGTCGTGGGCAAAGTATTGACCTGCGAACAACACCCCAACGCTGATCGATTGCGCATCACCACCGTCGATGTGGGCGAAAATGAACCTCTGCAAATAGTTTGTGGCGCTCCAAACGTCGCCGCTGGACAAACCGTACCAGTGGCCCTCGTCGGCACCACCCTCTACCCCAGCGGTGAAGAATTGACCTTGAAAAAAGGAAAAATCCGCGGTGAGGTGAGCATGGGAATGATCTGTGCAGAAGACGAGCTAGGATTAGGCAATGACCACGATGGCATCCTCGTGCTCGAGGATAAATGGAAGGCTGGTATCCCTTGTGCCAAAGTATTTTCACTGGAATCCGACCACATATTTGAAATAGGCTTGACACCAAACCGCACCGACGCCATGGGACACATTGGTATGGCCCGCGACCTGCGTGCGGCGTTGATCACCGCGGGAGAATCGGCTCCAGCTCTAACAATTCCGAGCGGCACATTCCCTACAAACGCCACCAACCCCATCACCCTTACAGTGGAAGATGATGGCTGTCCAGCCTACTATGGCGCATACCTCACCAATATTACCGTACAAGAAAGCCCCGAGTGGTTGCGCAATAGCTTGACCGCCATCGGCCTCACCCCGAAAAACAACGTCGTAGATATCACCAACTACGTCATGCACACCTTCGGTCATCCATTGCATGCCTTTGATGCAGATCAACTTCAAGGCAATGCCGTGATCGTACGTCCCGCAAAGGCCGGCGAAACCCTCACCACTTTGGATGAGGTAGAACGCACCTTGGACCCTGCAGATATGATTATTGCCGACGCCAAAGGGCCCGTTTGTATTGCCGGTGTATTGGGTGGATTGACCAGCGGAGTAAGCCAAAACACTAAAAATATTTATCTCGAAGGCGCTTATTTCAACGCCGTACGAGTGAGAAAAACCGCCAAGCGTCACGCTATCAATTCCGATGCCAGCTACCGCTACGAGCGCGGTGTAGACCCTAACATTACGGCACAAGCGCATGCTTACGCCCTATCACTATTAGCAGAACTCGCAGGTGCTGAAATCAGCCCTGTGGACCTCGAAGGACCTGCCTCATTCCCGTGGGAAGAAGTGAGCTTTAGTTTCCAAAAAGTCATGTCTTTGATAGGACTAGAACTCAGCGCGGATACCGTGAATTTGATCCTAAAACTATTGGACTTCAAAATCCTTGAGGTCAATGGAGATACTTGGAAAGTCACAGTCCCCACCTACCGCGTGGATGTGACCCGTGATGTAGATATTGCCGAGGAAATCTTAAGAATTTATGGATTCAACAAGGTAGAGGTGCCTTCGCAAATGAAAATTAGCGTGGCTCCACTGGACCCTCGTCCCGAAAAACTAGAAAAGAATGTGCTCCAACAGCTCACCGGAAATGGTTTCTTCGAAATCATGAACAATTCCTTGAGCAAGGGCGAGGATTATGAAAAACTTCAAGGCGAACTCGAGGACTCCCTCGTGGAGATGATGAACCCACTGAGTCTCGACCTCAATGTGATGCGCGCCAACCTGCTCTTTGGCGGTTTGCAAGCCATCAGCTTCAACCAGAAACGCCAACAACCGAACTTGAGATTTTTCGAGCGAGGAAAAACATACGGCAAAGGGGCCAGCGGGTATTACGAACAAACCAAGCTCGACCTTTTCGCCGCTGGCCACACCACCACAGACAGTTGGAATCAAGGCGCCCAAGCCAACGATTATTTCTGGATGAAGGGAATGATGGAGGCACTACTTGATAGATTGGGACTGAACGCCACTTTTAAGACGGGCAGCCACTCCCTGTACAGCGAGTATGTAGAAATCAAGGCAGGCAAGAGCTCCATTGGATTCCTAGGCTTAGTACATCCAAAGGTGTTGAAGCATTTCGATTGTAAAGGAGCAGTGGTACATGCTTCGATGAATTGGGATCAATGTGTCCAATTAGTCTTGCAGCAAGGCAGCCAACTCTTCGAAAACCTACCCAAGTTCCCATCCGTACGCCGCGATGTGGCGCTATTGGTCGACCGAAACGAATCCTACCAAAACATGGAGGAGATCATCACCCAAACGGGCCGCGGACTCTTACAAAACACCTTTCTGTTCGATGTATACGAAGGGGATAAGTTGCCGAGCGACAAGAAGAGTTATGCGATCGGAATGATTTTCCAAGACGCCAACAAAACGCTGAACGATAAGGCAGTAGATAAAATGGTTTCGAAGATTCTGGACCAATTGAACAAACGTGCAGGGGCTGTGTTGAGGCAGTAGCATGATCAAAATCGCCTGGGCACCCATTTATCATCATCCCTTACCGGACAACCATAGGTTTCCCATGGCGAAATACAGCCTGCTCCCAGAGCAGCTGATGTACGAAGGCACCCTCACTAGGGACCAAATCATCCATCCTAGCCTTCTCCCAGAAAAACGAATCCTGCGCACACATAGCGCAGCATATTGGCAGCAACTCAAGGACTTGACATTGCCGGGTAAAGCGCAGCGAAAAATTGGCTTCCCCCTATCCCAACAATTGATCGACCGCGAGCGCACTATCTGTCAAGGCACAGTAGACCTTGCCGTTCACGCCCTCACCCACCAAAGCGCCGGACTCAATGTTGCCGGTGGCACACACCATGCCTACTATGACCACGGCGAAGGATTTTGTATCCTCAACGACATCATCATCGGCGCCCACCACCTCATCGACTTTCACGGCCTCGAACGCATCCTCGTCATTGACCTAGACGTTCACCAAGGCAACGGCACCGCCGTTCTCACGCAGGGCGACCCGCGCATCTATACCTTTTCCATGCATGGCGCCAAAAACTATCCCTACCACAAGGAAACTTCCGACCTAGATATTCCCCTAGAAGACTTCACTGGTGATCATATCTACCTCAGTACTTTGGAAGAATCCTTGGAGAAACTCTTCAATACAGTACAACCCGAATTTGTCTTCTTTCAGAGTGGTGTGGACGTTTTGCAAGGCGATAAACTTGGTCGCATGGGACTCACCTTGCAAGGTTGCAAACGCAGGGACGAACTCGTTTTTGAATACTGCAAACGGCACCTCACTCCTGTGGTCGCAGTGATGGGCGGGGGCTATAGTCCAAAAATCAAAACCATTATTGAAGCGCACGCCAACACTTTCCGTTTGGCTTCTTTTTATTTTGGTTAGCCTGTTGATAGTACTGTCTCACCTAAAGTAAAACTGAGAGGCTCATAACATACCTTTATAGGATGAGAAAGTCTCTTTTGTTAGCGGCCTTAATTTGCTTCTCGACGCTAAGCTTTGGCCAGCGTCATACCTCTATGTATGCCAACCGGTACTCATTCTTCAATATTGGAGGAGGCTATCCTTATGTTGGGGTCCAAATGGGTTATGAATACGATAAAAATACCTACCTCCAGTTCCAAGCGCTGACCGATGGCGGCGGTATATGGAAGGAGAATACATTCAATGATTGGCGGACCTTCTCGGTCATTCGAAAAATCCCCTTAGAACCACTGCATAGCGAGGTACGCTTCGGTATGGGAATCGTGCAAACCGCAGAACGACTATCTCAACAAAGGGCCAATACTTTCGGGGCGGCACCACAAATAGGCTTCGCATGGCATCTTACCAAAAACGTTGGTATGATGGCAAGTTGGACTTGGCCTTTTTCCCCGGCTACTGCTCTCACTCCTGGTGTGTTATTTGGAGTCGAATACAGCATAGGGAGATATGCAAAAGAAAACGGCCTCTACTCTCGCAGAAGCCGTCCTGAATTTTAGCTATTGTATTGGATTACTTGGTAAGTATATCACCAAGTGCATTATCGTAGGTCGATTTGTAATCGGCTACTGTGCCCCAATCCTCATCATCCACTCGAATGCTACCTTTTGTTACGTGACCCAAAAGGTCGAAGTCACATCCGTTGAGCATCATCAAGTCGATGAATTCATCTTTTTTGTCTTCGCTCACCGTAACAACAATGCGGCTCTGGCTTTCACCGAACAGAATAGCGTCCTTGCGGAACTCTGCAGGCAGAGTAATATCAAAACCAAGACCTGAAGGCATACCTTTTTCAAGTAAGGCTACGAACAAACCCCCTTCGCTTACATCGTGAGCACTATTGATAGCGCCTTTACGAATAAGCATTTGAAGCTGTTTTTGGTTTGCGAATTCCTCTTCAAGGTCAAAGTGTGGTGTCGAGCTCTTCTCTAAGCCGTGGATGTTTACCAAGTATTGAGAAGAATTGATATCATCATGGTTCGAGCCAATCATGAAGATCAAATCACCTTTAGCCTTGTAATCCAAGGTCATCACGTAGTTTTTATCCTCAACCACACCGATCATACCGATGGTTGGCGTTGGGAAAACTGGATCTACCTTATCTCCTATTTGTGTTTGATTGTAGAAACTTACGTTTCCTCCGGTTACCGGTGTCTCAAAACGCTCACACGCAGCACTCATCCCTTTGATGGATCCGACGAATTGCCAGTATACTTCCGGGTTGTAAGGGTTGCCGAAGTTCAAACAATTGGTCACTGCTGAAGGAATACCTCCTGAACAGGAGATATTTCTCGCTGCCTCACTCACTGCGATTGCACAACCTACTTCAGGATCCGCATGCACGTAACGACTGTTACAATCCACGCTCATGGCCAACGCCTTGTTCGTCCCCTTAATATTTACAACACCCGCATCTGAAGGTGCGTTTGTACCCATATTACGCGTACCTACCATACTGTCGTATTGCTCGTAGATAAAGCGTTTCGACGCGATGTTTGGCAAGGCCACCATCTGCTTAGCAACCGCTTTTAAATCTGATGGCTGCTCTATGCTATCGATACTGAATTGCTTGTACTCTTGGTAGTATGCTGGCTCAGACCACTCTCGGTGGTATACCGGAGCACCACCACCTAGTACAGCGCTTTCCGCCGGAAGTGAACCTACGAGTTCATCACCCCAATAATAGTTTACAGTACCGCCTTCGGTTACTACACCGATCTCTTCACATTCGAGATCCCATTTTTCAAAGATATCCAGTACGACCTGCTCCTTACCTTTCTCAACGACAACAAGCATGCGCTCTTGAGATTCAGAAAGTAGAATTTCCCAAGCTTCCATTTCTTGGCGCAATGGCACTTTATCAAGCCAAATATCCATTCCGTGCTCGCCCGCTGCTGACATTTCACAGCTTGAACAAGTAATACCCGCAGCACCCATATCCTGCATCCCTACTACGGCATCTGTAGTTGCAAGTTCCATGGTAGCTTCAAGCAATAATTTCTCCTGGAATGGATCACCTACTTGTACCGATGGGATATCGTCTGCGCTATCCTCATCGAGGTCTTTCGAAGCGAAAGAAGCACCGTGAATCCCGTCCTTACCTGTAGCGGAACCAACGATGAATACAGGGTTTCCAGCACCTGTCGAAGTTGCTGAAATTTGCTTACCTACTTCAACAATACCTGCTGAGAAGGCATTGACCAACGGGTTTTGGTGGTAACACTCGTCGAAGTATACTTCACCTCCAACAATTGGGATACCAAAGCTATTTCCATAATCACCGATACCCTTGCTCACCCCTTTTACCAACCACTTCGTGCGGTCCTCAGTAGGCTTACCGAAGCGGAGTGAATTTAATTGGGCGATTGGGCGTGCACCCATGGTGAAAATATCGCGGTTAATACCACCTACACCCGTAGCAGCGCCTTGGTAAGGCTCAACAGCCGAGGGGTGATTGTGAGATTCTATTTTGAAACAACAAGCCAATCCATCACCGATATCTACCAAACCAGCGTTTTCCTCACCAGCCTCTACCAACATGTGTGGACCTTTTTTTGGTAATTTCTTCAACCAAACAATGGAGTTTTTGTAGGAACAGTGTTCGCTCCACATCACACCATAAACGCTTAGCTCTAGGTAGTTTGGCGTACGGCCAAGTATTTCTTTGATGGACTCAAATTCTTCAGGACGCAGCCCCATTTCTTGGGCTTGTTCTAAAGTGGCAACTGAAGTGCTATTCATTTTAAAAAAGAATTTGTGCAAATTTAGGGATTCTAAAAGCAACACATTTGAATATCATGCGCAATCTTTCCCACACTTTTGGCCGATTCTTTGTTTATAACCTCATTGCTTTGGCGGGGGTTTTCAGTTGCGCTCCATCACCGAAATTCGACGTCATCATAAAAGACTTTAAGTTGCACAGCCCTACCATTGCGATTAAAGGCCATGAAAGTTCTGACTATTGGATTGGAATCAATGACGGTACCATTGCAGATATTATCGACATCACCCAGCACACCCTGCTTCCGAGGGGAAAAGAAGAAATCTCATTAGGCGGACAACACCTTTACCCTGGATTTATAGATGCGCATGGTCACCTCTTCGGTTACGCGCGCACTTTAAGTACGGTAAACCTTGTCGGCGCTCACTCGAAAGAAGAGTGCATTGAGCGTATAGCCGATTACATTTCCGCCCACCCTCATGATTCTTGGATCATAGGACGTGGATGGGACCAAAACGATTGGCTAGAAAAGACATTTCCAACAGCGAGCGACCTGAATGGATTCGAGGAAGTCAAGATCTACATGACGCGTATCGACGGACATGCCGCCTGGGTAAACCAAGCCGTTTTGGATGAATTTGCCATTACGAATGAAACGAAAATTCAAGGTGGCTCAGTGCTTGACGGCATATTGGTCGATAATGCAGAAACCTTGGTTCAGGTCCCCGGGCTCTCAAGCAGGTTCTGGAGAGCAGCTCTACTTCAAGCCCAAGACAGTCTTGTGAAGTATGGGCTCACTGCCATGACAGATGCCGGTTTGTCTAAGGATCAAATCCTGCTGTTAGACTCCCTTCAAGAGGAAGGTAGCTTTAAGTTGTTTGTAAACGCCATGATCAGCAACACTGAGGAAGACCTTCAATATTTCGAAGTGAATGGCCCTATTGAAAAGCCATTGCTACGAGTAAAAAGCGTTAAAGCTTATCTCGACGGTGCCTTAGGTTCCCGAGGCGCACTATTACGCGACCCCTACCATGATTTGCCGGATCATTACGGCCTTCCATTGCTCAGTCCAACGGAACTAAATGCACTGCGTGATCGTTGTCTTAAGAATGATTGGCAACTCTGTGTCCATGCCATTGGCGATAGTGCTCACCACGTGCTTTTGGAAAGCTTCCAAGACTTACCCACGGACAAAGACCTTCGCTTCAGAGTAGAGCACGCACAGATCATGACTCCTGAGGACAGCACTTACTACACCCACCCTAACATCATTGCCTCCGTTCAGCCTACACATGCAACAAGTGATATGTATTGGGCCGAGGAGCGCTTGGGTCACGAACGCATTCATCATGCCTACAGTTATTTAAGAATCTTCAACGCTGCGGGAGGCCGTGTCGCCTTTGGGACCGATTTCCCGATCGAACACATCGACCCATTGGCCACTTTCTTTGCCGCAACCACTCGTAAAGACGCTAATAATTGGCCTGAAAATGGCTTCTTGCCAGAGCAATGCGTGAGCCCGGGCATGGCCATTACCGCTATGACTCATGGGGCCGCTTATAGTGCTTTTGGCGAAGATGAATTCGGTACGATTGCGGTGGGTCAACGCGCAAACTTCACCGTCTTAAATGAGAATCTCTGGAAGGATAATCCTCAACTCAGAAATAAAACTTTCGTATTACGAACCATTGTCGGAGGGGAGTCGTTGTATTCCTTTACAAGATTAAAGGTCTAATTGACATTTTTAGTATCTTGACCTTTCGCTTAATACAATCAAATATCACACATGAATCTACCCACTAGATTATTCGACATCCCTAGGTACCAATTGGAACATGTTCCAATGAAGTTAATGATGACTTCTAAAGTTGGCGGGGAGTGGAAGTCATACAGCACCAAAGAATTTGTCGATGCTGTCGATCAGGCAAGCCGTGCACTTTTAGCTCTCGGAATCAAACACGGTGACAAAGTTGCGCTTATTTCACACAACAACCGTTGTGAATGGAATATCATGGACCATGCACTTTTGCAAATTGGCGCCGTAGACGTTCCTATTTACCCAACCATGACCGAAGATGATTACGAATACATCTTCAACCACAGCGAGAGTATTTATTGCTTTGTCTCTAACGACGAGCTCTATCAAAAGGTGAAGAACACAATGCCTAAATGTGCAAACATGAAGCAGTGTTACACTTTTGAGAAGTATGATGGAATTCCGCATTGGCATGAAGTTTTTGATTTAGGTGCTTCGATGGACCACCAAGCAGAATTGGAAAAAATGGCTGCTGCAGTGGATCCCGAGGATTTAGCTACCATCATCTATACTTCTGGTACAACAGGTCTTCCCAAAGGAGTGATGTTGTCTCACAGAAACATGATGTTCAATGTGATTAATGCAACACCTCGTATTCCAGGATTGGTTCGCGGCCAAGCACGCGCTTTGAGTTTCTTGCCCGTGTGTCACAGTTTTGAGCGATTCATTCAATACTTGTACATGTACAATGGGGCGGCCATCTATTTCGCTGAGAGTATTGAAACCATCAAGGCGGATTTGAATTTTACAAAGCCTACTATTTTCACTGCAGTTCCTCGTTTATTAGAGAAGTTCTTTGACGGAATCGTAGCCAATGGAACAGCAGCAGGCGGATTGAAAACAAAAATCTTCGAATGGGCAGTAAGCCTTGCTCTGCAGTGGGAGCCTGAAAATGCCAATGGCGCTTTCTACCACTGGAAACTCGGTATTGCAGATAAACTAGTATTTAGCAAAGTGCGTACTGCATTGGGAATGACGGAGATCAAGGCTGTAGCTTCAGGTTCTGCTGCATTGCAGCCTCGTCTTGCTAGATTCTTCTCCGGTATGGGTGTACCAATTCTAGAAGGATACGGTTTGACTGAAACTGCTCCGGTAATTTCGGTTAACACAACTGCTGAACCTGGCATGATTCGCGTTGGATCTGTTGGTAAGGTAATCGACGGCGTTGAAGCAAAAATTGCTGAAGACGGTGAAATTTTGGCCAAAGGTCCAAATATCATGATGGGTTACTATAAACAGCCAGAACTTACAGCGGAAGTTATGACTGGCGAGTGGTTCCACACAGGTGATATTGGTGTTATTGAGGATGGATTCATCCGTATCACTGATCGCAAGAAGGAGATGTTCAAAACCTCAGGTGGTAAGTATATCGCACCACAGTTGATCGAGAACCAACTCAAAGCTTCGCACCTTATTGAGCAGAGCATGGTCATCGGTTCGAACCGCAAGTTCCCCGCTGCGATTTGTATTCTAAATGAGCCGGGAGTAAAAGAGTGGTGTTCACGTCACAACATCGAGTTCACAACCATTGAAGAAATGTCTCAGAATCAACAAGTACGCGATCGTGTATGGAAGGATGTTGAAAAAGCTAACGCTGGCTTCGGTCAATGGGAGAAGGTCAAGAAGATCATCATCGATACTGAAGAATTCTCGGTAGATAACGGATGTTTGACTCCAACCTTCAAGGTAAAGCGCAAGCCTATCCTTGCCAAGTATGAAAAACAAATCGACGAACTCTACGCAGAGTAAGTCATTTCATAGAAACAAAAAATCCCCGCGCTCGCGGGGATTTTTTTTGCCCGTACCCCTGCCTTACGGCAGGGCACAAAAAAACCCGCCTCCACTGGAGACGGGCCACTATTATCTTTACACCATTTAAGTTAAGCTTATAGAGCAGCTACGTGCTTGGCTAAGCTAGACTTCAAGTTAGAAGCTTTCTTTTTGTGGATGATATTGCGTTTTGCAAGTTTATCCAACATAGAAGCTACACGTGGAAGCAACTCAGCTGCTTCTGACGCATCGGTGGTTGAGCGCAAACGACGCACGGCGTTACGAGTCGTCTTGTGGTAGTAACGATTGTGCGCAGCCTTCTTGGCTGTTTGGCGTATTCTCTTTAATGCAGACTTATGGTTTGCCATTGTCTTTTTAATTAAGTTTTGGTGACCCGTACGGGAATCGAACCCGTGTTTCCGCCGTGAAAGGGCGGCGTCCTGGACCGCTAGACGAACGGGCCAAAATGTTCCAGAACATTCCCCTTTCTTGTTTGGGGAGTGCAAATGTAATGACCTTTTTCAGTTCCACAACACTTTCAATCAAAAATTCGTAAATATTTTCCCTCCCTGGAACATAGGCCTAGTAGGCTTTCGCGAAGATTACGCGTTGCTTGCTCGGCTTCCCAGTAAGAATACACGTTCCTTCTTCTTCCGCATTGTTTAGAGGAATACAACGAATGGTCGCTTTCGTCAAATCCTTGATCTTATTTTCCGTCTCCGTCGTTCCGTCCCAATGCGCATACACAAATCCTGCGCTTTCTTTGATCAATGCCTCGAACTCTTCCCAAGAATTAGCAACATGTGTGCGCTCTTCGCGGAATTTCAAAGCCTTCTCGAACAAGCTGTTTTGTATCTCGTCCAACAACGCTGGAACAACGGTCCCCACCTCAGCTTGAGAAACAAATTGTTTCGTTAGGGTATCTCTACGGGCCAATTCTACACTACCCTTCTCCAGATCCTTGGGGCCAATGGCTATACGCAATGGCACCCCTTGAAGCTCGTATTGGTTGAACTTCCAACCGGGTTTTTGCGTGTCGCGGTCGTCGTACTTTACTGTAACACCTTGAGCGCGTAATTGCTGTACCAAATCGTTAGCCACTTCTGAAATAGCATCCAGCTGCTCTTGACCTTTGTAAATTGGCACAATTACAACTTGATATGGGGCCAATTTCGGCGGCAATACCAAACCGTTATCATCACTGTGCGTCATAATCAGAGCACCCATTAATCGGGTACTAACCCCCCAAGAGGTCGCCCAAACGTGCTCTTGCGTCCCTTCTTTAGTTTGGAATTTCACATCAAAGGCCTTGGCAAAATTCTGCCCTAGGAAGTGAGAAGTTCCAGCCTGCAATGCTTTACCGTCTTGCATCAAAGCTTCGATACAGTAGGTCTCCAAGGCACCCGCAAAGCGCTCACCTTCAGTTTTGATACCACGCAACACGGGAATAGCCATGATTTCTTCTACAAACGAGGCGTAGACATCCAACATGGTTTCAGCCTCTTGAATGGCCTCCTCTTTAGTGGCGTGCGCCGTATGACCCTCTTGCCATAAGAATTCAGCTGTACGTAAGAATAAACGCGTACGCATTTCCCAACGCACCACATTCGCCCATTGGTTGACCAAAATGGGTAGATCACGGTAGCTCTGAATCCAATCGCGGTAAGTATCCCAGATGATAGTCTCTGAGGTTGGACGTACGATAAGCTCCTCCTCCAGTTTGGCATTAGGGTCTACTACCACACCATTGCCATCAGGATCATTCTTCAATCGGTAATGAGTCACCACCGCACATTCTTTCGCGAAACCGTCTACGTGAGAGGCTTCCTTGGAGAAGTATGATTTTGGGATAAACAGAGGGAAGTACGCATTCATGTGTCCTGTTTCCTTAAATCGGCGATCCAAATCCGCTTGTATGCGCTCCCAAATGGCGAAACCGTAAGGCTTTATCACCATTGAACCACGCACTCCCGAGTTCTGAGCCAAATCGGCCTTCACTACGAGTTCATTGTACCATTTCGAGTAATCTTCCGCTCTTGTTGTCAAGTGTTTTCCCATAATTGAGGTCTTGGTATAACTTTTGTACCTTTAATTGCAGACGGCAAAACTACTGAAGTTATGAAAAAGGTTCTCCTACTTAGCGGCATTTCTTATCTACTACTTGTGTCTTGTGGTACTTCTGTAAGTTTAACCGACAACTATTTCGAGGACGAAAACTATTATAATCCCACCCTTCCCTTACCGCTATTTGCCCTTCCGAATAACCAACCTGCATTAGGAGAATTGGGCGAAAATGATTTAGATGCCATCTGGCAAGGGACCACCGCAAACGGCTATAACTTTCCCAATACCCCAACCTACACTCAAACCTACTGGACTACCGGATTCGGCCGAATAAACTCGCCGTATTGGGCTATAAATTCTATTGGATCATGGAACAACTTCGGCTGGAACAGCTCCGTGGGCTTATCCCCTTGGGGTAACTTTTGGATGCCGATGGGTTTCAACTCCCTTGGAATGGGCGGTTTTGGATACGATCCCTACGGGTACAATCCTTATGGATACAATCCTTATGGGTACGATCCTTATGGCTATAACCCATATGGTTACAATCCATACGGGTACGGGTATGGCTACGGCTATAACCCATACGGCTGGAACAATGGCTGGGCGAGTTCCGGTAACTCCAACAATAACACTCCCACAAGACCCGGAATTAATTACGGCGGCTCTCAGCCATCTAAATACGGTAGAATTGGAGGAGGAAGTGCGATCAATGGACGCACAACCGTGAACACCGACCAGAGTATTGGAGCGCGCACTCTACGCGCCATCGAGCAGCTGAGCGAACCTACAACTCCGAAGGCGAATTCTTCTCGACCTACTACACGCTCAAGACCTACTCAAAGCACCTATTATCGACCCACAAATACACCGTCGTACTATCGATCTGTGAACGAACGCTCATGGTCGCAACCTTCACAAAGCACTCGCAGCAGTAACAACAGTTCAAGAAGCTACTCCCCGAGCAATTTTTCCGGGCGTAGTAGTTCAGGCAGCAGCGGTGCAGGAGGATCGAGACGTCGATGATTAGATCGAAGCTTCTACTTCTTATATCCATTGTGGGCCTGCACGTGCAGGCCCAAGACTTGGATTATTTCCTAGAACTCAATCAGCCTACGAGCATTGGGGACGCGCGCTTTACGAGCATGTCTTCAGCAACAGTCGCCCTGAGCGGCAGCATGACGGCCATCGCATTAAACCCCGCCCTTGCTGGACTGTATCGACAACAAGGATTCAGTATTAGCGTAGGTGGTCTAACCAGGACCATGTACGATCAAGATGATTTGTTTTTACGAGGGACTACAAACCGAGGCATCCTTCCGAATTTTGGGTGGGTATCCAAAGACCCAGAAAGTCCGATGCGCTTGTTTTTTGTCTACAACACGGATCATGCATATGCGCGTAAATTCAAGATACAGGCCAGCGATGCCAACAGCATGCAACTGCCCATCATTGATTATGCCAACGGGACACCGCCCGAGTTTTTAGCGGACAATCTAGGACCTTATGAGGATATGCTATACCAATGCTACGCCGTAGACTGGGACCCAGATAAGTTGGAATATGTGAGTACCGCCGACCTCACCTCTACAGACTATACGCACAACTATTTCCGAAAAGGAATGAGAAACAGAATTACCCTTGGCGCCGCTTTTCAACAAAGCCCGCAATGGTATTTCGGAGGAAGCGTACAAATTGTGACCTCCAATGAAGATGTTGAAATAGAACATCGTGAGACCTACAATACCTTTTCGGATTTGAATTATTTCAGCTCCACGGAAGTTTGGACCAATATGTCCTTGGGCATTAGCGGAAATCTAGGAATGTATTACCGTCCGGTCCAATTCCTTCGACTAGGCACAGCGCTCGAGTTACCGCAAATTCACGGGTTCAATCTAGATTGGGAAACCACTTTCAGCGCTACGCGTCCTTCGGTCAGCAGCAGTGCGATGACAGCCCAGGGATATGGAACGGAATATAGTTGGGGCATCATTACTGCACCCAAACTACAAAGCGGCGCGACCATCGTCGTAGGACGAGCAGGTCTGATTACCGCAGGACACACCTTCATCCCGCATTCGTGGACCATGAGCACGGGAAGAAATGAGCGCTACCTGGCAGAAATCATCGATAGCACCATTTCAAATCAGCACCTCTTTGCGCTCGGGACAGAGTGGCGATTAGGACCATTAATTTTGAGGGGCGGGGGGCAATTCTCTCCTTCCTACCGCGAAGGCCAGCAAGCCTCCGTAGGATACAGCCTAGGACTAGCCATTCGCAGCGATCAAACTACCGTAGAATTTGGCTGGCAACGCCGCATTCAACGCAGCCAATACTATCCGTTCAGCAAGGATTACAGTGATCCATTTTTGTACCAAATGCAAGAGGCTATTCTGGCCGTAGGCGTAGCTTGGAAAATCTAAGGGCTTTTCCATCTTTTGCCGTATTTTGCAGAGATAAGAACTGCATTAGAATCACACTATGAATGTCACTTGGTTGAAACGCCTAACTGCCCTTGCCTTACTCATCTCACTATGTTTTCCACAGCAAAGCTTTGCGCAACGTAAAAGCAAAGACGAAGCTCCTGCTTGGACGGATGCTAGCTTGAATGCTTTCAAATGGAGAAATGTGGGTCCAGCTACCACATCAGGTCGCATTGTCGACCTCGCGGTGGATAATGAAAATCCTGGTACCCTATATCTAGCCTTAGCCTCAGGCGGGGTATGGAAGACTACCAATAACGGTACAACTTTCGAGCCTATTTTCGACGGTGAGGGAAGCTACAGTACTGGGTGTGTTACCATCGATCCGACAAATTCGAATGTAGTTTGGGTTGGATCGGGTGAAAACAACAACCAGCGTTCTGTACCCTACGGCGATGGGGTATATCTGAGCCGCGACGGCGGAAAATCTTGGGATAATGTTGGGTTATCTACTAGTGAGCACATCGGTATGATTACCGTAGATCCGAATGACGGCAACCACGTGTATGTTGCTGCCTATGGTCCTTTATGGAGTGCCGGGGGTGAGCGTGGTGTTTATGAAACGAAGGATGGAGGGAAGAATTGGACCCGCATTCTGCATGTAAGTGAGCATACCGGATTCAACGAAATACATATGGATCCTAGAGATTCGAAAACTTTATATGCCACGGCTCATCAGCGTCGTCGCCACGTGTACACCTACCTCAGCGGTGGGCCAGAAAGTGCTATCTACAAGAGTACGGACGGTGGAGCGAATTGGCAAAAGCTTGGCGGCGGATTACCCGGTGGCGATGTAGGTCGTATCGGAATGGATATTGCACCGGCGAATCCAGATAAATTATATGCAACCATTGAAGGCCACGGCACTTACGCTTCGGATGATCGTGGAGCGAGTTGGAGCAAGAAATCGGGCCATGAAACTTCAGGAAACTATTACGTCGAGTTCATTTGCCACCCAACGAATGAGAACACCGTGTACAGCATGGATACCTATGCACAAGTGAGCACGGACGGGGGAAAAACGTTCAACCCCATTCCGAAGCGATTCAAGCACGTGGACAACCACTGCTTGTGGATTGACCCCGCGAATACCGACCATATGTACATCGGTACGGACGGTGGTTTGTATGAGACGTGGGATGGGATGAGCAGCTGGAATTGGAAGGCCAATATTCCTACGATCCAATTTTACCGTGTGGCCGTCGATAACGATTGGCCGTTCTACAACATTTACGGCGGAACTCAGGACAACAATAGCTTGGGTGGACCGTCGCAAACGATCAACTCTCGCGGGATCATCAACAGCGATTGGTTTGTAACCAACGGTGGAGATGGTTTTGAAAGTGCTACAGATCCGGACGATCCAAACATCGTATACGCTCAGGCACAATATGGATGGTTGGTGCGATTCAACAAACAAACAGGTGAAAAGACCCCTATTCAGCCGCAAAGCAGATACAAAGAGCCTGCCTACAGATGGAATTGGGATGCACCGCTTATTGCTAGTAAGCACCAAAAGAAAACCTTGTACTTCGCGGCGAACAAGATCTTCAAGAGCACGGACCGCGGAGATAGCTGGACGGCTATTAGCGGGGACTTGAGCAGACAATTGGACCGCAACACCCTACCTATTATGGACCGCTACTGGGGACCTGAGGCCGTGGCTTTACATAAAAGCACTTCGATTTATGGCAACATCGTCACCATGAAAGAACACCCGAACAAGCCGGGTCATTTATGGGTCGGAACTGACGACGGTCTGGTTTGGAAAACGGAAGACGATGGAAAGAATTGGACCAGCGTGAAGAACTTCAATACTTTGCCCAAAACCCAAGTAGGATCCCTCAACCTACCCCTCGTGTACGTTCAAGACATCGTGCCTTCGCAGCACGATGATAATGTGATATACACAGCGTTTAACAACCATAAAAACGGTGATTTCAAGCCCTACTTGTTCAAGAGTGACGACGGTGGCCGTTCTTGGGAGAGCATCGCAAGCGACCTTCCAGAACGCGGATCGGTGTATAGCGTTGCTGAGGATCACATCAACCCGAACTTACTGTTCGTCGGTACTGAATTTGGGCTCTGGTTCACCCTTGACGGCGGTAAACACTGGAAGGAATTGGGCAGCGGATTGCCTACCATCGCAGTGCGAGATATCGCGATTCAAGAGCGCGAAAATGACTTAGTTCTAGCTACCTTCGGTCGTGGCTTCTACGTTCTAGATAATTACAGTCCGATTCGTGAACTCGAATATGTATTGAATCAAGATAATGCTTTTTTCATCACGAAGCCAGGACTTCTGTTCCGCCGAGCGAACATTGGCGGATTGGACTACAAAGGCGCACAATATTACACGGCTAAAAATCCTGAGGTAGGAGTGACTTTTGAATGGAACACTTCATCAAGCGCTGCTAAAGTGAAAGACAATCGTCCAGAAGCCGATGAAAACCTGCCTCACTATCCGAGTTTGGATCAATTGCGTGAGGAGGATTGGGAAGAGAAGGCCTACTTATTATTCGAAGTGACCGACAGCAGTGGAGCTCCAGTGGCACGCTTTACCAAAGCTGATAGCAAAGGTATTCAACGCTATACTTGGGATGGGCGCATGAGCAGTACATCTTCTATTAGCACCAACGGTGAACCCGTTACAGAAGCCTATGGCACTTCATTTGTCATGCCAGGTACCTATTACATCTCTATGCACCGTTCAACCAATGGCGCCCTAGAAATGTTGGTGGACAAACATGAGTTTAAAGTCAACCACCTCTATAACTACGAAGGCATCGATATGGCCTTCAACCAGAGTGTTGATGCTTTGAGTGGAAGAATGAACAAGGTGATGGCTGAGTTTAACGAGTTAAATGAGGAACTAGGCCAACTACGCGCTGGTCTTCGCAATACTCCTGGGGCTTCTATGGAAGATTTAAGCACCGCGCGCTCCTTAGACGTTAAGCTCAAGGAAATTGGAGTGCTGCTCAAAGGAGATGCCACAAGAAGTAAGCGTGAATTTGAAACTGCTCCATCGGCGCAAGATGCCGCAGGGTTATTGGCTTGGGGTGCCTTCAATCACCGCGGTGCACCGACCGGTACGATGAAGCAACTCAAAGAAGATGCAGAGGCCATGTTGGCAGATGCAGAAAAAGCATTGTCGGAAATCGACGAAGCGATGGACGCATTGGAGGCAAAAGCTGTTGAACAAGGAGTACCGTTTTGGGATTAATAGTTCATACCTTTGCCGCCCCTAATTAAGAAAAGAATTGGACCCTATGTCTAAAGACTTACAAGCTTTATTGGCAGAAGAGATTGGCGATGCACACGAGAGTTTCGCTGCAGAGACTCCCTTGCGCGAGGATGCGTTCGACAGGAGCAATGAGGAAAAAATCGCCATCATTGCCGACCACGTTCGAGGCATTCTAGATACGTTAGGAATGGACCTCAGCGATGACAGCCTTCAAGGTACACCAATGCGCGTGGCCAAATTATTCGTCAACGAAGCCTTCAGTGGATTGCATCCAGATCGCAAACCGTCCATGAGCACCTTTGAGAATTCCTACCGCTATAATGAAATGTTGGTAGAGAAGAATATAGTGGTCTACTCTACCTGTGAACACCACCTCCTTCCTATCCTCGGCCGCGCCCACGTAGCCTATATTTCGAATGGAAAGGTGGTAGGCTTAAGCAAAATGAACCGCATCGTCGATTACTATGCCAAGCGTCCTCAAGTGCAGGAGCGCCTTACCCGTCAGGTCGTACAAGCCCTACAAGAAACCTTGGGCACCAAAGATGTGGCTTGTGTCATCGACGCGAAACACCTCTGCGTGAACTCACGCGGCATTCGTGATATCGAAAGTTCTACAGTAACGGCAGAGTTTGGTGGAGCCTTCCAGAACGAGGAAAAGAAACAAGAGTTTCTGAACTACATTAATTTGAATACTGAATTCGGCGCCTAGTGAAATCGTTGTACGAAGTCTATCCCATCCACATTGAAAACAGCCTGACCGGCGAAAAGGACCGCTTTTCCCCAGTCCACGAGGGACGCGTGGGCATGTATGTGTGTGGACCGACCGTATACAGTGATGTACACCTAGGAAATGCCAGAACCTTTACCTCTTTCGATCTAATCTTCCGTTATTTCAAGCATTTGGGCTACAAGGTGCGTTACGTTCGCAACATCACAGATGTAGGCCATTTGGAAAACGACGCAGATAGCGGCGAGGATAAGATTGCAAAGAAAGCTCGTCTCGAAGCTCTCGAGCCTATGGAAATTGTTCAGCGTTATACCGTTGATTTCCATAAGGTCATGGACCAATTAGGCGCGCTACCCCCTTCCATCGAACCCGCGGCAACGGGTCATATTATCGAGCAAATCGCCATGACCCAAGCCATTCTAGCCAAAGGCTGGGCCTATGAAAGCAACGGGTCGGTATACTTTGATGTCAACGCCTACAACAATGACGGCGGCGACTACGGCGTACTCTCAGGGCGTAAAATGGACGAGCTTCAAGCCGGAAGCCGTGCCTTGGACGGGCAAGATGAAAAGCGTAATCCGGCAGATTTCGCCCTGTGGAAAAAAGCCTCTACCGCACATATTATGCGCTGGCCATCCCCTTGGGGCGATGGATTCCCAGGATGGCACCTCGAGTGTTCTGCCATGAGTACCAAGTACCTCGGCGATGAATTTGATATTCACGGCGGTGGTATGGATTTGAAGTTCCCTCACCACGAGTGTGAGATTGCACAAAACAAAGCCTGCACCAACCATAATGGGGCACGCTACTGGATGCACGCCAACATGCTCACGCTCAATGGCAAACGTATGAGCAAAAGCACTGGCAACACCATCCTACCGGGAGAACTCTTCACCGGCACCAACGATTTATTAGTAAAGGCCTTCCACCCCTCTGTGGTCCGATTCTTTATGATGCAAGCCCACTACAGTAGTGTATTGGACTTCAGCAACGAGGCACTTTTGGCCGCGGAAAAAGGACACGACAAACTCCTAGCTGCATGGAACCTACTCCAACAAGCGAGCGCCAAAGGCGGTCAAGGATTTGATGTACAAGCGTGGAAAGACAAGTGTTACGTTGCAATGAGCGATAACTTCAATAGCCCTATCCTCATCGCACATTTGTTCGAGGCCGTTAAATTCATCAATGCAAGCGAAGGCGGCTTAGCCATTGCTGCCGATGCTTTAGAGGAGCTGCAACATACCTTCAAGGCCATGGTCTTCGATATTCTAGCGCTACAAGGCGTTGAGGATCAAAGCGCTCATAAGGACGCATTAGACAAGGCAATGGATTTGGTTATTGAATTAAGAGCACAGGCACGAACCAATAAAGATTGGGGGACGGCAGATTTGATTCGGGACCAATTAAAAGATGCCGGCATCCAACTCAAAGATGGACCAGAAGGCACGTCCTATAGCCTCTAATGATGGAAAATGTGTCCAAATTGTTGTCGACAGTGCTGGGCGCTCCCCTGCTACTTTTGATTTGGTTGTACCGCAAGGTGCTCTCCCCCATCTTTGGCCCTTCTTGTCGCTACCAGCCCACTTGTAGCGCTTACGCAGCAGAAGCCGTTGCATTGCATGGTCCATTCAAGGGATTTTGGCTTAGCGTAAAGCGTATAGCTTCTTGTCACCCATGGGGTGGACACGGTTGGGACCCCGTGCCCGGAAGCGAATTAGAGAAAGAATTACACGAAAGAAACATCAACTAACCCTACCACATACGATAATGAAAAAGTACATCCTTTTTGCAATCACCGTTGCCCTTACAGCATGTCAATCAACTGGAGAAACCACTGACGGTGAAAGCGGCGCAACTTGGGAAAGCAAAGTTCATTATGATGAAGAAGTTCACTTTGAAAACGTGCGCCAGTTAACAGATGGAGGTGATAACGCTGAAGCCTATTTCAGCTTCGACGGCACCATGCTTACCTTCCAAAGTAATGCTGAAAAATGGGGCAACGAATGTGATCAGATTTACGCGTTTAATTGGGATACGGATACCATCCTAGAAAATGAGCCTCAACTTATATCTAACGATCTAGGCCGTACCACTTGTGCATACTTCATGCCTGGCGATACTACAATTTTGTACGCAAGCACGTTCAAAGGAGATACTGCATGTCCAGCGGTACCCGAGCGAGGTGAGAACGGTGCTTATGTTTGGCCAATCTATCAAGATTTCGACATTTATGTGAGTGACTTAGCAGGCAACATCGTGGACACCTTGATCTCAGGCCCAGGATACGATGCAGAAGCTACGGTGAGTCCAGATGGAACAAAGATTGTGTTTACCTCAGACCGCAGTGGAGATTTAGAATTGTATGTATGTGATATCGACGGATCGAACATCACCCAAGTAACAAGCGGCCTAGGATACGACGGCGGTGCATTCTTTAGCCCGGACAGTAAAAAATTAGTCTTCCGTAGCTCTCGCCCGCAAACTGAGGAGGAGATCACGAAATACAAAGACCTTTTGGCAAATGGCATGGTTGAGCCTACACACATGGAGATTTACACCTGTAATATCGATGGCTCGGAGTTGACCCAAGTGACTCATTTAGGCAATGCCAACTGGGCTCCATTTTACCACCCAAGTGGAGAGAAAATCATCTTCTCCACGAACCACCACAGCGAGAAGGGCTACCCATTCAACCTGTTCATGATCAACACTGACGGGACTGGTCTTCATCAAATCTCTTACGATGGTGTGTTCGACGCATTCCCAATGTTCTCGCCAGATGGAAGTAAATTAGTCTATGCTTCAAATCGCAACAATGGCGGAACACGTGCCACAAACCTATTCATCGTACACTGGAAAGAATAAACCTATGCTAGCCACCATTTTTTGGGACTTCCCCAACCACATTCCTCTATTCGGATTCGAACTGCGGTTCTATTCGTTGATGTTCATCATCAGCTTTGTGCTGGGGCAGTATGGCATGCAATATGTATTCAAGAAAGAAAATATCAACCCGAAATTGATGGATAGCCTGGTCTACTGGACCATTGGCGCAACTATTGTCGGGGCCCGATTAGGCCATGTCTTCTTCTATGATTGGGACCAATACAAAGACAATCTTGGAGATATCCTCAAAGTTTGGGAAGGTGGTCTGGCTTCACATGGTGCTGCAATTGCCATTGTAGCGGCGATGATCTACTGGTCCCGCAAATACGCTAAGGTTAATCCGCTATGGACCCTAGACCGCATGGTCATTGTAGTGGCATTGGCTGCAGGGTTCATCCGCATGGGAAACTGGTTCAATAGCGAAATATATGGAGCGCCTGCCAATAGTGCCTTCGAGACCGTATTCGTCGAGGATGGTGCTCAAGCCATTCAGCGCGGCTTTGCAGGCCAAGTTAAAAGCATCGAATTCGAGCGCACAGGGAGCACCTTGCGAACCGATACCCTAGTATTACCGGAATTGGACCTACGTATTTCCTTTCATCAAAGCAACGCAGCTCAGACAGAACAATACGCCAATACCTATTTGCCTCAGATCGTCCGCATGCAACGCCCTGATAACCGCAACCTTTGGATCTTAGACGGTACTGTTGCTGAAGTCTATGAAGGTACGGATGGCTGGGAAGCCTCTGTGAAGGTCTATGGCATCCCGCGTTACCCTACCCAACTTTTCGAAGCCGGTGCTTACTGGATCATCTTTATTATTCTCGCCCTATTGTATTTAAAGCGTGCTGCCGGTACTAAACCAGGATTCCTTTTAGGGCTATTCCTCACACTTGTTTTCGGTTTCCGATTCTTCATTGAATACCTCAAAGAAATTCAGGTAAGCTTCGAACAAAGCATGAGCCTGAATATGGGGCAATGGTTAAGTATCCCCTTAGTTGCCATCGGATTATTCCTAATTATTAGATCACAAAAAACATCATAAATCTTCGACATGAACGCCTTTAGAAAATACGCTATTTGGATTGTAGGCTTGGGATTGGCCGCCTTCATCATCCCATCAACTATAGGGAGCTTTGGCAAGTTCAACGAAAACACAAAGCCATCGGTCAAGCAACCTAAAAAACCCTACGAACCTCCCTTTAGAATGGACGGCACCCTGTGGGCCCTGAACGACACCGACACTACGGCTGTGTTCCGCACTGAATATGCTACAACGCCTGCAGCCATTGAGGTAGGTATGATGTACAGACGATCTATGGACAAGGATATGGCCATGTTATTCTTCATGTCAGGCGGCGATCAGCCACGAAGCTTTTGGATGAAGAATACCATCGTACCGTTGGACATCATTTACATCAATAGTAATCATGAAGTAGTGAGCGTTCAGGCTAATGCACAACCGATGTCTACCCAAAGCTTGCCAAGTGGCCAGCCAGCATCTTATGTACTTGAAATTTACGGTGGTGAAGCAGCAGCTCAAGGTATAGGCATAGGGACCAAAGTGTACTGGTCAGATAAATAATAAAAAAGTCCTCGGCCTCAATTATTTAACTATCTTTGCGCCCTTAAGCATTACAAACATCTAAACGTGATTTTGGTATGTACCTAACGAAAGAGAAAAAAGCAGAAATCTTCGCAGAATACGGAGCATCTGCCACAGACACCGGATCTGCAGAAGGTCAGATCGCATTGTTCAGCTACCGCATCAACCATTTGACTGAACATTTAAAGCAAAACAGAAAAGACCACAACACTGAGCGTTCATTAATCGCTTTAGTAGGAAAGCGCAGAAAGTTGCTGAACTACTTAAAGGATAACGACATCGAACGTTACCGTGCAATTGTTGAAAAGCTAGGCTTGAGAAAGTAAGCTTGACAATACGAACGACAAAAAGGCAATTTTTACAATTGCCTTTTTGCGTATAAAAAAGTATCTATTTCAATTATATATGATTCCTAAAGCAATTACTGAAACTATCGTACTTCCTGACGGAAGAGAGATCACGCTTGAGACCGGGAAACTGGCCAAACAAGCGGATGGCTCTGTTGTCGTTAAGTGCGGTGGTACAATGCTGTTAGCCACTGTCGTGTCTAGCAAAGAAGCGAAAGACGGTGTAGACTTTCTTCCGCTTACGGTAGATTACCGTGAAAAGTTTGCGGCCAATGGTCGCGTACCAGGTGGATTCCTCAAGCGTGAGGGTCGTCCATCGGACAACGAGATTTTGACCATGCGTTTGATCGACCGCGTATTGCGTCCTTTGTTCCCAAAGGATTACCACGCTGAGATCCAGCTCATGATTCAGATGATTTCCTACGACGAGAACGTAGAAGCAACCTCATTGACTGGTTTGGCCGCATCTGCTGCCATCGCAGTAAGTGACCTTCCATTTGACGGTCCTATTTCTGAGGTTCGTGTGGGTCGCATTAACGGCGAACTCATCATCAACCCTACTCCAGCTCAAATCGCTGATTTAGAAGTAGACATGGTGATCGGTGCCTCAATGGACTCTGTGGTGATGGTAGAAGGCGAGATGAAAGAAATTTCTGAAGAGGAAATGGTGGAAGCCATCAAATACGCTCACAATGCTATCAAAGTTCAGATTCAAGCCCAGTTAAACTTGGCTGCTCAAGTGGAGACGGCACAAGTGAAGCGTGAATACTGCCACGAAACGCACAACGAAGAAGTTCGCGAAGAAGTCATGAAAGTGACTTACGATAAAGTATATGAAGTAGCCAAAAGCGGTTTGCCTAAGCACGAGCGTTCTGCAGCCTTCAAAGCTGTATTGAACGAGTACTTAGAAGGCAAAGACGAGGAATGGTTGGAAGCCAACGCTGGTTTCGCCAAGAACTACTTCCACGATGTTGAATACAAAGCCATGCGAAGCATGATCCTCAATGACGGTCAGCGCTTGGATGGTCGTTCTACGACTGATATTCGCCCTATTTGGTCTGAAGTTGATTACTTGCCAGGTGCACACGGTTCTGCCGTCTTCACCCGCGGGGAAACTCAATCTTTGACTACTGTGACCTTGGGAACTTCATTGGATGCAAACAGAATAGACGACGCTACATTCACTGGCGAAGAGAAATTCTACTTGCACTACAACTTCCCTCCATTCTCGACTGGTGAAGCGCGCCCTATTCGTGGCGTAAGCCGTCGCGAAATAGGTCACGGTAACTTGGCACAACGTGCTTTGTACCAAATGGTCGATCCGGAAAACCCATATACTATCCGTGTGGTAAGTGATATCCTCGAATCAAACGGTTCGTCTTCTATGGCAACAGTTTGTGCGGGTACCTTGGCATTGATGGATGCAGGTGTAAAATTGG
The DNA here is from genome assembly GCA_002378005.1 of Flavobacteriales bacterium UBA3477. GTDB lineage: Bacteria > Bacteroidota > Bacteroidia > Flavobacteriales > Schleiferiaceae > UBA10364. The sequence continues at coordinate 30,653 of DFQY01000008.1, forward strand.
TTCGCCCAGTAAGTGGTATCGCAATGGGATTGATTTCTGATGGCGAAAACTACGCGGTATTGTCTGATATCCTAGGTGATGAAGATCACTTGGGCGATATGGACTTTAAGGTTACTGGTACAGAAAAAGGTATCACTGCATGTCAGATGGACATCAAAATCAAAGGCTTGAGCTACGAAATCTTAGTGAATGCTTTGAAGCAGAGCCGTGCTGGACGTATGCACATCCTAGGTGAGATGTTGAAGACTATGCCTGAGACTCGTGCGCAATTGAAACCAAATGCGCCGAAGATCATGACATTGACCGTGAAGAAAGAATTCATTGGACCAATTATAGGCCCAGGTGGTAAGAACATCCAAGGTATCCAGGCGGATACTGGCACGACAGTTACCATTGAAGAAATTGAAGACAGAGGTCACATCGAAATCTCAGGTAAGGATTACGATATGATGAACAAGGCTCTTGAAATGATCCGTGCTATTGCTTTCGAACCGGAAGTAGGTGCAGAATACGAAGGTGTAGTTCGCGGCGTTCAGACTTATGGAGCGTTTATTGAAATCGCACCTAAAGTTCAAGGATTGTTGCACATTTCAGAGATCGATTGGACAAGAATTAAGAACGTGGAAGATGTCTTGAAAGAAGGCGATAAAGTCCGCGTTAAGCTGCTAGACGTTGACAAGGCTGGTAAGATGAAGCTCAGTAGAAAAGTGCTTCTTCCAAAGCCGGAGAAAACTGACGCATAATTCAATATATTTTGAACTTGTGAACCGCGAGCGGTGTTAAAACCGCTCGCGTTCATACGTTAAAGAAAAGGCCAAACATGAGACAGTTAAAAATCACAAAACAGGTTACCAACCGCGAAACCGCATCCCTAGATAAATACCTTCAAGAAATTGGTAAGGTTGAATTGATCACGGCGGAGGAAGAAGTGGAATTAGCACAGCGCATTAAAGCGGGTGACCAGGTAGCATTAGAAAAGTTGACTAAGGCCAACTTGCGATTTGTGGTTTCTGTTGCCAAGCAATACCAAAACCAAGGTTTGACCCTTCCAGATTTGATCAACGAAGGAAACTTGGGATTGATCAAGGCGGCACAACGCTTTGATGAGACGCGTGGTTTTAAGTTTATCTCATACGCTGTATGGTGGATTCGTCAGAGCATCTTGCAGGCATTGGCAGAGCAGAGCCGTATCGTTCGCTTGCCATTGAACAAGATTGGATCCATTAATAAGATCAACAAAGCCTACGCATACTTGGAGCAGGAACACGAACGTCCACCAAGTGCAGCTGAGATTTCGAAACACTTGGAGATGAGTGAATCGGACGTAAAAGAAAGCATGCGTAACAGTGGTCGTCACGTAAGTATGGATGCCCCGCTGGTAGAAGGTGAGGACAGCAACTTGTACGACGTATTGAACTCTTCAGATAGCCCTCACCCGGACGAGGATTTGATGATGGATAGCTTGCGCACAGAGATTGAGCGCTCGTTGGCAACATTGACCCCACGTGAAGGTGATGTTATTCGTTTGTACTTCGGCCTAGGTGGTCAACACCCTATGACACTGGAAGAGATTGGTGAGAAGTTTGATTTGACGCGCGAACGTGTACGTCAAATTAAAGAGAAAGCCATTCGTAGAATGAAGCATACTTCTAGAAGCAAAATCTTGAAGACCTACCTCGGTTAATAACCTTGGTATAAAATTTTTACCCTAGCACCCCGTCTTGGAAGGCGGGGTGCTTTATTTTTGTACCGAACTTAAATCACAAGGCATGGCCGCTCCCATTATTTCCCCCTCTTTATTAGCAGCAGACTTTGGCAACCTACAACGCGACTGTCAAATGGTTAATGAAAGTGCAGCCGATTGGTTTCACATTGACGTAATGGACGGTGTGTTCGTGCCAAACATCAGTTACGGGATGCCTGTAGTGAAGACCATGGCCGATAACTGCGAGAAGCTAATGGATGTGCATTTGATGATAGTTCAGCCTGAACGTTATATCCAGACTTTTAAGGATTGCGGCGCAGATATTCTTACCGTGCACTACGAAGCTTGTACCCACTTGCACCGTACCATTCAGGAGATTCACAATGCAGGAATGAAAGCTGGTGTGGCCTTGAATCCACACACACCTGTGAGCGTATTGGAAGATATCGTACAAGATTTGGATGAGGTGTTGCTGATGAGTGTGAACCCAGGATTTGGAGGTCAGAAGTTCATCGAAAACACCATTAAGAAAACTGCTCAAGCCAGAGAATTGGTCGATCGCACCGGATCAAAAGCCATTATCGAGATTGACGGAGGTGTGAATTTAGAAACTGGGGCAAGATTAGTAGCCGCAGGTGCCGATGCTCTTGTAGCAGGCTCATTTGTCTTTAAAAGCGAAGATCCTAAAGGGACCATCGCTGCCTTAAAAGCACTTTAACGACGGAACTCAGCCGTTTGATCGTATACGGCCTGAAGAATTTCACGTTCTACCTCATCTACACCCAAGCCTCGGCGCTCCATCATTCGATGTGCTGTATCTAAGGCCTTGTCTATTTTGTATTCCATAGTGCCTTGTGGGCCACCCCACGAGAATGAAGCAATGAAGTTTCTGGGGAATCCCGCACCATAGACATTGGCGCTCACGCCTACGACTGTACCGGTGTTGAACATGGTATTGATGCCAGATTTGCTATGATCGCCCATAACCAATCCACAAAACTGTTGTCCAGTTTTAGAGAAGCGCTTGTGCACATACGACCAAGCCTTCACCTCGTCGTAATTGTTCTTCAAATTCGAATTATTGGTATCCGCGCCGAGGTTACACCACTCGCCTAAAGCGCTGTTGCCTAGGAATCCGTCGTGCCCTTTGTTGCTGTAGCCAATGATTACAGAATTGTTCACCTCTCCCCCTACCTTACAATGCGGTCCTAGGGTGGTGGCGCCGTATAACTTTGTACCCAATTTCAAAGCACTGTGCTCGCCTAAGGCCAATCCGCCGCGCACCACACAACCTTCCATGATTTCAGCATCCTTCGCCAAATAAATGGGCCCAGTGGTCGTGTTTAGAATGCTGGCAGTAGCCTTAGCACCTTCTTCCAAGAAAATTCTATCGCCAATAACCGTACAGGTGGGATCTACTGGAGCACTAGTACGACCGGCTGTAAGCAGCACATAATCGTTCTCCATTTCAGTCGCATTCTGCGTCCACAGATCCCAAGGACGGGACAAAACCGTTAACGGCTCATTGTAGCAGGTACTGCCACTTGTATCCGAGGGTTGAACACCCTTCCAAGCAATGACTGTATCTCCCTTGCACAAACTTTGTCCCTCTTCGAGGGCTGAAACCGCTTGCAAGAAGGCATCGGTAGGACAAACACCACCGTCGATAAAAACCTCTGGCATTTCAAGTGCTGGAAACTTCTTGCTTAAATAGTCTTGCGTCCCAAAACCTACATCATGACCTCGACGAGTATATTTCTCAGCTACCGTCAATATGCCGCATCGCAACGCGGCGACCGGGCGTGTGAATGTCAAAGGAAGTAAGTGATCTCTGCTTGAAGTATCTACGAGTTGAATGCGCATGGCTGTGGTTAAAGTTGGTCACGGAAAGTTAGGGCAAAAAAAGACCCGCGTGAAGCGGGTCTTCTATTTTGATGCAATAAATGCTTATTGGCGGTTTCCGTAACGGTTGCGGAACTTGTCCACACGACCTGCGGTATCGACCAACTTCACTTTACCAGTGTAGAACGGGTGAGAGAAGCTAGAGATTTCCATCTTGATCAATGGGTACTCAACACCATCAACGTCGATAGTATCTTTTGCCTCTGCACAAGATTTAGTGATGAACTGATCGCCTGTTCCCATGTCTTTAAAGACTACAGGACGATAGTTTTCTGGATGAATGCCTTTTTTCATTTCGTTTTGTTTTATGTATAGCCTGAGTTTTTGCCCAGACCCCTTGTTCAAAATTGGACCGCAAATATAGGACAAATGTTAATAACACGCTCATTGCGAGTACGAATTTCATGGAGTAGCTTCGCTGTAGTGAAACTTGGTATAAAAATAGCCCTAATATTCTTTGCGCTCGGCCTCTTCAGCTGTAGGCAAACCATTGATTTTAAGGGTAATGATATTCCACTTTCCTTTTCTCAGGATACCATTTACCTCGATACCGTTTTCACGGGATTAGGAAGCTCTACACGAACGCTCAAGGTATACAATACCAGCAATGAGAACATGGTCGTGGACCGAATTTATCTCGCACGCGGCGAGCAGAGCTATTACCGTATGAACGTCGACGGAGTGAGCGGTAAAAGCGTGGACAACCTAGAAATTCTAGCAGGGGATTCCGCCTACCTCTTCATTGAAATTAGCCCAGATGCGCAAGGGGCCGATGAATTGATCTATACCGACAGCATTTGGTTTGAAAACGGCAACCAACGCCAACACGTCGACCTTATAACGGCCGTTTGGGATGCCTATTACCACTTCCCTACCAATGTACTGACCATTGCCCAGCCCGAACCCTACCCGGATATTAAAATCCCCTATTCCATCCTCCCCTGTAACGCGCAATGGAGCAACGACAAGCCACATGTTATTTATGGTTATGCGGTGGTGGACAGTGCTTGTAGTTTGAGCATCCATCCCGGCACACAAATCCACCTACACAAGGGCGGGGGCCTTTGGGTATATCGCGACGGCCAATTATCCGTAGATGCAAGCGCCATTCAAGGAGCCGATAACATGAGTAACCCCGTGGTATTCCAAGGAGATAGATTAGAACCCAGCTACGAGTGGGTGCCAGGGCAATGGGGCGGTGTACTGGGGGGTATCTTCCTGATGCGCTCCAACCAAGAGCATCTTATCCAGAATACCATTATTAAAAACGCAACAACCGGCATTCGATTGGATAGTGCTGCGGTCCTTAGGGCCAATAACACCATCATTACCCATAGTTCACGTGTCAATCTCTACGGTGGCTACGGCAATGTCACCATGAACAACTTTATCAGCGGACCCGCCGGTGTGTACGGCCTCTACGCTTTGGGCGGTGAATACACTGCGAAGAACAGCACTTTCTTAAACACCTGGAGTTACTCCAACCGCGGAGGAACTGCAGTGGGCTTGAGTAATTACTTTGAAGATGGCACGGGTACTCGCTACACCCGCGACCTTCAGGCCCTATTCTTTGAAAGCATCATCGACGGTTCCTTGGACAATGAAGTGGGCATGGCCATCGATCCTAGCGCAGCTTTTGATGTTAGGTTTGGGAAATGTGCATTGAGTATCGAACCTAATCCCGAGGGCGGCCATTACGACCTGAGCGATACCACTATGTTCTTTGGCAATGACCTACAATTCAATGGATTTTGGACCTATGCACCAGGACCACTGCTCACCAACGCTGGATATTCTTACCTGCCCGATAGTGCCAGTACATTGATTGATGCGGTGGTTCGTAATCCTCAGGGTGCCACACATGATATCCACGGTACTGCCCGAGGCAATTCCATCACTCTCGGCGCCACCGAGCCTCAGTAAAATTTACAGATTGGCCAAGAATGCCATGGTGTTTACGCCGTCGGCGTAGTCCCATAATTCGGGCTGTTGCGCTTTTCCGAAAGGAATGTACCCGTGGCCTACCACACATTGAAGCTTCTCACCCCATTGTGCGATCTTATCGGCAGCTTCCTCCTGCGCGTGGTAGCGGCTTACGTGAAGAATACCTACAGGGGTATGCAGTTCCTCGTTCTCACGGACAATGATGAATCCGTTCTCTAAAAAATCTTCCTGGTTCAGCAGGAAGAGCGCTCGGTAGTAATCGTAATTGTTGCCGTACTTGTTGTTAATCACCACATCACTCCAATCCACGATGTTGGCAAAAACGCGTTGAATGTCAAAATCTGCCGGCGCCAAGAGGTGCCCTACATTACGACAACCCAGACCGAAGTATTGGAAGATGTCGCTGCCTAAAGCTACCAATTCCTCGTCGCTCTCACTCCCATCCAAAAGTGCCATAGAAGTGCGGTTCTTGCGGATGATATTTGGGTATTTCCCGAAGTAATATTCAAAGTAACGGGCGGTATTATCACTACCTGTGGCGATGACGGCGCCCATATCGTTTAATTGGTCAACGAACACCCAATCTCCCTCAAACAAGGGATCCTGACGCAATAAAACGGTGGCCAACACTGGCATCAAAGCCTCATCATCACTGCTCATCTTCACTACGGCGAAATGTCCGCTCAGGAAAACGCTTAAGAAATCGTGTAGCCCGACCAATGGAATGTTCCCGGCCATCACAATGCCCACTCGGTGGCGATTGATCTCACGCGTACCGCCTTCGCGGTCGCGCCACGCCATGAGATTTTCTTTGGTCAAGGCCTCGCCCCACGACTCAAGGGCGTAGTAGACATTGGACTCTGTAAACCATCCGTTGTGACGGAGTGATTTGGTAGCTGCTGCGCGCAATGCTTCCGTCAGGTCCTCTAGGCCTTCAGGAGCAGAAGCGCCCGAAGTCACAGAACGAAGAAATGCCCCTAAGTTGGAAACTGCATCAATTCTATGGTCTGAGAAAAACATTCGCGCGTACCTTTGTGTTGGATTGCAAAACTAAAACACCTTACCTACATATGGCTATTAAAATCACAGACGAATGCATAAACTGCGGTGCTTGTGAGCCGGAATGCCCTAATAACGCCATCTACGAAGGCGCATTAGAGTGGCGATTCAACGAAGGAACGGACCTCAAAGGCAAGATTTTGACCCCTGGCGGTAAAGAATATGATGCCGATGAAGCACAAGAGCCCGTAGATTACGACGTTTATTATATCGTAACCGACAAATGTACCGAGTGTATTGGCTTCCATGAAGAGCCACAATGTGCGGAAGTTTGTCCTGTAGATTGTTGTGTTCCTGATGAAGACCACGTCGAGACCGAGCAAGAGCTCATGGCCAAGAAAGATTTCATGCACTTTGAAGACTAAGATTCAAAGATTACTCTTCGTGCTATTGATTAGCACACCCCACCTTTTCGGACAAATTACTGAGGAGCGCCTCGCTGCCTTGGGACAAGCGTACCTCATGCCTGAGAATGCACCCGTTGCAGATTCACTTGCAGGAGTTTTCGCAGATAGCCTTTGGTCTTTCATCTCAATTTCATCCAACTACGGAAAAACCTTACCCGCAGTTCGCAACCTCAGCGTCCAATTACCAAACGATCAAAGCTTTGCCTTATATACTTGGGCCGTACCGCAAGAGAATGGCACCTTCGCCTTCCACGGCTTTCTCTGGAACAAGGATTGGAAAGGGCAAAGTAAATTAGTACTAGAGGATTTCGGCACTGAGGACGCCCCTTACCGTTGGCTCAAAGGCGGACAATGGGTCGGAAGTATTTGCTATGATATTTTGACCACGCGCCACCGCGGCAAGAAGCACTATACCTTGCTCACCTTCCGCCCAGGAACGTCCTACCACACGAAATATATCGACGCCATAGAACTAGGCACGCGTGCCGAGCGCATGCATTTTGGCTCACGCATCTTCAACATTCGTGCGAACGGTGATGAGCGATACCAGCGCCGGCCCTACAGACTGCAATTCAGATATAATAGCGCACTGACCGCAGCCGTGCGTTACGATCGAGAGCATCGCGGTATTATCTGCGACCACCTCGCCCCTTCGCAAGCCGAGCTTATAGAGCGTTGGTTTGCCTATGGACCTGATTTCTCCTACGATCGCATCCACTGGAGCGAAGGCAAATGGGAGATAGAGGAAGCGTATCCACTGATAAGAAACTTGGACGTGGCCCCCACCAATGACCGGGTGCCCACAAACCTAGATCCGCGCCGCTAAGGCGCCGCGGATGGCTTGAAATAGGATGGCCTGAAAACACGAACGGCGGCCCTGCGGGCCGCCGTTCGTGTATCTAAAAATTCTTTGCTTAATGGTTGAGCATCACCGGCATGACGAGCATGAGCAAATCCTCGCCATCGTCCATTCCATCTGCCGGTATCAAGATCCCTGCGCGGTTTGGCGCTGACATTTCCATGCGAACATTATCACTGCCCAAATTCCCGAGCATCTCCAACAGGAAGCGAGAGTTGAAGCCTATCTCCATATCATCGCCTTGGTAATCACAAGAAATACGCTCGTGGGCCTTGTTGCTGAAATCTGGATCTTCTGCACTCACAGAAATCTCTGCACCCGCAAGTTTCAATCTGATCTGGTGCGTAGTCTTGTTTGAGAAAATGGCCACACGCTTTACGGAAGAAGAGAACGCACCGCGGTCGATCAACATGATGTTTGGGTTGCTTTGTGGGATGACCGCCTCGTAGTTCGGGTATTTGCCATCGATCAATCGGCAAATCATCACAACATTGTCGAAGGAAAACTGAGCATTGGTGTTATTGTACACCATCTCTACCTCTGAGCTGTCGTAGCTCAACGAACCACGCAACATGTTCAATGGCTTCTTCGGCATGATGAACTCCGCCGTACTTGGCGCGCCTAGATCCGTTCTGCGGTAACGCACTAATTTATGTGCATCTGTCGCTACGAATGTCAGACTATTTGCATCAAACTGGAAGAACACCCCACTCATCACTGGGCGAAGCTCATCGTTTCCTGCAGCGAACAAGGTCTTAGAAATACCAGTAACCAAGGCTTCCGCAGGAACGGTTGCTTTACTGGCGTCCTCAAGGGCTGGGAAAGTTGGGAATTCTTCTCCGTCGATGAAGGCCAAGCTGTATTTCCCATAATCAGAGGCCAATTCTATGGTGTGCGACGCCTCATCAAAGATGAAGGTCAAAGGCTGCTCTGGGAAAGTCTTCAAGGTATCCATCAATACTTTGGCCGGAACCGCAGCACTGCCCTGATCTTCACTCTCTACCTCTAAGCTCACGCTCATCATGGTCTCTAAATCTGAGGCACTGATCGAAAGCTCGCCTTGTTTGAGTTCAAACAAGAAGTTGTCGAGAATAGGAAGGGTATTGTTGCTCTGAACAATGCCGCCGATCAGCTGCAATTGCTTCAAGAGTTTGGAACTGGATACTATAAACTTCATCGCATCAAATATTTAAAAGCGTGTCTAACAAATATAATTGGGCAGGGCCCTAAAGTGGGGCGCTGGGCCCAATTTTCTTTTACACAATTGTTAATAATCAAGCCAAGGCTAAATCACTGTTGTTCAGCGAAATCCCGCCTTGATTTGAGCAAATTACGCCAGCCGTAACGCTGTATGAGGACCATGCGACCGTCGGGTAATTCAGCATAAAAACGATCCGGGTCCCATTGGTGGGGCACTCCCTCTGCATCTAGCTGTTCTCTATCAGGACGCTTCCAGAAGGCCCGAACTTTCAAAATTTCGTTGTCCATAGTGTGTACATACAATTCAAAGGCGGGGGTAGCACTGAAAATACTGTCCTTCTTCTCCCAAATGTTATCGCTCGGAATTATAGCCCCCTCATATTTCAAGGTTTCTAAGCTTCCTACCACTGTCATAAGTTCCAATGAATTTGCCATCGGCAAAGGCTCAAACTCCCCACCTACCAGCGACCAGCTCTCAGCATCCGTGGCCGGCTCATTTAAGTTGCCTTCTTTCACAATCTGGCGCGTGATCATCCAACCGTCGACTGGAATGGCGGGCAAGGCCATCTCAACAGCTTTAATCTCTTTAGGCGCCAACCCGAAAATGGTGCGGTCGCGCCACAGGTTTTCCTCGGTGAAAAACCTTGTGGTCAAATAGCCGTTGAACCCTTGGATGTACACCGCAAAAGGCATATCTGACCCTGCCATTTTGTAATACGTCCCCAACATATCCGGGGTTTCTGTACCGACGGTGTATTTCTTGATTAATTGGTCCCCGGCATATACTTCCACCCAGCGACCGTAAACTTCCATGCGTTGATTCACCTGCTCCACGGCACTTTGCTGCACAAAATGCTTCAGGGTCACCTTGGTAAGGGTTTCAAGCAACACCTCAATGGCATCCTGACGAACGGGCCACTGCTCTTCTCCCACGACCCAACGATCGCCTACGCGCTCCAATACCACCGTGCTAGGCTGCTTGTCGCTGATGACCACTTTGGTGATTTGTGAAGCGTCTGCAACCGCAAAATCGTATTGCGCCTTGAGGGCTTCGAGGCCATCGCTAGAATTGGTTTGACAAGCTATTAGGCCCCACAGCGCTGCGGATAGAAGGAGGAGTTTACCTGCGTGCATAGCGTCTTTTTCGTTGCAGGAAGAAGATGAGGGCAGCCAGCGCTAGGACTAATTCCGGCAAGGCCACATTCAAAAACTTCCAATAATTGGTTTCCGCCACAATTTTTTCGCCGTCCAACAAGCGCAACTTCATATCGCGCGTTCGGGTTTGCATCAAACCGATATCGTCCAACATATAATCTACAGTGTTGAGCACCAAATCATCATTGCCGTATTGAATGCCCGTGTATTGATCGTAACCCAGGGGCAGCGGCTGTCCACGTGGAATCTCTGGGTTGATCAAATTCACTTGGTTGCGAATAAAATCGCCGTCGCTGAAGACCGCCATAGCTGTCTGAGAACTATTCTTAAGTTGCGGCAATCCCACACCAGCCTTTGGAGCCAACCGGTTTGCGTAGGCACTCTCAAAACTTCCTTCCAAAAGTACCGCAGACATCAAATTGCGCTGGGTGAATGCGCGGGGGTCCGGGCGATTGTAGAGCATTTCTAAGCTGACCGTATGAGGGGCTGCCATAGCACGTGCATTCGATGAGCTCAACAAAAGTGGTGTTTTGTTGATGCCTGGAGCCTCCACCGTATCCAAGGTAGAACTGAACTCGCCCTTCACGGCATTCATGTTAGCCATCGCGGGGTGATTGGTGGCACCCCAAAGCGGGAAATATACCCAAGGATTGATGCTACGTCTATCATTCACTCCGGCACAACGTACATCCTGAACCAGGTCAGCATTGATGCGGACGCCATATTTGAACAAGAGGTCAGTTAGGTTAAGGTCATAAATCGTTGGGTACGCCAAGAACTCTGGACCGAAGCTCAGGCTGTCCATTTCCGCATGAACGCCGTCTAAGAACCAAAGCACCTTACCGCCACCCATCAGGAACTGGTCCAATAAATACTTATCTAATTCCGGGAAAGGCTGCGTTGGCTTGGCTACCACGAGGAGGTCGTAGGTGTTCATACGACGGACCATATCACTGAGGTCCGCCTCACCGTTTGCATCTGCTTTGTAGGCCTGCAATGAGAATCGATCTACCGCGTAATTTTCACTTAAAGCCAGCCCTATGCCCGCGGTTTGAACCGCAGTGAGCTCCCCATGGCCCGTGACCATACCTACCTTCGGCTTGTCGGTGATGAGCAAGGTATTGAGCGCGCGGGCTAGGTTGAATTCTAATTGTTGAATACTGATGTTGACCTGTTCCGCTGGATCGAAGACCATGACGTTTTCCAATAGTACAGCCGTTACTTCCTGTTCTTTGTAGGCCAAGGTCGCCCCTGGAAAAACGTTCAATACGCTCTGCCCGTCGGCTTTTTGCACCTGGAGTTGAACGGCGTTGATGCCCTTAGTGGCTAATTGGTTCTTGAACTCAACCGTATTATCCACATTATTCGGGTTAATGAACTCAAAGAAGATGTTGCCATTGCGCGCGGCCCATTCTTCGAGCATGTAGCGCGTTTCAATTTTCAATCGTTCGAATCCTGCGGGGAATTCGCCTTCCAAATACACTTTGATGAGCATCGGCTCAGATACTTGGTCCAATAAACTTTCTGTACCCTCACTCAGGCTGTAGCGCTTTTCCTCGGTCAAATCCCAACGCAAGCGCATGGCACTGCTGCCGGCGGCGATCACTAGACCTATTCCCATCCAAAGTAGTGCCTTCTTCCACGGTTGACGTAGGTGATTCTTTGCTAAGATACCTAGGGTTAGCCCGATGAACAGGAACACCACCCCAATGAAGTAGCCCACATCGCGCAAGTCTAATACGCCGCGCGCCATGCTCAGGTAGTGTTCATTCATTCCCAAGGTGCGTACGGTCAATTCCCAGCCGGAGAACTTGTATAAATCCGCCAAGGATTCAAATCCCAAATACATTCCGAAATTCAAGGCGACCCCGACGACAAAGGCGACCACGTTGTTCGGCGTCAAGGCGCTCGCCATCAAGGCCACCGCAGTATAGGCTGCGCCTATGGCCAAGAGACCTACGAAGGAACCTATGGCTGCCCCCCAATCGAGATTTCCGACCGGAGAACCCAGCGTTCGCACACTCCATAGATAGACGAGGGTGGGAAGTATGGAGAAGATAGTGACCGTGAACGTCCCGAAAAACTTGGCCCAGATCAACTGTACCAAGGAGATAGGACGCACGATAAGCAACTCCATCATCCCAGATTTAATCTCGTCGCTGAAGACCCGCATGCTAATGGCAGGAATGAGGAACAAGAACACCCAAGGTGCCAGTCCGAAATAGTTTTCTAGTGTGGCATAGCCGCCTTCCAAAATGTTGAATGGACCATTAAACACCCAAAGCAGTAGCCCGTTGATCAACAAGTAGATCCCAATAATCAAATACCCGAGGATACTAGAGAAGTATACGTTGAGTTCTTTCTTGAGTTGTGCTATCATGGTTGTTGGTCAAATAATTCTTCGCAGGTCCAAGCCTTTGGCTGGCCCGAAAATAAGGCTTTTGTCTGTGGCCATACCTCTTCAAAAACCGTGCTGTGTCTGTAGGCGTTTAAATGCGCTTCAGATTTCCAGCGGCTGTAGGTAAAAAAGTGTTCGTCGCCGCGCAACATCTTCACGCCAAGGCAGCCTTCTGCTCCTGCGATTTGTGCTTTGTACTTGTCGAATAGACGGATGAACGCCTCTCCTTCTTTACACTTTGGATCGATGGGCAGTTGTACAATTCTTGTGATCATACAAAGTCGATTCGTACCCAGTCGTTAATGTTCAGCCCTAAGAGTTCGTTGGAGCCCTTGATGTGCTCTCCACCACTCTTACCTACGGCCACACATAACATGCCGTGCGCATCCCATACCCCGGCGATTTTACCCTGCGGAACCTCGCCAATGCGCTCATAAATCTTGGCAATACTTCTGTTGCGAGAAGTTTCCACGGAAGCGCGGCGGCCTTTTTGATGGGCCTCGAATAGGGTTCTTGAAATATTGGTAATACAGGTACCGTGGTGGTCGATGTACAGCACGTTTCCACGAATGGCATACTCATCGACCAAAGGTGCTGAAGTTTTCAGCTTTTTGATTTTGGTCAAACTTGGACCCAACAAATCCACCTTGCCACCTTCACTCAAATGCGCCGCGGCACTCGCGAAAAGTCCGTGCACATCCATGGGATCAATGCCACGGATATCGAGAATTCGAGCGGCTACAATCTTCGCATGCTCCAAGACACTGGCCAGGATGCCGTTGTTGGGCGCAAGAAAGAATTGGCCGTCGGCCTTCATGCAAATGTATTCCAATCCCTCACGTGGTGCGCTACCCACATACATGATGTGGATACTCCCCGGCGGGAATGCGGCATAGGAACGCTTCAACGAAAACGCTGCTTGCAACACATTGTGCGGCTCGACCTCATGGCTAATGTCCACCCATTGCAACCCTTTGACGCGGCGAATAAACTGCGCTTTTGCGAGGGCCAAGTTGGGATCTTTTAACCCGAAATCAGAAGTTGCTGTAATTACCGCCATAGAGGGGCTATTGCCGCGTTGAGGATTGGTGAAAATGTAGTTACTTTGTCAAAAGTAAGGCAATTCCGCCTTCCATTTCATCTACTAAGCGAGCAGTAATTGACAGAACGCGTTTTTGAACTCAATGGAGCTGAACCGGCCCAGTTATATGGCCCCAGCAATACCTTTCTAAAACAGATCGGTGCCCACTTTCCGACGCTGAAAATCGTCGCACGTGGACATGCCATCAAGGTCTTGGGTCCCGACGATATTTTGGACGAATTTGAAGATAAACTCGAAGCTATTCTCTCCTATGTCAGCGCCAACAAAACACTGGATCAGAGAGCATTCGATCATCTGATACAAGCGCAAGATGCCGCGAAGGTGAACCACACTCTTCTCAAAGATGAGGTTATTCTTCACGGTCCCAATGGCAGAATCATAAAGGCAAAAACCGTCAATCAATACAAGCTTATCGAGGCTTCCGTAGAAAATGATTTGGTCTTCGCCGTGGGGCCGGCGGGAACAGGTAAAACATATACTGCCGTGGCTTTGGCAGTGCGCGCGCTAAAAAACCGAGAGGTTCGCCGCATTATTATGACGCGTCCTGCGGTGGAAGCTGGGGAGAACTTGGGCTTCTTACCAGGGGATTTGAAGGAAAAATTGGACCCTTACCTCCAACCGTTATACGATGCCTTGCGCGATATGCTGCCTAAGGAGAAGCTGGAATATTTCCTCGAAAATAAAACCATTGAAATTGCACCGCTAGCCTTCATGCGTGGACGCACCTTGGACGATGCCTTCGTGATTCTCGACGAAAGTCAAAATACCACGACCTCACAAATGAAGATGTTCTTGACTCGTATGGGCGAGAACGCGCGATTCATCATTACCGGAGACGCTTCCCAAATAGATTTGCCTAAACACCAGAAAAGCGGATTGAAAGAGGCTTTGTCGAAGTTAGAAGGACTAAAAGGCATCGGTATTGTTAAGCTCGACGGACGAGATGTCATCCGACATCCACTTGTGAAACAGATTATTAAAGCATACGAACAAAAAGATTGATCATGAATCAAGAACCGGACTACCAATTCTCAGGACAAACCAAGTTTTACCGTGGCAAAGTACGCGACGTCTACACTATTGGTCAAGATGTATTGGTGATGGTGGCCTCGAACCGCATCTCTGCTTTTGATGTGGTCTTGCCGCGTCCTATTCCTGGGAAAGGACAGGTATTGAATCAGATTGCAGAGCACTTTTTAGTGGCTACCGAGGACATCGTGCCGAACTGGCGATTGATCACTCCTGATCCACAAGTAACCATTGGCCACCGTGCAGAACCTTTCAAAGTTGAGATGGTTATCCGCGGTTACCTTGCCGGTCATGCAGCGCGTACTTACAAGAGCGGCCTACGCGAATTATGCGGGGTGGAATTACCAGAGGGAATGAAAGAGAACGATGCCTTCCCTGAGCCCATCATCACTCCTGCAACGAAGGCAGATCATGGCGCACATGATGAAGATATTTCTCGCGAAAACATTATCGCCAAGGGTATAGTAAGCGAAGCTGATTACACACAACTCGAGGCCTATACACGTGCATTGTTCGCGCGTGGTCAAGAGATGGCCGCAGCGCAAGGGCTAATACTAGTCGATACCAAATATGAATTCGGTAAGCTCGCCGACGGTACCATCGTTTTAATTGATGAGATTCATACACCAGATAGTTCACGTTATTTCTATGAAGAAGGATACGAAGAGCGCCAAGCTGCTGGCGAAGCACAACGTCAATTAAGTAAAGAATTCGTTCGCGAATGGCTCATGGACAATGGCTTCCAAGGCAAAGAAGGTCAGCAGGTTCCAGAAATGACAGATGATTTCGTGGACTTAGTCAGCAGCCGGTACCAGGAGTTGTTCGAGCGTATTACGGGGAAAACTTTCCAACCCACCCCGGAAGAAGGCGTGGAAGAACGCATTAAATTGAACGTCGAGAAATACTTGGCCACCTTCTGGGAGTAACCCTTAAGGTGTTTGGCCTAGATTTTGAATAGATGTAGGCATGAGAAAGCTACTTTGTTTGTTGATGTTGTTGGGCGCAGGTTTGCAAGGCCATGCCCAGTTCAAGATTCTACGCTTTGGCGTGAAGGGTGGCATCAACTATCCCCAAGCCAACATTAGTACGCAAGACCTCATCGATCTGTACACTAACCAGAACTACGACATTTCCAACGTTCAAACGGACGTGACCAATGGATTTAATTTCGGTGGAATCGCGCGCATCGCTGTCCCATTGATTCCCGCTTATATCCACGGTGAAGCACTATACACTCAGTTCGATCAAAACCTAATGATTGTCGACGGCGGTCAAACGGTGGACATGAGCACTACCATGCAGCGTTTGGATTTCCCCATCAGCGCGGGGATGAAATTTGGTCCCGCCTGGGCCGGATTAGGGGCTACTCCATCCATACCTTTTGCCAACGCCAATGATATTTGGACACCCGATGTAGAAGCCCAATTCACTTGGGGCTGGCACATCCATGCCGGATTGAAACTCTGGAGATTAATGGGTGAAATTAAGTACGAAGGAGGGTTCGGCATGCTTGCACAAAACGTGGCCTACACGACCGATGCCGGCACAACGTACGACTTCAATCTAGACGCACGCAACAGCCAACTCGTGGTAAGCGTCGCCTACCTTTTCAAGTAACCCTTGCGGTAAAAATGCCCGATCACCCCGATGGTGTACGCATCACTGTCGAGGTCGACCATGCGCTTTTTTAATTGGACCCTGTTCAAACCATCGGTGCTCAAATAGAAATACGTGTATCCCAGAACACGTCCGCCTTCCACAATGATGGCGCACTTCTCCTGCCCTTTTCGGCCTGGTCCCACCAAAATAGCTTCCTCAGGCAACATCGCCTTGCGCATGTCGGACAGCGCCACACTTTGTTGTTCTGGCTTCCATTGCAACGGCTTTACGTTCTTCTCGTAATGTCCGCGATCTTTGTCTAGCAAGAAGGTGGCTGGGTCTAATTTGTGTTCTATCATCAACCGTTGCAGCCAAGGATAGAGGGACTTCGGGCTATCGAAATAGAGCGGCGGCAACTGATTTCGCACAGGAAATACCTTCACAAACTCCACCGTATGGCTCTTTCTCGGTTCTGGAAAGATTCCGTAATTCAGCAACTTTTTCTTCTTGACCGCATTGTATATGGGCCGGTGCAGCTCTACTGTTTTGTGAAACAAGATCTCCGCAATAGCCTCGTTTCCTATATCCTCAATCTCCAAGCGCACCGCCTCGTTTTGCAAGGCCAGTGCCACCTTATTGTCGGCGACAAAATGCCTGTTGATGCTGTTCTGTAAATCCTTGCTTGAACCGATGTAGATAATCTCATCGGCAGCGTTGAAGATGTAATAAATACCCACCTTATTCTGCAAATCGCGCACCTGCTCCTTGAATGGATTCTTCCGTACGCTCGCCTCTCGAGATACCTCAACTTCGCTAAACACGAAGGCTCGATCCTTTTCAAACAGGACCTTAAGTAAATCCAGAGTAAGTCTGGCATCACCTTCCGCGCGATGTCGAGCCGTATTCACTAGGCCCAATTCTTTGCTGACGGTCTTCAACCCGTAGTTTTCCCAATCTGGAAAAATCCGTTCGGCATAGGGAATGGTATCCAGAGTTGTCCGGTGATAATCAAATCCTAAGGCGTCGAACTCTTGCTGAAAGACCCGGTAGTCGAAACTGATGTTGTGGGCGACAAACGTGCAGTCTTCGGTGATCTTCACCAGCCGCTTGGCCAGCTCGTAGAATTTAGGCGCGGTACACACCATTTTATTGGTAATCCCTGTCAGCTTGGTAACGTAGGGATCAATAGATTTTTCGGGGTTAACCAGAGAGACGAATTGGTCCACGACCTCCCCATCTTCCAAAATGAAAATGGCGATGTCGATGATCTTTTCAGACCCAAAGGATCCGCCCGTACACTCTATATCTACCACCGCGAATTTCATGCGGAATAATGTCTAGCGCCAAAGATGGACGAACCTATACGCACATGGCTCGCGCCACATGACAAGGCAATTTCATAATCCCCGCTCATCCCCATGCTCAATACCTCCCAACCTAGGTCTGGGCCGTAGGTTTCAAAAGCGTTGTGCAAGGCAGTGAATTCTTCACGGATTTGGGCGTGATCGTCGGTAAATGTGGCCATGCCCATCAACCCGCGAACACGGACATTCGGGTATTGCCCCAACGTTTGTACGACCTCTGCAAGCTCGTCCATATCAAAACCAAATTTGGTATCCTCTTGGGCAATGTGAACCTGCAAGGTGCAGTCAATAATGCGCCCCACCTTCACGGCCTCTTTATTGAGTGCTGCCAAGACCTTTGGCCGGTCCACCCCGTGTACGAGATGCACAAAGGAGGCCATGTATTTGATTTTATTCGTCTGAATATGACCGATCATGTGCCAATGGATATCCTTCGGCATCACCTCATACTTCTGTGCCATCTCTTGGATTTTATTCTCCCCAAAATGGCGCTGATCTGCATCGTAGGCCTCCATCAATAACTCTACCGGCTTGGTTTTGCTGACCGCGATGAGTGTGGCTTTGGGCCCAATTTTAGTCCGTAAATCCTCTAAAGATTCTGCAATGGTCATTTGAACACGTGAAGCAATAATCCGCTTCTTAGTTTAGGCTCAATATACGTGCTCTTGGGAGGCATTGACCCCCTGTTCTCGGCAATTTCTTTCAATAGTTTTACACTAACCGGAGGCAGTCTGAACCCAAGATTATACCCTCGTTTTCCCATCGCGGCACTCATGTCCAACTCGCTCTGTCGTACGTACCTCAGCCTACTATCATTGCGCTCATCGTGCACCTCAAACAAGGGCTTCAAAATACTGTCCAACAACAACTGAGTAGCCAGCACTTCATCCGCTGCCTTATCCTTATGACTCAGCCCGTACCAGCGGCCTTCCCAGTACATTTCGAAATTAAAATCGTTCGGCCCCTCACTAGGACCATCAAGGGGAACCACCGAATAAGCGGTGCCCAAATCACTCACATCAAAAACGCGGTCCTCCAACTTCATCCAACGCTCAAAGGCCTGTATGCTCAATTGTTTTTCACTCATGAACATGCACAGCACACCCTGGGCCAATGGATTCTCCGGCCTACCCTCAGCCACCCTCACCGAAGAGGCCAACCTGTGGTGCCCGTCGGCAATATATTTGGTGCCGGCCTGCGCAAAAAACTTTTGCAGCACCCCTATGCATTTTTCGGGTACCGGCCACAGCTGGTGTAAGTAGCGATCCGTGGAGGAAAACTCATATTCTGGCCGGTCTAATTGAACCTCAGCTAAACATTGCTCATATGTCTCGTTCACCGTTCCAAAAATGAGCACTGGCTCCGCCTGAAAACCCGTCGTATCGAGGTATTTCTCAAAGAGCTTCTCTCGACGCTCCAGTGTTTTCTCGTGCGGCAAGGTCTTGCCCTGCGCCACACTATCCGCATCCAACAAACCGATCACCCCTAAAAACTCATGGGTCGGCGTTTTCTGACGATACAAATAATAGGTGGCCAATTCTTCTTGCAAGAACACCCCTTCTTCCATGAAAGTATCGAAACGCTCCCGCACCGCCTCAAATCGACGTTCGTAACTCGCCTCAGGCAGAGCATTGGGATTGATCACATGCAAGAAAGTATATGGATTGTTTTCGAGCTTGTCTTCAAGTTCGTAGGGCTCATAGCTGATGTACGAGCGTGTTGCAACCAAATACGCCTTGTCCCGTGTGGGACGTGTGGCTTTGAAGGGATGTAACATGTTGGTGGTTCTCTTTGGGTCCCTCCAAGGTACGCCGACCGCGCAATATTCCCCAACAAAAAAGCCCCGCTCCGCGGGGCTTTTTTAAAAATGCTAAAAATTTTGCTTTACGCTTCGGCTGCTAAGGCGTCAATGTGCGCCGCAAGCTCAGTTCCGATGCGGTCTTGCGCCTCTCCGGTAGCTGCACCAATGTGCGGTGTCAAACTTACTTTTCCATTCATCAACACCTTTATGGCTGGGGTTGGCTCGTTTTTAAACACATCCAAACCAGCGCCTGCAACTTTGCCACTTTCTAATGCGTCCAATAGTGCCTCTTCGTTGATCACACCTCCACGAGCTGCGTTCAACAAGAATACGCCGTCCTTCATCTTCGCTAATTCAGCTGCACCGATAAGGTCACCACCTGGCACGTGCAATGAGATGAAATCACTCTCTGCGAGTACGCCTTCAAATCCAACGTTCTTACAGGTAAAGGTTGCAGATTGACCATCAAAGAAATCTAGGCTTACCTCCACATCATCATTGTGTATGTCCGAGAAGATGACGCGCATACCCGCACCAATGGCAAGTTTTGCCAATGCTTGGCCGATGCGACCAAAACCGATAATACCCAGAGTGCGCCCCTTGAGCTCAATACCATTGGCATAGGCTTTTTTCAGTGCCGCGAACTGTGTATCACCATCCAATGGCATTTGACGGTTTGAATCATGAAGGAATCGGACCAATGAACGCATGTGCGCCATAACCAATTCTGCTACCGAATCTGAAGATGCAGCCGGTGTGTTAAATACCGTTAGCCCCTTGCTACGAGCGTATTCTACATCGATGTTATCCATACCTACGCCTCCACGGCCAATACCCTTAATAGAAGGGCAAGCATCGATCAAGGCTTGACGAACTGTTGTGGCTGAGCGTACCAATACCACGTCGACCTGATGTTCGTTAATGTAGCTTTCAAGTTGATCCTGAGCCACCTTCGTGGTGATCAGTTCGTGGCCAGAGGCTTCAATGGCCGCTGCGCCTGACCCAGAAATACCGTCGTTTGCTAAGACTTTCATGCGTATTGTTTTTCTAATTCTTTCATACAATCTACCAATGCCTGAACACTATCTAGGTCCATGGCATTGTACATAGAAGCACGGTACCCACCTACATCGCGGTGTCCGTTGATTCCATTAATTTTCGCCGCTTTCACCAAGGCATCAAAATCATTCTTATGTGTCGCCTCGTCCTTTAAAAGGAAACAAGCGTTCATATTGGAGCGATCTTCTGTTGCCGCAGTACCCACAAACAATGGGTTACGATCAATCTCGCTGTATAGCAAATCTGCTTTTGCTTGGTTGCGCGCTGCAATAGCTTCAACTCCACCCATCTCCTTCAACCAACGAAGCGTTAACATACTCACGTACACAGAGAATACAGGAGGCGTGTTGAACATGCTCTCTTTTTCAATGTGTATGGTGTATTTCAACATCGTCGGGATATAACGTCCTGATTTACCTAAGCTGTCCTTGCGCACGATAACCAAAGTCGCACCTGCTGGACCTAGGTTCTTTTGAGCTCCGGCGTAGATTAAATCGAACTTACTCACATCCACCGGACGAGAGAAAATATCCGAACTCATATCACAGATCACAGGTACATCTGTTTCTGGGAACGATTTCATCTGCGTTCCATATATGGTGTTGTTCGATGTGCAGTGGAAGTAGTCTGCAGCAGGATCGATGCTATATCCTTTTGGAATGAAGTTGTAGTTCGCCTCTTTAGAAGATGCAATAGCCTCAGCCGTTCCTAGCCCTTTAGCTTCTTTTAATGCTTTGCTAGCCCACGCACCCGTATCTAAGTACTGTGCCTTTCCAGTTTCTGTAAGGTAATTGTATGCAACCATCGCAAATTGCAATGACGCACCACCTTGTAGGAAGATCACCTCATGGGTATCCGGTACGTTCATCAACTCCTTCACCAAGGCAACCGCCTCGTCCATCACGGCAACGAAATTCTTGCTGCGGTGCGAGATTTCAATGACAGATAAGCCTAGGTTGTCAAAATCTAAAAGTGCTTTGGATGCTTCTTCAAAAACTTGGCCGGGAAGAATACAAGGTCCGGCTGAAAAATTGTGCGTTTTCATACATGCAATTAAAGTGAGCGACAAAGTTAAAATGTCCTTAAACCTTAAGGCATAAACATGGTAAAAAGTTTAGATGATTTTTAACGGGTAATCAACAATTGGCCCCGCTTCTTACAATCGTAGCAATAGTTACGCTAATTCCGCCCTTTACACCTTAACTTTGGGGAGCATTTAAGAACCAAAATCCCATAACATGTCGAACGGAATTTTCAATGTACCGGTAGCCGCAAACGAACCTATCTGCGATTACGCGCCTGGTACCCCCGAACGCGAAGCATTATTGGCTTCTTACAAGGAGCAATACAATAGCCAGATCGACGTACCTATGTACATCGGCGGCGAAGAGGTACGCACCGGCAACACCGGCAACCTCACCCCTCCGCACGATCACCAACACATTATCGGCACCTTCCACAAGGGCGATGCTAGCCATGTGGAGGCAGCCATTGAGGCAGCCCTAGCCGCTAAGGACGCATGGTCAAACATGCCATGGGAACACCGTGCATCCATCTTCTTGAAAGCGGCAGAATTGATCAGCGGCAAATACCGTTATAGAATCAATGCAGCCACCATGTTGGCGCAAGGCAAGAACTGTTTCCAGAGCGAGATTGATTCCGTATGTGAATTGGCCGATTTCCTTCGCTTCAACGTAGAATATATGACCCAGATCTACAGCGAACAACCGGAGAGCTCTCCAGGGGTATGGAACCGCATGGAATACCGTCCACTAGAGGGATTTGTTTTCGCCCTTACCCCATTCAACTTTACTGCCATTGCCGGTAACCTTCCGTCTTCGGCTGCATTGATGGGCAACACCGTGGTTTGGAAGCCTGCCAACTCGCAAATCTATTCTGCGAACGTAGTGATGGACATCTTCCGTGAAGCTGGTCTACCAGCGGGCGTGATCAACCTTGTATATGTAAGCGGCCCAGTAGCCGGTGATGTGATCTTCGAGCACAAAGATTTCGCTGGCATCCACTTTACAGGATCTACAGGTGTCTTCCAAAACCTTTGGAAAACCATTGGAAACAACATCCACAAATACCGCTCGTACCCACGTATCGTTGGGGAAACTGGTGGAAAAGACTTCGTCGTAGCACATCCTTCGGCTAAGAGCAAGGAAGTGAGCACTGCCCTCAGCCGTGGTGCCTTCGAATTCCAAGGACAAAAATGTTCAGCGGCCTCACGTGCCTACATTCCACGGAGCATGTGGCCAGCCGTGAAAGAAGAACTTTTGGCTGACCTGGCTACGTTCAAAATGGGAACCCCAGAGGATATGGGCAACTTCATTAATGCGGTGATCGACGAGAAAGCTTTCGATAAAATTGCTTCGTACATCGAGTATGTAAAAGAGCAGAGTGATGCTGAAATCATCGCTGGTGGTAGCTATGACAAGAGCAAAGGATACTTCATCGAGCCTACGGTAGTGGTGACGACAAATCCTAAGTTCCGTACCATGGTAGAAGAAATCTTCGGCCCTGTATTGACCATCTACGTTTATGCCGATGCAGATTGGGACAGCATGCTCGACCTTGTTGACAGCACTTCTGAATACGCCTTGACAGGATCTATTTTTTCAGGTGATCGTTACAAAGCGATCGAAGCCACACGCAGGTTAGAAAATGCCGCAGGTAACTTCTACATCAATGACAAACCAACCGGTGCCGTGGTAGGCCAGCAGCCTTTCGGTGGTGCACGTGGATCAGGAACCAATGACAAAGCAGGTTCTTACCTCAACCTATTGCGTTGGGTTAATGCCCGCACCATCAAAGAAACTTTGGTACCTCCAACAGATTACCGTTACCCATTCCTCGGGTAAGCCGAAATTTTTCGGACCACATAAAAAAGGCGCCCCGCGGGGCGCCTTTTTGTTTATCCGTTAAAACTATTGATTTCGCTTTTCGGCAAGTAGACCACCTTCTTGGTTTCGAAAAACTCCCCGTCAAAATGTCTAGACAGGGAAGAAATTCTCGCCTTTAGCGGGCCCAATTCTTCGGCCAAATCACCGCCTTTCAAATACAACAACCCGTTGATGCGGTCCGGATCTAAGTTTTTAGAAGCAATCTTCCCCTTTATCCATGGTATGAAACGCTGCATGTGTGTGACCGCGCGGCTGACCACAAAATCATACGGGCCTTTGAACTGCTCCGCACGTCCGTGAGAAGCTTTTACATTTTCTAAACCCAGAGCTTCAGTTACTGCCTCGACCACCTTAATCTTTTTTCCGATAGAATCTACCAAATGGAATTGGGTCTGTGGAAAAAGAATGGCCAGAGGAATTCCCGGAAAGCCACCGCCCGTTCCTACATCCAGCACTCTTTGTCCCGGTTTGAAGGTGTACACCTTGGCAATCCCTAAGGAATGTAGCACATGCTTTTCATAAAAGCTGTCCATATCCTTGCGTGAAATCACATTGATTTTCGCATTCCATTCGGTGTATAGGTCAAATAGCGCAGCGAATTGGTCCTGCTGCTTCTGGGACAACCCAGGAAAATGACCATAGATGAGTTCTACTGTTTGCATGGGCCAAAGATAGCGTGGGTGCCGTACTTTTGCGCTACATGAAGTTCACCTTATTACATACGGACGATAAAAGTTCTGCAAGAGCTGGAACCCTTGAGACCGACCACGGCACCATACAAACACCCATCTTTATGCCGGTGGGTACTGCCGGCACGGTCAAAGGCGTGCACACCAAGGACCTCAAGGAGGATACCAAGGCCCAAATCATCTTGGGGAATACGTACCATCTCTTCCTACGCCCCGGAACGGAAATTCTAAAAGCGGCAGGTGGACTCCACAAATTCAACGGCTGGGACCGCCCCATCCTTACAGATAGCGGCGGCTACCAGGTATACAGCCTTGCCAATCAACGCAAGATTACTGAGGAAGGCGCCACCTTCGCCAGCCACATCGACGGGACCAAACATTTGTTCACCCCAGAACGCGTGATGGACATTCAGCGTGAAATTGGCGCAGATATCATCATGGCCTTCGACGAATGTCCACCATACCCGTCCACCTATGAGTATGCAAAGGACAGCATGCACATGACGCACCGCTGGCTCGATCGCTGCTTTGACAGATTGGACCAAGTAGAACCGCTCTACGGTTATCACCAAAGCCTCTTTCCTATCGTTCAAGGCTCCACCTACAACGACTTGCGCGATGAAAGCGCAGAATACATCGCCAGCAAAGGAGCCGAGGGAAATGCGATTGGCGGCCTAAGCGTTGGCGAGCCCGCAGAAGAAATGTACAAACATGCCGCAGGTGCTTGTCGCATTCTACCTGCGGACAAGCCCAGGTATTTGATGGGTGTAGGTACTCCGGCTAATATTTTGGAAAACATTTCGTTAGGAGTAGATATGTTCGATTGTGTCATGCCCACACGAAACGGCCGTAACGGTCAAATTTTCACCAGCGAAGGAATCATCAACCTTCGAAATAAGAAATGGGAAAATGTCCACGAGCCGCTCGACCCCAATGGAACCAGCTTTGTGGACACTCAATACACCCTCGCCTACGTTCGCCATCTCATACACAGCAAAGAATCCCTTGGAGCTCAAATCGCCTCGATGCACAACATTCGTTTCTACCTATGGCTCGTCGAACAAGCACGTGAGCATATCATCGCTGGAGATTTTGCAAGTTGGAAGAACCAAATGATTCCTAAATTGGAACAAAGAATCTAGGAAGGTGAGAAAATTGGATTGGTATATATTGCGCAAATTCTTGGGCAGCTTTGTGCTGACCATGGTGCTCATCCTATCCATCGCTATTGTCTTTGATATCAGCGAGAAATTGGACGACTTCCAAAACGGTGCTGAACTCCACGAAATCATTTTTGATTATTACATCAACTTCATTGCCTTCTACGGTAACCTCTTCAGTGCTCTGATCCTCTTCATTTCCACCATTTGGTTCACTTCGCGCATCACTGCAAATTCTGAAATTGTAGCCATACTCACCTCGGGGACTAGTTTTAGACGCTTGCTTCGCCCGTATTGGATCGGCGCTACCATCATCTGTTTGATCAGCCTCGCCCTGAACCACTTGGTCGTTCCACAAACCAATATTAAACGCATTGCCTTCGAGGAGAAATACGTGACCGGCGTGAACAGACCCATCAACCAAAAGGTACACCGCCAAGTCCTTCCCGGGCATTACGTATACTTCGAAACCTTCTCTGGCACACGCCACAGCGGATACCAAATGACCTACGAAGTCTTCGAAGACCACAAGCTCACCAGTAAACTCAGTGCAGATTTTGTTCGCCTCGATACCGCCGTGGGAAAGTGGCGCCTGGATAACTACCGCCTACGCACAGTAGATTCCCTCGGACAAGAACACATCCTTTCCGGGCGACGTCTCGACACCGCTCTAACCTTTACGTCGGAGCAAATCGCCCCAAAACTCAACTCCATCGCGACCATGAACAGTCGTGAGCTCAGCAAATTCATCGCACAGGAGGAAATCACAGGCAACGAAAACATCGCCTCCTACCAAATGGAAATGCAACGACGCTCCTCCTACCCCTTGAGCGCCTATGTATTTGTTCTCCTTGCAGTAGCACTAGCTAGCCAGAAAAGACGCGGTGGACTTGGGATTAATATTGCTATCGGACTGGTGCTAAGCGCGATTTATATCTTCACAATGCAAATCTCCCAAACTTTTGCCACGACTGGGATTTTAAGCACTGACGGCTGGCTCGGGAAGACCCTGCTTTGGATCACCATCCAACCGGCCGAATTTGCCATTTGGATCCCTAACATTCTATTCGCAGGTGTGGCGATTTGGCGCTACATTGTTGCTCCGAAATAATTGGTCATGAACTTCGAAAAAGGATCACATCTGCGCGACCAGCTCACCCTGCACTTCATCGTGTTTATTTGGGGCTTTACCGCCATTCTAGGCCGCTACATCAGCGTTGATGCATTATCCCTGGTCTTTAACCGGACCGCTATGACTACCGTAGCCATCGCCTTGTTCATGTTCTGGAAAAAGCGCCCCTTCCGCGCCTCTTGGAAAGAAATAGGCTTCATGGCCTTATGCGGCGTTCTTATTGCCACCCACTGGATCACCTTTTTTGGCGCCATTAAAATTGCAAACATCAGCCTCACCCTTGCCGGAATCTCCACCGGTGCCCTTTGGTCGGCGCTACTAAAACCAGTGCTCGACAAGGGCAAGATTGACATTATCGAACTCCTCCTAGGCGCAATTGTCGTGGTGGGCGTTGTCGTTATTTTCTATGAAACACCAGACGCTGCTAACCTTCGCTATTACGAATTTTTAGGATTAAAAGTGACCAATTATCAACTCGGGGTCCTCATCGCTCTGATCAGCGCATCATTAAGTGCATCTTTTAGCATATTGAACAAACAATTGGTCGCACGATACTCTTTACCTGTCCAAGTCACCTTCTGGGAATTGGGCTTTGCCTTCATCGGCGTTGGCCTCTACGACCTCATCTTCGGTTCTCATAATCCCACGTCCCTGTGGATCACCACCGCTAGCGACTGGTATTTCATGGCCATTCTAGCCCTGCTCTGCACAGCCTATCCCTTCATCCAAAGCGTTGAATTACTCAAGCGAATGAGTCCATTTTCCGTTATGCTCGCCATTAACCTTGAACCCGTCTATGGCATAGGTTTGGCCGCGCTAATTTTCGGTGCACAGGAAAACATGACCCCCACCTTTTACATAGGTGTGGTAGTGATTTTGGCTACCATCATTGCAAATGGAATAATAAAGGCGCAAAAAAGGAAGTCCCTCTCCTAAGGACTTTGTATTTTGCACGACCGATTCAGAATGTAACTATGGACTATCTTTCATTTGAAAAACCCATTGAAGAGCTTGAAAATCAGCTAACAAAGGCCCTAGAACTCGCCGACGAAACCGGTGTAGATATGGCCAAGACCATTACTGATTTACAGCAAAAACTCGACGACGCGAAGAAGAAAATCTACAGCAACCTTAGCGCTTGGGAACGTGTTCAATTATCACGTCACCCACAACGCCCCTACACCATGGCCTATATCAACGCCTTGACCCAAGGAAATTTCATCGAAATGCACGGCGACCGCGGTGTAAAAGATGATAAAGCGATGGTAGGTGGTTGGGGGACCATTGACGGCAGGAGCTACATGTTGATTGGCCAACAAAAAGGCGTGAACACCAAGATGCGTCAATACCGCAACTTTGGTATGGCCAACCCGGAAGGGTATCGCAAAGCGTTGCGTTTGATGAAGCAAGCCGAAAAATTCGGTCGACCAATTGTTACCTTGATCGACACCCCGGGAGCCTTTCCTGGACTCGAAGCGGAAGAACGCGGACAAGGAGAGGCCATTGCTAAGAACATCATGGAAATGGCCCGCCTTAAAGTGCCGGTCATTTGTATCATCATCGGTGAAGGTGCCTCAGGAGGTGCCATCGGTATAGGTGTTGGAGATAAAGTCCTTATGCTTGAGAACACTTGGTACAGCGTCATCTCCCCAGAAAGCTGTTCTTCTATCCTTTGGAGAAGCTGGGATTACAAGGAAACCGCTGCTGAAGTATTGAAGCTGACGGCGAAAGACATGAAGAAAAATGGCCTCATTGACGGCATTATCAAAGAACCTCTCGGCGGCGCTCATGCCAATCCAGAGGCAATGTTTGAAATTGTCAAGCGTGAGATCGTGAAGCATACCAAGGCACTTGAAAAATTGAGCACAGAAGACCTAGTCGCTGCAAGAATGGAGAAATTCTTTGCAATGGGCGTCTACGAAGAGTAACTTAGAAGAATGGCAGAACAACGAGCAAATCAACCCAATGCCGGAAGCAGCTCCGGAGCACTGGTCAACTTGACGGCTGGAGGTCGCGTACCCCCACAAGCCGTTGATTTGGAAGAAGCTGTTTTGGGTGCCTTGCTCATTGATAAAAATGCCCTCTCAAAAATTGTCGACATCCTCCACCACGAGGCGTTCTACAACGAAAGACACCAGCACATTTTCAAGGCTGTGGTTAGTCTCTTCGGGGAAAATCAACCGGTAGATATTCTAACTGTAGCCTCGGAGTTGCGCAAGGAAGGTCAGATGAAGCTGGCCGGTGGTGAAGTTTATTTGGCCCAATTAAGCCAAAAGGTAAGCTCCGCGGCTCACATCGAGTACCACGCCCGCATCATCATTCAAAAGCACATACAACGTGAACTCATTCGAATTTCGAGTGAAATCATCGAAAGTGCCTTCGACGAAACGACCGATGTCCTCGAGCTGTTGGATAGCTCGGAACAAAAATTGTTTGAAGTCGCCCAAGGAAACTTGAAGCGTAACTACGAAAGCTCCGAAGCTTTGATTCGTCAAGCCCTCGAGCGTATCGAAAACATCAGCAAGCAAGAAGGCCTCTCCGGGGTACCTTCAGGTTTCTCTGATCTTGACCGCATTACCTCAGGCTGGCAACCGTCAGATTTGATCATCCTGGCGGCCCGTCCCGGTATGGGTAAAACAGCTTTCGTACTCTCCATGGCACGAAATATGGCTATCGAGCACGATAAAAAAGTTGCCATCTTCTCTTTGGAGATGTCCAGTGTCCAATTAATCACTCGTATCATCTCCTCCGAAACAGGCCTCAACTCTGAAAAACTCAGAAAAGGTGACCTGACGGATTACGAATGGAAGAACCTGACCTCTGGCGTGGTCGACCTCGAAAAAGCCAAGCTCTTTATTGACGATACCCCGGCCCTCAGCGTCTTTGACCTCCGCGCCAAAGTACGACGTCTAGCCTCAACCCAAGGCCTTGATGTCATCATCATCGATTACCTACAGCTCATGACTATCGGCGGCTCGAAAGCGCAAGGAAACCGTGAACAAGAAATCTCAACCATCTCTCGTTCGTTAAAATCCATTGCCAAAGAATTGAATGTTCCGGTCATCGCACTGTCCCAGTTATCTCGTGCAGTCGAAACGCGTTCCACTTCAAAGCGCCCTCAACTCTCCGACCTTCGTGAATCTGGTGCGATTGAGCAGGATGCCGATATCGTGAGCTTTATCTACCGTCCTCAGTACTACCAAATCGAAGAGTGGGAAGACGGCTCGCCTTGTGAAAACGAAGCAGAAATAATCATAGCGAAACACCGTAACGGTTCATTGGACGACGTTCGTCTGCGCTTTATCGGGGAATTGGCCAAATTCGCCAACAAAGAACATGGCTCTACCATGATTATGGAGAGTAAAATGAACGACTCAAGCGGATTCGGCAGCTCCATGGACGGCTCTTCAAGCTACCCAGACCTTCCTACTCCGGATGCGGGGGACGTTCCGTTCTAAGGGCATGTTCAGCACCCCATTTCATCGCTTTTTCCTACTATTCATTTTCTCGGTCCAATTCCTGCACGCCCAAATCCTCGTGCCTATGGACCAAAGCAACCAACGCGATCATCTTCGCGCCTATGGCCTAATGTACTCCGCCATTGAGCAAGGCTACAACTGCCATTGGCTTCTGAATTACCGCGGCGGCTCCTTCGCCATCCTCAACGCAGATCAAAATATCATTCGCGAAGCCATCAAACGTGGCGTTTCCTACGAAAGCACCTCCGAAAGCGTATTGCTCACCATCATGAAATCCCTTCAAAGTCCGGCAGAAAACACCAACACTGTCGAACTTCAAAAAGTACCCAAAATAGCCGTCTATTCCCCACCGGGTGCCCAGCCTTGGGACGATGCCGTTACCATGGTCCTCACCTACGCCGATATTCCCTTCACCACCATTTACGACCAAGAGATCCTCGACGGCACCCTCAGCGACTATCAATGGCTCCACCTCCACCATGAAGATTTCACGGGTCAATACGGTAAGTTCTATGGCTCCTATAGAGATGCCGCGTGGTACATCAATCAAAAGGCCTCTTTCGAGGCGGCCGCCAGAGAAATGGGGTATGCCAAGGTTTCCCAACAAAAAGGTGCCGTCGCTCAATCCATAGCATCTTACGTAAAGGATGGCGGATTCCTATTTGCCATGTGCAGTGCAACTGACAGTTATGATATTGCCCTTGCAGCCATCAACACCGATATTTGTGAACCAATGTTTGACGGTGACGGCATGACTCCCGGAGCTGCCTACGCTTTGGATTATTCGGCCACCTTCGCATTCGATAATTTCGAGTTGTTCACGAACCCAATGCGTTACGAATATTCGGACATTGATGTTACCGAGCAACGCGTGAGGAGCATGAAAGAGGCCCAAGACTTCTTTGAATTATTTGACTTCAGCGCCAAATATGACGTTGTACCCACCATCTTAGTGCAAAACCATACTGACATTGTACGTGGATTCTACGGTCAAACCACTGCGTACCGCCCAAAAACGATTAAACCTAGCACCACAATTTTAGGTAAGAGTGTGGTCGATGGTGCCGCGCGATACATTCATGGAAGCTATGGCGAAGGGTATTGGACCTTTTACGGCGGACACGATCCAGAAGATTATCAGCACAGAGTCGGTGATCCTGCTACCGATCTTAACAACCACCCTAACAGTCCAGGCTACCGATTGATTCTAAACAATATTCTTTTCCCTGCAGCGAAGAAACCGCCACAGAAGACCTAGTTAAACAAGGTCCAGCGCGCACTGACTTGCACCCATCGATCTGACCTTGGCGCACTGCCGTAAGCATAATAGGTATAAGGCGCCAATCCTTCCATAGCATTGATGATTCGTACTGCCCCAACGAAATTCGCAATACGTGCTTCAAAATAGGCTGTCCCCCATGGATAGCTCCCGGCTAAATAATCCGTCTGCATGGCCCAGATAGGCACCCCAACCAAATACGTTGGCGCATAGAATGCATCCTCCACACTGACGTTAACACCGGCCTTCCATTCAAACTTCGTCCCAATACTGGTCTTGTAATTGACCTCGGTGAATCCACCCCAATTCGGTGTAGCAAAACCTCCAAATGAAGATTTATAAGCGCCATACCCTTGAACACAGGCATTCCAGCCCTCTTCGTCACTGCTCACACCGAACTGAACACGTCCGTATAATCCGTTCCAAGTAGATAATTGGTCAAAGGATTCGAAATAGCGCATACCGCTCATCTGTGCACCGTATAGCTCCCCTTCCTTTTTCCATTTCTCACCCAAGATCCACTGTGCTTTTCCTTCATTTTTAAAGTAGGGCACATCAATGGTTCTCAAGTCGTACGAATAGCCGTATAACTGCTCAAAACGATACATCTGTGGTTGGCGCAGAATATTCCATTGTAGTGATAAATCCCCTGGAACAGAAAAGAACTTCGCGCTAACCGAGGCATCAAATGCACCGGCATTGTATCCCAAGGCATTGAAATTGAATATGGCTCTGTATTTAAAATTTTGGACGGACATATTCCCAAGCATGATACGCCCTCGAACAAACGGCAAAATGTCTGAATCAAACGCTTCCGTATACTGGACCGAATCACTTCTAAATCCGTCCCATCCTAAGGAGTTACTCTGTAAATGCTCTAATCCTGTCGCCAACCTTGTCTCAATAAAACCAGGGTAAGGCCGTCTTATTGGACCATTTAGAGCTATACCATGAGTAATGTCCACCTGCGCCTTAGTCAACCTTAAAGAATCTGAATATCTCAGAGTACGCTGCTTAACCGTCGGAGCTGTACCCGTACTGTCCCAAAAATATTCGGCTGCCGAGGTTGAATTATTCACAGCCCAGCTCTTTGAATTAAAAGAAATACTACCATTTAAATTTGGAGAAACCAATGCTTCCAATTTAGACCAATACTTTATATCTAACTCCTCCTCAAAGAGCGTCCCAACACCATCGTTAACGGAGAAATTCCGCCTTAGCGTAGGCACATTACTTTCGAATAGAGTCGGAGTAGATAATCCTCCGTTCTGACCTGATCTCGAATTGAAATAAGCCACCTCCAATTTCGATTGTGTCCAAACATTATTGGGCTCCAATTGCTTCATAGAAAAATGTAACTCATGGCCATCTGTACCTTCATTTCGAAACAATCCCAAGGTATTATTGCGCAAGTAATCCACATATAACTGCTTATTTGAATCAACCGGTGAGAGTGCAGTAATACCAAAGACCTGCCCTCCACCTATACCAGTTTGAAGCCTCAAATCCGATCGAGGAGAAGACGAACGATAATCAAGCGGCATCTGTGAATAGCTTGTGGAGAATCTATGCCAACCGTCTAAACCCGAATTCACAATGGGCTCTAAGGAATTATAAGATAGTCCACCAATAGCAGAATTTTCCCTTCGGGTCCAATTCCATGAATCCTGTAACCAAATCTGGTCCTCCGCTCTCCTGTCCAACAGCACTGTCAACGAATCCCAAATATTATTCTGGTACAGGTAATACCCCTTGTAATTGAAAGGATACTTAACGTATCTAAAGCCTTCGACTTTAACCCCCGTGTTCGGCAATGAAACCAACGTATCAGCATCCTCAAGTAAAGTTGAATCCACTTGGCCAAAAACAGCGGTGGAGAGCAATACGAACAAAGAAAGAAGATATGGCCTCATACGGGCGTAAACTTAATCAATAATGCTGCAATAACGCGTAACTGCTCAGTTTAGCGCATAAAAAAAGCCCAACCTAGTAAACTAGATTGGGCTCGAAAAATGGCGGCGACCTACTCTCCCGCTAACGCAGTACCATCGGCGCAAGTGTGCTTAACTTCTCTGTTCGGAATGGGAAGAGGTGATCCACACTGCAATAACCACCATAAACTTTAAATAAGTTTAATGTAATAACACATTGGTATGTGAACATATAAAGTCTTCGTCTTAGAAAGCCACGGGTAATTAGTACTTCTCGGCTATGATGTTACCACCTTTACACCTGAAGCCTATCAACGTCCTCATCTCGAACGACCCTTAAGGGAAATCTCATCTTGAGGTGGGCTTCGCACTTATATGCTTTCAGTGCTTATCCCAACCAGCCGTAGCTACCCTGCAATGCATCTGGCGACACAACAGGTACACTAGAGGGCTGTCCAACTCGGTCCTCTCGTACTAAAGTCAGCTCCTCTCAAATTTCCAACGCCCACAGCAGATAGAGACCGAACTGTCT
>DFQY01000038.1 GCA_002378005.1 Flavobacteriales bacterium UBA3477
GTTACTGATTTTGCAAGGTTACGTGGACGATCCACATCACAACCACGCATCACAGCGATGTAGTAGCTCAAAAGCTGCAATGGAATCACCGTAAGAAGTGGAGTTAATGCCTCGAGTGTTGCTGGAATCTCAATGACGTGATCCGCAGAATCCAAAAGCTCTTTATCGCCTTCCGTAACTACAGCAATAACCTTTCCTTCACGGGCTTTGACTTCTTGAACATTGCTCACTAGCTTTTCGTAATGGCCATTATTTGGCGCCACAACCACCACCGGCATGTTTTCGTCAATCAAGGCAATAGGACCGTGTTTCATTTCTGCTGCTGGATAACCTTCTGCGTGTATGTAGGATATTTCCTTGAGCTTTAGTGCGCCTTCAAGGGCGATAGGAAAGTTGACACCTCGACCAAGGTATAGAAAGTTGGTAGCGTCCTTGTACAATCCGGAGATTTGTTCAATCAATTCCTTGCTCTCGAGTACTTTCTCAATCTTCTTAGGAATGTTGTTGAGTTCATTCAACATGGTGCGGTACTCTGAGGTAGAGAATTCACCACGCATTTTACCTAGTTCAAGGGCCATCATAGTAAGGATGGTGACTTGAGAGGTAAATGCCTTAGTAGAGGCCACCCCTATTTCTGGTCCGGCGTGGGTATATGCTCCGGCATGAGTTTCACGGGCGATGGACGATCCGGCTACATTACAGATTCCAAAGACCATAGCGCCAGCCGCTTTGGCCATTTTGATGGCGGCAAGGGTATCGGCGGTTTCACCACTTTGAGAGATGGCGATGATAATGTCGTTTTTACGGATGACCGGATTGCGGTAACGGAACTCTGAACCGTATTCTACCTCAACGGGAATGCGCGCAAATTCTTCGAACAGGTACTCTGCGACCAAAGCACTGTGCCAAGAGGTTCCACAGGCAGTCATGATGATGCGGTCTGCATTTCGGAATTTGTCCGCATATTCTTCCATTCCTGACATTTTGATCATGCCTTGTTCTGGAAGTAATCGGCCACGGAATGTATCATAGATGGCGCGAGGCTGCTCGTAGATTTCCTTCATCATGAAGTAGTCGTACCCGCCTTTCTCGATGCTTTCGAGGTCCATCTGAAGTTTGTGGACCGTTGGGTTTACCGTTGCATCGCTCTCGATGAGACGGATGTCCATTTCTTTATCTGCGCGAAGTGCGGCCATTTCACCATCTTCGAGGTAGATGGCTTCTTTGGTATATTCCAAGAATGGCGTAGCATCCGAACCGATGAACTTTTCGCCTTTTCCCAAACCGATGACGAGCGGCGAGCCGAGCTTAGCCACGACGATTTCCTCCGGTTTGTTCTTATCGCATATACATATGGCGTAGGCACCGATGACTTGGGTAAGGGCTAAGCGCACGGCTTTGCTAAGCTTGCAGCCTTCTTGGTCTTGAACGTATTGAATAAAGTTTACCAAGACTTCCGTATCGGTTTGACTATGGAACTCAAAACCTTTGGAGATCAGTAGGTCCTTGAGGGCTTGGTAGTTCTCGATAATACCGTTGTGGACTAAGACGAGGTCTCCAGAGTTGCTTAAGTGTGGGTGTGCGTTCTCGTCCGACGGTTGGCCGTGAGTAGCCCAACGCGTGTGCGCAATTCCTGTAGAACCGGTCGTATTGTTGGCCAAGGCGTGTTCCTCCATGGCTTTGACCATGCCTTGCTTTTTGTACACGGCGATCTCACCGTTTTGGGCGAGGGCAACACCGCTACTATCATAGCCGCGGTATTCTAGACGCTTTAGACCATTAACAAGGATGGGGAAGGCTTGACGATCTCCGAGATATCCGACAATTCCACACATAGGACAAGTAATTAAGGTAATGGGTTGGTGAGGCTAAAATAAGGCCTTATCAATCACTTTTCGTGTAGTACACATTAAATTCTACAGGAATAGTAGCATGCATACCGCCTCCAAGAACCACGCGGTGAACATTCGAGTTTGCGCCGGAAGTCGCAAGAATCATAGGAACAATACGACCTTGTTCATTGACCATATCATGTACCATGCGGGTACAGTAGAAACGGTACCGGTATTCACGGACATCCGCACGGTTGGCAGCGCCGCCGGCTGGATTCAATGAAGAGGAGTAATCCTTAATCAACGCTTGGGTAGAATCATAATCTTCCAACAACAATAACGTTCCTGGAAGGGTATATGGAGAGGCTGTTCCTTGTACCACATGTACGATCATCTCGGCGCGGTTGATGCTAAACCCTTTGTCAACGAGGGTGTCTAGACCTTGGACTTCAAGGACTGTTCTTGCTCCTTGACCGCCTTGAACATAGGTTTGGTACTCGCCGTTGAGGCTATCAAAATTGACCACATCAAATGCTGCTGCTGAGAAGTCATGCACGTATTGATTGTAAGAACGTGCTGGGTCGCCGAAGTTCTGTCCGAAAGTCAAGTTGAACACCTTAGGAACAGTATCCTGAGAACCGGTGTGGTAGTAGAGCTGAATAACGCTACCGCCTGCACTAAGGTCGAAATATCCTGTGGCCAAGTTGCCCGTGCCCACATCTCTAAAGTGCAAGCCTGGGACCATCTCTACGAAATCATTGTTGTCCGCAAAATGCGCTTCACCGGCCATGGCTGCATCAAAAATGACAGACTGAAAATAGGCAGGGTCCGCATCAAAGGTCAAGGTATTGATCAAAGAATCTACGCCATTGAAAACGATGGCATCTGGGTCGAGGGTCAGTATAGTGTCCGCAATAGGCGCTTCTGTTTCCGGGAGCTGATTGCTGTAGTACTTGATGGTATCGATCAAGGCATTTTTCAGTGGGGCCATCTGTAACTGGATCTGGCCGCCGACAACGCCATAGGTTGTGCTGTACGCAAGACGCACTTTTACAGAATCACAAACGGTGCTATCCCCGAAATCCGGGTTGACCTTGCCCAACATAATGCGAGTAGCGAAAGACGATTGTACTGAACCAAAGAGTGGATCATTCATGTTCCCGAGGGCGGCACGGGCAGGGCTCGAGGTGACGATGCTGTCCCAAGCCGTGGTATAGCTCACCACAGGGAATGAAAGTTTAGTACCCAATTCCGGGCGGTCGTCTACGAAATTTCCAGAACCGATGGTTCCGTTGCTTTTCTCACAACTGAAAACAGAGAGCGCGATTGCTACGAAAGCGAGTGCGCGAAAGGCTTGCTTATTCAACGTCAGATTCGACCAAAAGAGATTCATAAATCTTGATTGCTTCTTCCGGTGTTTCAGCAAATCCTTTGCCATCGATGCATTCGATACCCCGTGCTTTACAGTATTCGGCAACATGATCTGTATTGCCTTCGCCTAGAATTACCACATCAGAATATTTAGCCGCGAGTAATTGAAGGTCCTCGCAAGTTGGTGCTTCCAATCTTTCGACTAATTCTGGAGCGATCTCATCGAACAACAAACCAGCGTATAGATTTGGTCCTAAAGAGCCATCAAAGCCATTGTCGTAAGCTGAGAATACAATTTTCGCATCCTTGAAAATAGGGTTTTCGCTTTGGAATAAGCGCAAGTACATCGGTACAAGAGAAGACATCCATCCATGAACGTGAATCACATCCGGCTTCCATCCTAATTTTTCTACGGTATCGATGGCTCCTTTTGAAAAGAACAAAGTACGCTCATCATTATCTTCAAACTGTTTGCCGTCCGCATCTGCATAGGTTGCTTTGCGCTTGAAGTATTCTTCGTTATCGATGAAGTATACCTGCATGCGTGCTCCTGGTACAGAAGCCACCTTAATGATCAAAGGCATGTCCATGTCGTTGATCACTACGTTCATACCGCTCAATCGAATGACCTCGTGCAACTGGTGACGACGCTCATTGATGACTCCGAAACGAGGCATAAAAACGCGTACCTGATGACCGCTATCGTTAGTCTTCT
Organism: Flavobacteriales bacterium UBA3477; assembly: GCA_002378005.1. GTDB lineage: Bacteria > Bacteroidota > Bacteroidia > Flavobacteriales > Schleiferiaceae > UBA10364. Next base: position 3,919 of record DFQY01000038.1, read on the forward strand.
TAGCCATCGCAAGCGTAGTGCTTGAAATAGTGTTCTCGGGTAAATACGGGTGAATTTCTTGCGAGACGAACAGAACTCTCTTGCTATCCATAAAGGGGACGTTAGTTAGAAATAAGAATGCAAAGATACCCATTTTACCCCTTTATATCAAAGAATAGCCTAGTTTTGAGCCCTTTTTAACACTTTATGCAGCGCATTTCATCCTTAGCAGAATTGGACCTTTGGAAAGGCCGTTTACATGGAGAGACTTTGGGTTTCGTCCCTACGATGGGTGCTTTGCATGAGGGGCATTTAAGTTTAGTCCAATTAAGCTTGGACCGCGGCGCCAAAACTTTGGTGAGCATTTATGTCAACCCCACTCAATTCAACAATCCTGAAGATTTTGCCAAGTATCCCAATACCCTCGAGAGTGATTTAGAGATGTTGGAAGCGGTGGGTTGTGATGCGGTGTTCCTGCCGACTGAGGAGATGCTCTACCCTGAAGGATTGAAATCTAGAGCGTTCACTTTTGGGTGCTTGGACCTCAATATGGAAGGCGCCGGGAGGCCCGGACACTTTGAGGGTATGGCCACGGTGGTGACCAAATTCTTCGAACTAATCCAACCAGATTTTGCCATTTTCGGCGAAAAAGATTACCAGCAGTTGTGCATTGTTCGCCATGTGGTGGCAGAGGAGAATTGGCCGGTGGAAATAGTGCCGGGGGCCATCGTCCGCGAGGCAGATGGCTTGGCCATGAGCAGTCGCAATCTACGATTGAGTCCGGGAGAGCGTCAAGAGGCCGCGTTCATTTATGCAGTGCTCTCTAAGGCGTGCACGGAAGCTGAGTATTTTGAAGGCGTGGCGGAGTTGAAAAGCCACTGTGTGGAGGCGATTAACGCAGTGCCTTCATTGACCGTAGAGTATATTGAATGTTGTGATGAAAAAGAGTTGCAGCCCGTGGGAGAATTGGACCCAAATACCCCAACAAGACTCTTTGCTGCGGTGCAGTGTGGAAATGTCCGACTCATCGACAACCTTCCTCTTTTTTAACCTACTTTTGGCGCATGCAAATTGAGGTAGTCAAAAGTAAAATTCACCGCGTCCAAGTGACCGGCGCGGAACTAGATTATATCGGATCCATCACCTTAGATGAGGACTTGATGGACGCCGCCGGATTAATACAAGGCGAACGCGTATATATAGTAAACGTCAACAACGGCGAGCGTTTTGATACCTACACCATCACCGGAGCACGTGGCAGCGGCGAAGTGACCTTGAACGGTCCTGCAGCGCGACGCGTACAGAAGGGTGATATCATCATTATCATCGCATATGCTAGTATGGGTGTGGAAGAGGCCAAGAGCTTCAAACCCACCGTTATCTTCCCGAACGAATCGACAAATTCCCTCATCTAATGCCGGCGTGGGTCAAGAAAGCAGCACAGTATGTCCTATTCTTGGGTATAGGTCTGGCGTTGCTATACCTCACCTTTAAAAATGTCAATCCGGTAGATCTCTGGGACAACCTAAAGACCGTCTCGGCGGAAGGCCTTATTGGCATCATTGCCATTGGTTTTTTGGCCATCATTTTCCGAGGCCTACGTTGGGTGCAAATGCTGCAAAGCTTGGGCTATGAAGTGCACGGTGCGCGTGCCATTGCCGCTGTTGCCTTTAGTTACCTAGTGAATTTAGTTACCCCTCGTGTTGGGGAAGTGGCACGTTGTACCGCACTGAATAGAACCGATAAAGTACCCATAGATAAATTAGTCGGAACTGTGGTCCTAGAGCGCGTAGTGGATACATTGTTATTCGTGGTTGTAGTGCTCAGTACCGTCATCATTTCAAGCGACGAATTAAGAGATTTCATGGTGCAAAGCGGGGCCAAATTACCCGAATTATCAGCCACCACCCTTATTCTTGCTGGGATCATCCTTGGAGCCGGGATTTTACTAGTTTATCTGACCCGCAACATTTGGTTGCAATGGGGCTTTGCGCAGAAAATTGCAGGATTTGCCACCGGAATGGTGCAAGGTCTTCGCAGCTTGCGCACCGTCAATAACAAACCCCTGTTCTGGTTTTACTCCATTGGAATTTGGACCTGTTATGTGGCAACCATCGCCGTGGGATTCACCATCGTGAGTGGCCTAGAAAGCATTGGTGCCGAGCAGGCGTTTTTTGTAAGTGTTGCCGCAGGGTTAGGATTCGTGATTCCAGTTCCAGGCGGCATAGGCGCTTATCACTACCTCGTATCCAAAGCCTTGGTTGTTTTGGGTCTCACGCCCTTTATCGGCACGTCCTTCGCCACCCTAATTCACAGTTCACAAAGCTTAATGTTTGTCTTTACCGGCGCCTTGGGTTTTGTTTTTCTCTATTTTGCAGGAAGAAAATAATCCTTCCTCATGGCGAAAAAGAAAAGCGTTTTTGTTTGTACTCAATGTGGTACCCAGCACAGCAAGTGGATGGGGCAATGCCAGGGGTGTAAAGAATGGAACACGCTCGTCGAGGAGATTGAAGTAAAAAGCAAGCCGGATCCAAGGGCTTGGAGTGGCGATAGCGCCGCGGCGAAACCTATCCGTATTGAAGATGTGGAGCACACCTCTGTGCAGCGTTTCCCAGTACCAGATTATGAGTTTGCTCGTGTTTTGGGCGGGGGAATAGTGCCGGGTTCTGTGACCCTGTTGGGCGGTGAACCAGGTATTGGGAAAAGTACGTTGTTGCTACAGCTCGCCTTGAGCTTTACGGGGACGGTAGCTTATATCTCCGGAGAGGAAAGTCCATCGCAGATTAAGTTGCGCGGGGAGCGCATAGGCAAGGCCGTGAGTGAATTGTATTTGCTCAGCGAGACCAAGACCGAGGCGATTTTCAATCACTTAAAGAACGTTAGACCGCATCTGGTCATCGTGGATTCCATCCAAACCTTGCACGTCCCGCACGTGGAGAGCACACCGGGTTCGGTGGCCCAAATCCGTGAGAGTGCTGCAAGCTTTATTCGGTACGCGAAAGAAACGGGTACGCCAGTATTGCTCATTGGCCACATCAATAAGGAGGGCAGCATTGCCGGTCCGAAGATTTTGGAACACATGGTGGATGTGGTGTTGCAGTTTGAGGGCGACCCGAACTTGTTGTACCGCATTCTCAGAGCAAATAAGAATAGATTTGGTTCCACTCATGAGATAGGGCTATATACGATGGAACAAGGCGGATTGTACGGGGTAGAAAACCCGAGCGATCTTCTGGTGACCAAGCAGCATGATGGGCTGAGCGGAAACGCTGTTGCCGTGATGGTAGAAGGAGTGCGTCCGATGTTGATCGAAATGCAAGCTCTTGTGTCCACAGCGGTCTATGGTACGCCCCAGCGTTCCACGACCGGTTTTGATACACGCAGATTGAACATGTTGTTGGCCGTGTTGGAGAAGCGTTGTGGTTTCCGATTAGGCCAAAAGGATGTATTCCTAAACGTGACGGGCGGATTGAAGGTCGATGATCCGGGATTGGATTTGGCGGTGGTTGCGGCCATCCTGAGTTCGAATGCGGACGAGCCTATTTCTGGCAAAGTATGCTTTGCTGCCGAGGTAGGATTGACCGGTGAGGTACGTCCCATCACGCGCGTCGAGCAGCGCATCAAGGAAGCGGAGAAATTGGGCTTCGATAAAATCTACATCAGCGGACACCACCAAATTGAAAAATCCCACTACGACATTGCCATAGTGGGATTGAAACGTATTGAGGAATTGGTCCAAGCCCAATTCTAATCTATCTTACTCGCCGCCTTCCAATAGGTTGGCCAGCTCGCTCAAATCTGGAGTCAAAATAATTTCTGTACGACGGTTCACCGCCTTGTTCGCCGGGCTATCGTTGTCCACCAATGGAACATATTCCCCACGGCCGGCTGCGGTAATACGCTTCGGATCCAACGACGCGTTAGTCGTTAAAATCTTCACCACGTTGGTGGCGCGCATCACACTCAAATCCCAGTTGTCGCGCACCTGGCTCTGACCGCGGTATGCATCATTATCCGTGTGGCCCTCCACCAAGATGCTAATATCTTGATTCTCTGCCAATACTCCGGCCAAATTCTGCAATGCAATCTTACCGTTTGGCGCCACGTCCCAAGAACCTGGGGCAAACAACAAACTGTTTTCCAAGCTCACGTACACCTTCCCGTCACGCATATTCACAGTCAAGCCCTTGCCGGTGAATCCGAGCAATGCATCCGCCACCTTCTGGCGCACGTAGTTCACGGTGCTGTCCTGACGGCCTATGATGCGCTCTAGCTCTTCCATACGGGCACGTCCTTTTTCCAACATACGGCGCTCGGAGTTCAAGCTATCTTCCTTTGCCTGCAAACGACTCTGCATCGTCGCAATCTCATCCATCAACGCCTTGTTTTCACGGGCGCTCGCAGCGATGAGGGTACTGTTGTTGTCGAGCAAGTAGTCGTACTGCTTCGAAAGGCGGTCGTACTTCGTTTGCAAGGTACGCATGCGCTCAAACGATGCCGTCGTATCCTCCACGAGGATGTTGACGGTGCGGCGGACTTCGCCAATTTCGCGTTGGAGCTCGGTATTCTCCGCCGCTCTTGTTTCACTCTGTTGGCGCAGTTGATCCGCTTCGTTGGTGAGAATATCATACTTCTCTTGAAGGGTTCGGTGCACCTTAGTGCTCACACAAGAGGTGGTTAAAAAACCAGCCACTGCAAGGAGAATAATGCGCTTCATAGCATGTTATTTTTTTGGGACCAATTTTGAATTAGATCCTATTATTTCAATTCTACCGCAACAGTCCCTACCAAGTAGTTATCTGTCATCACAGCGATAGTGTAAATCCCTGGGGCCAATTCTACCGGCGCATCCACCGCACGACCTGCAGCAATACAAACCTCTGTCGCTTCACCAGTGAAGTTAACCGTCGCTGAACCGTTGAAGTTCGAACGCTCACCGCCTACGACTGCAACATTCGCTTCAGGACCATCCACCGGCTTGCCGTTTGGACCTATCCACTTCGCATACAAAGTTGTTTCACCTTGCTCTGCAATACGGTTTTTGGCGAGGGTGATACACGCATTTAATTGGTCCGAGCGCTTTGCACTACGTGTCTTGCGCTCCTTGCCATTGTTCGCGATACGAACGGCCTGAACCGTTGAAGACGCAATAACCAATTGCTGGCCTTTCTCTACCGTCTCACGCAACCCTGTGTTTTGACCTTGCAAATTCGCATTCGCATCGATCGCATTGTTCAAGCTATCCGCGATCATCTGCTCGCGCAACTTCAATGCCGCATAGGCTGCGTTTGTGCTGTCCAACTGGGCAACCAAAGCATCGTTCTGCTTTTTCATCCCCGCTACTCGACTGCGGTAAGCTGTTAGTTGCTTTTTGTTTTGAACATTCACGGTGTTGATGCTGTCGATCAATGCACCCAAACGTTGGGTTTCGTATTGAATGAAGCCGTTCAAGCTGTCATTGGCGCCCATTTGAGATAATAGATCCGCCTTCATATCGGATAATTCAATGGTCAATGCTTGCTTTTCCAGCTCTAGGGTATTCTTCTCTTCACTTCTTAAGTAAAGCAATCCACCCAATACCAATACGGCCACAGCCAATAGCGCTACGACCCAACCTAATTTCTTGTTTTCCTCTGCGGTACTCATCTGATTTTCAATCTTAACTTATTAAACAACTAAACTAAAAAATCCCTTTCTGCTTATGGTTTCTAAACCCTTAAGTTTTTTAACAAGGATAGTCTTTCCTAGTCAATGCCACCAGTGTGGCACCTTGTTGACCCTTCATGAGCAAAGCGTGTGCCAAATCTGTTTAGACCACCTCCCGCGAACCACACATTTGTTGAATCAACAGCTCCAACCCCTCGGATCAACTATAGGAGCCTGTTTTTCAGCGGCTTTATCTTTCGACGGCGAAGTACAAATCCTATGCTATGCACTCAAATATGGAGGTAATTATCCCCTCGCCCAATGCCTAGGCCGCCACATCCTCGCTCCACACCTACTAAAACGAACTTCCGCGCCGCATCTTATCCTCTGTCCCATTCCCATCCACCCCCGGCGGCTCCGCCGCCGGGGATACAACCAGAGCCTGTTCCTCGCGCGCGGATGCGCACTCGGACTTCAGGCCGCCGGCCGCAGTGCCCAAGTCATGGAGCTATTGGTCAAACGGGAGCATCGCAAGAGCCAGGTCAATTTTTCCCAATTCACCCGGTGGGGCAATGCGGCCGGCGCATTTGCCCTAAACGACCAGCGCGCCCCGGAGGGCGCGCTGGTGGTATTGATTGACGACACCCTAACGACGGGCTCGTCTTTATTGGCGGCGGGTGAGCTGCTCAAGCAGCGCAATCCGAAGATGCCGCTTTACTTGCTCGCCCTGGCCAAGGAGGATTAATGCCTCACCACGAATGGACGTTGAACCATACCGGTGGCAGTGCGGATTTCTACAAGGTAGGTTCCGCTGCTGTAGCCACTGAGGTCAAAGTCTTTCTCGAAGGTGCCGTTTGTGGTAGTCATGGTCGTATTGAACAACTCCTGACCTACGTAATTCATCACGCGCATCTGCACTTCTTCCCCTTGCTCGGCTGTTCCGCTAATGTGGATCAAGCCGGTGGTCGGGTTAGGATACATGAGGATGGATTGAGCCGTTTGCTCTTCCAAACCGATGCCTTGGATGTTCACGAAAATCTGCTGTGAAGTAGTATCACAATCGCCATATAACTTCAACACTACCGTGTACTGTCCATTGGCCGTATACGAGTGGCTGTGAGTGCTGCCTGTACCGGTGGCATTAGAACCGTCACCGAAGTTGATGAAGTAACTGGTATAGCCCGAAGCACCGCCCCAAGTGAAGGTGATATCTGCGAAGCTAGTACCGATGCTATCAATGCTGTAGTTCGGGTTGCCCACGTTGATGGCAGAACAGCTATCGGTAGTGAAGCTATAATGCATTTTCAGCGAGGTATCTCCCGGGGCACAAACCTCAGCTACATCAAAGAAGTAAGTGGTTACAGGTGCCAAACCGGTCATAGATGCCAATGCTGAAGTTGAGGTGCCCATCATGGTATTCGTAGAACCTGAAGCAGTGTAGTGGTAAATGAAGGTACCATTACCTCCCGTCCAAGAGATATCCGCGAAGGTGCTTCCCATATTGGCTACACCCATGTTGCTTGGCGTGGCACACGATGGCGTCACACAGTTTGCAGTTAGGGTATCCACTGGGCCTGCGTTAAAGTTTCCTGAAGAAACACTCACGCTTTGGCCGTTCGATCCGCTCAGGGTGTAGTATACCTCTGATGGGTATGAGCCTTGTGCGCCATTGACCACTGCGATTTCTGTTCCGGCGCAGATTTGGAAGTCGATAATTAAGCTGTCCCCTGAAGTAAAGCTTGGTCCAAACGTCTGCCCGTAGGCACCGTTGAAGTAGAGGTCAACAGTGGCGCCGTTCCATCCATCGCCCCAAGTATCGTACATGCTCATGGTGAAATCACAAAGGTCTGTCGTATCACACATTCCAGTACAGAAGGCCACAGGGCCTAAGGTATCAGAAACACCATTTGAACCACAATTCTGAATTATGATCACATCGTAACAAGAGCTAGAAGCCAAGCCTGTGATGGTGAAGTTGTTCGAGGTAGTCGAGTCAATACCCGGAGTGAACCCGGTACCGGTTGCTTGTTGGAAGCCTGTAGGTCCCCATTGGTAAACGTAGGTTCCAGTCCCACCGTTCTTGTCAAAGGTGAAGGATGCATCGTTCTTACCCGCATTGTAAGTCAAGTTTGACGGGGTAGGACAAAGGGCATTACAGTTTGAGCTGAAGCTTGCCATTTGTGTTCCTACAGTGGTAGCAGAAGTTGCCGAATACGAATCAATAGTTGAACCGCCAGAGATGACGTTCAATCCGATCTCGCTTGGCCAACTACCGTCGTCTGAAACCACGATGGTGAAGGACCCACCCGTACATAGACTGATGGTTTCGGTGTAGCTGGTGCCCGTAGTGAAATTCGCCCCAAGAGTGTATTCAACGCCGCCATTAGAGTTCAAAATCTCTACTTCCGCACCGTTCCATCCGTCGCCCCAAGTATCCGTCAACTCGATGTCGAACGTACACATTTGCGATAGTGAACAAGCCAATGTTTTGAACGATACAGGACCGTATCCCGGAGAGATGGTGCTGTCCGAACACATTTGAAGGACATATACATCGTACGTCGTGTTTGAGGTCAAACCGGTCAACCAGGCAGGTGAACCTGTAACTTGGACTTGGGTACCTGTTCCTTGCGTAAATCCAGGAGGGCCGTATTCCAACCAAGTTGCGATTCCGCTGGTGCTGTAGGTAATTTGAGCTGAGTCCATGCCCAGGGTGCTGACACCGATGGCCGATGGTGGCAAACAAGGAGGCGCGTCCTTGATCAAGATATCTTCAATATATACCGCGCTATAGGTGCTGGTGATAGAAGAAACGATCGCGATATGATCGTCGGACATGTTGTATCCGGTGCTCGAGTCGAAGTACACGGTGAATTTGGTCCAAGTACCTCCATTTGGTACCGAAAGGGTATCGATAATATCCAAGCTTGTCAAGCTCGATGGGGAACTCACTGTACCCACGTAGACATCGTTTCCTACAGACCAACCCGTATTTGCGAGCCAGATGTCCATTTGCTTCGTTCCGCTGTCCAAACCGATCACGGCTGGGCTAACTAAAGCTTCATGAGCCGCATCGTAGGAGTTATAAAGGTAGTAGTAGTTTGAGTTACTCAATGGAGAGATGCTCCATGTCGCGTTGTTGATATACGCGTATCCGGCTGCGCCCGATTCCTCTACGTAGTACCAACAAGATGGTGCGTTTGGATTCAGGGAGGAACCCACAGAATCGTTATCGAAGCCTTCGTAAATAGGCGTACTCAATGCAGCACACAATGTTTTCACTGAATATGGACCTACCGTTGTGCTGTATCCGTTACCGGCACCACTACAATCCGTTTCTAGGTAGAATTCGTACCAAGTGTTCGGGCTCAAACCGGTAATGGTCGTTGTGGTATCGTACACTGTAATGGTTGTTGGAACCGCCGAAGAACCCATCACGTTGTAGTCCACATTGAAGACAGTGTCATTACTTGTCCAAGTAATGGTCGCTGTAGTATCTGTTGCCGTTAAGCTGGCCAATACTGGCGCAGGACATGCTGGCGGCGTGGTAACTGTAACCGTGTAATCGTGTGTTTCCCCATAGGTAAAGTTGCTACAGCTTTCAGATGCGCCGATGGTGCCTGAATAGTTGGAACGTACACGCAGGCGGTAAGAACCCAAGCTCACTGTAGATGGGATGGTAATCGAACCTACGGTGGAGCTCCACGCGTTGGTAGGACTCGACCACAAGTGCTCCCCACTATCAGAGAAATCACCGTCATCATTGAAATCTACCCAAATCGCGAAGTATTGAGTCGACCAGTTTGACGTGAATGATACCGAGGTAGGTACCGTTTGTTGGATAAATATGGTATCCGATGTTTGTACGTTATAGTACGAAGACGAGGTACAGCCCGTAGCTGTATCCGAGAAGTTTCCGATATATACGTCGTCGATATCATCTCCGTAAGTACATCCGGTGGAATAGGAAGGCGTACAATAAGTCTGTGCTTGAACTGCAAAGCTCAAAACGCCAAAGGCAATGGTTAGTAGTAGTTTTTTCACGGCGTGAAATTTTTGTATGGAACGGAAAGTTACAGAATAATTGGTCCTATGATACGTCGCAATGTTGCCCAAAGAGTGAGTGTAGAGAAATTGTCGAGGAAAGGGGGGCCAATTGAGCGAAAAACCACTTTTAATCGCGACTTTTGAAACTATGCGACACTATCTACCTTTCTTCACCACCCTCTTGCTCATGGGTTGCGCCGTTCAGAGCCAGCCGCAGGGAGGACCCCGTGATGAAACGCCGCCAACCATTGTCGCACAAAGCCCAGTCGTAGGTACGTTGAATTGGTTTGGAAACACCGCCGAGGTCACTTTTGACGAATATATTCAGGCCAAAAACCTCCGCACGGCAATCACCTCGACCCCTGCATTGGAAGGTATAGAAGGCGAGATCAAAGGCAAACGCCTACTTATCGAGTGGGAACCGCAGGAATTACTGCCCAATACCACCTACCGAATTTCACTCGGCGACGCCGTGGGTGACCTCAACGAAAACAATGCCTACCCAAATCTTCAATTCGTGTGGAGCACGGGACCGTATATCGACAGCCTTCGTTTGCAAGGGACCATTGTTCCGGGCAAAACGACGCCCTTCGACAAAATCAACATCTGGCTGATCCCTGCCGGAACGGATACCGTAAGCACAGCGGTCTTTAGCGGCACTCCCGACAAAGACGGGAATTTTTCCTTCGCCTACATGCCGGCTCAAACCTTCGATGTTTTTGTCTTTGAGGATGTGAATTTCAATGGTGTGTGGGATTGGGAGACCGAGCCCTTTGGCATGTCAAAAAATCATCCCACTGGGATGGATTCTGCCTTGATTAAAGTGCCTTATTTCAACAAAACATTTGAGGTGCCTGAAGGTCCAAAAGAGGGTTTAATGGATTCCATCGCTTCCGTTTTGGATACCTCAAAAGCGGAGAATTTGGGACACTTGGTGCTGGTGGTGCCCGGTGTAGATACTGCTACGTACGGATGGCTCTTGCACCAGAGCGGATACGAAAGAAGCTTCGAGTTTAGTCCCGTTCGACAGCGAGATACAACCTACATAGATCTTGGAAATTTATTACCGGGCAAGTACACGTTCAAGGGATTTGTGGATGCGAATTTAGATTCGAATTGGACCCCTGCTTCCTGGTTTAACAATCTTCCCGGAGAATATATTTTACCGGAGCAAACTTTTGAACTCAAGGCGAACTGGGACCTTGAACAACCGCTAAACTTTCAGTGATGAAACGCAGATTATTTTTCCTATTTATACTCTTATTTGGTGCCGTACTCCAAAGCGCTGGTCAATCCTACATTTCGAGGTTGTGGAACACAAAGAAATACGCCGAAATCATAGAATATTCGCCTAAAGGCCAGTCTCTCAGCGGGCAGGATAATGTGTTGATCGGCCGCTCCTATATGAGTTTAGAAACGCCGCAGCCGGCCGATGCGCTTCGACATTACGACATTGCTATTTCCAAGCGCTGGCAACGCGAAGACCTGTATTTCTTTCGTTCGGAGGCAAATTATGCTTTAGGCCAATTAAATGCTGCACTCGCAGACCTCGAGGTATGCCTTCAAATGCGCCCGAATTACCAAAAATATCTACTCTTCAAAGCCGCCATTGCTTATGAAAAAGGAGATAAGACTTTGGCCTATAATACATATAACATTTTATGTGATCTGTACGAAAAGCAAGTCCCTTTCTACATGATGGCTGTCATTTCCCTGGAGCAGGAAAACTACTACAAGGCACGGCAGCAAATAGATGCCAATATGCTTCGTTTCGAGCGAGGTAAAGAGTTCTGGACCTTCACCGCTGAGCAACAGGTGGATTTAGAGTGGCGTATATATAAAGATTATCCAAAGGCACTCAAGACACAAGATGCCCTATTGTCTTACCACAGCGGCAATGCGCAATACCTCATCAACCGCATTCTCCTGCTTCGACTAGAGCAACAAGATAGCCTGGCCCTCTTGGCCGAAAACGACTTCCAAGACCGCTACAACACGAACCAAATTCCATTGGACTACTACAAAAAAGGAAACTTCCAGGTGGGTCAATACAATCGTAATAACGGTGTGGTGGAAGATTACCGCTACTTCCGACCAAAGTTGAACAATGACACGAAATATGCCCGCTATTACCTCAGTGAAGGCGGCCAAGTAATGGGCAAGCATTGGGCCGGCTTGACAGGTAAGGCCAAGGATACTACCCTACGCTATTGGAATTTCCACCGCGGCGAAGAGACCTTTGCCGTTCCTGCTGTAGACACCAACTATGCTGGGTTTGTGCGATTATTCGATTTGCCCGATTCTCTTTTGCAGCCCTTCAGGCCGCAAGCCATAGATACCACAACCTTTGTTCCCGTAGTAGATGGCAATCGCACCATTATAGATAGCACACAGCTGCCAGTGGCACCGGTACAATTGGACACCACACAAAGCTCAGAAGCCGTCCTTCCCGAAGATACTATTGGGCGCTAATCAGGATTTGAATGTCCTGAATCAATAGGTCTATTTGTTCATCGCTCGTGCCGTCGTAAAAACCGCGAATGCGCTTTTTCTCGTCGACTAGGATCACGTTTTCCGTGTGAATAAAATCGTGCTCGTCAAAGCTCGTCCCAGGCTCCATCACCGCGAAATATTGGCGGCGTGCCATGCGGTAGAGCTCCTCCTTTTCGCCGGTCAACAAATGCCATTTTCCTTTGATGGCGCCCATACGTTGGCCGTAGTCGTACATCACCTCCACCGTATCAATCTCCGGCATCACTGTATGACTGACTAAATTTACCTTAGGCTCATCCATGTAAGCCTCTTGAACTCGCTGGAAATTCTGTCCCATCGCTATACAAATTGTAGGGCAAGTCGTGAAGAAAAAGTCCGCCACATACACCTTATCGCGCAACAAAGAAGAATCCACAGCATTACCCCACTGGTCCAATAAAGTAAAGTTTCCGATGCGGTGACCGCGGCCCAAGCGTTCCAAATCGTCGTCTACCACCGCAGGGTTTAAGTCCACGGGGTTGTAGATCGGCAAGACACGCTTGGGCTTGAGCTTTTGAAATGACGCTAAGGTTCCTATTACAAAGACACTCAAGAGCGCAATGATTTTAATCCATTCTGAAGGTTTGAGGCGTATCTTTATCATGATTTCAAAATTACAACGAGCGATGAACCTACGCCCCACCTTTTATCACGCATTTTTCATTTTTACTTTCGCGGCACTACTAGCCTCTTGTGGTGGTAGCGATGAGCCCGAGCAATTGACCATACCACAATCAACACCCGTAGATAAAAAGGGTTCGGATATTCCTGAGGATGTCAACAAGCTATTGACCATGCACACTTGTTTAGGCTGCCACCGTTTGGATAAAAAACTAGTCGGCCCAACGTTCAAGGACATCGCCGCACGAGTCTATACCGCGGAAGAAATGGTCTACCTCATGCAGGTACCGCAACCAGAAAATTGGCCAGATTATCCTCCCATGGCCTCCATGTCCTTTGTTGCTGAAGGAGATTTGTTAGCCATAGCGGAGTGGATCACTGAAATTCCCGTGGAATAATTGGACATCAAAAACCTTCTTTCCGTTCACCAGCTCAGTAAATCCTATGGGATTAAAACGCTGTTTACCGACCTAACTTTCGGGATTTCGGAATGGGAGAAAATTGCCATTGTCGCCAAAAACGGCTCGGGTAAAAGCACCCTGATGCGCACGTTGATGGATCCTGCCATTGCGGATTCCGGGACCATTAGCTACCGCAAGGGCATCAAGCTTCGCTACCTCGAGCAACATCCGGAATTTGCTGCTGGGCAGACCGTGCGTGATGTGCTTTACCAAAGTGAGCACCCCGGTCTCGAAGCACTACGCCAGTACGAAAGTATTGTCACCGAAGGTGGCGATGCCCATGCCATGCAACTGGCCCTAGACAAGGTCGAAGCAACCGGCGGTTGGGCCATAGAAGGACGTATTCAAGAGATGCACGGCAAGATGAACCTGCCGGCCATGGACCGCATCATTGACAAGTTCTCCGGCGGTGAAATCAAGCGATTGGCCATGGCACAACTCTTCATCGAGGAGCCGGACCTTATTTTGATGGACGAGCCCACCAACCACTTGGACCTTGATATCATCGAATGGCTGGAGGAATACCTGATCGGCTACAAAGGGGCGCTATTAATGATCACGCACGACCGCTATTTTTTGGAGCGCGTGTGTGGGACCATATACGAGTTGGACAATCATACCTTCTTTAAATACGACGGGAATTACAGCTATTTCCTGGAGCAAAAGGAGCTTAGAGAAGCCAATGAAGCGGCCAATTTGCACAAGGCGAAGCAACTCTTCAAAAAAGAACTCGACTGGATGCGTCGAACGCCCAGTGCGAGGACCGGAAAATCGCGAGATCGAATAGACCGCTTTTCTGAGGTTAAAAAAGTAGCAAAACAGCGTGTTGATGACCGGGAAGTCACTCTCGCCATCAACAGCCAGCGCCTCGGCGGTAAAATCTTGGAGCTGCATAAAGTGGGTAAGAGCTTTCCTGATAAACTCCTCATCGAATCCTTCAACTACACTTTCAAAAAAGGCGAGCGCGTAGGTATTGTAGGACCCAATGGTAGCGGAAAGTCCACCCTGCTCAAGATGATTCTTGGAGAGGAAGAGCCTTCGAAAGGGAAAATCATTACCGGAGATACGGTCATCTTCGGTCACTACAGCCAAGGCGGTATTGCTGATAAAGACCACCTAAAAGTCATCGAAGTCGTACAAGAGATTGGCGAATACATCACCTTGAAAAAAGGTCAGAAGCTCACCGCCTCCCAACTCTGTGAGCGCTTCCTCTTCGACGGTAATCAGCAGTACAGCTACACCTCGACGCTGAGTGGAGGAGAAAAACGTCGTCTTTACCTGCTCACCATCTTGATGAAGAATCCGAACTTCCTCATTCTCGATGAGCCGACCAACGACTTAGACATCCTTACCCTTCAGGCTCTCGAGGAGTTCCTAGACGACTTCCCAGGGTGTTTGCTCGTAGTAAGCCACGACCGCTACTTCCTAGACAAGCTATGTGATCACCTCTTTGTCTTTGAGGGAGGCGGCCGCATCAAGGACTTTAATGGGCATTATTACGAATGGCGCGAAGAGCAGAAACGCATCGACGCAATCAAAACGGCTGCCCCTAAAGTCGTGGTTGAAGAGGCACCAAAAAAAGAAAAGACCAAAACTAAAATGGGCTACATGGAAAAGCGCGAATGGGATGCGCTTCCTGGAGAGATTGAGGCCCTGGAAGCCCGCCGTGATTCCCTTAACGCTGTATTCGAAAGTGCCGATCAAGATCCGGATGAAGTAGCAAAGGCCGCCGCTGAAATCCAAGAGGTTTTGAATGCCTTGGACGAAAAAGAAATGCGCTGGCTAGAATTGTCAGAGTTAGACTACGAATAACTAATTTTAAAGCAAAGACCTTCACCGTGGCGGAACAACATCCCATCCTAAAGCTTCGTGGCATTACCCGAGATTTTAAATTAGGTTCTCAGACCGTTCATGTACTTAAGGGTATTGATTTAGACATATTCAAGAACCAATACGTCGCCTTGATGGGCCCTTCAGGTTCAGGCAAATCCACCTTAATGAATTTGCTCGGCTGTTTAGATACACCAACGGCTGGATCCTACGAACTCAATGGTAATGACGTGAGCAGAATGGGCGATAACGAGCTCGCAGAAATCCGCAACCACGAGATAGGCTTCGTTTTCCAGACCTTCAACCTTTTGCCGCGTTCAACCGCGCTTGAAAACGTGGCTCTTCCTTTGGTTTACGCAGGACTAGGTAAAGAGGAGCGAGAAGCACGCGCCGCAGAGGTTCTTACACAAGTAGGCCTTGCGGATCGCATGGACTACCGTCCCAACCAACTTTCAGGGGGGCAGCGTCAACGCGTAGCCGTGGCGCGCGCCTTAGTCAATAACCCCGCATTGATCCTCGCGGATGAGCCCACAGGAAACCTTGATTCCAAAACTTCCGTGGAAATCATGAAGCTCTTCGATGATATTCAAGCGGCCGGGAATACAGTAGTACTGGTTACTCACGAAGAGGATATTGCACAACACGCGAAACGCGTCATCCGTATTGTCGACGGTGAAATAGATTCAGACATTTCTAAATAAGCCCAAATGAAAAAGTTCACTTTACTTTTTGCATTTGTCCTCGTTGGATTCTCGAGCTTAGGCCAAACCACGTTGACCTTAGAAGATGCCGTATTAAACGGTCGTAAATACTACCCTCAAGGACTGATCATGCCACAATGGGTGCCCGGAACGGATGCGTATTCGCATTTGATTGACGGCTACCAAACCATGGCCATCATAGATGCCAAATCTGGCGAAGAAACAGGCCGCATCACCGCAGGTCAAATCAATGATGCACTGGCGGCAGCTAACCAAGAAGCCAGCCTTCGCGGTACTTGGATGTTGGAATGGACCGATGACCATACTGTACATTTTACAGAAGGCGGAACTGTTTATTCCTTCGATATGGCTTCCAACACCGTCACGAACCTCTACACCATGACAGAAGGCAATGCTAATGTGCACCTAAGCGGCGATTTGAGTGCAGCTTATACGGTTGGAAATAATGTCTTTGTGAACTGGAGCGAAGATGGTGCAATGGTCCAAGTAACCAAGCACGACAACCCAAACATTGTCAGCGGTCAAGCCATCGCTCGCAGCGAATTTGGAATCACCGAAGGGCTGTTCTGGAGCCCGGAGAATGATGCAGTAGCCTTCTATGAAAAAGACGAAAGTGCGGTGACTAGCTACCCGCTCTTAGACATCACCTCTACACCCGGATCATTGAATGAAATCAAATATCCAATGGCCGGTCAAGGATCGGAATACGCACGTGTGGGTGTGTACCGCAAGGGCAGCAAAAAGCCAATCTACCTCGATACCGACGGTGTGGAGCACGATCAATATTTGACCAACCTCAGCTGGTCCCCCGACGGCAAGACAATTCTTTTGGCCATCGTCAATCGCGCCCAAAACCACTATGATGTGGTGGCGTTTAACGCCAAAAATGGAAAGCGAGGAGAAACCCTGTTGAGCGTAAGCAATGACAAATGGGCAGAACCAGAACATGCCGCCTATTGGCTGAACAATAAGGAGTTCGTTTGGATGACCGAGCGCGATGGGTATATGAATTTGTACTTGTACAACACCAAAGGAGAATTGGTCCGTCAATTGACCGATAATGATTTTGTGGCTACAGACATCTTGGGCCAAGACAAGAGCGGAGACCTCCTCTTCACTGCGACGGGTGACGACCCGCGCGAATCTCACCTGTTCAGCGTGAGCTTGAAGGGCAAGCAGATCCAATTAACCGAGGTAGCCGGCTATCACAGTCCTACCGTACAAGAGGGCGGGCATTACTTTATCGACAGCTACAGCAGCGTGGACGTACCTGCCAAAGACGTGTTGATGACCACTGGTGGAAAAGAGGAGCGTACCCTTGCTGAGGCGGCCGATACGTTTGAAGGCACAAACATTCGCAAGCCAGAAATGGGCAACATCACCGGTCCCGACGGTTCTACCTTGTACACCCGTACCTACTTACCGTACGATTTTGACGGTTCAAAAAAATACCCCGTACTCGTCTATGTATACGGCGGACCACATGTCCAAATGGTGACCAACGGATGGAACGGTGGTGGGCCGTTTTGGATGAACGAATTTGCCAACCGAGGATATATCGTATTCACATTGGACAACCGCGGTTCAGCGCATCGAGGGACAGATTTCGAGCAGCAGATCCACAGACAATTGGGCACTGTTGAAATGGAGGACCAATTAGCCGGTGTCGCCTACCTCAAATCCCTTCCCTATGTCGACGGGGACCGCATGGCCGTGCACGGATGGAGCTATGGTGGATTCATGACAACCTCACTTATGCTTCGCCAGCCGGGCACCTTCAAAGCGGGTGTTGCCGGTGGTCCTGTGACAGATTGGAAATACTACGAAATCATGTACGGCGAGCGCTACATGGACCGTCCCGAAGAGAACGAAGATGGCTATGCAGAAAACCGCTTGCACAACTACGTGAGCAACCTTCAAGGCGACCTCCTACTCATCCACGGCACCGTGGACGATGTGGTAGTGATGCAGCACAACCTCAGCCTCGTGAAATCCTTCATCGATGCGGGGGTACAAATGGATTTCTTCCCGTATCCTATGCACCCACACAATGTGCGTGGCAAGGACAGGTTGCACCTGATGACTAAGGTGTTGAACTACGTTGAGGACAGCTTGGAAGAATAGTGCTAGAACGTATTGCTAAACTCTTACCCGCACTGGTCATTGGAATGAATGTATTGGTATTCGTTCCAATGACCGTGTCGATTTTCATATCTGACGGCGGTCCAATGGGCTTTGGCTACCTGGGGCTTCCTTTCACCCTCATTATGAATATTGGCGGCGTATTAAGTGCCGTTCAACTCGTTCGGAAATCTAATCGGATGGCTTACTTGATCGTAAACGGCATCTTTGCCGTGGCAGGCCTTTGCCTTACCTTCTTATTCATCGTTGAAGTTTGGACATCGATTCTAGAGAAGGTGAGTACGGTGGGTTAGCGAATAATTTGATCTGGACAAGATATAAAGTCCAATTCGTCATAGCCGTTGCATCTTGCAATACATGGATTTGCAAAAACCAAGGTATCAGAGCGAACAATAACGCATGTGGGGCGATATTCTCGTGTACAGAGACAGCCTGCTTCTTTGGGCGTTTCCTTTGAAGCACCACAACTCAAAAGGAAAAGTACTAGAGGTAACTTGCGTAACATCATTCAGGGGGACAATTAATGAAATCATCTTGGCCATAGCCGTCGCACATCGCTTGGCAAGCATTAGAGTAACGCAATATCTTTCCATTGCCCTGTACACACACCGGATCATACTCCATCGTACAAATGCAGTTTGGATTTGAGGGCGCCACATTCTCCACCGGTTGCCAGGTTGAGCATCCATTAAAACCTAGGGCAAGCACGGCAAGTACTACGATTCGTTTCATCATTTCTCTATCAAATCAACTAGGGTATCAAGCTCAAATTGTGTGCCAATGCTCAGGCAAGATTCAAGCAAAATTTTTCCGAAGATACAGAAAGCCCGCTGACCCAAGGTCCGCGGGCTCCCATCTATAGCTAATATGCGCCTCTTATTTACGACGCTTCTTGCGCTTTTTCTTTCCGTCTACTAGAGTCATTTCATTGACCAAGTGACCTGCACCTGCATACTTGTCTATGATGAACAAAGTGTAACGGATGTCAACAGAAATACAACGCTGTAATTGGTTCTCGAAGAAGATATCACCTGACATCGCCTCCCAGTTTCCATCGAACGCTGTTCCAATCAACTCTCCGTCGCCATTGATTACTGGAGAACCTGAGTTACCACCGGTAATGTCGTTGTTCGAGATGAAGTTCACCACCAAATCACCATTCTCATCCGCATAGCGGCCGTAGTCCTTGGCATTGTACAACTCCTTGAGTTTCGTAGGCACAATGAACTCGTCGTTATTTGGATCTTCCTTCTGCATTACCCCTTCAATGGTCGTCACGTAATCGTAATGAACGGCATCTTGTGGGTCGTAAGAACCTACTACACCCCAAGTCATACGTGGCGTAGAGTTTGCATCAGGAGCAAAGGTCTTATTCGGCATCGCCTGGCGCACACCAACCGTAAACAAACGGTAGCCCTTGTTCATTTTCTCGCTTACCTCAGCATTGCCTTGCTGGTTGCCGAAGTAAGTCATAATGAAGCTAGAGGCCAATTTTCCTCCCATATCGTTCTTCAATGCATCCGCATCCATATCGGCCAACCACGCTTCTAGGTTTTCCTTAGAGGCGTAAATAGAGTTGTCGTAAATCTCATTGACTAGGACATTAATATCACCGCCCATGCTGTCGCGAACTTCTGCGAAGATTTCAGGTAATTGGTCCGCTGGAACATTCTCCATCCACATTCCCCAAAGTGCTGCTGCAAGCTCACGGTCCACTGCCGCTTGGTACTCCGCGAAGTGACCTTCTGCATATTCTAATACCGCTTCCTTATCCGCTTCTAATTCTTCCGAAGTCGCTAAAGCACCAAGCTGACGGCTCAAGCGCCAAGCATAAAGTGGCAATGACGAACCGCGAATACCTGCTTCCATAAGATAAACACCACCTTTAACAGTCACGTCCGTGGCTGCATAAGCTTCGTTCAACAAATCCAAGGCTCCTGCGTATTCTACACGGCTTGGGTCTGCGTTCGCCCACTCCAAATAGGTTGCTTCTATGGCTTCTTTTTTGGCCTTTACGCGGTTCTTCTTCAGCTGCTCTGTCTGGCCGATAAAGTATTTCCAGTAGTTCGCTGTAGAAGCGTAGTTCGATGCCAATGCAATACGAACGGCATCATCAGCGTCCATTGCTTTTTTCATGATGGCCAATTTGCGATCGCGAATCTCCACCACTGTTGGGTTGTAAAGATTAATCGCTTGCTCGATACCTGTAGAAGTCAAGAAACGATCCGTTGATCCTGGGAATCCAAAGACCATGGTGAAATCACCTTCCTTTACCCCGTTCAAGCTCACTGGCAAGTGGTGCTTAGGAGTCAACGGCACGTTGTCCGCGCTCATATCTGCAGGGTTCCCTTCCGCATCCGCGTAAATACGGAACATAGAGAAATCACCCGTGTGACGTGGCCACATCCAGTTGTCGGTATCGCCACCGTACTTACCCACGCTGCTTGGAGGTGCGCCCACCAAACGAACATCTTTGTAGGTATTGTAGACAAATAGGTAGTACTCATTGCCGTGGAAGAAGCTGCGTACATAGGCGTTGTGCTTCGTGCCTTCAATAGCTTCCGCTGCCAATGCATCTCCTATTTCTTTTGCCTTTGCTGCACGTTGTGCTTCGGTCATGTCGTCTGTCATGGCAGCCAAAACTTGGTCTGTAACATCCTCCATACGTACCAAAATAGCTGCTGTGAGGCCTGGATTCGTGCGCTCCTCCTCACGAGTCATGGCCCAAAAGCCATCAGTGAGGTAGTCGCTCTCGACTGTAGAGTGAGAACGGATGGCATCATATCCACAGTGGTGGTTGGTCAACATCAAGCCTTGGCTCGAAATGATTTCACCTGTACAGAAACCACCCAATGAAACGATGGCGTCCTTAATGGAGGCATTGTTGATATCATAAATTTCTTCCGCGGTAAGATTCAAGCCGTTTGCCTGCATTTCCGCATAATTCAGACGCTTGATCAGCATCGGCAACCACATTCCTTCGTGGGCTGTTGCCAAGGTGCTGGTAAGAATAAGGGCTAGTGCTAACAAGCCCGAAACAATTCTTTTCATGCTTTTAAGTTTGGGTTATAAAGAAAAAAGAGCCCTGTCCGAAGACAGAGCTCTCAAATATAAGATTTAATAAGGCCCAAACCCGCGGATTGTGTGGGTTTTAGCATCCTGTTGGCATTTACAAGCCCAAGGCTTTTTTCGCATCGCCGTTCATCAAGATTTCCTCAGGATTCTCCAAGGCTTCTTTGATGGCTACCAATGTTCCCACACTCTCGCGACCGTCGATCACTCGGTGGTCGTAGCTCAAGGCTACGTACATCATTGGACGGATTACAACTTCGCCATCAACCGCTACTGGGCGTTGGATGATGTTGTGCATACCTAAGATGGCACTTTGTGGAGGGTTGATGATTGGCGTAGAAAGCATAGAGCCGAAGACTCCACCGTTAGTGATGGTGAAGGTCCCGCCGGTCATCTCGTCCACAGTAATTTTTCCGTCGCGCACGCGAGTAGCTAATCGGCCAATTTCCTTTTCAACCCCAGCAAAATCCATGGTCTCTGCATTACGCAATACAGGCACCATCAATCCCTTAGGACCGCTCACCGCGATGCTTACGTCCACATAATCAAAGCTGACCAATTCGTTTCCGTCAATCATACTGTTTGTCGCAGGATACATCTGCAATGCGCGCGTGGCTGCCAAGGTAAAGAAGCTCATGAAGCCCAACTTAACGCCGTGCTTCTCAAAGAATGTGTCTTTGTGTTGGTTGCGCAAATCGAAAATTGGCTTCATGTCCACCTCGTTGAAGGTGGTCAACATCGCCGTTTCATTCTTCACGGTCACCAAGCGGCTCGCCAACTTACGACGCAAGCTACTCATCTTCTTACGTGTTTGTCCGCGCTCGCCGTCGCCCGCCGATCCCATCGAAGCCACTGCCTCAATCACATCTGCTTTGGTAATGCGTCCGTCGCGTCCCGTACCTGTGGCCACCTTCGCTCCTGTCTCAGCCATCATCTTAGCTGCTGCTGGCGAGGCTGTTCCCGTGGCGTAGGTAGTTGAAGCCGGTGCGGCCGGTGCGGCTGCAGGCTCAGGATTTGGTGCCGAGGCCGCCGGTGCTGCGGCACCTGCGCCTTCTGGTCTTGCTGCCGAGGTGTCGATCAAACAAACCACTTGGCCCACCTCAACGGTGTCGCCCTCTTCGGCTTTCAAGGTGATGATTCCGCTTTCCTCCGCTGGAAGCTCCAACGTCGCTTTATCAGAATCAACCTCAGCAATGGTTTGGTCTTTTTCCACCCAATCCCCATCACTTACCAACCAGCTGGCAATTTCTACTTCGGTAATGGATTCGCCCGGTGAAGGCACTTTCATTTCTAACATATCCGTAGACTTAAATGCTAAATACTCGTTCAATAGTTTCTCTTTGACGGATGTGGGCCACCTTATGTGATCCACTGGCCGGAGCGGCACTTGGCGCTGGGCTCACCAACGTGAGTTGGATGTGCATCTGCCACAACATATAGGTCCATGCCCCCATATTTGCCGGTTCCTCTTGTGCCCAAATGTGCTTTTCGGCATTCGGGTATTTCGCCACCTCCGTCTTGATGGCGAGGTCATCCAATGGGTACAACTGTTCGATGCGCACGAGGGCTACATGGTCTGCACCCTGTACTTCCCGTTCTTCCAACAGTTCGTAGTATAGTTTTCCAGAACAGAACACCACTTTCGTGACCTTATCTGGTTGGACATCGTGATCAGGAATAATAGGCTGGAAAGTACCTGTGGCCAATTCTTCCACGCTGCTCACCACCTTCGGGTGACGCAACAGGCTCTTCGGCGTCATCACCACCAAAGGACGACGGAAATTTCGCTTTTGTTGACGGCGCAACATATGGAACAAGTTCGCCGGAGTGGTGACGTTTGCCACGGTCATGTTCTCTTGAGCACACAACTGAAGGAAACGTTCCAAGCGCGCCGAGCTGTGCTCAGCACCCTGACCTTCGTAGCCGTGAGGGAGCAACAAAACCAAGCCGTTCTGTAGCTTCCATTTATCTTCGGCTGCGGAAAGGAATTGGTCAATTATAATCTGCGCACCGTTGGCGAAATCTCCAAACTGCGCTTCCCAAATGGTCAATGTGTCCGGCGCTGCCATAGCATAACCGTAGTCGAAGCCCATCACCGCGTACTCACTGAGCAACGAATTGTAGATCGCAAATCGACCTTCCTTACCAGGGTATTCGTTCAAGAGGCTCACCTCTTCCTCGCTATCCTCCACCTTCAAGATGGCGTGACGGTGCGAGAAGGTTCCACGCTCTACATCCTCACCTGAAATACGAATATTAAAGTCTTCAGCCAACAGCGACCCGTAGGCCAAAAGCTCCGCAGTACCCCAATCTAGCGCGTTGCGCTCGAATACTTGGGCCGATCTGTCATTGATGAGACGTTCGGTCTTCTTCAAGAATTTCTTGCCCTCAGGTAGGGTCGTGATGAATTTTGCAATGTCCTTGAGCTTGTTGATGTCGAAGGTCGTATCCACGGCCTCGAGCATTTGGCCAGGTTTCGCACCCGGATATTTGTGCCACTCCTCCTGCATGAAAGGGGTGATCACGTTACGCTCAATTTTCTTACTCTCGTCGAAGTCCGTTTCCAACATGGCTTTGAACTCCAACTGCATCTTCTTCACTACTTCCTGCGAGGCCACGCCCTCAGACATCAATTTCTTCGCGTAAATCTCTCGTGGATTTGGATGCTTAGAAATGGCCTTGTACAAAAGCGGCTGGGTGAAACGTGGCTCATCGCCTTCGTTGTGACCGTACTTGCGGTAGCACAACAGGTCAATGAAAATATCGCGTTTAAATCGCTGGCGGTATTCCACTGCAAGGCGGATCGCGTGTACCAAAGCTTCGGGATCATCACCGTTCACATGTAGTACCGGCGCCAAGACCACCTTCGCTACGTCCGTACAATAGGTCGACGAACGCGCATCGAGGTAGTTGGTGGTAAATCCAACCTGATTGTTGATCACAATGTGCAAGGTTCCCCCGGTCTTGTATCCGTCCAAGGTCTCCATCTGCACCGTTTCGTACACAATACCCTGTGCTGCAATGGCCGCATCACCATGGATGAGAATAGGCAATACCTTTTCACATTCCATCGCGTAGTCGTTGTTGATTTTCGCACGTGCAATACCCTCAACTACTGGGTCAACCGCCTCAAGGTGTGAAGGGTTTGGGGCCAAGTTCATCTTAACTTGTTTGCCGTCCGAAGTCGTATGGATGGTGGTGTGGCCCAAATGGTACTTCACATCACCATCGATCGTGATATCGTCAAAGGCCTTGCCTTCAAACTCAGAGAAAATCTGCTTGCGCGGCTTTCCGAACACGTTGGTCAATACGTTCAATCGACCGCGGTGTGCCATGCCGAGCACGAACTCTTCTACCCCGTTGCGCGCCGCGTGATTCACCGCTTCGTCCAAGGCCGGGATGAGGCTTTCTGCTCCTTCGATAGAGAAGCGCTTCTGTCCCACAAACTTGGTATTCAAGAACGCCTCGAAGCTGACCGCCTGATTCAGCTTGTGCAAAATCTGTTGCTTTTCCTTCGTGTTGAGGTTCGGCTGGTTGTCGTTTCTATGGATCCAATGCTTGATCCAAGTACGGCGTTCCGGATCGCGGATGTAGTTGTACTCCACCCCGATGCTCTGGCAGTAAATCTTCTCGAGGTGAGAAATGATTTTGCGAAGGGTCGCCGGGCCGTCCAATCCTAGTTCGGTGGCAGCATTGAATTCAGCATCTAAATCCTCCGAGCTGAGCCCGAAGTTTTCGATGGCCAACGAAGGCTCGTAAGTCCGGCGCATGCGCACCGGATTCGTCTTGGTGAATAAGTGACCACGCGAGCGGTACCCTTGGATCAAATTTAAGACATGAAATTCCTTGATGACTTCCTCAGGAACACCAGCACCTTCGAGATCGTCCTCAGTGTAGATTTCTTTCGCAAAGTCAAAACCTTGGAAGAACGCTCTCCAACTGGGCTCTATCTCGTCCGGAGTCTTGAGGTAACGCTCGTATTGCTCGTCAATAAACTCGGCGTGTACGCTACCTAAAAATGAGAATCTATCCATGTAGAATCATTGGAATTGTACCTCAAAAGTACAACAGAAAATGTGGCTGCAAGCGGCTTTTGGTCAAATGCTTTCAACCTTATTATTGGGTCCAAAAAAAAGCCCCTACACTAGGGGCCTTACTTAATATTCTTCTTCGTTCCAGAGAAAGTCTTCCTCGGACGGATAATCCGGCCAAATTTCCTCGATGCTTTCGTAGATTTCTTCTTCCTCTTCTTCGATGGCTTGAAGGTTTTCTACTACTTCCAGCGGGGCTCCGGTACGAATGGCATAATCGATGAGCTCATCGCGTGTGGCTGGCCACGGTGCGTCACTCAAGTACACTGCTAATTCTAATGTCCAGTACATATGTATATTTCGTAGTGTTGTTCACTATTCTAAGTGTGCAAAAGTAGTTTTTTACTTCACTTATGCAACACCTTTTTAAAAAATGTAAGTGCTTAATACTTAGGCGTCCAGATTCTGTCCTCTGCCCCTGCAGAAAAATCCATCCAACGGGCCATAACGAAGAGGTAATCCGACAATCGGTTCAAAAAGGCCGGTATATGGCCATTGACCTCGGCTGTTTCGGATAACGCGACCACTACGCGTTCTGCGCGACGACAGACCGTTCGCGCCACGTGGCATTGCGCGCTTGAGGCACATCCACCAGGCAAGACAAAGTTTTTCAGCTCTGGGAGCTGCTCGTTCCAGCTGTCTATCTGCTGTTCTAATCTACCCACCAATTCCTCGTCCCATTTTGGCATTGGAAATTCCGCTTGGCCTTCCAATGCAAGGTGCGAACCCATTGCAAATAATTGGCTTTGAATGGCTTCTGACAGCGGGAAATGAGCATTGGCCTGCGCCACTAATACGCCCAAATGACTGTTCAGCTCGTCCAATGTGCCATAGGCTTCCAAACGCAATTCCGCTTTCGATACGCGGATTCCGTTTAACAAAGAGGTCTGGCCTCCATCGCCTGTTTTGGTATATATTTTCACTACTTAGTATGCTCGTTCTGTACGTCCTTCAACATAATAAATGAAGGAACGGTTCACGACGCGGTTTCCACCTGGGGTCGGATAGTTTCCACTGAAGTACCAATCCCCAGGGTTTGATGGACAGCTTTCGTGCAAGTCCTCAATGTCTTGATAGATGATGCTCACCTTCGCCTTCACGCCTTCTGGAGTCAAGATTTCAGCAATCTTATCGCTGATTTCTTGTGCCGTAAATGGCTCGTAAATTTCTTTCACGAAGTTCTGTACCTCCGTATCTGCCATCTGCTCTTGGGCCTTACACTTCTGATACACCTCCTGAATCAAACCTTCTTGACCACGGTCATTCAACAGCTCCACTGCCGCGCGGAAGGCCACGAAATCACCCATGCGTGCCATATCAATGCCGTAACAATCTGGGTAGCGAATCTGAGGTGCCGAAGAGGCTATGACAATGTGCTTAGGACCGAGGCGGTCGAAAATTTTCAAGATGCTTTGACGCAAAGTGGTTCCCCGAACGATGCTATCATCGATCACCACCAAATGATCATTGCTGGTCACCGTACCATGGGTAATGTCGTACACGTGGCTCACTAAATCATCGCGAGAGCTGTCTTCAGTAATAAAAGTGCGCAGTTTCACATCTTTCCAAGCCACTTTTTCCACGCGAGGACGGGAGTTCAAGATTTCCTGAAGCGCTTCCGGCGTTGGGTTGGTGAGACCTTGAATTTTATCAAACTTTAGTGCATTGAAGTGATCCTCCATTCCCTTGACCATACCGTAGAAGCTGACCTCAGCGGTATTCGGAATGAAGCTCAAGACCGTATTTTCTACATCGCCTTCCACCTTATCAAGGATTTTAGAGATGAGTCTACGACCCAATTCTATGCGCTCGTTATAAATGTCTTTATCGTTACCGCGAGAGAAGTAAATACGTTCGAAAGAACAGGCATTGTATGCCAAAGGCTCCTTGATCTGCTCGATGCTCACATCCCCGGCCTTTTTAACCACAATCGCAGCACCTGGAGGCAACTCCTGTACGGCATCGGTCGGTAAATTCATAGCAGTTTGGATCACCGGTCGCTCCGAAGCCACCACGAGGATCTCGTCATCATAGTAATAGAAGGTTGGGCGAATTCCAGCGGGATCGCGCAACACGAAGGCATCGCCGTGACCCATCATTCCGGCCATGGCATATCCACCGTCCCATTTTTTTGAGGCACGACGCAAAATATCCGCCACATCTAGACGCTTTGAAATCTCCTCGGTCGCTTCTTTTTTAGTGTAGCCCTCGTCTTTTAGCTGGTAATACAAATCATCGTTGGCCTCGTCCAAAAAGTGGCCTATCTTCTCCATAATCGTAATGGTATCCGCCTTTTCCTTAGGATGTTGGCCCAATTCCACTAACTCATTAAACAGCTCATCAACGTTGGTCATGTTGAAGTTACCCGCCACAATCAAGTTACGCGTTGGCCAGTTGTTCTGACGCAAGAAGGGGTGACAAGCTTCGATGGTATTCCCGCCGTAGGTACCGTAGCGAAGGTGACCTAGGTACACCTCACCGGTAAAAGGCAAGTTTTGCTTCAACCAAGGCACATCCTTGAGTTTCTCGAAATCCGAACCCACGCCTTCCGCGATGCGCTTTTGCACTTTGCCGAAGATGTCGCCGATACTGTTGGTGTCTACACTGCGGTAGCGAGAAATGTAACGCGTACCGGGTTCTGTGTTGAGTTTGATGTTTGCGAGCCCCGCTCCGTCTTGTCCGCGGTTGCGCTGCTTCTCCATGAGGAGGTACATCTTATTCAGGCCGTAAAATGCCGTTCCGTATTTCTCTACGTAATATTCAAGAGGCTTTCTAAGACGCACAAATGCGATACCACATTCGTGTTTGATCGGATCACTCATAGAGGGAGATTGTGAAGGTCAAAATTATTGAAAATACCATGACAATCCCACGCTTTTTTGGCTTAGATGAATTGGCCTAAATCCATATTGAGCCACTCCAGCGCTGCACCGTGCAATAACTTGCCTTTGCGCTCATGACTCCACGGCATTCCATTGATCAATTTTCCAGGCTCCAACTCACCGAGCGGGAAAGGATAATCCGTCCCGAGGGCCACGCGATTCTCGCCTACCAAACCGACAATGTACTCGAGCATTTTCGAGTCGTGGACGAGGGAATCAAGCCAGAATTTACCCAGGTAATCGCGGGGCGCGACGTTATTGTCCACCGCACAAAGGTCTGGGCGGACCTCAAATCCGTGCTGAACTCGGCCCAGTGTTGCGGGGAAGGAGCCGCCGCCGTGGGCGAAAGCCACTCGCAGCTTTGGCAACCGTTCAAAAACGCCGCCAAAAATCATGGAGCATATTGCCAGGGAGCTTTCCGCAGGCATACCTACCAGCCATGGCAACCAATATTTGGGCATTTTTTCCTTGCTCATCATGTCCCACGGGTGGACGAAGATGGCCATATCTAGGTCTTGACAAGCCTCGAAAATTGGGAAAAGTTCAGGAGCGTCGAGGTTCCAATCGTTGATGTGCGTGCCGATCTCAATGCCTTTGAGGCCCAAATCTTTGCAACGGCGCAACTCTTGAATGGCCAGATCAGGCGCCTGCATGGGCAAGGTGCCTAGGCCGACAAAACGGTCGGGATAGCGGTGGCAGATGTCGGCGATATGGTCGTTGAGGAATTGGCTGACCTCGAGGGTGTGTTCGGGCTTGGCCCAGTAGCTGAACATGACGGGAACGGTTGACAATACTTGGACGTCAACGTGTTGGTGGCCACATTCTTTGATGCGGGCCTCCGGCGACCAGCAATTATCTTCTATCTCACGGAAGAATTCACCGTCCTTTAACATGCGTGCACGACAAGAGACGTGGTGATCGAGGTGTATGAAACCACCATAGCCAAAGCGCTCGCTAAAGTTCGGGATGTGCTCGGGCAAGATGTGCGTATGGATATCTACCGTGAAGTTTCTCGAGGTAATCTCACACATATTATACGAATCTAGGGTCGGTCTCCATCACATGTCCACATTCGGAACAGGTGCGGTGTTCTTCAGATCCGTAATATTCTTTGAAGCGAGGCAAGAAATCTGTTTCGATGTTTTTAAGCTCAAAGTAGGTTTCGTGCAGCTTGTTGTTACAATTGTCGCAGTACCACAACAATCCGTCGGTGAAGCCACGCCCCTCGCGGATACGCTCGACAACGAGGCCGATACTACCCTCGTGACGAACGGGGCTATGCGGGGTATTGGCGGGAACGGTCATCATATCGCCAGGGCCCAAATGGAGTTCATGGGCCTCGCCGTCTACTTGGACTTTGACGGTGATGTTCCCTTCGAGCTGGTAGAAGAACTCCTCCGTTTCGTTGTAATGGTAATCTTTTCGGGCATTTGGGCCGGCCACGACCATCACGATGTAGTCGTCGCTCTCTGGCGTCAAATTTTTGTTGGCCACTGGTGGTTTGAGCAGGTCTCTATTCTCTGCCAACCACTTTTGAAAATTGAAAGGCTTTGGTACCGACATGGCTGTTTGCTTTGAGGTGTGAATTTAAGAAAATTGGACTCGAAATCATCGCCTCTTCCTGCCTTATATTCGTAGGGAGAGAACAGAAGCTATGAAAATCCAGAATTATATCGGCGGCCAATTCCTTGAACCCGCTAGTGGCCAAACCCTTACCAACACCAACCCAGCCACGGGCGAAGCCTATGGTACCATCCCTCGATCGGACGCGAAAGACGTGGAGTTGGCGGTGGAGGCGGCTCGGGAGGCATTCCCGGGGTGGAGCGGTTTATCAGCCGCCGAACGAAGCCGTTGGATGTTGAAAGTGGCCGATGAGATTGAAGCCAGGTTGGATGAGCTGGCCATGGCTGAGAGTGTGGATAACGGAAAGCCATTGAAATTGGCCCAAACTGTAGACATTCCTCGGGCTCGAGATAATTTCAAATTTTACGCGACCGCCATTTTGCACGATGCTTACGAAACGCACGACATGGGAGCGAACGGATTCAACTATACGTTGCGTCAACCTATTGGGGTGGCGGGCTGTATTTCTCCATGGAATTTGCCGTTGTACTTGTTTACTTGGAAGATTGCCCCGGCTTTGGCGGCGGGCAATACCGTGGTGGCCAAGCCTTCAGAGGTGACCCCGGCGACGGCGTATTTATTGTGTAAGATCTTGGACGATGTAGGTTTTCCCAAGGGAGTGTTGAACATTGTACACGGATTGGGTGCCGAAGTGGGTGCCGCCATTGTAGAGCATCCAAAGACGCCGGTCATTTCATTTACCGGAGGGACAGCAACAGGAAAGGCCATCTCGGCGGTAGCAGCACCGATGTTTAAGAAGCTCAGTTTGGAACTTGGCGGGAAGAATGCCAACCTGGTATTTGCGGATTGTGAATTTGAGGAGGCTGTAAATACTAGTGTGCGTGCGGCCTTTGCCAATCAAGGACAGATTTGTTTATGCGGTTCGCGTATTTATGTGCAGCGACCTATATATGAGAAATTCAAAGCAGCCTTTGTGGAGCGCGTGAAGGGATTGACCGTTGGCGATCCGCTAGAGGCGGGGACGAGAACGGGAGCTGTGGTCAGCAAGGACCATTTCGAAAAGGTGCTTTCGTATATCAATGTGGCGCTGGATGAAGGCGGGACGTTGTTGACGGGGGGTAATCCAGTGAAATTAGAAGGACGCTGTGAGAATGGGTTCTTTATTGAGCCGACGGTGTTTGAGGATTTGCCTGCGAGCTGCCGCACCAATCAGGAAGAGATTTTTGGCCCTGTGGTGACCTTGACCCCTTTTGATACGGAGGAGGAAGCCTTGACGATGGCGAATGGTACTGCCTATGGATTGGCCGCGACGGTGTGGACGACTAATCTTCAGGTAGCGCACCGCGTGGCCTCAAAACTACACGCCGGAATTATTTGGGTGAACTGTTGGTTACTCCGCGATCTACGTACGCCTTTTGGCGGGGTGAAGCAAAGCGGCGTGGGCCGTGAAGGCGGCTTCGAGGCATTGCGATTCTTCACGGAACCTAAGAACGTTTGTATAAAACTCTAACCTATGAACCATCAAGAATGGGCCAAGTCCCTACACCATAGCGCACGCACTCAAACCCCGCGCGCCCAATTTTCTACTACCGAGCACTACAGCTTGGAGGATGCCTATGCGATCCAGCATGCGCTTATTGCCGAGCGCGTGGCCGAAGGACACAAGGTGGTCGGTGTGAAGATGGGCTTTACCTCGGTGGCGAAAATGAAGCAGATGGGGGTCGACGATATGATTATTGGCCAATTAACTTCTGATATGCAAATCTCCACCGAACAACCGTTGCAGCGCAGCCATTGTATTCATCCACGCGCAGAGCCGGAGATTGCTTTTCGATTGAGCCAAGATGTGGAAAGTGCCTTGTCGGTGGACGAGGTGGTTAACTATGTCGATGGCGTGGCCGCAGCGGTCGAGGTTATTGATTCG
This sequence comes from Flavobacteriales bacterium UBA3477, assembly GCA_002378005.1. Taxonomy (GTDB): domain Bacteria; phylum Bacteroidota; class Bacteroidia; order Flavobacteriales; family Schleiferiaceae; genus UBA10364. Next base: position 35,452 of record DFQY01000038.1, read on the forward strand.
CGTTATGAAAACTTCAAATTCTCTTTGGAGGATGTGGTGGCGGACAATTGTAGCTCTTGCGGATACGCGATGGGCCCTTGGTGCGAAGTTCCTCTGGGGTTAAATGGTTTGGATATGGTCCAATTCTTCGACGGCGACATCATCACGGAAGGAAACAGCGATGCCATTCTAGACAATCCTTTTGAGGCTTTAGCGGCAGCAACTCGATTGGCCCAGCAATACGGCATTGCCTTGAAAAAAGGTATGATCGTTTTTGCAGGAGCTTCTACGGCAGCCCACTTCATCGAGGGTCATTCTAAGGTTGTGGTGAAGGTCGACGGCCTTGGCGAAGCCTCGTTCGCAGTGGTATAAAAGAAAACAAGCCACCCCGGGGTACGGAGTGGCTTGCTGAACAAAACCATGTCGCGTCAAATATGAATTACTCGCTTACACTCAATTTGCTGACGCACAATTTCTATAAGGCAAAGAACGTGCCAAAATTGTTTTGAATCCATTTAAAGTTTCGCTCCAACGCTCAACATGAACTGCGAACGCTCATAGCTCAATGGAATGCCGTTCCAATCTCCTTGGTGATCTTGCAAGCTTGCATAGTACACCAAATCAAGGCTGAGCTTCCAAACATCCACTCCAAGACCGAGGTTGTAGCCTGCAGTTGGAGATTCAAATGTTTGGCTGTAGGCAGAATTTCCAATGGCATTTATAAAGTGAATACCGGCTTCAGCGCGAGCGAATTTTAACAATCGAATTCCTAGACCCGCGTCAAGCTGAACGAACTGGTGGTCAAAGCGTGAGGTGGTTGTGGTTACCCCTACGGTGTGATTTACAATCTGAATATCCTTACCATAGATGGCGCTGCCTGAAGCGTATAATTGGTCACCTAAAAACTGACGGCCATATACACCTATGTGGTAACCATTATCAGGCACTGTACCTTCAAAAATTCCTTGAGCTGAACTTACTGCTTGGTCTAACTGTACTGCATTGAGCGTGTAGTTCAAACCTGTGCGCAGGCCCCAACGACTTTGGCCGAGGGCTACGGAAGAAAATACGAGTAACGAAAGAAGGAAAATCTTACGCATGAAACTTTGAATTAGGTTAGAGTACCTACCTAATTACATCAATCGTGCCAATTTATTCTTTGCTTCGACATTCATGACGTATAAAACTTGGCGTTTGTCCTCTTTGGATCTTCGGCGGAGGACGAGTTCACAACCTAATTGGTTCAAACACAAATCATTGATCATTTTAACGTACTCGCTTCGCTTACGGCGCTGCACTTCCCATGAAGAAGAACCTAATTCCAAAAATTCATTGAGGTCCTCCGTTTGCAAGCTTCCTCTATCCAGACGTTGAATGAATTCCCATTGCGCTTCGGTGAAGTATTGGTAGCGGCGCTTCAGGTACAAGCTTCTAATCCAATAGGTTAGAAAGCCACCAATAAGCAAGAAACCAAAGAGTGAGAAGCCAAACTTGGCTTGGCTAGATAATATCTCCCGAGAATACAATTGTGATTCAGAATTGATTCTTTTTGGTAACCTATTTACATATTCGAAGAGATATCCTTGCTCAATCTTGTCCGAAAACTTTACGAGAAGAAGCTCATTTTCTAAATCGTAACCGGAATGGAAACCTAAAGGATTGTTTCGACGACCAACATTTGAGTTCAGTCCATTTGGCATGGTAACATCGTAAATTATATTGTTACGCGGCACAACATAATACGCCCGCAGTCCTCCTATCATCATCACAGTTGAATCATTCAAACGATGAAGATTCGTTACCCCAAAGGTTCCTTTCTCGGGAAAGGTCTCATCAAGGGTGAGATTTCCTAAACGGGCCCACTGGCCATTCTCGAATGAAAATTTGTAAAAGACATTCTGACGCAACACATATAATTCGTCCACACCTTCATCATAAAATGCAAACTTATACGTCGCGCCTTCTCCAAAATCCGGGTTATAAGGAGGAAAGTCACCTACGGAATACACATTCCATTCTTTTCTTAACTTACTGAAATAGGTTAAAAGATTATTCTCTGTCCAAAAGCCATACCCTCCAAAAGAGTAGATAGTGTCCCGTCGTTCAAACTGGTACGCATCGAAATTGTAGCCTGTATGTACCGTTAAATCGAGTCTTGTGATTGATTCGGAGGCCGTGTCTATGGCAAAAACAAATCCACATCCACCGAAAGCAGTAATTAACCTTCCGTCAACAGCAAAATGATGGCCCTTCCCAGGTAATCGAAGTTGAGAATTATCGTAATCTTGCTGAAACGAAGGAAGTGTATCTATGTGATTCTCATAAAACACAACATAATTTCCGTCTAAAACACTAATTCTATGGATAGCTTTTTCTTGGACATTATACCAACTTATAGCACCTTGTGAATACGCTGATTTACAACATGTTAAGGCACATATTAATAAAAGTAAAACAGTCTGTGAATTATGTTTTTTAAACATGTTACAAATATGTTTTTACGCAAATATAATATACTTCGAGTAAAAAAGATTCACTTTTGAATAAACCAAGAAGTCTGAGCTACTAATAAAACCATGTACGTGTAGCTAAGCCAATAAGCTTAATAAGCCCGAGAGTCTTTTAGTCTCTCGGGCTTTTTTTTCTCCATTTGGATCTTTCCTAGAGCCTTAGTTCCTGAACTCTCAGGGTTAAAATCACTAAAAAATAATTTTCTCATAGACTACCCCCTTAAAACAGGGGGTTGTTTGTCAATATTTATGTTTTTTAGATTGCATACCCCTCAATTTTTAGGGTATAAAATTAAATAATTGCTAATTTTTTACCCTTAGCCCTATTTTTTATGGGGGGTTACGCCAAAAACATTATTTTTGTCGCAAACAACCCCCTGGAATTATGAAAAAGATTGAAGCAATCATTAGAAAATCAAAATTCGATGAGGTGCGGGATGCACTTCACGATGTGAATGTGTACTTCTTTAGTTACTGGGATGTAACTGGAGTTGGACATGAAAAAAAGGAACACCTATATAGAGGTGTCGCCTACAGCTCTTCCGACATCCAACGTCGGTTCTTAAGCATTGTCGTAAATGACGATTTTGTGGACGTAACCGTAAATGCCATTCTCAGTGCGGCAAAAACTGGAGAAGTAGGCGACGGAAAAATATTCGTGGTTCCCGTAGAGGAAGCCTATCGTATTCGCACCGGAGAAAGCGGTGGACTCACTTTGAAATAACACATAACACATGGACACAACTCTTACTCTTACCGTAAATAACCTTTGGATGATGATCAGCACGGCACTGGTCTTCTTCATGCACCTTGGCTTTAGTTTCCTAGAAATAGGACTAACACGTCAAAAGAACACCATCAACATCCTATTCAAGAACTTCTTCATTATTAGTGTAGGGCTAGTCCTATACGCCTTTGTCGGATTCAATCTGATGTACCCTGCCAGCTTTTGGCACGGCATCTTGCCCGATTATTTCGTAGGCCTCTTTGGCCTCGAGAGCCCAATGGGCGAAGCTGGACTCGACCTGAGCTATAATGAAGGATATACCTATTGGACAGATTTCTTGTTCCAAGGCATGTTCGCGGCGACTGCTGCCACTATCGTATCAGGTGCCATTGCAGAACGTGCTAAACTGGGTTCCTTCTTTGCTTTTTCAATGCTTTACGTGGGCTTAGCCTATCCTATTATAGGTTCTTGGAAGTGGGGCGGCGGTTTCTTGGACGAATGGGGATTCTATGATTTTGCAGGTTCCACCCTGGTACACTCTGTGGGAGGCTGGGCTGCATTATTGTATATCGCTAAACTCGGTGCTCGAATTGGCAAATTTGGCAAGGACGGCAAGCCTCGCGCCATCCCAGGCCACAACATTCCGTTCGCTGCTGCCGGCGTATTGATCCTCTGGTTAGGATGGTTCGGTTTCAACGGCGGTTCTGTACTCAGCGCTGATCCAGGCCTGACTTCACTGGTTTTGACTACCACGTCTTTGGCAGCGGCAGCGGGTGGATTGGCTGCAGCAGGGTTCGTGCACCTCTACTACAAAAACTTCGACCTCACCATGTTCATGAACGGTATCCTCGGTGGATTGGTAAGTATTACCGCTGGTGCGGATCAAATGTCCGTAATGGAAGCGGTCCTTGTAGGTGGTATAGGTGGTGTGATCGTTGTACTTGCAGTATCGCTACTGGACCGCCTAAAGCTTGATGACCCTGTGGGTGCTGTGGCAGTTCACCTCGGTACGGGAATCTGGGGAACATTGGCTGTAGGAATCTTCGGTGCGATGGCTTCTTGGGACCAATTCCTTGTACAGCTCATCGGCGTAGGACTCATCGGTCTTATGTCTGTGGCATGCTCTTGGATCTTCCTTACAGTTATCGAGAAAATCTGGGGACTTCGTGTGGACCGCGCGGAAGAACTCGATGGTCTTGACCAAGCAGAACATGGCGGGATGAGCGCCTATGCTGATTTCCGTATGAACCAACATTAAAACACATCTATTTATTATAAAAAGCGAACCCTGAGTGCGGCAACACCCAGGGTTCTTTAAACAATTCCCCTGTTATGAAAATTGTTACTTCAAAAGTCTTAAAAATTTGGGCACTAATGACATTGGCCCTCACTTCATTCACTGCATTTGCAGACGACGCGGACACCGTCGACGTATCGATGACCTTTCGAGGGTCTGTAGACACCTATTTCAGAACTAACCTCAGCGGCGGAAAGTTTGATGCCCCGGCTTCAAGCTTCGCCAACCTCAACGGCTTCGCACTCGGCATGGTCAACATCATCGCCGAGCAAGAGACCGAGCAAGGAGGCTTCGTGGCAGACCTAGTCTTCGGCCCACGCGGCACGGATGCGGTATTCGCCTCTCCGTATTATAGCGCGACGGGAAACATCGTGAACCAATTATATGCATACTGGAACGCCTCAGAGAAATTGGTCCTCACCTTAGGAAACTTCAACACTTTCTTGGGCTACGAGGTCATCTCCCCAGTCGACAACTTCCATTACTCCACCTCCTACCTCTTTTCCTATGGTCCCTTCTCTCACACTGGACTAAAGGCAGATTACGCCCTGAGTAGCGACCAAAGCCTCATGATCGCGATCATGAACCCGACGGATTTCACGGAGATGAACGACATCGACCTCTACACCTATGGGTTGCAATACGGCTACAAAAGCACGTATTTAAACTTCCTCTATGGCAAGCAGGCTGACGGTCAGGCCGCCACATTCCAAGCAGATTTGACCGGTGCCTATGAGCTGAGCGATGCGGTTTCTCTTGGGGTCAATGCTTCGTACAATGAGACTCCGGAAATAGGCGGTTTTTATGGCGCTGCCCTCTATCCAGCTGTGGCGCTGAGCGACGCTTATCAGGTTGGAATGCGATTGGAGTACTTTAAGGAATTGGCCATCGGTGGGCCTGTTTATGGTGCGGATACGCAAAGCTTCGATGCCACGCTAACGGCTTCGTATTCTTCTGGGAACCTTCGCCTTATTAGCGAGGTCCGATTAGACCAAACATCCACCCCACAGTTCAACGCCATGACCGAAAAAACCCTTGCCTCCTTCGTCCTCGCCGCGGTATATACCTTCTAACCTAGCGCATAAAACCTCGATCAAAACCATGTTAAGCTGAACCTATCTCAGAAATTCTTGCTCCTGTACCCGGAACAACTAACCTGATCGCTTACACCAATGCACCCCGCCGCGCGGGGCGAGGCACAAAAAACCCGGCGCTGCGCGCCGGGTTTTTACTTCTTAAAACTTTCTCTCCTAGTCCAATGCAATGACCATTACCATTCCAACTCCTCTCTTGTATACAGAAACCTTATCCAACATGAGAAGCTGTTTGGCATGGTTGCGGTGCAGGTAATAGGCATAGGCATCAAAGGCCAATAAAAAAGATCCCTGCAAGATCAAGCTATTGCCATATCCCTTGAACATATCAGCTCTGTCCCCTTGATTTACCGCTTCATTCCGCATCCAAATTCCTGTGGCGATATATCCCAAATCCAAAACATCATTGACCAAGAAAATCGTTTCGGTTTTCCTCTGCTCCTTTATCATTTCCTCGAAAGTAAGCGCCTTTCCTCCTCTTTTGGCCTTAATGTATCCAGGTACCGCAAGTCCAAGATTCACAGTATTCCACATAACATTCATTTCATGGAAGCGCTTTGTCGCCTGATCTTCACTTACGAAGTAGGCTGCTCCACTGACGGCGAAATTTCCAAAAGCGTAAGAGCCTAGGGTCAACATCAAGTTTTCATTGATCTTGGTGAAGTCCTTTTGGTATTGATGCATTTGACCGAAAGCCGTTGATGCTGACAGTAGTATGAAACATATGGTGGTCCTCATGTTTGAACTTTTAAATGGAACACCTCTAAAGCTAGTGTAGTTCAAACCCATAGCTTCTTCTGACAGGGGTTTTGTGACAATTTGTGTGCAAATTGTATGCAAATAATGAAAAAAGCACCTACATCTATTGACGTAAGTGCTTCATTTTCAGAGTGGAGAAGATCGGGCTCGAACCGACGACCTCTTGACTGCCAGTCAAGCGCTCT
>DFQY01000039.1 GCA_002378005.1 Flavobacteriales bacterium UBA3477
GATGTTAGAGCCATCACTGGAAAGTAAGTGTTCGACTTTTTTTGAAAAATTTTAAATCAAACAAAAACCCCCCGGGCCCTCCGCGCCCGGGGGGTTTCTTATTGCATATTTTGCCTCGGCTTACGCCTCGGCAGTTTCTTCCATATAGCTTTCGATAGGCTCACAAGTGCAGATGAGGTTGCGATCCCCGTAGGCATCGTCTACTCGACGTACAGATGGCCAGAACTTGTTCTCAGCAACATATTCCAGTGGGAAGGCTGCTTGTAAACGTGTATATGGCAACTCCCAAGTATCTGCACAGATCATTGCTTGGGTGTGTGGTGCATTTTTCAATACGTTGTTCGCTGCATCTCTTTCGCCACTTGCGATTGCATCGATCTCACCACGGATGCTCAACATGGCATCACAGAAGCGGTCGAGTTCCGCCTTGCCTTCACTTTCAGTAGGCTCGACCATTACGGTACCCGCTACTGGGAAACTCACTGTAGGTGCGTGGAATCCGTAGTCCATCAATCGCTTGGCGATATCAGTAACTTCGATGCCTGCATCCTTTTTGAACGGACGGCAATCTAGAATCATTTCATGTGCCGCACGACCGTTCTCTCCAGAGTACAATACATCAAAAGCTCCTGCTAGACGCTCCTTGATGTAGTTTGCATTAAGGATGGCGTATTTGGTTGAATCTGTCAATCCTTCTGCACCCAACATTTTAATATAAGCGTAAGAAATCAATAAGATCAATGCCGAGCCCCATGGTGCTGCAGAGATCGAGTTGATCCCTTGCTCGCCTCCAATGTCGATTACTGGGTGTTTTGGAAGGAATGGGGCGAGGTGCGCCTTACAGCAAATAGGACCCATACCTGGACCACCACCTCCGTGAGGAATGGCGAAGGTCTTGTGCAAGTTCAAGTGACAGACATCGGCTCCGATCAGTCCCGGTGAGGTCAACCCTACCTGAGCATTCATGTTGGCACCGTCCATATATACCTGTCCACCGTGTTGGTGAATGATGTCTGTAATTTCCTTCACTGCACTTTCAAATACACCATGCGTTGATGGGTAGGTGATCATGAGCGAGCTCAAGTTCGCACTGTGTTGCTCTGCTTTGGCGCGCAGGTCTTCTACATCGATGTTTCCGTGATCATCACAAGCTACTACTACGACCTTCATTCCCGCCATCACCGCAGAGGCTGGGTTGGTTCCGTGCGCCGAAGAAGGAATAAGAGCGATATCGCGATGACCTTCACCATTGGCTTGGTGGTAGGCACGAATGACCATTAGACCTGCATATTCGCCTTGTGCTCCAGAGTTTGGTTGTAAAGAAGTGGCATCAAAGCCAGTGATTACGGCTAGATCGCGCTCCAAGGTTTGAATTACCACACCATATCCTTCAGCTTGGTCCACAGGCACGAACGGGTGAATGCCGTTCCAAGCTGCTGTTGAAAGAGGAATCATCTCAGAAGCTGCATTGAGCTTCATGGTGCAGGATCCTAGTGAAATCATACTGTGGTTCAAGGCCAAATCCTTGCGCTCCAAAGATTTCAAATAGCGCATCATATCCGTCTCGCTATGGTAGCTGTGGAAAACCTCATGCGTCATGAAATCAGATAAACGAATCAACTCTTCTGGCAAGTTGCCTGTAGGATCAGCCATTTCAATGGTCTCTACCCCTTCAACTTTTGCGAGGATGGCGACGATATCTGCCAAATCTGCATCAGTGGTCGTTTCGTTCAATGAAATACCAATGGTCTGTTCGTCGAAATATCTGAAGTTCACCTCTGCCGCCTCTGCCAATGCTTTGACTTTGGTGGCTGTCGTATTCTTCAAGGTGATTTTTAAGGTGTCAAAGAAGTGCGTGTTGTGTTGGGTCAATCCCATACCTTTCACGGCTTCATTCAACGCTGTTGCATGTAAGTGAATGGTTGAAGCGATGCCTCTCAGTCCTTCCGGTCCGTGGTATACACCATAGGCACCGGCCATAACCGCCAACAATACTTGGGCAGTACAGATGTTTGAAGTCGCTTTGTCGCGCTTAATGTGTTGCTCGCGTGTCTGCAAAGCCATGCGCAATGCTGGATTGCCATCGGTATCAATAGTGCGACCGATGATACGACCTGGAATAAAACGCTTGTAGCTTTCTTTAGTCGCAAAATATCCGGCGTGAGGACCTCCATAACCTAGAGGAATCCCGAAACGTTGTGTTGTTCCTACCACAGCATCCGCACCCCACTCTCCCGGAGGCGTGATCAAAACGAGTGACATGATGTCCGCTGCTACGACTAACTGAACCTCAGCAGCATTACAAGCGGCCGCAAAAGCGCGGTAATCTTCTACGGAACCGTCGGCATTTGGGTATTGTACCAATGCGCCGAAGAAATCTTCTGCAGGCTCAAATGTTTTGTAATCTCCGAAGACCAATTCTACTCCGATAGGCTCCGCACGCGTGAGCAACAAAGCGATGCTTTGTGGAAAGGTGTTTTGATCGACAAAGAATTTATTGGCACCGGCTTTTTTCTTGGCACGGGACATGGCACCATAGAACATACTCATGGCTTCTGCTGCGGCAGTAGCTTCGTCCAACAGAGATGCATTGGCGAGTTCCATACCTGTTAGGTCAACGACCATGGTTTGGTAATTCATCAACGCCTCCAAACGGCCTTGTGCAATTTCAGCTTGGTAAGGCGTGTAGGCCGTATACCATCCTGGGTTCTCTAAGATATTACGCTGGATCACACCTGGAAGTACGGTCGGGTGGTATCCCATGCCGATGTAGGTGGTGAATACTATGTTCATATGACCGAGCTCGCCAATGTGCTTGGCAAACTCTGCCTCGGTCATCGCAGGCGCAATGTCCATTTCACCTCTGAAGCGAATGGCTTCAGGTACGGTTTGGTCGATGAGAGCGTCTAATGATTCAGCCCCAATGGTCTGGAGCATTTCGGTAACTTCGAGTGGTTTAGGTCCAATGTGTCTGTAGGCAAAGGAATTGCGCTTCATACTCTGTTAATATTAGATGGAGCAAAAGTACGGCAGACTCACCGAACATAGCGTACATTTATGAGACCATAATGACACGAAATATCCACCCGGTTATAAACATTTTTTTGGGCCTTTTAAGGCCGTTCATATACGCGAACTTTTGGGTCGCTGGAGCGGTTTGGGCGTTGACCCGACTCACTGAATTCCAATGGACAAATTGGTGGGAAGCTGGGGTCTTGGATGAATACGGCTATTTTATACTAAACCCATCCTTTGCTGGTTTAAACGCAGCCGGAACGCTCATTGTTTACGGATTTGCCAGATTGTTTGAATCCCCAGGCGATGACGGTTTGCAAAGTAAGATCAGCCAATGGCGATCGGCCATGCCGAAAACTGCCCAACTGAGCATAGGACTTGGCGCCTCCTATGTGGCCATCTGGTGGGCACTCCACGGTTCATGGAACCTCTTGTTTTTATACGCCGGCGCCATCGCAGTGGCCGCTTTGTACCCCCTTCCCTTTATTCTGAGAAAATCTGGCGGCGGATTGCGCTCTATTCCAGGACTAAAACTCGTGGTCATTGCAGCTGTATGGGCCTATGTCACCGCCGTCATCCCGACTGTTCACGCCGGAACCTTTACCATTGGAATCTTCTTTGAACGCTTCTGGTGGACGGCAGCCCTAACATTGCCTTTCGACGTTCGCGACATGATGGTGGATCAAGGCAGCATCCGCACATTACCTCATATGATCGGGCCCAAAAACACAGTTTGGCTCGCGAGCCTGATGCTTTGGTTGAGCTTTTTTATTCAAGTCCAATTTTTTCAAATGCCCCTTACCTACACGTTCGGATTCTATTTACTCTGCTCCATTATCATTGCTTTGGCCAACCCAAAATTGGGCGATCTATACTACAGCCTTCTTATTGAAGGACTCCCTTTCCTATTGTTAGGACTATGGATTCTAAGTCCATACCTTTAGGGTCCTGAATACAATTGCTATGAATGCCTTAGACCCCAACTACGCTGCATCCCTGGACCAAGCCGATACATTGGCCCACTTCCGCAACGAATTTCACCTCCCCGTGATCGACGGTAAGCAAACGCTCTACTTCACGGGCAACAGCTTGGGGCTGATGCCAAAATTGGCCGAAAAATACCTCGAAGAGGAACTTGAGGATTGGAAAAACTGGGGCGTAGAAGGCCATTTTCATGCCCGCCGCCCATGGATGCCGTACCATGAAATCTTTTCGGAAAGCCTATCAAAACTTGTGGGCGCCAAACCTGAAGAGGTCGTAGTTATGGGATCGCTGACAGGCAACCTGCATTTGTTGATGGTGAGCTTCTTTCGACCGGAAGGAAAGCGCACGAAGATTTTGTGTGAAGCTAAAGCCTTCCCCTCGGACCAATACGCCTTGGCTTCTCAACTGCGCTACCACGGGCTCGACCCAGAAGAACACCTGATTGAGGTGGGACCGCGCGAGGGTGAACACCATATCCACAAAGAAGACTTCATAGCTGCCATTGATGCTCATGGTGACGAAATCTCCATGATGATGATCGGCGGTGTAAATTACTACACCGGTCAAGTAATGGACATGAAGCACCTCACCGCCTATGCACAAAACAAAGGCATTACGGTCGGTTGGGATTTGGCGCACGGCGCAGGGAATATCGACATCAAATTGCACGATTGGAATGTAGATTTTGCCGCGTGGTGCCACTACAAATACATCAACTCAGGTCCTGGTGCAACGGCCGGATACTTTGTGCACGAACGCCACCACGGCAAGTCCGATATCCCTCGTTTTGAAGGATGGTGGGGACACGATAAAGAAACACGATTCGAAATGCCCGAGACCTTTAAGCCCATACCTACGGCAGAAGCATGGCAACTTTCGAACGTACCGGTAATGGCCATGGCACCACTTCGTGCGAGCCTGGATTTGTTTGATAAGGCAGGAGTACAAAACCTGCGTGCAAAGAGCAGAAATTTGACGGCTTACTTGCAGGAAGTACTGGAGTTTGTGGCAGAAGAATCGGGCAGTAATTTTGAAATTATCACTCCACTTGAAGAGCGCGGCGCACAAATTTCCTTGCTCGTTCACGGCTACGGAAGGCCGCTATTTGATTACCTGATGGAGCACGGCGTTATTGCCGATTGGCGCGAACCCAATGTAATTCGAATGGCACCCGTGCCGCTCTACAATAACTTCGAGGACATTCGCGCCTTTGGTGAAATCTTGTTGAACTACCTCAAAGCACAGCAAGTATGAAAAAAGTAATCATAGTCGGTGCCGGTTTGGCAGGATCGTACATGGCCTACGCCATAGGTAAAAAAGGCTATGAGGTTCAGGTTTTCGAAAAACGACCGGACCCACGTAAATCGACCTACGGCTCCGGAAGATCGATCAACCTTGTGGTTAGTCATAGGGGCTGGACAGCGTTGGCCTATGCCGGAATAGAGGAAGAAATTCGCAAGATTGTGGTGCCGGCCTACGGCCGTCAAATCCACGACCTTGAGGGCAACGAGAGCTACTTTGCCTACAACATAGATAACAAAGCCATTCACAGCATCAGCCGTGGGGAGTTCAATAAAACGTTAGTAGAATTGGCAGAGGCACTGCCCAATGTAACGATCACCTTTGATGCCTACTGTGAACATGTAGACTTCAATACAGGGACCGTTCACATGAAGCAAGGCGAGCAGCTCAATGCCTATTCAGCGGACCTCATCGTTGGGGCAGATGGAACAGGTTCTTCAGTTCGTGGGGCATTGATGAAGCAACCGCGCTTTAATTACAGCCAACACTTTATCGACAGTGGGTACAAGGAAGTTCATATTCCTGCAGGCGAGAATGGAGCACCTCAACTCAATATCGATGCACTGCACATCTGGCCGCGCCGTGAATTCATGCTGATGGGCCTGGCCAATACCGACAACGGTTTCACGGGAACTGTTTTCGCGCCGTTCGACGGCGAATACGGATTGGACCACCTCAATACCGGTGCAGACGGCCTACGTTACTTCGAAAAGTATTTCAAAGACGCCATCCCGCTTATTCCAAATTTAGAGGAACAATGGGAAAGCAACCCTACTTCGGCCTTAGCATGTATTCGTTGTGAACCTTACCATTGGGGCACCAACACGATGCTTATCGGTGATGCCGCACATGCCACTGTTCCCTTCTATGGCGAGGGGATGAATGGATCGCTGGAAGATGTTCGCGTATTCTTGGAGCTGCTTGATGAGCACGGGGATTCCGACATGAAAAAAGTACTAGAGATCTATACCCAGCAGCGAGTACCTGCGGGCAATGCTTTGGTAGACTTAAGCTTGAGAAACTTCATTGAAATGCGAGATCTCGTGGCCGATCCAAGCTTCCAATTGCGCAAAAAAATAGAGCGTAAGGTGCAAGCCAATCATCCTAACAAATGGACGCCGCTCTACACTTTGGTGAAGTTCACCAACATCCCATACCATGAAGCAAAGGAAGAAGGAGAGCGCCACGACCGAATAATGGAAGAAATTCTAGCCATGGAAGGTATCGAGGAGAATTGGGACAGTGAAGAGGTAGAGCAAGAAGTGCTCCGATTGTTCGAATCTGTCCGTTAGAACCGAACGCCGCCGGTGTGAATCCACACCACTTTGCCTGTCAAGCTGGTACGCTGAAGATATGCCCAAACCTTCGCGTTGTAGTTGGGATCCAGAGGTATTCCCGTGATTTGCTCAAACTTATTGGCCTCCTCGAGCAGAGAAGGCGACCATTTCCCAAAGCCGCCAAAATGCGTTTCATCTTCCCAGTGAAGGGTGATGTGTTTTGACAAGGCCAGCTGCTGAACCTCGGTGCGTTCATTGTAAGCACCTTTCACAGCACTAACCACGTGGACCTTTGTTTTGCAGCCTGTAGGCATCGCCGCGAGAATCCCTGATACGGTCGTACCGGTGCCGGAAGCGAGCACCAGATGTTCGGGTTCATGGGCCAATTCTTTCCATATTTCCTCACAACCTTCCAATGCGTGTGGCCCAGCACCGCCCTCAGGAAGTTCCCTGCCCGAGTATCCCGTCCAACCTTGTTCACGCAAGGACCTGAAGGCACTGCGGGAAACAAATTCCAAGGCCATGCCTTGTGCCTGGCAATACTTCAGCAAGTCGTTGCTCTCGGCATTCAATTCTTCGCCACGCACTACGCCTGTAATGGGATGTCCAAAGTGCTTGGCGGCAAAGGCTGCCGCCGGCAAGTGATTGCTAAAAGCACCGCCAAAGGTGGTGATCGGCTCTCCAGGTGCTAGTATTTGGAAAAATCCCTGGAGCTTGCGCCACTTGTTACCGGAGACTATAGGGTGGATGAGATCGTCGCGTTTGATGTATAGGTCCAATTCCGGTAATACCGTCAACTTTTGTTCGGGTGAAGGTGTTAAAAATGGCATTGGTGTAGCATCCATGATACAAAGCTAAGGAGCCTTACCTTTGAAGTACCTAAAAATTCCGAAATAGGACATGTTTAATAAAGACTTGGACCCTGAAGATTATTACAAAAGCCCCGAAGGCTTTATCATCTTCACCGAGAAATACCACCTGAAACGCGGCTATTGCTGCCAAAGCGGTTGTAAGCATTGCCCGTACGGATACGATAAAAAAACCCACAGAATACGTGACTAAAACGATCAATGAATTTCAGCGCGCCATTACCGAAGGGATCCCAAACCAACTCCCTCCGAAGCGCGAAGTATCCACAGAAGTAAACCGAGCACCCAAGCGTAAAGACATCCTGAGTGCCGGCGAAAAACGTCTGGCCATGGAAAATGCTTTGCGCTACTTTCCAAAGGAGTGGCATACGGAATTGGCCCCAGAATTTTTAGAAGAGCTCAACGAATTTGGGCGCATCTATATGTATAGATTCAAGCCTTCGTACGCCATGCATGCTCGCGGGATTGAAGAATACCCGTGCAAGACGCCTCAAGCCGCAGCAATCATGTTGATGATACAGAACAATCTGGATCCGGCGGTGGCACAACACCCGGAAGAGCTCATTACCTATGGCGGTAATGGGGCGGTGTTCCAGAATTGGGCACAATACCTCTTGACGATGAAATACCTCAGCGAAATGACTGAGGAGCAGACCCTACATATGTACAGCGGCCACCCCATGGGCCTCTTCCCTTCCTCAAAAGAAGCACCGCGCGTGGTGGTGACCAACGGAATGATGATTCCAAATTACAGCCAGCCGGACGATTGGGAAAAATTCAATGCCCTAGGCGTTACCCAATATGGTCAAATGACGGCTGGTTCTTATATGTACATCGGCCCGCAAGGGATCGTGCACGGAACAACCATCACAGTATTGAATGCTGCACGCATGAAATCTAGTGGTGGACCGGAAGGAAAACTATTTGTCACTGCGGGTTTGGGCGGTATGTCAGGAGCGCAGCCAAAGGCAGGAAATATTGCTGGGGTGGTGAGCATCACCGCAGAGATCAACCCAAAAGCAGCCTATAAGCGTCACGAGCAGGGCTGGGTGGACGAGATTACTGCCAGCACCGATGAGGCTATCGACATGGCTCTAGAATTCCAGGCAGAAAAACGTGCAAGAAGCATCGCCTACATTGGAAACATTGTGGACCTCTGGGAACGCATGGTAGAGCGCAATGTGCACGTCGACCTCGGTTCTGACCAGACGTCTTTACACAATCCTTGGGCGGGAGGCTATTACCCTCAAGGCATGAGCTACGAGGAGTCGAACGAGATGATGGCCAATAACCCTGAAGAGTTCAAAATACGCATTCAAGCGACCTTAAAGCGCCACGTGAAGGCGGTCAATGCACTCGTTGAAAACGGCATGTACTTCTTCGATTACGGCAATGCTTTCTTATTGGAAAGCTCTCGTGCTGGCGCAGATATCATGGCGGCGGACGGCGAGCACTTCCGCTACCCGTCCTATGTTCAAGACATCATGGGCCCAATGTGTTTCGACTATGGTTTTGGTCCATTCCGCTGGGTATGTGCCAGTGGCGATGGGGCAGATTTAGATAAGACAGATGCCATTGCCCAAGAAATCCTCGAAGGACTCATGGCCAAGGCACCGGAAGAAATTCGCCAGCAGATGGACGACAATATTCGTTGGATCAAAGGCGCGAAGGAAAATAAATTGGTCGTGGGCTCTCAGGCACGCATCCTGTATGCCGATAGCGAAGGTCGCATTGAGATCGCACGTGCATTCAACAAAGCCATTTCCGCAGGCGAGATTGGGCCTGTAGTATTGGGCCGTGACCACCACGATGTAAGTGGTACGGACAGTCCGTATCGTGAGACTTCGAACATCTACGACGGCTCGAGCTTTACCGCAGATATGGCCATCCAAAACGTGATTGGCGATAGTTTCCGCGGCGCTACCTGGGTGAGTATTCACAACGGAGGGGGCGTTGGCTGGGGCGAAGTCATCAACGGCGGATTCGGAATGTTGCTCGACGGCTCAGATGAAGCAGAGCGCAAGCTCGAAAACATGTTGCTTTACGATGTAAACAATGGTATCGCGAGAAGGTCGTGGGCTAGAAATAAAGAAGCTATATTCGCCATCGAGCGCGAGATGCAACGCACCCCTAATTTGAAGGTAACTGTACCGAAGCTCGTAGACGAAAACGTATTGAACAACCTAGATTTTTAAAATGAAAAAGTTCTTTTTGGCCGCTGTAGGCCTTAGCATGATGGCGAGCTGTTCACAGCCAGCTGCAGTAGAAAACACGGAGAAAGGCATTCGTTTGGCCTACGTGCGTATTGATTCTATGCAGAGCCAGTACAACTACTTCCAAGAATTGGCCGATGAACTTCAAGCAGAGGAGCAACAGATCGTAGCTGATTTACAGCGCCGTCAACAAACCTTGCAAGAAAACATTGCATTGTACCAGCAAGAGGCCCCGAAAATGACCCAGAGCCAACGAAACGCTAATGAGGCGGACCTGATGCGAGTGCAACAGCAGTACATGCAAGTGGAGCAAGCGGCACAGGACCAATTATTGCGCAAGCAATCCGACCTCGCTAATATGCTCAAGGCAGATATGGACAAAGCCATTGCTGTATTGAAAGATGAACTCAACCTAGATTTCATCCTACTCTACGAAGAAGGCGGACAGATCATCTACGCCAACACTGAGTTTGATATTACCAAGCGTATGGTAAACATGCTCAACGAGAGCCGCGAAACGCCTAGCGAAGAAGAAGCTACTGAAGAAGCAGCGGACAGCACGAGCGCGGAATAAAATTTTTCGACGATAAACAAAAAGCCCGGGCACATGCCCGGGCTTTTTTGATGTAGTGTGTATTACAAATAGTATCGGAAACCAAAGGCCCCACCAACGCTGTAGGGAATCTCTCTCAGCCCGATATCCGAATTATTGATGGGCGACAAGCCAAATCTAAATTCACCGCGCAAGGTGAACACGAGATCGTTGGCTACTCGGAATTCGTTACCGATGGCAAATCCAATGGCGCCGTTGAAGCCGTTGTGGTATTTCGTTTGTGAACCTCGCTGGTACATTAGTCCTAGGGCTCCGGTCGCTGCATCTGCTGCATAGTTTGGTGCACCACTTTCCCATTGACGTTCGATCTTTTGCATGAAAATCAAATCATAAGAAGGAACGACTTGCAAGGCCCAAATATCCGTCATCTGCGTATGGAAGATGATCTGAATAGGCACGGCAATAGCTTCAAAACGGGTTGTTGCCGGGAGGTTGGCGATGGTATCTTGGAACACGGCATTCTGGTCGAAGGCCGCAAAACCATTGGTCACAAAACCAGAGTTGATGGTGGTGAATCCAATACCTAAATGGAACATCTCACGAAGTTCAAAATAGCTCATCAGTCCTATGCGTTGTCCGTATACGGCACCCGCATCTTCTGAAGTCAAGGCGTAGATTTCATTGCCGTCTTGAACGGGTTCATACAGGGCCAATCTGCGAGAGGCGTATTCTGGGGCATACAATAGTTGGAACGAAAAACGAGTATCGCGTACCTCATCGTCGGTGAAGTATTCGATGGTTTCATTTTTCGGTTGTGCCCATGCGATGGCAGGCAATAAGATGGCTAGGCCAAAGGCCCAATTTTTCAATGTCATCATAATGCAAAATGATTTTTCCAATCCGACAATACCTTGTCCAATCCTTCTGGATTCTTTCCGCCAGCAGTTGCGAAGGCTGGTTGACCACCGCCACCGCCTTGGATGTGCTGGGCTAGGGCGCGAACGGCATTGCCCGCGTGCCAGCCTTTATCCGCCACCACCTCATCGCTAATTCCTATGCTTACCGTCGCTTTTCCTTCCCAAGCATTGGCAAATATGACCAAGGTATTTCCTTGTCCTTTTAGTTTAAAGACCATGTCTTTCACGCTGCCCGCGTCCATCGCTGTTCTCGCAGCAATAACTCGGACACCGCCATGATCTTCGATATTATTTTCCAACTCGCCAGCGGCAGCCATTGCTTTTTCCTTGCGCAAGGCTTCCACTTCTTTTTGAGCTACAGCTTCTTTTTCCTTCAACTGCTGAATAGCTCCAGCTAGATCTTTCGGATTCTTCAAAACCTCAGCCGCATCACGCAAGTTGCTTAAGGCATCGTTGATATATTTCATCGCACCCATTCCCGTTACTGCTTCAACGCGGCGTACTCCGGCTGCTACTGCCCCTTCGCTAGTAAATTTAAAGAGGCCTATAGAACCGGTAGCTTTTACGTGAATACCCCCACATAATTCGATGGAAGAACCAAACTTAATGGCGCGAACTGTGTCGCCGTACTTCTCACCGAAGAGCATCATCGCGCCCATATCCTTAGCCTCAGCGATAGGAATGTTGCGGAATTCTTCCAATGGTAGGTTGGCTTGGATGCGTTGGTTGACCAGTGCTTCTATTTGCGTGAGTTCTTCGTCGCTGACCTTTTGGAAGTGCGAGAAGTCGAAACGCAAGTATTCTGAATTCACCAACGAACCTTTTTGCTCCACATGTGTGCCCAATACTTCGCGCAGGGCTTCATGCATCAAGTGGGTGGCACTATGGTTTTTCGACGTTTCACGGCGCTTGCTTTCGCTTACCTGAGCGGTCCAATTCCCACTCAAATCAGCAGGTAATTCTTTCGCAAAATGAACGATGATACCGTTTTCTTTCTTGGTGTCGAAGATGCCTATTTTCTGATCGCCTTGAACTAAAACACCCGTATCGCCTACTTGGCCACCACCCTCTGGATAGAATGGAGTCAAGCTCAATACGAGCTGGTAAAATTCTTTGTTTTTGGCGCTGACCTTGCGGTAACGTGTGATGCGTACTTCTGCCGAGGTATAATCATATCCCACGAACTCCTGCGTTTCGTCGTCTTCGAGAACGGTCCAGTCGTCTGTACTGAGTTTTGTCGCGGCACGTGAACGCTCCTTTTGAGCAGTCATCTCCGCAGTGAATTCAGCCATGTCTACCACCTTGTCCTTCTCACGCATGATGAGTTCCGTCAAATCGATAGGGAATCCATAGGTATCGTACAATTCAAAAGCACGTTTACCGTCCAAGGTTTTATTGCCCTCTGCCAAGAAATCATCGAGCTTGGCCAAGCCCTGCGCTAGTGTGCGTAAGAAGCTTTGCTCTTCCTCCTCGATCACCTTCATCACTAAGGATTTCTGTGTGGTGATTTCAGGGAAGAATTCGCCCATTTGAGCCTCCAAGGTCTCCACGAGATGGAACATGAAAGGCGTTTTCAAATCTAAATAGGAGAAGCCGTATCGGATCGCTCGACGCAAAATGCGACGGATGACATAACCCGCACCTGAGCTAGAAGGCAATTGGCCATCTGCAATAGCAAAGGCAACTGCACGGATGTGGTCAGCGATCACACGTTGCGCTATATCTGTTGCTTCAGACTTACCATAAGCAATGCCTGAAATGCTCGAGATTTTATTCAATAATGGCGTAAAAACATCGGTATCGTAGTTCGACTGCTTGCCTTGCAAAGCCATACACAAACGCTCGAAGCCCATACCTGTATCAATGTGCTGGGCAGGCAAGTTTTCCAGGCTGCCGTCTGCCTTACGGTTGAACTGCATGAATACAAGGTTCCAAATCTCCACGACTTGAGGATGGTCTTCGTTTACCAAAGAAGCGCCTGATACTGCCGCACAATCTGCATCGCTGCGCAAGTCGATATGAATCTCACTACACGGACCACATGGACCGCTTTCGCCCATCTCCCAGAAGTTATCCTTCTTACCTCCGTCTAAAATTCGGTCTGCAGCTACATGCTGTGCCCAAAGACCTGCCGCTTCATTGTCGCGAGGCAAGCCGTCACCTTCATCACCGCCAAAGACGGTTACATACAATCTGTCCTTTTCGAGGCCATATACCTCGGTCAACAATTCCCAAGCCCAGTTAATGGCATCCTTCTTGAAGTAATCGCCAATGGACCAGTTTCCCAACATCTCAAACAAGGTGTGGTGGTACGTATCGTGCCCTACCTCATCCAAATCATTGTGTTTACCACTGACGCGCAAACATTTCTGCGTATCGGCAATACGTGCATTTTTCGGGGCCGCATTGCCCAAGAAGAAGTCTTTGAACGGGTTCATACCCGCGTTGATAAACATGAGTGTAGGATCCCATTTATTCACGACTGGCGCCGATGGAACGATCTCGTGGCCCTTGCTCTCAAAGAACTCTAAAAATTTGCGACGTATCTCTTTAGAAGTCAGCATACTGTGTATAATTCCCAATGAGGGATAATTAAGGTTTTAACTGAAAATTGTTTCTTTGTGGCACAATGTTCGCGTAGGAATTGCGTCTTAGCAAAAATAACGCACAAAGTATGGCTAAAGTAAAATACACATACGATTATAAAACACTGTCTTACAAGAAGATAGACCGTGGTTGGAAAGTACGCATCAAAGAGTTTGCTCTCTTTGCGTTCGTTTCAATGGCATTTGGATTCGTGTTTTACATGGCCGCGGACCTCTGGTTTGAGAGTCCTAAAGAGCGCAGAATGAAGCGAGAATTGGACAATATGGTCATTCAATATGACCTGATGAATGGAAAATTGGACCAATTAGCCGACGTACTCGGAGACATCGAAAAACGCGATGATGAAATCTACCGCACCATCTTTGAAGCCGGTCCTATTCCAAACGAAGTGCGTACTGCCGGATTTGGGGGTGCCAACCGATACAAAAACTTGGAGGGCTTCAATAATTCGGAGCTACTGATCGATACTCGTAAAAAGCTTGATCAAATCGCAGGCCGTGCTTATGTGCAAACCAAAAGCTTCGATGATGTTGTGGAAATGGCACGCGACAAAGAGCAAATGCTCGCGTCGATCCCTGCCATTCAACCGGTGGCGAATAAGGACCTAAAGCGAATGGCTTCGGGTTATGGATACCGCATCCATCCTATCTATAAAGTACGTAAAATGCACTGGGGAATGGATTTTACCGCTCCAACGGGCACACCTATTTACGCTACAGGTGATGGAAGGGTGAGTACATATAAAAATTCTCGTTCAGGCTATGGGAATCATATCATCATCGATCATGATTATGGTTACCAAACCTTGTATGCACACATGAGCAAGGTGGATGTTCGACGCGGCCAAAAGGTAAAACGCGGTGATATCATAGGGTACGTTGGTTCCTCAGGGCGCTCTACCGCACCGCACTTGCATTACGAGGTGATCAAAGATGGTCGTAAAATCAATCCCGTCAATTATTACTTCAACGACTTGAGTCCAGAGGAATATGAGATGATGCTAGAATTCAGCAGCCACTCGAACCAGAGCTTCGATTAATGTTTTGGGCACACCAAGGGAGTGTGCTATCTTTAGGTGTACTTAAATAGGATTTATGGTCCCGCAATTGGACAAACTCTATTATGATATTGGTGAGGTAGCAGCCATGTTTGACCTCAACACGTCCAACCTGCGCTATTGGGAGAAGGAATTCAAACAATTGGCCCCAAAGAAGACTGGAAAGGGCAAGCGAAAGTTCAGCCAAGACGATGTTCGTCTGATTGCCACTATCAATCATCTTGTGAATGAGCGCGGGTATACCCTTGAAGGTGCGCGCAAGCACCTCAGCGGCAATAAAAAAGAATCCGTCGACAAAGTCGAAGTCCTCGAAAAGCTAGCCTACGTAAAAAGCGAGCTGCAGAAGATTCTTCGCACGATGAAAGCAGAATAACAATCAACAAAAACCCCCGCGGGCTGCGCCCGCGGGGGTTTTTTAATGCCTAAAATTTTT
>DFQY01000046.1 GCA_002378005.1 Flavobacteriales bacterium UBA3477
GCAAGGAAGGGACGCTCTAATCCTTTTTGAACGTAGATCTTGTTGTTAGGCTTGGCTTCCCCGGTGGCCACCTTACTGACCGTTTTATTGATGGACAGGCCAAAGCTGATGGGAAGACCGGTCTCTCGTATGACCTTATCGCGGAGTTCACTGGCAAATTTGAAGTTGCCAAAGAAGCGGTCCATACCCGTGAGATCGACATAAAACTCATCTACAGAGGTCTTCTCGTATACGGGCACATCTTCCTTGATGACGTCCGTCACGAGGTTGGAGTATTTGCTGTAATTCGCGGAGTTGCCACGGATCACAATGGCTTCCGGACAGAGCTCCCGCGCCATTCTCATGGGCATAGCCGAATGCACCCCGAACTTTCGGGTTTCATAGCTGCAGGCCGCAACCACCCCACGATCGCCTGTACCGCCTATGATAATGGGTTTACCGCTCAAACGGCTATCCATCAGGCGCTCAACAGAGACAAAAAAGGTGTCCAAATCTAGATGTAATATGGAGCGGTCCATGTTCCTACAGGTTTGTTTTAGGGGTGTTTACAGCCTATTCGAGCGGCACTAAGGCCGCTCAAACAAAGGATCTATTATGTTAAAAATGTTTAGTTGTCTTTCAACGTACTCATCTCCTTGCGCAGGTCTGCCACCATGTGCATCAACTGTGACATCTCCTGGTTGGTTCCCGCTGCAGGAAGTTCAAAGCTGGTATATCCTACGGCTTTCCATGCCTCCACTAATCGGTCCACAGGGACGGTATAGGGTGCAAACTGTGGGTTATCAGATTTGAGCATCAGCTCGCCGACGTGCAAGTTGTTGATCACGCGCTTATAGACCACACCCTCGTCCTTGGTAATAAGCACATAACAATCGTCATTGCGGATGGACTTCCAATCTTGTACATATTCTGTAATGACGTAGGCACCCGGTTTAATGGGCAGCATGCTTTCCCCACGGATTTGGAATACCCGGTACGTACGGTCTTGCGGCAATTCCGGGAAGGGCATTGAAAAACGCGGCAAGGCACCAATGTAATCTGCGTCGCCGTAACCGGCGAGGTATCCCGCAGAGGCCTTTACCGGTACCAATGTTCCTAACTCTCTTTCGTCTGTGCCATCTACCACTACCGGGAGAATGCGCAACTGCGCACCACTAACATCGGCTTTGGGAATGGATCCCCCACCAGAGAGGTCCTTGTTTACGAAATCATCGAGTCGCACCTGAAAGTACGCTGCCAAATGCTGCAAAGTGTGCAACCTAGGCTCAGCCCTACCTTCTTCGTAAGCGCCTATCATAGCGCGCTTTACACCAATCTTTACCGCCAACTGCTCCTGAGTTAGCGCCTCTTTCTTGCGAAGAAATTTTAAGTTGTTCTTTACGTAGTTCATACAGCGTATCTTTAAAAGATGAATACAATGCTAATTTAGTTAGAATTCTAATATTTTCATCATTTGTACAATAATTTTTTAAGGTAATCCTGAAAGAACTTCTAAATACGTGTACTGTCGCCAAGGACGAAGCCTACGCCTACTGGATCCAAGAGGCTTTGGTGGAGGCCGATGTCCTCGAGGAAACGGTGAAGCTTGCCTTTGAAGGGACGGATAAGGAACGTACGAGGGCATGTTGGATTTTGCACCATGTAGGCGACCAGAAGCCTGAGCTTTTATTGGGCTTCGTGGAGAGGATGATGGACAAATTGGACCATGCGAAAACAGATGCCGAAGTGCGGTTTATTCTTCGGTATTTCTCCAAATATGAGCTTCCACAAGGCGAAGAGGCGCAAGGCAGGCTGCTGGATTACAGCTGGAAATGCATGATGGACATGCAAGCCGCGGTGGCCCCGCGCGTGTACGGGATGACTATAGCCTATAGAATGGTTCGGGCGTACCCGGAATTGGCCCCAGAACTGGCACAGACTTTAGAAAAAGTCATAGAATACGGCAGCGCCGGAATGAAAAGTCGCGGAGGAAAAATCTTGCAATGGCTGCGTAAAGACGGCCTACTCTAGCGGATAACCTGCCATGGCGTTGCCCGCCAAAAATCCACCGGTCCATGCGGCCTGGAAGTTGAATCCGCCGGTGATTCCGTCAATATTTAGAATCTCTCCTGCTAAATATAGGTTTGGGCAAAGTCGGCTTTGGAAGGATTTAAAATCAATCTCCTTTAAATCTACACCACCTGCCGTTACGAACTCTTCCTTGAAGGTGCTCTTACCCGTAACTTGGAATACAGCGCTGGTGAGCTCGCTACACAAGTCCTTTAGTTGCTTTCCAGAAATATCGCCCCAAGTCGCGGTGCTCTTAACACCCGCAGCCTCTACCATGGATTTCCACAGGCGCAACGGAATGCCAAACATCGCGTGATTACCTAAACGCTTTTTACCGTTAGACTTTTTCTCGTCTGATAAGAGGTTGAGCACCTCCTCTTCATCGCGCCCCAGCCAATTGATCAGGATAGGGAATCGGTAAAATCTATCGCTAAGCTCACGTGCACCCCAAGCGCTCAAGCGAAGAATAGCCGGTCCTGAGAACCCCCAGTGGGTGATCAGCAGTGGTCCCTCGGCTTCCAGATCTGAAGCCGCAATTTGAACGCTTACATTTGGCATACTAATGCCACTCAACCCCTTGATCCTTGGGTCTTTAATATTAAACGTGAAAAGCGAAGGCACGGGTTCTATGATCTTATGACCCAATTTTTTAAGGCCATCCCACATTGCTTTGGAAGAACCTGGGGCAATCATTAATGCATCGCATTCGTACGTTTGACCAGAATTGGTCACCACCTCCCAACGATCGCCGTCCAAAGGCTGGAAGGACTTGACCCCAGAGGAAGTCAGTACTTCAATACCGTTGGTCGCCGCCATTTCTTTCAAACAGTCGATAATAGTTTGAGAAGAATCCGTCACCGGAAAAACGCGGTTATCAGATTCAATCTTTAGCTCTACGCCGCGGTCCGCAAACCATTCCATGGTATCGCCGGGTTGAAATTTGTGGAAGGGACCTAGAAGTTCACGGCTGCCACGAGGATAGGATTGGACTAATTCTCTTGGATCAAAACACGCGTGCGTCACGTTGCAGCGCCCGCCACCACTGATCAAAACCTTGCCCAATACATTTTTACCTTTTTCCAATAAGGTAATGTTGGCTGCTGGATTAGCCTCGGCACATGCGATAGCAGCAAAATAGCCTGCAGCCCCTCCTCCGACAATGATGACGCGTTCACTCATAACGCAAAATTAAGGCAATTTTGGCCGTAACATGAGTGTTTAAAAACTAACAATGTTGTAATTTTGAAACGCACAGCACAGAAAAAATGAATTTACGTGAAGCTTTGGAGGAATGCCTCCGCAAACGTCCTTTCGTGGAGGAAGCCCTTCAAGATGACTTGATCAATCTCAGTTCCTTGGCCCGCGCCATCAAGCCAGACATCGAATACCTTATCGGTAAAAAAATCAAGGAAAGTGCAGTGGTCATGGCCATCCGCCGCCGCGAACCAAAGCTTCAACTCAAGATGCAGCACAAGCTTCAGCACTTCATTTCTTCCTTAGGAGACATCATTGTACGTTCTAATCTAGCGGCCTACACCTATAAAAAGACCCCTGCCCTTACCGCAAAACAAGCCGTTTTCTTAGAAGCGATTAAATCAAAACCTTCGGGATTCCACAGTTTTACTGGGGGTATGGAAGAAACCACCGTCGTCATTAGTGAGGATTTCGGTACAGATCTAGAACACGCAATGGCCGGTGAAACCCAGCTCGGCATTACCAAAGACCTCTCTTCCATCACCTTACGCCTGCCCAACAGCAGCTCGGAAGTCATCGGTCTCTATTACTTTTTCTTCAAGCACATTGCCTCGGCCGGTGTTCCCATCAAAGAAATCATCTCTACCACGAACGAGGCTACCTTCATCGTCCACAATGACGACGTCAATGCTGCTTTCGCTATCATAAACACCATCAAGCGCGCCCAATAAGGTGTTGATAACGAGGAGTTTTCCACCTTTTTTGCATGCGTCATTCTTTGGGTCCAATTTCTTGGACTAACCTTTAATGTTATACGTATGGAAAATCAAGTCCAACTCATTGGCAATCTGGGAATGAACCCGGAAGCCAAAAACATCAATGACACGGTGAAGGCCACCTTCACCCTCGCCACCAATACTGTGTACAAAGACAGTGATGGCAACAAGAAAACCATGACCGACTGGCACAACATTGTCGCTTGGGGCGGATTGGCTCAAACCATCGAGCAGTACGTCAAAAAGGGCGATAAAATTGGGATTTCAGGCCGATTAGTCACTCGCTCCTACGAAGACGAGAAGGGCATTAAGAAGTATTTTACGGAAGTAATTGCTCGAGACATGCTCTTACTCGGCAACAAGAAGTCAGGCGAAGATTGATGCTTAGACCCCACACCAGGCCGGAGGCCTGGTGTGGTCCTTACAAACTTAAAATTTTTCCTTCCTCAAAGAGATAGTCCCCAAAGTGACCATTTACAGGCTTCTCAAGCTCCAGAGGCTGCGCCAAGGCAATGGCAGTACCATCGACCTCCTTCATACGTGGTTTGGCCTTTAAATCGCCTATTTCGTCCACGAGATACACAAAGTCGGCTGAATGACCATTGACAAAGTTGAATCGCTTGATGGCTACATCCACGCGCATGTGAGCATAAAGGACATTAGTAAAGACCCATTCTAACTGGCCTTTCTCGTTCAAGGGCAACTGATCATAGACCATTGAAGGAAGCTCATCAGCGCTGATGGTGGCCAAGATGGTCCGCAATCCGAACTCACGAGCCGCAAGACGTTCGAGATCGCCTGCTTTGACCCCACTTTCAATGAGGATATTGGAAATGCCATTGGCCATGAGGTAATCCCCGATAGCGGTGGGATAATACTCATCCGTATACCTACCTATACCCGCCAGATCAACGTTCATGGCGGTAAGCGCATTCCCTAATCTATTCATGAGGGCACGACGCATAGGTGTGACCTTGCGCGTAATTTCGGCGCTTGGCACCAATAGCGAGGTATATGCTGAATGTCCACCCACGTGAAAGATGGTTCGCTGATCGTGCAGGTTAAAGCACAATTCAGGTTCATGCATCTTGATCCAGCCTACCAATTTTGCACTTTCGATGGTCTGAAAGCTATGGAAGTCTCTATTGAGGTCTATGCCTAATCCATTGCGGCGGCTGTAACGTACATAGGCATCAGGATTGGCAACTGGCATGAGATGAAGTGTAAACCCCTCTAAATCAACTTGTTTCTTTTGAAACAGTTCAATCAGCGACAAGATGATAAATGCACCCGTCGTTTCGTTCCCGTGCATACCGGCCCAAATACAAATGGAACGCGAACCATTGCCTAAGGCGGTATAGAGTAAAGGGCGTTCTTCACTGGAATACCCAATAATTTCCCAATTATGCGCTGATTGCAGCTCGGAATATGGGATATACCACTGTTTATCAGTTAAATATGTCGAATCGAAATTCGCAGACATTCTCGTAGATTTATAGTGAAAGTTACATCACAACTGTGACATTCCCCCAAATACAAACATTATGATCGCCAGAAACTTGATCTACGTCTCGTTGTTCGCCATTGGAACATCATGTGTTACAGATGAAACAACGGTAACTATAGGCTTTGGTAGCTGTAACGAACCAACACAAACACAGGGCCTTCTCCCCACCTTGAGTAAAGCATTAGATACACTCGACCAGTACATTTGGCTGGGAGATAACGTATATCTCGTAGACAGCCAATGGAATACCTATGCCGCCACCATGACTCGCTACAATGAGGTTTTTGGAGGTGTTGCTTTTCAGGAAATCCTAGGTAAGAGCGATCATCTAGCCATCTGGGACGATCATGATGCCGGTCCCAACGATTGTGATCTTTCAACTTATAACGGTTTTTCCACCACAGTGCAGGCCTTTAAAGACTTCTGGCAGCCCCCCTACCCCCAACCAGATTCCACGAGTTACTACGGCCGTACTTTCTTAGCAGAAGGCAAGATAGATATCTACCTGCTCGACAATAGAAGCTTTCGCACCCACAGAGACAGCGCAAATGCCACCGTCTTTGGAGAAAAACAACTGAATTGGTTCCATAAAACCCTTCAACAATCAACGGCTGATGTGCATTTAATCTGTATGGGCGGTCAACTGCTCAATACGGCCCAAGTCTTCGAGAATATGAGTAACTACCCAGCAGAGCGGGAAATGCTGCTGCAATGGCTTTCTGAGTCCCCAGGAGCCCCTATTGTACTTACTGGAGACCGTCACAGCGGTGAAATCAACCTATTGGAAATCAATGGTAAATCCATTGTAGAAGCTTGTGCTTCCCCCATTACGGCCAATGCACACCCCCATCACGACGAAGAAAACACTACCAGAGTGCACGAGGGCACCACAGATACTCAACATTTTGGAACACTACGTTTGAATTACTCGAAAGACCAGTGGCACATTGTGGTTTCACTGATTGATGCATCGGGTACAGCACTGTTTCAATACGAATACAAGGTGTGAAACATAATATAATGTAAATTTAAATGATTGAATATCAATAATTTAAATGTACCTATTTAAACTAATAATCATCGCCATCAGCTCCGATAAATCTCACCCCCATTTTCACCGAAAATTTCATTTGGAATACGTTTGAGGGATGTTTCAATTGTATTATATTTGTAACTATGGAGGATGTAGTACGTCGAATTCAGGAGTATATGGTCCAAAGCGGCCACAATGCCACATCGTTGGCGAAGGCCATTGGCATGAACCGTCCTACCCTTGTACATATTCTCAACGGCCGTAATAAGCCGAACCTTCAATTGCTCCAACAATTGGCCCTCTTTGATACTTCCTTAGATATTCGCTACCTCCTGACTGGAGTTCAACACACAGAAGAACCGCCTCAAGAGGTTAAAACAGAGCTACCTCCTACTCCATCAGAGCATCCCGCAACAAAATCCTCAGAGAAACTGTTGGTATTAAATCCAAACGGGACATGGAATACCTATACCAAAGAAGCGTAATCCGCGTATATTTGTAGACAATTCACAGGACTATGATGACAAAGAATAAAGTACTACTAGGATTGATTATTGTGGCGTTAATATCACGTATCGTCCCACATTACCCTAACTTCACTGCCATGGGAGCCCTAGCCTTCTTCGGCGCTTCCCGCATCAAGAGCTTATGGGGATCTTTAGCGTTGGTAGTTGCTACGATGATGATTAGTGATCTGGTCATCAACAACCTCATCTACCCCACTGGTGAATTCGTCCTAATGTATTCCGGATCGATCTTTACGTACGCCGGATTCGCTGCTTATGCACTTCTCGGTCGAAAAGCAACAAATGTTAAAAATGGTACAGCGCTGCTTTTAGGCGGTTCTATAGCGTTCTTCTTGCTCAGTAATCTTGGAGTTTTCTTCAGCGCCTTCAGCTTGTTCCCTATGACATGGGGAGGATTGATGGCCACTTATACTGCGGCCATTCCTTTCTACGCACCTGAGTTGATCTCCACAGCATTGTTTAGCGCCATGGCGTATGCTGCAGAGATTAAATTCAGTACGGTAAAGGCCTAATAGATGACCTGGCGAGGAATCACACCCGCGGGAACAGTTTCCAACAAATCACCTGAAGTAGAATACACGCGTAACTCCCCGTTGCTCGCGTAATCCTTGGCATCTAAGAAATAAAGGTTGCCTGCGTGTGCATAGAGTTTGTAGCCGCCAGGTAAGGTCAAGGTAGACGTTTGCCAGTTTTGACCTGGTGTCCATTTTACAATGGCCCCGTCGTAGCTGTTGTTCAAGAAATAGCCGTTCGTGCCGTCACTTGCCAACGAAATAGCGTGCTTGTTGGTATTCGGGGCTACGGCTTGCTCTGAGAACGAAGATCCTGTGTATTTCCAGATGCTAGATTTCGTATCAGGACTAACGCCCCAGTTCTGCTCTCCAGAATTCAATACAAATAATTCATTGCCAATCACTGCAAAGGAGTTTGGTACATCACCGGTGTTGTGCGAGGTCACTTCGTAAGTATTTACATTGATCTCGGCCACCTTGTAGGGACCTTCGTAGGTTCCAACGCCAACAAATAGCTTATTTTCAAAGACCATCATCTGCTCCGAGAAGTTTCCTACGTAGATGCTATCTACCTGGGCGCCTGTTTCCTTAGAAAGCACATACACCGCGCTATCTTTCCAGTTTGACACAAAAATATTGCTGCCCTGAGCCGCCAAATAACGAGGTTGTTCAAGATCTACAGTCCACTTGTGCTGCAACGTATTTCTATTCATTGCGCGCACCTTGTTGCTGTTGTTAATGGTTACAAAAAGTAATGAATCGCTTTCCAGCATGTGCTGAACGACGTTACCCAATGGAAAGCCGTTCTCGACCGCGAAGGCAGATTCGATGACGGTGTCCGCATCGTAGGCGGTAATAGTACCCGTACCTGTACCAAAGGGGCCCTCATTTAGGATGAGGTGCAAATCTGTGTAGAATCCTGAAGGACCTGTCGCAGGTGGCGTTTTGCCACAAGATGCCAGGGCTAATGCTGCAATAATGGCTAGGGATGATGAAATTCTCATGTGTTATGAATGTAGTTTAATGTTCAATAAATAGGTTCTGCCCGGCATAGGATAATATTGGTAGAATTGGCGCTGAGCTCCCGTAATGTTCTCAATGCGGAATACCCATTGCCAACGCTTGCTTTTACTGCTCAAAGAATATGCCAAATCCACCCAAGATTGGGCCGGCAAGTCTCCAGTTCGAGCATTGTCTCGTAAAGTGTGTCTTAGGCCGGTGTAATACCCTCGCACCATTAAGGTCCCTTTAGATAAATCTTGCTCGATGGTGTATACCGCTTGCAACGCCGGTCTATAGACCAACTGCTTGCCGATAATATTGGCGTTATTCGAGGCCACATCTAGGATACGGCTGTATTGATGAGTGGTATTGAAGGCATGTTGTTGCTGCCAAATTTTACGCTGCACCCCTAAGTGCGTAGTACTAGTGTAGACGGAATAATAGTTTTGTGGGGTCCAATTTCCATCGCTTCCCGGCGCCCATTGAATCATCTGGTCATAATACAATTGGTCCGATGTGAAACGGACGGTCCATTTGCCCTCGTGTTCCAACGAGTATTTAGCCCCGTACGAGCGTTCTGCACTCACCCCTACATTGCCTCCAGGGTTCCAATACATCTCGTTAAGTGTGGGCAATCGATAATAGCTCCCCACCGACCATTGTTGCAGCCAAGGGGTTTTTGAACGCGAATACAAGGCGTAGGCACTCCAATACAATTGATTGTGGTACTGAGCGGCCTTCAGCACGGTATTCCACGCCTGGCTTGGCTTCAGATTCAGCTGTACCTGAGGCATCCATACCGTTGCTGTTCTATTCGTTCCCTCTGCGGTGTATCGGTTTAATGACAGGTGTGCATGGTATCGCTTTTCATTGCGGTTGTAGTGTGCAGTGAATTGGCCAAAGGTATTGGTATCGCGCAGCGTCCAAAAGGACATGGTATCCGTGTAGGCTTGCCATTCCTGAGAAGCAAATAACTTTACCTCATTGTGCCCTCTCTTCAATTTATACTTGAACCGGACCACCTCGTCCTCAAGATGATTAACATATCCAGGACTTAAAATGGATCCGCTGTTATTTTTCTCGCTCTGAGTATACCATAGGTCAGAACTCCAATAGGTTTTACCCATAGCCCCACTAAAGCGCTGCAAATAGGTTAGATCGCCGTATCCATTGCCGACCATCCTTCCTTCCAACGAGCCGAGCCGATAATTATATTCATTATCACTACTGGTGAATCGTACAATGCTTTGGTATCGAATCTTGGAGAAACTCCCCCATGAATGGGCATTCAATGTGCGCTCGCCTAAACTCGTCAAGCCAAGAGCCGTCGTGGTGCCCCGCCCAGATTTCGGACTTAGATTCAGATTTAACGCCCCCATGGAGCCCATATTGGAAGAGGCGCCACCATTAATACCATCCACGATGGAAGTTGTACTGAGCATTAAGGCTGGGACCAAGCTTAAGTCCAGCACCCCGGTGGCCATACTACTGATATCGATACCGTCCCAAAGTACCCGACTTTGCTCACTTGTGGCACCGCCAAAACTGGAAGCCACAACACTACCAGGAGTATATTGCTTGAGATTGAATCTCGAATCCTTTTGAAGATAATCTGAGGCACTTTCCACATCAGCTGCCAAGGAATCCACTGAGGTACGGTATTCACGTCCTTTGGAAACCTGGACAATGATATCGGCGGTCCAAAGCGTATCAGATTGGCCCCACATCAACATAGGGCACACTGCGGCAAGAAAAAGAAGCGTTTTGTTTTTCATCCTATTCCAGTGCTTGACCCAGAGCACCATTAAATATTCTTCATAGGCCAAGTCTTCTGGCTCTTCGCTCCCACATCTTCCTTCCCGCCTACGGCAGTGGCTACAGATGCTTTCCACACGAATTACAGCTTCTGGCAAAGCCCCGGACTCCCACCGGGTTCCTTCTTCGGTTCAACTTCCACTGAACAACCTATGGTGTAAAGGTACGCTTATAAATAACGCCCAAAGAGTTTGAGCGCACTATTATATGAACTTTCTAATTGCAAGGGATCGACGGAACATTCGTAGCCCCCGGCGGCAACGACGCTCAATACCTTTTCTGTAGGCATGTTGCCTATCAAGGCATCACTGGCAAAAGGGCAACCGCCAAAGCCCCGCAGTGCTGTATCTATCCTTCTACAACCGTGCTTTATAGCTTCTTGAGCCTTCGCAGCAGCTTCACCGTAGACACTATGCATATGGGCACCCCAAGGCACTGTAGATTCTACATTCATCAATGCACTCATGGCACCTACCTTCTCTATGGTGCCTTGCCCTGTGGTATCGCTCAAAGACACTATATCAGCACCACATTCCACGGCTTGATGCAATCTTTCCAAGACCATATCTACATCATAGGCTTCCCCATAGGGATTGCCGAAGGCCATGCTGAGGTATACGACTAATTCCACATTGTGGGCAGAAGCCAAGGATTTTACTCGCTTCAAATCTTCAACGGCCGCGGGGATATCCTTTCGAGAATTACGTTGTTGAAACAGTTCACTAACACTAAAGGGATAGCCCCAAGCGTCGATGAAATCATATTGCGCAGCACGTCTTGCCCCGCCTTCGTTCGCTACGATGGCAAGTAGCTTCGTCGGGCTCTGTGATTTCGCTTCTTCTAGTGCGCCAAAAAGCTCATAAGCATCAGCCATTTGAGGCATAGCACGTGGGCTGACGAAACTACCAGCATCTAGAGTATGGAACCCACATTGCAACAATAGCTTGAGGTAGGCTACTTTTTCAGCGGTAGGAATAAATTCATGAATACCTTGCCAGGCATCACGAGGACACTCTACAATAGAGATTTGGTTCATTTCTGGGAGTTGGATAGGTTCTCCCCCGAAATTACAAATTGCGGAGCATTCTACGCACCATGGCAGGACCTTCGTATAAAAATCCTGTCCAAACTTGAACTAGATCTGCCCCAGCATTCAACTTTTCCTTCGCATCTGCTCCGGTAAAGATTCCACCTACTGCAATGATGGCAATGGAATCTTTGAGCCTTGAACGTAAGTAAGTGATGACTTCGGTACTGCGATCGCGCAATACTTTTCCACTCAAACCACCGGCACCTATGGCCTCTACCTTAAATGAAGGCGTGCGCAGACCATCGCGAGAAATGGTGGTATTTGTGGCGACGATGCCATCCAGCTCAAGGCTGTTGATGATATCGATAATATCATCCAACTGACCTTCCGTTAAATCTGGGGCAATTTTCAAAAGCAACGGCTTTTTGCCCAAGGCATTGTTCTTTTCTTGTACTGCTTTGAGTAGTTTTGTCAAGGGCTCTTTTTCTTGTAACTCCCTTAGGTTCGGGGTATTAGGAGAGCTTACATTGACTACAAAATAATCCACCACAGGATGTAAGGCTTCCACGCCCAAGAGGTAATCATTCAACGCCTCCTCGTTAGGAGTCACCTTATTCTTGCCAATATTTCCGCCAATAATTAGATCTGTTTCACGCTTCATCAGGCGCAACAACGCTTCATCCAGACCGCCATTATTGAAGCCCATGCGGTTGATCACTGATTCATCCTCTACCAGTCGGAACAACCTTGGTTTTGGGTTTCCAGCTTGTGGCTTAGGCGTTAATGTTCCTACTTCTATGAATCCAAAACCGAAACTGGCCAACTCATTGTAAAGCTTAGCATCCTTGTCGAATCCGGCGGCGAGTCCTACGGGATTCTTGAAATTCAATCCCATCACTTGTTTTTCATGGCCTTTGATCGAACCAAAGAACACATTGACCAATGATGCTACTCCTGGAATTCGGAAGGCCCATTTCAATGTCTTAAACGTAAAATGGTGTGCCTGCTCGGCGTTCATGAGGAACAAAATGGGTCGGATGAGACTCTTGTACATGTTAATATGATTTCAATCGGGCCAAATCTCTCTTGGCATCCTTCTCTTTTAATGATTGACGCTTGTCGTAGTTCTTCTTCCCTTTGGCCACCGCAATATTGAGCTTAATCCAGCCTTTTTCACTGATAAATAGCTTTGTAGGAACCACAGTAACTCCCTGATCCTTGAGTGCCTTTTCGATTTTGTCGAGTTCTCTCTTACTCAAGAGCAGCTTTCGTTCGCGGATGGGATCGTGGTTGAAGATGTTTCCGTGGGACCATTCCGTAACGTTCATGCCCTTGATGAATAGTTCACCGTCACTCATATAGCAATAGGCTTCCGCTATGGATGCTTTGCCCATACGAATGCTCTTCACTTCAGTGCCTACAAGTTGTAGCCCCGCAGTGTAGGTATCCAGCCATTCATAATCGAACTTGGCCCGTTTATTTTTAATCTCCACAGATTTCATACCGCAAAGGTACGTTACTCGCGGTCTTTGAGCATTGGAACGAAGGCTGCATCTCCCAACACCTTTTGAACAAAGGTACCGTCGGCTTTTTTCTGAATTCGTACCATCTTCTGTGTGCCTTCGCCCACGGGAATGATCATAATACCTCTAGGCTTCAGTTGCTTTAGCAGTTCTTTGGGCACATAGGGTGCGCCGCAAGTAACGATGATACGGTCAAATGGGGCAAAAACAGGCATGCCCTTGAACCCATCACCAAACTTTTGTTCCGCTCTGTAGCCCAATATTTGGAGCATCTTTTGAGAAAAATCGAAGAGCTCCTTCTGCCGCTCGATGGTAAAGAGTTTCACGCCTAATTCGCACAAAACCGCCGCTTGATATCCGCTACCCGTACCTATTTCGAGGATTTTTTGACCCCGTTCCACTTCTAGTAATTCGCTTTGCCAAGCCACCGTAGACGGGTGAGAAATGGTCTGATTTGCAGCGATGGGAAAGGCCTTGTCTTGATAAGCATGCTGGTGAAAACCACTTTCCAAAAACCAATGCCTTGGGATTTTATTCATCGCCTGCAATACGCGATCTCCAGCTATACCCTTCTCTTTTAAGGTATTGCATAAAATGGCCCGCTGGCCTTGATGAATGGAGGAATCAGTAATTTTCACAAGGTTGAAATTACGCGCTCGGCAAGGGAATCTCGGGACTAAATAAGGGTTGTTTTTAACAAAATAGAATTGGACCCCAATCATTACCTTTGGATTCCATGAAAAACAGCCTCGTCTTGGCCATCGCCGTCATCGCACTGCTGCTAAATAGCTGCGACGTACAACCTGCACCAGAAGTCGCCTACCTCACCGTAGACACCCTCATGGTCGCGCCCAAGGCAAACCAAGGCACCGCTTCTTCAAAATTGACCACGCTTTGGATCGAACAAGATGGCGAGCAAATGGGTGCATTTACCCCACCGTGTATCATTCCGGTCTTTGCAAGAGAGAACACCACGATCCGGTTCATCCCGGGTATTAACCTCAATGGTTCGTACGCACAGCGCAACCAATACGAAATGTTGTCGCCTAATAGCGTAGAATGGGATTTAACACCGCAAAGCACTAAAAATGTGGCCGCGACTAGGACTACCTTCGAATACAACACGGCATATATCCTTGAAGTCTTGGAAGATTTTGACGATGTAGGCTTGAACTATGTGCATACTATTAAGAGTGATACCACCTTGCAATTGACCTCCGCGATGGATGAGGCGTTAAATATTGATGGTGAGTGGCCCAATAAGAGCGGAAAATATGTGCTGTCTCCAATGACGCGTGGGGAGTTCAAGACCTTACAGGCCTTTGACTTGCCCAAATATGGAGCAAATGTTTGGATGGAAATTGACTATAAAACCGACGTGGCCTTGACCTTCGGGATTTTCGCGAACGAACCCTTGCAGAGCATTCAAGCGCCAGTAGTCACTTTGTTTCCAAACGATCAATGGAATAAAGTATATATCAATCTCGTTACTGAAGTAAGTGCGTACCCCGCCGCCCAAGATTACCACTTGTTCTTCGGAAGCATCAACACTTCTCAGGACACGACTACAACGTATATTGATAACATTAAACTGTTGTATTGAGTTATTCTAAGCGCATAGAAAGGATCCAATTCTGGGCATACCTACTGACCGATTCGCTCAGCGGTGCCCTAGCTTACACCGCCTTGCACATTGTTCGCAAGGTGTATGTTGAGCCTATAAAATTTGGGCAAGAGGTGGCCATCAAGTTCGATGCCAAGTTTTTCCTTGGGCTAGTATTGACCACATTAGTATTTCTAGGCATCAGTGGACTGAGCGGTATTTACAGAGATTTGGCACGTAAATCTCGACTAGCGCTCGTATTCAATACGGTTGGTGGCGTTATGATTACTGCTCTGTTGCTCTTCTTCGCCATTATCCTCGATGATTTAGTCAAAAATTACAGCCAATACTACCTAACCCTAGGGACCTACGTGGGCGTGTTGATGTTCATTAGCATGAGTTTCCGATTAATTTGGAGCACACAAGTGCGCATCCTCATCGACAAAAAGAAGCTCACCTTCCCGACTCTAATCATAGGTTCCGGCAAAGAAGCGGCGGATTTGTTGACCACCTTTACAAAGGACCGCAGCAAAGGCTATGATTTCAAAGGGTACCTCTCACTAAATGGTCAAACTACAGATGAGCGCATTAAGGCAATTCCTTATTTAGGCACCGCAGCCCAATTAACCGACCTGCTCAACGACAACATCATCGACGACGTCATCGTTGCTATCCCTTCCGGCAACAGCGATCTCATCGCCCGAATGATCAGTACCATCGAAAACGTAAACGTACGCATCCATGTGTTGCCAAACGTGTTCAGTATCATCTCTGGCCAAGTTCGCATGGAAAGTTTGGGCCGATCTCTCATCGAAGTTAAACGCGAGCTTATCAAGCCACACGTCGCTTTCTTCAAGCGCATTTTTGACATCGTGGTTGCCGCAATTCTATTAGTCCTTTCCTCACCGTTTGTGTTGTTTTCCATGGCGATGATTACTGTAGGTTCTAAGGGTCCTATTTTCTTTACGCAAGAACGCCTCGGTAAGCACGGTCGCTCCTTCCGTATCATCAAGCTACGCTCCATGTATCAAAATTCTGAAGACCAGGGTCCTATGCTCAGCAGTGAAGATGATCCACGCATCACCCCATGGGGACGCACCATGCGCAAGTTCCGACTCGATGAAATGCCTCAATTTTACAATGTACTCCGCGGCGATATGAGCATCGTGGGACCGCGTCCTGAGCGCAAATTCTACTTCGACCAAATCATAGAATCGGCCCCGCAATACCGCTACCTACTGCGGGTAAAGCCCGGTATCACTTCTTGGGGAATGGTGAAGTTTGGGTATGCAGAGAATGTGGAAGAAATGTTGGAGCGCGCTCAATATGACTTGATCTACACCGAAAACATTACCCTTCTTAACGATATCAAAATCCTCTTCTATACCTTAGTCATAGTCTTACAAGGACGAGGAAAATAAGAACCACACAAACCCAAATACATGAAGAACATCTCAGTAATCGGAGCAGGAACCATGGGCAATGGTATCGCACATGTTTTCGCTCAAAGCGGATTTAACGTTCAACTCTTTGATATTAGCGAAGAAGCCTTGCAGCGTGCCCTAGCCACCATTGGTAAGAATATGGACCGCCAGATCGCTAAAGAACTCCTTAGCGAAGCTGATAAGGTAGCAGCATTGGACAGATTAAAGACGGGCACTGACCTTGGCACTGCAGTGGCAGCCGCTGATTTGGTAGTTGAAGCAGCCACTGAGAATACGGCGATTAAGTTCCAATTGTTCAAGGACTTGGACGAATTGGCCCCAGCGCATTGTATCCTTGCTTCCAATACCTCTTCCATTTCCATTACGAAGATTGCAGCACAAACTTCGCGCCCGGACAAAGTCATCGGCATGCATTTCATGAATCCGGTTCCGGTGATGAAACTCGTCGAGATCATCAATGGATACAGTACTTCAAAGGAGTCCACTGATACCGTGGTGCAAATGAGCGCATCTCTAGGCAAGGTCCCTGTGAGCTGTAACGATTACCCGGGCTTCGTCGCTAACCGCATTTTAATGCCTATGATCAATGAAGCCATCATCGCCCTTCACGAAGGAGTGGCTGGCGTGGAAGAGATCGACACCATCATGAAATTAGGTATGGCGCATCCTATGGGGCCATTACAATTGGCCGATTTCATTGGCCTCGACGTGTGCTTGAGCATTTTGAATGTGCTCTACGACGGCCTAGGGAACACCAAATACGCCCCTTGCCCGCTGCTCGTCAACATGGTGACCGCAGGCAAGAAAGGGATGAAATCCGGCGAAGGATTCTATGATTATTCAGAAGGCGTGAAAAACGCCAAAGTCAGTCAACAATTTATTTAATACCCTCACTATGAAACTACACGCTTTTGCCGCTGCCCTATTGTTCTCGACGGCAACCTTTGCCCAAGTAGATTTGATCAACAAGGTCAAAGACAATGGTGCCGATGCACCCCTAGGCTACGAATGGGAAACCATCGTAGATATTGAAGCAACCCCAGTCAAGAACCAAGGTGCCTCAGGAACCTGCTGGTCTTATGCAACGACCTCTTTTGTGGAAAGCGAGATGATTCGCATGGGCAAAGAGCCTATAGATATCTCAGAAATGTATACCGTGCGTAAGGTCTATGAGGACAAAGGGGAAAAATATGTTCGTCTACACGGCTACTTGAACTTCGCACAAGGCGGTGCC
Organism: Flavobacteriales bacterium UBA3477; assembly: GCA_002378005.1. Taxonomy (GTDB): domain Bacteria; phylum Bacteroidota; class Bacteroidia; order Flavobacteriales; family Schleiferiaceae; genus UBA10364. The sequence goes on from DFQY01000046.1 coordinate 17,251, forward strand.
TTGCCAGATGTACTTTATGTCATCAAACACTACGGTGCTGTACCGCAAGAAGTATATAGCGGTTTGAACTACGGTACTGAAATCAACCGCCACGGCGAAATGGAAGCCTCACTGAAAGGCATCCTAGATGCTGTGATTGAAAACAAGAACGGCAAGCTTAGCCCAAGCTGGCAAAAAGGCTTCAACGGCGTATTGGACGCCTACCTTGGTGACGATCCAGCGCAGTTCGGGTACAATGGAAAAACCTACACCCCACGCACCTTTGCGGATGAGGTGATCGGCATCAAACCTGACGACTACATACAACTTACCTCTTGGACCCACCACGAGATGTATGCACCATGCCAAATCCAAGTACCGGACAACTGGACTTGGGGAACTTCTTACAATCTTCCACTAGACGAAATGATGGAAGCCATCAATACCTCTTTGGAGGCAGGCTACCCCGTAGCATGGGCTTGTGATGTGAGCGACAAAGGCTTTTCAATCAAAAACGGTATCGCCGTTATGCCTAACCAGAGTTGGAGCGACATGACTTCAGAAGAAGCGCAGGCGGTGTATAGTGCACCCCATGAGGAGGCAGTTGTGGATCAAGAAATGCGTCAAGAGCAATACGATAACTACCTCACACAGGATGACCATGGTATGGTTATCCAGGGTATGGTTAAGGATCAAGATGGTAATATCTTCTATATAGTTAAGAATTCTTGGGGCGATATCCCTAACGATTACCGTCCAGGGTATTTGTATGCGTCAGAAAGCTATGTGCGCTTGAGAACCATCAGTGTAATGATGCACGAAGAATCAATAGCGAAGTCAATGAAAAAGAAACTGAATCTGTAAAAAGATTCATTGCGATGAATGAGCCGCTTACCCTTGGGTGAGCGGCTTTTTTTGTACCCGTTGAGAAATGGTAAATACCAACAGGGCAATGCTCATCCCCAGCACTGCTCCGGCCATTATATCGGTTATCCAATGCGCCATCAGGTACACCCTGGACACCGCCACGGCAATGGCACAAAAAGAGGCAAATACTTGAATGGCAGGACGGCGCCAATGCAAGGCAATGAGGGTAAAAAACACGAAAGCCGTGGTTGTATGACCGCTTGGAAAAGCGAATTGCAGCGGAAGTTCTAGATCTGTGACCAATTGTGTTTGGCTCCACTCAATAATCCCCATCGGTCGTGGTGACGGCGCAAAGACGAGCTTCTTTAATAATTGGACCAACAAACTTGATAAGATTCCAGCGGCCACAAACTCTCCGGCACGCCACCACGCCTTCTGTAAGGCATAGGCTATGATCACCAGTACAAACATGGGACCCTCGCCCCACCCTGTGATGAAGCCCATCCAAGTGTAGCCTCGAGGGGAATACCAATGGTTGTGCAAGGCTAATTGGGCCTCGACCTTATCTGGAAAAAAGGATAAAAAAATCCCGCAGGCCATAACAAACAGGACTGCGGGTATGCTGAAATACGGAATGTGCTTCATTATGCGCCGAGAATGTGCTGCAATTCGTGAATCTGGCTTTCCCACAATTGTTTCGCCTCTTCTACCTCATCATCTTCTGCGAAGTCCGTTACAATGATTGACGTATCGTGGGTGATCGCATCTACCTCAATGCGGAACTCGAAATAGCAATCCAACCCGTCCTCTTCATCGCTCAACCATCTGAACCGGACCATTTTATCCTGTTGCTTTTTCAACAGCTTTGCTTGCTCCTCAGAACCGTCCCAAAAGAAAGTGAACATTTCCGTACGAGAATTTACATCATCGCAAAACCATTCGCTCAATCCCGAAGGAGTGCTCAAGAATGGAAAGAGCATTTTTGGGGAGGCGCGTAAGGGGAATTCTAGTTCGAACTTTTGTTTTTCCATGGTAGTTGTATCGTGTTCGCAATATAACACGGTGGGGCAAAATTCCAAGTGTTTAGCGGATTTTGTTAATTTAAAACCGCTATTCACACACTCGCATGAAACAAAACTCCTCCATCTTCACCCAAGCCATAATCTGGGTGGCCGCTCTTGGTTATTTCGTTGACATCTATGACTTGCTGTTATTCAGCATCATAAGAATTCCCTCGCTCCAATCCATCGGTGTGGACAACGTCTCAGATGTGGGGCTGTTGATCCTTAATACACAGATGTTCGGATTATTACTAGGAGGAATCCTTTGGGGAGTTTTGGGGGATAAATTAGGACGTACCAAGGTCCTCTTCCTTTCCATCGCATTGTATTCCATTGGAAACATCCTGAATGGCTTCGTTCAAACGGGCACGCAATACGCCATTATCCGATTCATTGCAGGCATAGGCCTCGCCGGCGAACTAGGTGCAGGTATTACTCTCGTATCTGAGCTTCTACCAAAAGAAAAGCGCGGCATAGGCACTTCTGTGGTCGCAGGAGTTGGCCTGACGGGCGCAGTCCTCGCATTTTTCATCGCACAATGGTTTGATTGGCGTACCTGTTACTTTATTGGTGGTGGATTAGGCCTCGCCCTACTCCTATTACGTCTAAGTGTCTTTGAAAGCGGCTTGTTTGAGAAGATGGAAAAGAATACGGCAGTAGTCCGCGGTAACTTCTTCATGCTCTTTAATAAACGTGAGCGATTTATGCGCTACCTACGCAGCATTTTGATCGGTCTGCCTACTTGGTTCGTAGTCGGCATCCTGATCAGCTTCTCTCCAGAATTTGCACGCCAATTAGGCATCGAGGGCACTATCGATCCAGGCATCGGGATCATGATCTCATATTCCGCTATCGCCGTTGGGGACGTAGTGATCGGACTTCTCTCGCAACGTCTGCAATCTCGCAAACAAGCCATGCATGTGTTCTATGGCATTACCATCCTAGGCATGGTCGTTTTCTTCACGGCCACCACCCCACTTCAATTGTATATTTCTACGGGTATTATGGGCTTTGGAACCGGATTTTGGGCAGTATTTGTAACTATTGGAGCCGAAAATTTTGGGACCAATTTGCGCGCCACCGCCGCCACCACCATCCCAAACATGGTCCGTGGATCTCTAAACGGCATCTCAGCCCTCTTCATTGGCCTTGGAAGCTATATGAGTTATGTGGGAAGTGGCATTACAACGGCAGTGATCGTTATGGCCATTACCTATTGGGCCATTTCCGGGCTAGACGAAACTTTTGGAAGGGATTTGGATTTTATTGAAGAGTAGAGAGTAAAAGCCCATGTCTCAAAGATGACATTGAATTAAACCCTTCTTGAACAAAACATGCTCTTAAGTCCTGATTAATTCAATGTAATGATCATTACAGCGCCTGAAAAGATTGTGATTTTCAATAAATTAGGTTATTATATAATTAAAAACAAAGCCATCAAAAAATTTATTATATGCTGCCTAGCACTCTTATTTGTGGTGCAAGCCAATGCGCAATCAAATGCACAAAAGCCATTTCCCGCTATGGAGATTCATACTCGACCTATTTCTCTTCTGCAAGGCGTAATAACAGTTGGCTCTGAAATTAGGTTGAGAAACCACTCTTCCTTTCTTATTGATGGAGGTGCAGGTACGTCCCAATTAGATAATCGTTCGCTGACAACTTTTCTTGTCGGAGGTAGACTTTATTTAAAGTAAGAAGATTTGAGTGGCACATATGTGACTTTCAGACACAGATCAAGATTTTATGCTGATGATGATTTTTTAGGCAGTGGAGATAACTACGGTGCCAACACAAACTTCACGATTGGAAGTAAAATTGTTTTTGAACAAGTTTCTTTCGCTGGAGAAGTTAGTGTGGGGCGACAATCATATGCTGGAGAAGCTATACTCCTGCCTACCTGGGCATTTACCGTTGGTTATAGAGTTAAAGGTAAGTAAACTCAAAATTTATTTTGCACACGTTCGAGATTGTAAGCTTTTGCTACGCAAAAGAATTGCGAACTCGGACAGAAATAATTATACATGATAATGAATTGACTAATAAAAATTTACATGAACTATCGAGAGCAATAGTAGCCGCGAATCTATTTCAATAAAACTGATTATTCTGCTCACCTTTTCCAATTATATAAAATATAAAAATAATAGATTCAATAAATAACAATTATTTTTTTGAAAATCGAAACAGATTTTTAAAGTATGATTCTTTAACTATCGCAACAGATGATTTGTCAAACGTTAATTTAATGGATTTTAACTCTTGCGCTCTGCTTTCCGCAAATGTCAAATCTAATGTTTTGGCGATCATTTCCAATGATGCTAAAGGGTCAGAATCTTTATCGTACACTTTTTTTACCGCAATAAATGTTTGGCTTCTAGGGTATTGGCTCTGTAAATGATTAATAAAACTTTGAAGCCAGGAACTCGTAAACTCTTTTCCGTCAATTATTTTCAAATCTTGAATTAAATAATGAGTCATAGTTTTGAAGAAAAGGAGGTTCTGATTGATGAACTCTTTTGTCTCCATGCAGAATTCGAAAAAACAAAAGTTGTATGCGTAAGGAATTGCATGGTCATATTTATCTCCGTGGAAGTTAACATTTGACTTAATATTAGTGGAACTTTCGTTAAAACGAGATTTTACAAATTCATACAATTGTATATCAAGCGAATTATTGACTAAAATTTTGTCGATTATATCATCGGATAATTCTTGAGTTTTAGGTCGTTTAAAAGTAATCCTTTTTATTTGAATATTTTGATTCCATTTAATCCCAGTTTCTGATGAGAAATAAGCCAATGATTTTCCGAATTCTTCGAAGATCCCTACGTGAATAGGCAATTCATCAATCGTTGACTTAACCAATTCCAAATCTTCCTCATTCATTTTAATTTTAGTGTACATCTTATGGCCAAGCAGAAACTTCAACATACCATTAGATGTTTGCATGTTGTCCACATATTCCTCAAAGTTTTTTGGTTGAGGCTTTAATAATTTCATAAAATCACGTCTTTCCTTAATGAATGAATATTCGGAAAGTATTCGATCTACAGGGTCCCTGAGCATAGTGATGATATCATACCCCTTATATTTTCCGAAATTAGCCCTTTTGAAAATATCACCAGAAGTCGAATGAAAAGTTTTGATATCAATATGTCGATAATTAAAATCTGGTTTGGTTTGCCAAAAACTATTCTGCATTGCAGTATTAATGGTTGTACCGCCCGTTTTAGGTACATGGATAAATATTATCTTCTCTAGCATGGCTTATAATATTGGATCTACTCCATTCATTAAATATATAAAGTATACACTTTCTATTAATGAAGTAAGTAGTATAGAGTATTTACTCAAATGAATTGTCGAAGGAACATTTAGCGAAACTATATAGAATTGAATCCACATATTTTTGTGTGCAATGGATATGTAAAGGAATTGGGTCTCTTTTCTCTCGCGGTGGAAAAGCTTGACACTAACAAGCTTTGAAGCGCCTTCAGCGCTTATGGTCTTTTTTCATGCCTATGCACTTTTTGCAAGCACAAGTGCAGGCACAAAAAAAGCCCTGATGCTATGCATCAAGGCGTTTTTGTTGTAGCGAGAGAGAGACTTGAACTCTCGGCCTCCGGGTTATGAATCCGACGCTCTAACCAGCTGAGCTACCTCGCCATTTCATGGGGTGCAAATATAAACACCGCCAACATATTTGAAAGTCTTTTTTTAGATTTTAAAAACAAGAAGGTGGTAGATGAGTTATAGGTTAAAGCACGTTGTATTCCATGGAAACCTTGATTTACATTTTGACCTTCGGCTTTCTTGCCACAACGCTTATCACTTTTCGCGTGATTGACGCACTGGCAAAGGAATTGGCCGAATTAAAAAAGAAACTCAATCAATAAAAAAGCCGGCAGATGCGGGCTTTTTTTATCTCGTCATTTGTAGTTCATACAACCAGTAAAAGCTATTGCCCGTATTGGGGTCGTAGTCGTAATGGTTGTATTGCAGATACATAGAATCCTCCTCTGCATTAATGTGCCAATTCACACATGGTTCCCAGTTCATAAAGAATTGGTCCGTGGACCAAGAATACCCCCAATACTGGTACATATGATCGTTCAGTGCATTTTCATTAATGGTGAATTGCCCGTCCTTAAACAAGGTACATGTAGTGGTGTAATCTTCATCTGCAGCCGCTAATTGACCAACGGCCCCATGCTCACGATGTACCTCAATGTTCCATCCGGTGCGGTAGAAACGCTCGGTATTGGTGTTTGTCGGCTCCTGCGGCTCGCATGAAAGCAATATTATTGCTGCTAAAGTGAAGAAAAATATTTGTTTCACAAGTTGTGGTTTGAGTGCGTTCAAATTTACCACGAAACAGCAAATTTTGGGCCAATTACCCCAAAGGTTTGTCCTAAAGTTACATCACTCTTCCATCGCTTGGTTTTTGAGCGTGTACTCTTGGAATTTGCTCGCGCTTCATGATAGTTCTCATAGACCACCTTGCCTATGAATTCTCCTATGACTATTCCGGCGACTACTTCACTAACCCAGTGATTATGACCTTCCATATTGTAACACCATAAAATGGTAACTACGGTATGTGGTATCCAATAATTATCAAATACCCTGCTCGTTACACTAGCCATCGCATAATACATGGTTGCATGGTATGAAGGAAAACCCGTGCCATATGCTTTGGAACCGAGAATATTCAAATGCCAGTTGAAGAAATCGTAAGGACTTTCAACGAAAGGAAAAGAACTTTCCCTTGAATTACCTCCATATTCCCCTAAGGGTCGCTGTGGTCTATGCCTTCCTAAAACACTCTTTAGGACAAGATGCGAAACGATGTATGATTCAATAACTGCCTTAGTCGTCAAAATCCCAGCTTCCTGAAGTTTTTCATTCCCAATTATTAATCCTGCAGCATACATAGAAGCAAAACCAAAATATAAATATCCATCCTCTCCTCTTGTAGCAGACCTAAGAAAGGAGGTTTGATTTACAATTGGCGGAAAAGAAAGATAGGGATTGACGTACCGATCCAACGGCTCAATATTCTCCTGAAAGTACTTGGTCGTTTGGTAGTCAGTAGCGATTAGCGCAAACAGCTTTACTGCATTTGCCGTGAGGTTGGGATTGTTCAAGGGGCGTTGGATAATCGCCTTTGCATCATCATCGATGGTTGTGATAGTGTTGCGAATGATCCCTAAACGGGTCTCCTTAATAGTTCTATCAGGCTCAAATTGAATTTGAGCGCTCAAGGTTATGGTAAAAAAGAACGCCGCGGCCAACCAGCCGCGGCGCTTCAATGATTTTATTGTCATTCGAAATAGGCGTGGTTCACTCCAAATTTCGTTATTCCCAAGTAAACAATGGGCGGTCTTGCATCATTTTTACTACTGCATCCCCCACTTCATTGATGTGGCTGTCCGAGTCGATGTTCATTACTACGCGATCGATTAGATCTGCAATAGTATCCATATCTCCTTCTTTCAAACCGCGAGTGGTGATTGCAGGTGCTCCCAAACGAATACCAGAAGTCGTAAATGGACTCTTGTCGTCGAACGGTACCATATTTTTGTTCGCAGTAATGTGGGCGCGTACGAGCGCTTGTTCCGTAGCCTTACCAGTCACCCCTTTATTACGCAGGTCAATCAACATCAAGTGGTTATCTGTACCTCCTGAAATAATATCATACCCTCGATCTACGAATGCTTTGGCCATCGCTGCAGCGTTTTTCTTTACTTGTAATTGGTAATGGAAAAACTCATCCGTCAACGCTTCACCATAGGCCACCGCTTTCGCGGCAATCACATGCTCAAGCGGCCCACCCTGAATACCCGGGAAAATTGCCATATCAAGCACATTACTCATCATCTTAATTTCTCCCTTAGGCGTAGTTTCACCCCATGGGTTAGGAAAATCCTCTCCCATCATAATCATACCACCACGAGGACCACGAAGCGTTTTATGCGTGGTTGTCGTAACAATGTGACAATGCGGCATTGGATCGTTCAAGATGCCCTTGGCAATCATACCGGAAGGGTGAGAAATATCTGCCAATAGAATCGCACCTACTTCATCAGCGATTTCACGGAAACGAGCAAAGTCAATATCACGGCTGTATGCAGAAGCACCAGCAATAATCATTTTCGGTTTACACTCTTTGGCCTTCGCCTCGATAGCATCATAATTCAACAACCCGGTTTCCTTCTCAACACCATAGAATTCAGCGTTATATGTTTTTCCTGAGAAGTTAACTGGAGAACCGTGTGTTAGGTGACCGCCGTGGCTCAAATCGAAACCTAGCACAGTATCACCCGGCTTCATAACCGCAAGGTAAACAGCAGCATTAGCTTGAGATCCTGAGTGTGGCTGCACGTTTACATAAGCCGCACCATAGAGTTCTTTGGCACGGTCACGTGCTAAATCCTCAACGAGGTCAACCACCTCACAACCGCCGTAGTAGCGTTTACCAGGATATCCTTCTGCGTATTTGTTGGTTAATACTGAACCCTGCGCTTCCATAACTTGAGGAGAAGCGAAGTTTTCAGAGGCAATAAGTTCTATGCCTTTGATTTGGCGTTTATGTTCCTTGGCAATTAGGTCAAAGATGACTGTGTCTCTCATGATCAAAAATGGTAAGTCACAAAAGTACTATGCCCTTGTGGATTTCCCATCATGAGTTTTTCACACTTAGAAAGGATTCGACCAACGTGAATCCGTATACACGTTCGAGCCCGTCAAAGTTTTCACAAATGCTTCTAAAGCCTCGCGTTCATTGGCGGTGAGCTCTAGCTGAAGTCTGTTTGGGCCACGACGAAGACGAAGATCTAAGGTGTTGTTATTCACATCGGGAATGACGTCATTATAGTGTTCAATGACCGTTTGGAACTCAATAAAATCACCGGTATGCATCATAGGTCCATTTGGTTGACCATTCGGTCCTATTACATCCCGCAAAGATGGAGAACGAGTGTTGGTAAAGTCTGCGCTTGCTGGATCACCCGCTACGTGATCAACACCATTATTACCCGAATTTGGATCGATATCAAACTCTGGTGGTTGGTGACACCCTGCGCATCCTGCTCCTCCACCCGTACGAATACCGTTGATATCAACGTTTGGCGGCGCTAGGAATAACGCTTTGCCTTGATTTTCTTGTGAAGTGAAGTTTTGAAAGGGTTGATTCAACGCCGCAATTGTGGTGAAACCATCGTCGAATTTTGCATCAAAACTCTCAATAGAATTGACAAAATCAGTCAAGGCTAAGCCCATTTTCCCGAGTGTCACAGTACTGTCGCCATCAAAAGCCCAGGCAAACAACTCCCGGTAGTAATCCGTGTTTTGTAATCTGTCCACCAAGACGCTAACTCCAGGCTGGCCGTTGGTACCGCTAAATCCCATTTCGATGTGATCCTGAATAGGCTGTACCACCTGATCTTGAAGATCTGCGGCACGTTCGTCCCAGAACATATGCTGTTCAATGGCAAACCTGTTATTGACTAAACGCATGCTATGGCGACCGGTTACACCACCATTGAGCCCAACACTGCGCTGTGCCGTATCTGAGAATGCGAATTGCTGTTGGTGGCAAGAACCGCAAGCTATGGTTTGATTATCGCTCAATGCCCTGTCGTAAAAGAGCACCCGGCCAACAGTAGCCTTCTTATCCTCAATGGTGATCCCTCCTCTATTGTCTTTTTGAATGTACCCAGGCGCCTGACTCGCATAAGAATACGGAGGTTCCACAGGCACACTTGTCCCAAAAACCGCATGGACAGCCTCAAAAGGCTCAGCCGGTGTAGGATTGTTTTTACCACAAGAGGTGGCTAACAACGCTCCGACGGCGACTACAATAAAAATCGGGGTACTTTTCATAGGCTATATCTACTATGACACCTTTGAATTCAAAAGGTTTAAAGCGCTATCAAATCCATTTCTTCAATCAACCACTGCTGTCCCGCGAACTTATCTATGATAAACAATACATATCGGCTATCAACCATGATATTGCGGCAGATGTTCGCGTCAAAATTGACATCGCTCATGGTGCCCTCCCAAATACGATCAAAATTTAATCCAATAAGTTCACCTCGGCCATTTAATACAGGAGAACCACTGTTTCCACCTGTGGTGTGATTCGAAGCGATATTACACACAGGAAGCTTGCCGTTTTCTGAATATTGGCCATAGTCCTTGTTGTCGTATAACTCAATAAGTTTGGCCGGCATGTCAAACTCGTAATCACCAGGCTTGTATTTCGCCATCGCTCCGTCGAGATACGTAGTTGTTCCATACGACACGGCATCTCGAGGGCTTACTCCTTCTAGCTTTCCGTAGGTCACACGCAGCGTGCTATTCGCATCAGGGTAAAAGTTGCGCTCAGGAAACACTTCCATCAATGCCCGCATGTATTCGGCCGATAGTTCGGTCGCCTTCTGCAACAACGCGTTATCAGGAGATACTGCATAAAACGCTTGGAATGCTGCTGTATTGAAGCTATTTGCCGCTGGAGCGACTGTTTCAAGATCGATAGGCTCATCTTTTGTGGCCAATTCTACCAGCGCATCAATCTCATCATGAACTGTGCTTACAAACGTGGCTTCGTCCATGTGCCCAAGCAGGTCTAGGAAGGTTTCCAAGGCCATGGAAAGCATCGCTGCTGTGGTTTTTTCACTTACCGTACGGCTGTAGTTCTGATGGAAGTCAACCAAGTCCACGTCCATATCAGCGTCGGATTTTGCGCGTTGTAGCTTGCTCATCAATGAGAACCACTCCATTCCGTAATAGATGGTTTCGATGAACTCGTTGCGCTTTAATTGGCCTTCCGAAATCTGCGTGTTGTTCACTGCGATTTCATTCAACAAGCCACTATATTTGTCCCAAAGATTGGCATCTGCGGCTATGCGGGCCGTGAATTCAGCCTCGAGCTTGCGTTTCCGGTCAAGGCCTTTGGAAAATTGGACCCCTTCAATCTGACCGATCCACTTTTTCCAACCGTTGGCAATGCGGGCGTATTTTGAAGCATATTTAAGTTGCACCTCTGCATCTGCACGCATTTCAGCATCCATGATGGATAAAAGAACATCGCGGATTTCTACGCGACGGGCGTTTTCTACATTGACCAATTGGTCCATTTCAACCGCCGTTAAATATTCTTGAGTGCGACCGGGGTAACCGAACACCATGGTGAATTCTCCTGGGGTACGCGGTGCGATATTTACTTTCAAGTGTTGTGCTGGTGTAAAGGCATTTCCGCTCTCGTCGTATACTCGGAACAGACTGAAATCCCCTGTGTGGCGTGGGAATACCCAGTTGTCAGTATCCGCGCCGAACTTACCGATAGAGCTCGGGGGCGCACCTACCAAGCGTACATCGTTGTATCTGATGGTGGCCAACAAGAAGAATTGGTTGTTATTGAAAAATGGAACCACCTTGTAAGAGAGGTTTGGGTTGTCCAATTCTTTGGCTTCAATCAAGGCAGCCTCTATTTCTTTGAATTTATCGCCAGAATTCACCAAGGAATTGGTCACATCTTCCATGTAGACCAATTGCTCAACGAACAACCCTGGGTTTTTCAACTCCTCGTCCATGGAACGCGCCCAAAAGCCGTCTTTGAGGTAGTTGTGCTCCATCGAGCTTTGCTTTTGGATCTGGCCGTAGCCGCAGTGGTGGTTGGTCAAGACCAATCCTTTTGCAGAAATGAACTCCCCAGTACAAAAACCACCAAAACTCACGATGGCATCTTTCAAGGAGCTGTGGTTTACACTGTAAATGTCCTCGGCACTGAGCTCGCAGCCCATGGCTTGCATTTCTGCGATGTTGTTATTTAGGAGCATTGGGATCCACATGCCCTCCTTGGCGGATGATTGGACACTAAAAACCAAGATTGTGATTAGGGTAACGATTTTCTTCATCTCTTCTATGTAATTTGCGGAGTGTAAACTTAATCATTAGCAATGAAGAAATTTTTCCTGGCAGCGGTAAGTGCTGCTTTTTTGGCCGCTTGTTCGGCTCCTGAAGGAACATTTAACCTTTCCATAGACATACCAGAGGCCGGGAACAGCCCTGTGCGCATCTCTTTAGAAGATAACCAAATCCTTTTCGAAGGTGAACTAAATGGCGGAAGTCTCGATGTAAACGTAGACGATATCCTGCCGCAACATGTAATGGTGCAAATAGAGCAACTCGGCGCACCTGGCATGTACTTCCACGAAGGTACAGATGTAAGCATCGCATTCGATTCTATCGTAGGATACAACATCACAGCAGGTGCCTTCCAAGATTGTGTGACCGTTTTCAACCAACGCGGCGAGATCTTTAACAACACCATGGGTATGTTGGAGATCAAATTCCGCGATGCCATGACGTTGAACGATACAGCGGCACAAGAACAGATCCGTGCGGAAGCGATGAACCTCATCGCTAGCCAATCTAAATCTGTAGTGAAGTTCGCGAAGAACAACAACTTACTAGGTGCAGCCATCATCTTAAGTCAAGCTACCTCAGATATCACCTACGAGGATTTCGTCCAAGTACGCGACCAAATCTCTGAAGAATACCACGCGTGTCCAGATTACGAAAAACTGCAAGCGAAAATCCAAGAACTCGAGCGTTCCCAAGTAGGCGCGAACTTCCAAGACTTCACTCAAGCCACCCCAGAAGGTGAGCTATTGAGCATCTTGAGCATCGAAGGCACCTATGTTTTGGTAGATTTCTGGGCTTCATGGTGTGGTCCTTGTCGCGCCGCCAACCCAGCATTGGTAGCCGCTTACAATGCTTACCACGACAAAGGATTCAACATTGTCGGCATTAGCTTGGACCAGGATGCTGAGAAGTGGAAAGCCGGTATCGAAGCAGATGGATTGCCTTGGCCACAAGTCAGCGACTTGAACTTCTGGAAAAATGAAATTGCCGTGTACTACGGGATTCAATACATTCCACAAAACATCCTTTTGGACGATAATGGCGTGATCGTAGGAAAGAACCTATCGTCAGAGGAGTTGAATGCCTTCTTGATGAATAATCTTTAAATTAAGCCTTGACGGCGGCGGAGTACCCACTCTGAAGCAGCAAGCAACAATACCAGTCCCCAGTACCACCACGTGTAGTGCTGGGGATTTTTTATGGCCAATTCCATCGTCTGACGCTCCATCTCCCAAGCGTTATAGGCGGATGTATTGGTATCGCTCGCCACCCATTCTGCCTGTTGCATCCAATCATTCATGAGTCTTTGATTGTACGGACGGAAAGCCTCTATATCGCCCTCGCTAACCTCCACGCGCTCTTTGGCGAGAAAATCTTCCTCATCACGAGTCATTGACATTCTTATTTCAAAGGTTCCCGCAGAAGTGAATTGGGTAGCGAAGGCATAAATCCTAGATTCACTTTCTTCGACCACAGGAACATCTACTAACTCCTCTCCTTTCCAGATCTCAACACTACTGTTGGCCTGCTTTGGCAAGCCATCTGACCCTATGAGAGCTAGCGTCCAAGAGGATTGTTGTCCTTTGATTGGACTTGAATTTCCGCTGAAAGAGATGCGAGGCGGTGTGGTACGTGCAATGAATTGGTCTAAATAATCCTCGAAAACAACGATGACCTTCTCGTCCTCAAGCGCCGATCGATACCAATGCACCTGAGATAAATCCAGCAAGTCCTCCTTTGAAGTCCAAAGTTTTACAGCATTGGGCAATGAGAATTTTCCAGGCTTGTAGACCTGAGCAAAATCAAATGCATTAGGCAATCCTCCACTCAACTTCAGTACTTCCTTATCCTCGGGGGCAGAGACCTTACCAATGGTGATGATGTTCGAAACCGAACGTTCACCTACAATGCCATAGCGACGTTTTTTGGCCCAACG
>DFQY01000030.1 GCA_002378005.1 Flavobacteriales bacterium UBA3477
TAGAACGTTCGGAACACTAACCAAGATGGTTCGGATACCGAACCACCTCTATCACTTAACTCATTGATAATCAGAACATATAGAACCCTCCCCTTCGAGGACAGGTGGTTCTTTTCATCTTACACTGTTATGGGCGCTTATCTAGCCTCGGTAGCGCGTGCTTCGCGCATAGGGTTTGAGCGACCGTTGCGATCCCAACGACTTGTAGCCTCACGAGAATAGACGTCAAACTTATTAGGCTCTTGCAGCGCTGGCCAATTGTTATCTGAACGATCGGTATCCGCAATTTCCAAGAATGGGTCTAGCGTGATTTGAACAACCGGCTGTGGGAAGTTGAACCATTTGGTAAACTCATCTTCATTCTTCAGCCATACCTCAGCTGGAATGCGAATAACTTCTTCTTGTCCATCCTCTAATGTAAATCGCAATACCAAGGGCATGATCAAACCGCCTTGATTTTCGAAGGTAAGGCCGTAGAAATGGTGACCTGCATCCAACATTGCCGCTTCTTCGGCAGTCAATCCATCGCGGTAGCGCTTGTAGGCCTCGCGGTCTGCCTCGCTCACTGCATACGGGTTATATGAGTTATAGAAATCACGCGTTTCTGGTACTTCATCCACCATCGTGCGAATGACACTATTGCGAGGTTTACCGATATGGGCATCTGCCTCTTCTGCTTTAGCCTCTTGGAAAGGCTTTTCAATATCTGGATTCTGCGTAGACATTTGGTACCACTGCACATCCTTTAAGGCGATATCTACGTGGTCGGTGGTATAGAACCATCCGCGCCAGTACCAATCCAAATCTACACCTGATGCATCCTCCATAGTTCGGAAGAAATCTGCCGGAGAGGGGTGTTTGAAGGCCCAGCGACGGCTGTACTCCTTGAACGCATAGTCGAACAGTTCACGACCCATGACGGTTTCGCGAAGAATATTCAATGCGGTAGCAGGCTTACCGTAGGCGTTATTGCCAAACTGGAGTACGCTCTCAGAATTTGTCATAATAGGCACCATCTCCTCTTTTGGACCACTCATATAAGGCACAATCTTGTGCGCCGGCCCACGACGTGATGGATATTCGTGATCCCACTCTTGCTCTGTCAGGTATTGTACAAAGGTGTTCAATCCTTCGTCCATCCAAGTCCACTGACGCTCATCGGAGTTGATGATCATCGGGAAGAAGTTGTGGCCTACTTCGTGAATGATCACCCCGATCATACCGTATTTCGTGCCTTCGCTGTAGGTGCCATCCGCTTCAGGACGACCGCCGTTAAAACAAATCATCGGGTACTCCATACCGATCCACTTGGTATGCACCGAAATGGCTTTTTCGTACGGGTAGTCCACGGTGAACTTACTATATACTTTAAGGGTGTGTGCCACTACTCGCGTCGAGTACTGCTCCCACAATGGATTACCTTCTTTCGGGTAGTAGCTCATCGCCATCGTGGTCTTGCCGTTAATATCTACGGCCTGTGCATCCCAAATGAACTTACGAGACGTCGCAAAGGCGAAGTCACGCACATTTTCGGCTTCAAAAACCCAAGTCTTAGTGCTTTTCGATTTGTTCTGCTCCGCTTCAATGGCTTCATCTTGAGTCACGATGATCACAGGATCATCAAAGCTCTTCTCAGCCTTGGTTAAGCGAGCACGCTGTATTGAGGTCAGTACACGAGAAGCGTTCGTCAACGTACCGGTAGAAGCTACTACGTGGTCTGTCGGCACGGTAATGCTCACTTTGTAATCACCAAAAGGTAAGGTAAACTCCCCTTGCCCTAGGAACTGCTTGTTCTGCCATCCTTCCACATCGTTGTACACGGCCATGCGTGGGAAGAACTGGGCAATGGTGTAGAGGTAGTTATCATCCTCTTCAAAGTATTCGTAACCCGAACGGCCACCAATATCCATACGGTCGTTGATGTTGAACCACCACTTAATCTTGAAGCTGAACGATTGGCCCTTGCGCAATGGTGAAGGCAGGTCCACACGCATCATTGTATTGTTGATGGTGTAGCGCAAGTTGCTGCCTGAAGTAGTTTGCACGTAATCAAGTTTGAAGCCGCCGTCAAAATCATAGAACTGGCTGTTCTTTAATTGATTGAACGCCGTCTGTGGCGTTCCGGTACGGTCGTTAAAGATGCCGCCCGTTTGGATTTGCTGCGTCATACTGTTCTGGGCGCGCATGTTTTGGTCTAATTGGACCCATAAATAGCGCAGCTCATCCGGACTATTGTTGGTGTAGGTGATGATTTCCTCACCGTAAATACGCTGCGTTTCATCGTCCAAGGTGATGGACATGTTGTAATCAGCCTGCTGCTGGTAATATTCATGACCTGGAGCACCTGAAGCGGTGCGGTAGACGTTTGGAGTAGGAAGCTCCTGGCCCAATTGTCTGAATTTCGAAGTGTTTACATTTTGTGCCGAGAGGCCAAGGGTGGCTAGGGCAATGAGCGATACTAAAATGCGCTTCATATTGAGAGGTTTTATGTACAAGTTAGAGGGACAATCGGTCCAAAATCATTTGAATGCTCAAGGTTAAAATTACCCCGCTAAGCATCCACTTCATGGCCTTGGGATTGCGCCAAAATTTTTCGACTGACCAATATACAAAAAGCAAGGCCAGAACAACGAGAATTTGGCCTGCCTCAATTCCTAAATTAAACGGGATCCACGCCCACCAAAACGAATCGCTTTGTGCAATGAACGAGTAGTACGACCCAAATCCCAATCCGTGAATCAATCCAAAAATTCCTGAAAGCCACATCGCCCCTTGCCCCACCTTGAATCCATTGATCAGGTGATACCCCACCGTCAACGCGATCGTCACGGCAATGCCCAGCTCGACCCACTGGCTCGGCGGCCTAACGACTTCTGTGGCGGCCAAGGCCAAACTAAGACTGTGCCCAACGGTGAATACGGTAATCCACTTCAGGGTGGCCTTCCATTGCCCGAAGCTCAACGGAAGCGTTAAGGCCAACAAGAACAACATATGGTCGTACCCTTCTAGATCGGTGATATGACGAATGCCTAGGTTGAAGTAGAACATTTAAAAATTAAAGTTTAAGCGGTAATCATTGCTTTCGCGGCAGCTATTGGTCTGTTTGCGGCCGCCGTAATGGAAAATCACAATATTTTCTTGGGAAGGATAAATATCTGCAAGCAGGGTATGTTTTATGGACCAATTCCCACTCAGCTCTTCCATTTCCTTATCTCCGTACTCCGCGGTGAACAACAAATACACTTCATCGGGACCTCGAGAAGTTCCGAAATATGCCACAGCCATAGCTTCACCATTCAATTCTAATTTGATGTGCTGCTCAAGGTATTGGCCGTGCAAAGCTGCTCTTTGGTTGGAGTCCAATTGTACATAGCGCATCACTTTTTCCTGTAACAAAGCATTCATTGCGCGCTCCCAATCGTCCGGAAAGGTTTTCACCACCCCTGTAATTTTTCCTTTTTCTGTATCGACATGGAAATCCGTGACGCTCACATAGAACTCATGCCGTACCTTAGTGTGCGCAGCCGGGTCTTGGGCCATAGCCCCTGCCCACCAAAACCAAATGACGAGTAAAAATTTCATGCCCGTGAAAATACGCCAATTTTCGACCCAAGCCCTGTCAATCGCACTGCTATTTGCAGGTCTTGTGGCCACCGCCCAAGCCGTAAAAATCCATGAAGGCGCTGCTTTCAAAACGGGCATTTGCGAGCCCTCCATAGCCGTGGACCCCACGAACCCTTTAAACATTTACGCGGGTAGTGTCCTCAACAACTTTTACCAAAGTACCGACGGCGGAACGACTTGGACCACCGAGGCGCTCACTTCTCCTTATGGCGTTTGGGGCGATCCCGTGCTGCATGCCGATCGTTCGGGCCGCGTATATTTCTTCCACCTCAGCGATCCTGAAGGCACAAATTGGCGCAGCGACCAAATCCTCGACCGTATGGTTTGTCAGACCAAAGATGGCCCGGACGGGACCTTTAACGATGGAAGTTTCACTGCGATCAATGGCAAGAAACACGACAAAGAATGGGTTGCCGAGCACCCAACCAAGGGCACCATTGGGTTGAGTTGGACGCAATTCGATTCGTACGGCACCGACAACCCAAATTGTAAGAGCACCATCCTATTTTCTCAAAGCTACGACCAAGGCAAAACTTGGACCACTCCCGTAATCATCACCGACCGAGCCGGAGATTGTATTGACGATGATGGCACCGCCGAAGGCGCTGTACCTGCCTATGGCATTAAAAATGCCATGTACGTTGGCTGGGCACTTCGCGACTCCCTATATGTGAGCAGAAGTCTCGACGGCAAACATTGGCAAGATGTCCTCGTCAGCACCCAATTTGCAGGTTGGTCTCAAAGCTACGATGGCTTCTCGCGATGCAACGGCATGCCCATTACTGTTGTAGACCACTGCCCTTCAAGCCCTTATTATGGACGTATCTACCTCTGCTGGGGCGACCAAGATTACTCCATGGGCGGCGAGGTATATTTCTCGTTTAGTGACGATGCTGGGGCCCATTGGTCCCCAAAACAATCCATTAGCCCTGATGGTGGCCAAAGCGACCAATTCCTTCCCTGGCTCACCGTCGACCCCACCACCGGCTACCTGTATGCCGTGTATTATGACCGCAGAGCCCTCGAAGATGCCGCCACCAATACCTACCTCGCCATATCCCACGATGGCGGAGCTACTTGGACCGAACAACAAATCAACGACACCCCGTTTACCCCAAATGATGCCGTCTTCATGGGCGACTACAACCACATCTCTGCCTACGATGGGGTGGTTCGTCCTATTTGGACCGAGCTAAGCCAAGGCAAGAAAAGCGTGTGGACTTACTTATTCAATGAAGCGAAATAACTATGAACCTACTTATCGTCAGCACTTCCACGGTATACGGAAAACCTTATCTCAGCTACCTCGAAACCGAATGCAAAGACTTCTTTTCTTCTGCAAAAAAAATCCTATTTATCCCCTTTGCACGACCTGGCGGCATGACCCACGACGCCTACACTGCTCGCGCCAAAGAAGTCTTTGAAGCCTGGGGGTTTGAGATGCGCGGGGCACACGAATTTGAAACGGCGGAGGAAGGAACGAATTGGGCTGATGGATTTTTCACTGGCGGTGGCAACACCTTTGTGCTTTGTGATACCATTCGCAACACCGGTTATTTCGACACCATCGATGCCGCAGTGCGCGCCGGCAAACCCTACATGGGTACCTCAGCAGGCTGTAACCTTACGGGCATAAGCATTTGCACCACCAACGATATGCCTATTGTATACCCGCCAAGCTTTGAGGCTTTCGGATGGGTCCCTTTCAACATCAACCCGCATTACCTCGATCCCGTAGAAGGCAGCACGCACATGGGAGAAACCCGAGAGACGCGCATTAAAGAATTCCAACACTTCAACGACCAACCCGTTATTGGCTTGCGTGAAGGGTCTTGGATCCGAGTTCATGGCGAGCACATGGAGCTCAAAGGCAAACAGACAGCGCGTATTTTCAGTGCAAACTATGTTGGTGAGATATCAAAAATAAGAATTGATGAATTTTAAATACTATATTTATCTTTAAATCAACACATTCTAAGGTAGAACTATGAAAAAATTAATATCATTCCTTTCGATTTTTCTAATAGGAACATTATCATCTCATGGACAAAGTAGCTGGTCCTTTATTGCCACAGTAGAAGAGAATGTTCATATAAGCGATGTACGTCCATCGTACAACTACATCAATTTAAGTGTGCCAGCAGCGAATAGTGGGGCTCGGGTTGGAGCATACTTCACTAAGTCCGAAAAAGTTAGTGCTGAATTCTCTCTTGGTGTAACTGGTATAGGGTCGCCAAATCAATTTGTAACAAAACTTGTTCCTGTTGAACTCATAGGTCATTACGATATATTAGGTTCAAATATTGATAAGTATAAATTCAATTTAGATCTTGGAGTTGGCTCGGCGTTAGTGAGTAACTCAAGTTCACGTTTTGGATTCTCAGAACACTTAAATGTTGGGGCATCGCTAGAATTTATAGATGCTCTGCCAGGCGGGCATGTCATTATTGGGACCCGATATAGTTCATTTGTAGATGACTATTTGGACCAAAAAGTGGTTGCAGGGTCATCAAATGATGGGATTTTAAGGTTCTTTACCACTGCAAGATTTGATTTGGGAGAAAGTGCAAAAAAATTGAAAATGGATTTGGCAGATGAAAAAGCCAAGGTTTCAGATTTGAATTCTCAACTTCTTACAGCGCAAAGTGATTTGGCGCGAGAAAGTAAACAGAAGGAAGAATTAACTAATGCTTTGGAAGAGGCAAATCAAGTTTCAAAAGCCACGCAAGAGCTACTAGAAGCATATAAAAATCATGACCTTAACTCACCAAGTTATGTCCTGTTCAGTCCAAATCTTTCTGATGTTAATGAAGAAAATGTTGCTTATTTAGGTGAAGTTTTAGAAATCCTAAAAAGCAATCCTTCCATTAAATTAGAAATTATTGGACGTGCAGATACGCAAGGATCGGAGGACTATAATCTAAACTTGAGTGAGAAGCGAGCCAATGCTGTAAAAACTTGGTTTATCGAAAGTGGAATTCAACAAAATAGAATTTCAACCAGCTGGAAAGGAAAAATTGATCCTGTAGCCTCAAATAATACCTTAGAAGGTATGGCGCTAAACCGGTCGGCTCAAATAATTCTAAAACTATAATTAATCAAACCAATACTCTGGAATCATGAAATTTAACCTTTCACTTTTCTTAACGTTATTATTAAGCGTAATGCTTAATGCACAGTCAAAAAGCTGGAGCGTATATACATCCGTTGAAGAAGCAATTCATGTGTCAGATATAAGACCCTCATATAATTATTTTAATCTAAGTGTACCCGCAGGAAATGCTGGCATGAGGATGGGGGCATTTTACACTCATGATGAAAACATCAGTGCTGAGATAACTCTCGGCGTTATTGGAATCAGTTCCCCAAACAGATTTTCATCTGGTTTAATTCCTATTGAAGTTGTTGGCCATTATAACGTATTACCAGAACTGCCTATTGATTGGTTATCTAAAATTAATTTAGATCTAGGATTAGGTTCATCTTTAGCCGAGTCTAGTCCGGGTAATTTTGGTTTCAGCGAACATATGGTTCTTGGTGCTACCGCAGAATTAGGGAATTTATTGCCATTTGGAACCCTAATGATGGGTACTAGGTATACTATGTTTATTGATGATTTTGTAGATGGATATGCCGTAAGCGGAACAGGAAATGATAAAATTCTTCGATTTTTTACTGGCTTAAGAATTGATTTAGGGAATTCTAACAATTCAGCTGAACTTTCTGAGGCAAAAGCCAAAATAGATAAGTTAGAAAGTGATTTAATGGTCGCGGCATTGGCTTACGATGACCTTTCTGCTCAAAAAGAAGGAGCAACATCTAGCCTCAAAGCTGAGAATACTGAGCTAAAAGAAAAATTAAAATCTTTAGAAAATAGTGCCACAACAACTTTTGAAACTACTCAAATGATAAGTGAAATCAATGGTTATCACGTGGTCATAGGCTCATTCCCGAATGAATCAATGGCGAATGAATACTTGAATTCCTTAGATATAGATGATTTACAAGTAGTCTTTGTGGAAAGTATTCCGACATACAGGGTAGTCCTCAGTGAGCACAAGGAATTACGAGAAGCACTACTCGCACTCGAAAATGCAATGGCTATTACGCCTAATGCTTGGATTGCTGTCTATTAACGTTTAAAAACACACTTCTTAACCCGCCTCAATTGGCGGGTTTTTTTTGCCCTAATAAACCGTAAATTTGTGGCCACAACACACGCTATGAAGAAGACAGCACTGATAGTCCTCGACGGATGGGGACGCGCCGACAACCCTGAGGTCAGCGCCATCGATAAGGCTCATACTCCTTTTGTGAACAGCCTATATAAAAACTACCCTCAAACCTGGATCAAAACCAGCGGCCTAGATGTAGGTCTTCCCGAAGGACAAATGGGTAATTCCGAAGTAGGTCATATGAACCTCGGTGCGGGACGTGTGGTGTACCAAGATTTGGTGAAAATTAACTTGGCCGCAGAGAATGGTGATTTCGCAGAAGATGCGACCCTTCAAGAATCACTTGCCTATGCCAAAGCCAACAACAGCAAGATTCACTTGCTAGGTCTGGTCAGCGACGGCGGTGTTCATGCTCACCTTAACCACGCTAAGGCCCTATGTAGCTGGTTGTTCGCCGAAGCCTTCGAGAACGTTTATGTCCATGCTTTCACTGATGGGCGCGATTGCGACCCACAAAGCGGTTTGGGATTCTTGACAGATTTGACCGACCATATGGCCCAAACTACTGGAACCTTGGCCACTTTTGTCGGACGTTATTACGCGATGGACCGCGACCAACGTTGGGAACGTGTCGCAAAAGCCTACCATTGTATGGTTAACAGTGAAGGTACCACAACTTTGGATCCACTGGCAGCCATTCAAGCCAGTTACGATGCCGGCACCACGGACGAATTCATGGAGCCACACGTATGTGTGAACCACCTAGGTCAGCCTGTAGCAAAGATTGAGGCCAATGATGTGGTCATCATGTTCAATTTCCGCACCGACCGCGGTCGTGAAATCACACAAGCCTTGAGCCAACAGGATTTCCACGAGCAGAACATGCACGCCCTGCCCCTGCACTATGTGACAATGACCAGCTATGACGAGACGTTTAAAAATGTAAACGTCGTTTTTCGCAAGGATAACCTGGTCAACACCATCGGTGAAGTCCTTGAAGCTGCTGGAAAAACTCAGATTCGAATTGCAGAAACCGAAAAATACCCACACGTCACATTCTTCTTCTCAGGCGGACGTGAAAAACCATTTGAAGGCGAAAGTAGATTGCTTTGCCCCTCCCCTAAAGTGGCCACCTATGACCTGCAGCCTGAAATGAGTGCAGGAGATATCCGAGATGCTATTGTACCAAAACTTCAAGAAGGGGCCACGGACTTTATCTGCTTAAACTTCGCAAACCCTGATATGGTAGGCCACACAGGAGTGATGGAAGCCGCAATAAAGGCATGTGAAACGGTGGATGCTTGCCTCCAATCTGTAGTTGAAGCAGGTTTAGGGTCCGATTATCAATTCATCATCTTGGCCGATCACGGAAATGCCGATTGTATGGTCAACGAAGATGGCTCGCCAAACACCTCTCACACAACCACCGTAGTCCCTTGCTTCTTAGTTGGCAGCAGTGCCGAAGAATTCACCTTGAATGAAGGACGTTTGGGCGATATTGCACCTACGTTATTGGCTTTAATGGGCGTTGCCCAGCCAAAGGAAATGACCGGTTTGAACTTATTGAATCCTAAAGGATGATCAAATACAAAAGCGCGGAAGAAATTGAATTGATGCGTGAAAGTGCACAATTGGTCAGTAAGACCTTAGGGATGCTTGCACCCCTATTAGTCCCTGGAGCCATTCCGCTGGAGCTTGATAATAAGGCAGAGGAATTCATCCGCGATCATGGCGGCATCCCAGGATTCTTGGGCATGTACGACTTCCCCAACACCCTCTGTATGTCTCCAAATGCCCAAGTCGTTCATGGAATCCCTGGCAAAACTCCACTTCAGGAAGGCGACATCATATCTGTAGACTGCGGGGTATTGATGAACGGATTCTATGGCGATCACGCCTACACCTTCCCCATTGGTGAAGTAGATGCGGATACAAAACGCCTACTCGAGGATACTAAAGCCTCTTTATACGCAGGTATTCGCGAAGTAAAAGCTGGCAATCGAGTAGGTGATATCGGCGCAGCCATCCAGGAATACACGGAAAGCAGAGGGTACGGAGTGGTTCGCGAACTCGTAGGCCACGGTCTTGGAAAGCAAATGCACGAAGAACCACAAGTGCCCAATTACGGCAAACGCGGTCGCGGCAAGAAAATTCAAGAAGGATTGGTCATCGCCATCGAGCCCATGATCAACCTCGGTACCCAACGCATCAAACAACTTCCTGATGGATGGACCATCCTTACCGCAGATGGAAAAAACAGTGCACACTTCGAACACGATGTAGCTGTGGTCAATGGCGAACCTGAGATCCTGAGTACCTTCCAGTACATTTACGATGCCCTAGGCATGGATCCGGCCGAATACGAAAAACTATGATCTCACGAATAATGAAATGGGCCTTAGCCAAGGTCCCTCGTCCGCTACTTATTAGACTCAGCTATTTGGTCCAATGGGTGGCACCGGTCATCTTTAAAGGCAACAAATTCGTAGACCCTATCGACGGTCGTGGCTATAGCCGCTTCTTCCCTTATGGCTATGGCAACAACCAGCGAGAAAATGCACTTTGCCCGGGTACCAACAGCCTCGAGCGTCACCGCTTGCTATGGCTATACCTTAAAGACCATACTGACTTTTTAACCCGTCCACAAAAACTCTTGCACATTGCCCCTGAACAATGTTTCTATGGCCGATTCCGCAAGATGAAACACCTAGATTACACCACCGCAGATCTATTCTCACCATTGGCAGATCTTCGTTTTGACGTGCAAAACATCCCTATCGAGGACAACACCTATGATACCATCTTCTGTAACCACGTTCTAGAGCATGTGGACAGTGACCACCAAGCGATGGTAGAATTACACCGTATCCTAAAGCCAGGAGGCTTAGCCATCATGCAAGTACCACTGGACCCGGATTACGAAAAAACAGACGAGGACATCACCATCAAAGATCCGGCAGAACGCGAGCGCAGGTTCCGTCAATACGACCACGTCCGCCTCTATGGCCAAGATTACCCAGATCGTCTAAAAGCGGCGGGGTTCAAGGTAACCGTCTTTGATGCACAAAAGGAACTGCCAAGCGGCTTCTTTGAAAAGTACGCCCTTCCAAAGAGGGAGATGCTATACGTTTGTACAAAGTAGAGGATGATGCTCGCTATGAGCTTATATGCTTAGACCCGCGAATTTTCAATGCGATGAGCGGCCTGTGAGATTACCCAAGCAAATTCCATGTTAGACTATAAAAAAACCCGCGCTCACGCGCGGGTTTTTCTTTACTATCCTACCGGGAGGTTATTTCAACCAACCGGCAATCATATCTTGCATTTTCTCCTCTTCTTCCTGAGCCAAAATAGGATCCACTAGGATACGTCCACTGTGCTCATCGATCATGATTTTCTTGCGTTGTGCAAGCTCCATCTGACGCTGCGGAGGAATAACGAAAAATGAACCGGCAGAAGCACCACGCTCTACACTCACTACTGCTAACTTGTTTTTAGTAGCACTGCGTATACGGTCGTAGGCTGCAACCAATCTATCTTCAATAGTAGCTTTGGTTTCGCCACTCTTAGCCAACAGAAGATCTTCTTCCTTCTGCGTCTCAGCCATGATGCTATCCAACTCAGCTACTTTATGCTTGAAGTGATCCTTGCGCTCCGCCAATTTCTCTTCGCTAGCACCGTTCACTTCTTTCTTATTTTCAATTTTCGCGCTGTATTCTTTGATGCGCTTGTCGGCCAATTCGATTTCCAATTCTTGGTACTCGATTTCCTTTGCAATAGCTTCGAACTCACGGTTGTTGCGCACCTGCTCCTGGTCTTTCGTGTACTTGGCAATCTTTTCAGCACATTCGGCTTTCAAGTTTTGCTTCTCGTTGATATCGTTCTCAAGATCAGCAATCTCGTTGTTCACCTTCTCGATGCGAGTTTCTAAACCAGCCACTTCGTTTTCCAAATCTTCTACTTCCAAAGGAAGTTCACCACGCAATGCGCGAATCTCGTCGATACGACGGTCGATGATTTGCAAATCGTAAAGAGCTCTTAGCTTATCTTCTACGCTTAATTCTTTCGCCTTCATAGCCATACTAATAGTACTGTATAGGATTTGTGTTGACCTCAGTTTTGAGAACCGCAAATTTAGGGAAATTTTTCTCAATGAAGTCAGCAATTAAGTCGATTGTAAATTGCTCACTTTCAAAATGTCCGACATCTAAGATGCTGATTTTCCCATCGGCATCTAAGAACTGGTGGTATTTGTAATCTGCAGTGATAAAAACATCTGCACCAGACGCCATTGCAGCTCCCAATAAAAAGCTTCCGGAACCGCCACAAACCGCCACTTTTTTCACCATATCCACTGCAGGTGCCGTATAGCGAATGGTCGTGTCAAAAGCTGACTTGACCTTCTTCAAAAAATCTTCAAAGCTCAATTCCTGAGGTAAATCGCCCACAGCACCGGCACCAAAATGGGTCGCAGCATTGCCGACTGCGAGCCAGTGATAAGCCATTTCTTCGTACGGATGGGCCGCTCTAGCCGCGCGTTCCACCGCAGAAGCTGCATAGGAAGGAACAATAAATTCCAACTTGGCCTCTTCCACAAATTCACGCTTACCTACTTCCCCGATGACTGGCTGAGTTCCGTCCGTACCTTTAAACGAACCGGTACCATCCGTACGGAAACTACATTCCTCGTACGCGCTAACCTTACCGCCGCCAGCCTCAAAAATAGCTTGCTCTAAGGCCTCCACATGTTCTTTAGGCACATACACCTCAAACTTCTTTAAGGCATCTTTCAAAGGACTTAGAATCGCATGATTGTTGATGCCCAAGACCTCCATCACCTTAGCATTCACGCCCCAGAGGACGTTGTCGAGATTCGTATGGATGGCATAAATGGCCACATCGTGCTTAATTGCCTTCATCACCACACGCTCAATGTAGGAGCGTCCGTTGAAACGTTTTAGACCGGAAAACACAATGGGATGATGTGCTACAATTAGGTTGATGTTCTTCGCGATGGCTTCATCCACCACGCTTTCCAAACAGTCCAAGGCCACTAAAACACCGGTAGATTCCCAGTTTGTGTTCCCGACGATGAGACCGCTATTATCGTAAGATTCTTGAAGTGCGGGAGGAGCCCACTGCTCCAATGCTTCAATTATTTGACCTATTCTCATATCTCGAATTTACACCATTCAAGCGAGCCGCCCGCAGCGGGCAAAAAAAAATCCCCGGGCCTTCGGCCCGGGGACTCAATATTCAATGGAAGAACAATTACTTGTTCTCGTTGTTCATTTGCTCTTTCAAAGCAGCTAGGGCATCCAAATCCCCCATTGTCGTGCGCTCAGTAGACGTACTTGCGCCGACCACGTTACCGCCAGCTTTGTTAGAAGAAGCTGAACGACCTTTCTTCACTTCAAGCTCTTTGAATGTACCTACGTGAGATACTACAATACGACGGTTGTCTTTGTTGAACTCAATCACTTTGAATTCAGCAGTTTCGCCTTTCTCAAGCTTACCACCATCTTCTTTCGTGATGTGACGAGCAGGACAGTATGCTTCTACACCTTCGTGGCTAGCAAAGCTGACATCACCACCTTTATCACCAGAGTTGATCATAGTACCGGTGTGCGTAGAACCTACTTCGAACGCTTTCGCGTAATCGTCCCAAGGGTTGTTTTCCAATTGCTTGTGACCCAAGCTCAAACGACGGTTTTCAGCGTCGATGTCCAACACAACTACTTCCAAAGTTGCACCGATAGAAGTAAACTCAGATGGGTGCTTCACTTTCTTCGTCCAGCTCAAATCTGAAATGTGGATCAAACCATCAATTCCTTCTTCAAGCTCTAGGAAGATACCGAAGTTCGTAAAGTTGCGAACGGTTCCTTTGTGTTGTGAACCTTGTGGGTACTTAGTGGTAATATCAGTCCAAGGATCGGTAGTCATTTGCTTGATACCCAAGCTCATCTTACGCTCCTCGCGATCCAAGGTCAATACCTGTGCATCTACTTCGTCACCAACTTTCATGAAATCACCAGCGCTGCGCAAGTGTGCAGACCAGCTCATTTCGCTCACGTGGATCAAACCTTCAACACCTGGCAATACCTCAACGAATGCACCGTAATCTGCCAATACAACGACTTTACCTTTGACAGTATCGCCTACAGCCAAGTTTGCATCCAAAGCATCCCATGGGTGCTTCTCTAGTTGCTTAAGACCTAGTTGGATACGAGTCTTACCTTCATCGAAGTCGAGAATTACAACGTTGATTTTCTGATCCAATTCAACTACCTCAGAAGGGTGGTTGATACGGCTCCAGCTCAAATCAGTGATGTGTACCAAACCATCTACACCGCCCAAGTCGATGAATACCCCGTAAGAGGTGATGTTTTTAACCACACCTTCAAGAACTTGACCTTTCTCCAATTTAGAGATGATCTCCTTCTTCTGCTCTTCAAGATCAGCTTCGATAAGTGCTTTGTGAGAAACCACAACGTTTTTGAATTCGTGGTTGATTTTAACCACTTTGAATTCCATTGTCTTTTCTACGTAGTGGTCGTAATCGCGGATAGGCTTCACATCAATTTGTGAACCTGGCAAGAACGCTTCTAGACCGAATACGTCTACGATCATACCACCCTTAGTACGTGCCTTAACGTAACCCTTAACGATCTCGTCGTTTTCGTGTGCTTCGTTAACGCGGTCCCAAGCTTTGATAGAACGTGCTTTTCTGTGTGAAAGGACTAATTGACCATTCTTGTCTTCTTGACGATCAACCAATACCTCAACGGCATCACCTACTGCAAGCTCTGGGTTGTAACGGAACTCGTTCAAGCTCACTACACCTTCACTCTTAGAGTTGATGTCGATAATTACTTCGCGGTCGGTTTTAGCAGTAACCTTACCTTCCACTACTTGGTGTTCAATAGAAGAACCCAGGGTCTCTTCGTACAAAGCAGTCAATGCTTCGCGATCTTTCTTTCCAGCGGCAGAGCCACCTTCAACATCGTCCCAGCTAAACGGAGTATCCTCAACAACCTCTTCAGTTGTTTCCTCTACAGTTTCGTCTACAGTTTCTTCGGTTGCAACGGCCTCCTGAACAGGTGCCTCTTGTTGTACCTCTTCTTGTGGTACTTGATTCTCTTCTGACATGAGAGAAAAATTGTTGTATTCCGGATCCTAGCGTACACTTCTCATTGGTCCGAAAGTGGTTATTGTTGTTTAGTTTTCCCCTCGGCAGTACGCTTCATGTCCGAAAAGGGCTGCAAATATAAGGAAATCCCAAACATAAAACCACTGAAAATCAAACAAAAAGCCCTGCAACACTCAAAATGCTGCAGGGCCTATGTGTCTCAAAATTAGAATCTTACCCTAATTTCGCTTTCAAAAGTTCTGTCGTCGTACTTCCTGGACGCTCAATCGGCATACCCATCGCGCGATCCCAAATCAAGTTTGACAAAGTACCCAAAGAACGAGCAACACCAAATAATACAGTGTAGAACTCGTATTCAACTAGTCCATAGTGCGTTAATAATTGGCCACTATGTGCATCTACGTTTGGCCATGGATTTTTCACCTTACCTGTAGCGTCCAGGATATCTGGCACAACCTCGTAGATCATGCTAACAATCTTGAATAACTCAGAATTCGGCATCTTAGCCTGTGCAAACTCACGCTGAGCAGTGTATCGTGGATCTGTCTTACGCAATACCGCATGACCAAATCCAGGAATCACCTTACCGTCTTCAAGCGTCTTTTTACAGTAATTCGCAATCTGCTCCTTCGTTGGCAATCCACCGCCCAATTCCTGACGCATGTTATTAATCCAACGGATGACCTCCTGATTAGCCAAACCGTGCAACGGTCCAGCCAAACCATTCATACCTGCAGCAAAACTCAAATAGGCATCACTCAATGCTGAACCGACCAAATGCACCGTATGCGCACTCACGTTACCACCTTCATGATCTGCGTGAATGGTCATGTACAAACGCATCAACTCTTTGAATTCGTCATTGTCAAATCCTAGCATGTGTGCGAAGTTACCCGCCCAATCCAGCTTTGGATCTGGTTCAATGTGCTGATCGTTGTGGTACATACGACGATAGATGTATGCCGCAACACGCGGAAGACGCGCGATCAAGTTCATACTATCCTCAAATGTCGCATCCCAGTATTCCGACTTCGAAACACCGCTTAAATATGCCTTAGCAAATTCGCTTTCCGTACGCATCGCCATAATAGCAATAGAAAACTGGGTCATCGGGTGTGTCCGATTAGGCAATGCATCAATAGCCTTGAATACGTGCACGGGAACATTACTTCTACGTACCCAAGCATTACTAAGTCGACGCGCTTGATCCTCAGTCGGAATCTCATTCATCAGCATCAGGTGGAACAGTCCCTCTGGCAAAGGCTGCTCGCCTCCTGGATACTTCGGAAGTTTTTGCTGCAATTCAGGGATACTGTACCCACGGAAACGAATTCCTTCTTCAGGGTCCAATTTTGATGTTTCACAAATCAAAGCTGGCATGCCACGCATACCACCATATAATTGGCCCACCTTAATCTCACCAATGGTTTTATCAGCATTCTCTTTCAAAAATGCTTTGGTGTCGGCTACAATGCCTGGGAAGGTGTCCCGAAACTGCTCTTTTATTTTATCCATGATAGGTGGTTTTAGGGTATTATTTCAAATACGGGAAGTTGGTGCCCAAGAATACTGCTCTGTCGCCCAATTCCTCTTCAATTCTCAACAATTGGTTATACTTCGCCATACGGTCTGAACGAGAAGCCGAACCAGTTTTAATCTGACCAGTATTCAACGCAACTGCTAAATCAGCAATGGTAGCATCTTCTGTCTCACCACTGCGGTGTGACATTACAGCGGTCATCTGATGACGGTTAGCCAACGTGACGGTATTAATGGTCTCAGTAAGAGTACCAATTTGATTCACTTTAACCAACACTGAATTGGCACTTCCCTCTTCAATTCCACGAGCAACGCGCTTTTCGTTGGTTACGAACAAATCATCACCTACTAATTGGACCTTATCACCAATCTTCGCATTAAGCTTCGCCCAACCGGCCCAATCATCTTCATGAAGCCCATCCTCAATAGATGCGATAGGATATTTCTCAATCCAAGTAGCCCAGTATTCCACCATTTCGTCCGAGGTCAATTCACGACCATCGCTCTTGTGGAATACATATTTACCTTTCTCGTCATTGTAGAATTCTGAAGCAGCAGCATCCATCGCAATCCAAATATCCTTACCTGGTGTGTAACCAGCCTTCTCGATACTCTCAAGAATGATTTCAAGTGCCTCTTCATTTGATCCAATAGAAGGTGCAAAACCACCTTCGTCACCAACGTTGGTAGAGTATCCTTTGCTCTTCAATACTTTCTTCAAGTTGTGGAATACCTCAGTACCCATTCGCAATGCTTGGCTGAAAGATTCAGCACCAAACGGCATTACCATAAACTCCTGAAAGTCGATAGAGTTATCCGCATGTGACCCGCCGTTCAAGATGTTCATCATTGGAACTGGCAACGTACGAGCATTTACACCACCAATGTAGCGGTACAATGGCTGCCCTGTGCTCTCCGCAGCCGCTTTAGCTACAGCCAAAGAAACTGCAAGGATAGCATTAGCCCCTAGTTTCCCTTTATTTTCAGTTCCATCTAGATCCAACATTATTTGATCGATGGCAGCTTGTTCAGTCACGATTTCACCTTCCAATTCCGGTCCGATGAGATCATTCACATTATCCACAGCCTTCAATACGCTTTTACCCATGTAGTAGGATGGATCTTCGTCACGTAATTCAACGGCTTCATGAATACCTGTAGATGCACCTGAAGGCACAGCTGCACGACCCATCGCACCAGAAGAAGTGATTACATCAACTTCAACAGTTGGATTACCACGAGAATCTAAAATTTGTCTAGCATGAACATGCGTAATAACAGACATAAGTTTTCAGTTTAGAGTGTTAGTTCAGAGTTAATTCGCGGAAGTGTGGTTCTTAATATCTTCTATGAATTGGTCAAATAAGTATCTACTATCGTGCGGACCTGGGGAAGCTTCAGGGTGATACTGTACTGAGAAACATTTGGCATCCGTTCTCTTTATTCCGGCAACCGTTTGGTCGTTCAAATGAATATGCGTCAAGGCTACATTAACTGCGCCTTCAACATCCTCCATCTTAACCACAAAACCGTGATTCTGAGAGGTAATCTCTCCTAATCCAGTCTCCACATTTTTTACGGGGTGATTAATCCCGCGGTGGCCATTAAACATTTTGTACGTACTCAATCCACTCGCCAAGGCAATCATTTGATGCCCAAGACATATCCCGAATACAGGAAGGCCAGAGGCAATTCCCTTAGCTACTTCTGCTACAACCTCAGGTGAAGCCGCGGGATCACCTGGGCCATTTGAATAGAACAAGCCATTAGGATTCCATGACATCATCTCTTCAGTAGGGGTATTGTGTGGAAACACCTTGACTCGTGCGCCACGATCCGTCATGCAACGAACGATATTGTTTTTAATCCCTAAATCCAACGCAGCAATGCGTACTTCACTGTCTTCGGGCCCTACTTCATAAGACTCCTTGGTACTAACCACTGGTGCGAGCGCTAGACCTTCCATTGAAGGACAATTGGCCAATTCCGCTTTCAATGCATCCAAATCATGAATTTCTGTTGAAATAATTGCGTTCATCGCACCGGCATCTCGTATATGACGTACTAGCGCACGTGTATCGATATCTGCAATAGCCACTTTATTTTGCTTCTCGAAGTAGCCATAAAGACTATCGCTTTTTCCTACACGTGAAGCTACATCGCTGAAGTTCTTAGTAATTAAACCTGCGATTTGAATATTCCTACTCTCAACCTCGTCCGCATGAACGCCATAGTTACCGATGTGTGATGTTGCCATCACCATCAGTTGACCAAAATAAGAGGGATCGGTGAAAATCTCTTGGTAACCGGTCATACCTGTATTGAAACAAATTTCACCATAGGCCGTCCCATCTAATCCTGTAGATGACCCATAGAATACCGTACCGTCTTCAAGTAATAAAATCGCTTTTTTCGTGGCTTCTTTCATGTGTGTAGTTGTGTTCAAAAAAAAAGGGGAATAAGGCCGCGCCTTATTCCCCCCAAAGTTAATTAACAATGACCTATTTGGTGCATTATATCTTCTTATTCAGCAGATTCCTCTTTTGCTTCTACCGCTGGAGCTTCTTCAGCAACTTCTTCTACTGCTGCTTCAGCAACAGGAGCTTCAGTTGTTGTAGCTTTTGCACGACGGCTACGACGAGTAGTTTTCTTCTTCTCATCTTGACCGTAGATCTCATTGAAGTCTACTAATTCGACCATACACATCTCTGCGTTATCACCCAAACGGTTACCAGTTTTGATGATACGAGTGTAACCTCCTGGACGATCGCCTACCTTAGGAGCAACTACAGCAAAAAGCTCAGTTACCGCTTCTTTTTGACGGAGTACAGAGAAAGCTACACGACGGTTGTGTGTAGAGTTTTCTTTTGAACGCGTAATTAATGGCTCAACCACCTTACGCAATTCTTTAGCCTTTTGTACGGTAGTGTTGATGCGCTTATGCTCAATGAGTGAGCAAGCCATGTTACTCAACATAGCCTTTCTGTGCGCAGACTTTCTACCTAGGTGATTTACTTTCTTACCGTGTCTCATGCTTATTCTTTATCGAGCTTGTACTTAGAAATATCCATTCCGAAGCTCAAGTTTTTACTATCAACTAATTCTTCTAGTTCAGTCAATGATTTCTTACCGAAGTTGCGGAACTTCATCAAATCTGCCTTAGAGTACGTCACCAAATCACCTAATGTATCTACTTCAGCAGCTTTCAAACAGTTCAATGCACGTACACTTAGGTCCATATCGTGAAGCTTAGTCTTCAACAACTGACGCATGTGCAACGCTTCTTCATCGTATGATTCAGCTTCAGACGTTTCTTCATCTTCAAGGCTGATTCGCTCGTCACTGAACAACATGAAGTGGTGAATCAAGATTTTTGCTGCTTCGGTTAAAGCGTCCTTAGGGTGAATTGAACCGTCAGTTTCAATTTCTAAGACCAATTTCTCAAAGTCAGTTTTCTGCTCAACACGATAGTTTTCTACAGCGTATTTAACATTCTTGATTGGAGTGTAGATACTATCCAAAGCGATAGTGCCTACTGGTACATCAGCTTTCTTGTTTGACTCAGCACCAACGTATCCACGTCCTTTTTCGATAACCACTTCTAGTGTTAGGTTTACACCCGCATCCATGTTACAGATTACCAAATCCGGATTCAATACTTGGAAAGCGCTAATGTGCGAAGCCAAATCACCAGCTAACAATTGCTCTTTTCCGGTTACAGAAAACTTAACAGTTTCTGTATCCATTCCATCAATCTGTTGTTTGAAACGAACTTGTTTTAAATTCAATACAATCTCAGTAACATCTTCTACAACGCCATCGATTGTGCTGAATTCGTGGTCTACACCTTCAATTCTCAAGGAAGTCAAGGCAAAACCCTCCAAACCAGATAGCAATACTCTGCGAAGCGCATTACCTACTGTGAGACCGTAACCGGGCTCCAAAGGTCTGAATTCGAACTGTCCACTAGTATCAGTGGATGTGTTCATGATTACTTTATCGGGCTTTTGGAAATTAAGGATAGCCATATAATTGAGTATAAGGTGATTATTACTTAGAGTACAATTCGACGATCAACTGCTCCTTGATGTTCTCAGGGATTGCATCGCGTGAAGGAACATTCAGGAAGGTACCTTCCAATTTACTCTCGTTCCACTCCAACCATGGGTATTGACCTGAATGACCAGCCAATGCATCCGCGATAACAGTCATTGATTTTGACTTTTCACGTACTGCAATAACATCACCCGGCTTAACTGTGATAGATGGAATGTTTGCCACTTCACCGTTCAAGGTAATGTGACGGTGGCCTACCAATTGACGGGCCGCATCACGCGTTCTACCCAATCCTAAACGGTAAACTACATTGTCCAAGCGGCTCTCACATAGTTGCAACAACACGTCCCCTGTCTTGTCTTTACTACGAGATGCTTTGTCGAACATGTTTGCAAATTGACGCTCCAAAATACCGTAAGTGTATTTTGCTTTTTGCTTTTCCTCTAGCTGAACAGCGTATTCACTTTTCTTACCACGACGACGGTTGTTACCGTGTTGCCCTGGAGGGTACTTACGCTTTTCAAAAGAGCTATCTGGGCCAAAGATTGGCTCTCCCATGCGGCGAGCGATCTTTGTTTTTGGTCCTGTATATCTTGCCATAATTCGTTCTTCCTATTAAAATTATACGCGACGCTTCTTAGGTGCACGACAACCGTTGTGTGGAGTTGGAGTAATATCGATGATCTCTACTACCTCAATTCCTAGGTTGTGAAGTGTACGGATAGCGCTCTCACGACCGTTACCTGGACCCTTCACGTATGCTTTTACTTTCTTCAAACCTGCTTCCAACGCAACCTTTCCACAATCCTCTGCTGCCATTTGAGCTGCGTAAGGAGTGTTTTTCTTTGATCCGCGGAATCCCATTTTACCCGCAGAAGACCAAGAGATAACCTGACCTTGTGCATTGGTTAAAGAGATGATGATATTGTTAAATGAAGATCCGATGTGCGCTTCGCCCATTGCTTCCACACGCACCTTGCGCTTCTTAACTTGCTTCGTTTGCTTCTTAGCCATAACTAACTATTATTTAGTTGCTTTCTTCTTATTAGCAACTGTTTTTCTCTTACCCTTTCTTGTACGAGAGTTGTTCTTAGTACGCTGTCCACGTAAAGGCAATCCCAAACGGTGACGAATACCACGATTACAACCGATATCCATCATACGCTTAATATTAAGCTGAACTTCTGAACGCAACTCACCTTCTACACGGTACTCATCTGCGATGACTCCACGAATAGTAGTCAATTGGTCATCAGTCCAATCTTGAACCTTAACATCTTCACTTACCCCTGCCTTCTCGAGAATCTCCTTTGAGCGGCTCAAACCGATTCCGAAGATATATGTCAGGCCAATAACACCGCGTTTGGTTCTTGGTAAGTCTACACCTGCAATCCTTGCCATAGTCTTTCTATTATATTATTGGTTAACCCTGACGTTGCTTGAACTTGGGGTTCTTTTTGTTAATAACATATAAGCGTCCTTTACGGCGAACGATCTTACAATCCGCGCTACGCTTTTTTACTGATGCTTTTACTTTCATTTCTTTAGTATCTGTACGTTATACGAGCCTTAGTTAAATCGTAAGGACTCATTTCTAGTTTTACTTTATCTCCTGGTAGAAGCTTGATATAGTGCATTCTCATCTTTCCTGAGATGTGCGACGTAACAACATGGCCGTTTTCAAGCTCCACACGGAACATTGCATTTGATAATGCTTCTGTTACTGTACCATCTTGTTCTATTGCGCTTTGCTTCGCCATATTAACTAAATGTACTTTGTGTGTTTCTACCTCTTAACTTACCAGACTTCATGAGTCCATCATAGTGTCTATTCAACAAGTAGCTTTCAACTTGTTGCAGCGTATCTAAAATAACACCAACAGTAATCAACAACGACGTACCGCCGTAGAAGTATGCCCATTGCGTATTCAAACCGACAACCATCGCCAAAGCAGGTAGAATTGCAACTACCGCTAGCAACAATGAACCAGGGAATGTAATTCTACTCAATACTGTGTCCAAGAACTCAGCAGTAGGAGCACCGGGCTTAATTCCAGGAACAAAACCACTGTTTCTCTTTAGATCATCAGCGATGTTATTAGTATTTACCTGAATTGCTGTGTAGAAATACGTAAAAACGATAATCAATACAGCGAAGGTAAAGTTGTACCAGAATCCTTGGATATTACCAAATACAGTAATCATCCAGCTCGCACCTTCTCCATCCGCTCCGATACCAGTCAAAATGGTAATAGGAATGAACATGATAGCTTGAGCGAAGATAATTGGCATCACACCAGCAGCGTTTACTTTGAGCGGCAAGTATTGACGAGCACTAGGAGTACCTGCCATACGACCGCCGGCTGCAACTTGCTTGGCGTATTGAACTGGAATCTGACGAACTGCTTGAGTCAATGCCACACAGAACATCGTGATCACAAACAGTGCGAACAACTCAATGATAAAGGCAACCCAACCAGCACCCTGATTCACTTGAGACAACATCTCTTGGAAGAAGGCCTGAGGAAGCGTAGCTATGATACCTACCATAATCAGTAGCGAAATACCATTACCAATTCCTTTATCAGTAATACGTTCACCCAACCACATCGCGAAAATGGTACCGGTAGTGAGCGTCACCCAAGCTAAGAACCAAAAAGTTCCAGGACTAAGAGTAAGTTCAACACCTTGAGCACTCAAATTCGCGAGGTATGATGGTGCTTGAACACCAGCAATCAAGATTGTTAAGTAACGAGTGATCTGATTCAATTTACGACGACCACTTTCCCCATCTTTCTGCATCTTTTGAACGGCAGGTACTGCCATTCCCATCAATTGAATGATGATCGAAGCTGAGATGTAAGGCATAATACCCAAAGCCATAACAGAGGCGCGAGAAAACGCTCCACCCGTGAAGGCATTAAGTACACCAAGAAGACCCTCAGAAGTTTGCGCCTGAAGCTGCGTCAAACTCTCTGGATCTACACCAGGAAGTAGAACCGTCGAACCAATTCTGTATATCAAAAGCAATCCAAGAGTAGTTAGGATTTTATCCTTCAACTCTTCGATACCCCAGATATTTTTTATGGTCTCTACGAATCTTTTCATTGCAATTAAAGTGTCGTAGCTGTACCGCCTTGTGCTTCAATGGCGGCGATTGCTGATTTACTAAATGCGTGAGCTGTAACAGATACCTTCGCCGTCAATTCACCACGACCTAGAATCTTAACCAACTCTTTCTTGCTTACCAATCCGTTATTCACAAAATCTTCGTGAGTGATGGTCGCTTTTACTTTTTTAGCATCTACAAGAGCCTGGATAGTATCCAAGTTAATACCCTTGTATTCTACACGGTTTGGATTAGTGAATCCGAACTTAGGAACACGACGCTGAAGTGGCATTTGACCACCTTCAAAACCGATCTTACGGCTGTAACCAGAACGCGACTGCGCACCCTTGTGACCGCGCGTAGAGGTACCTCCGTGTCCGGAGCCTTCACCTCTACCTACTCGCTTACGGCTGTGGGTAGCACCCTTCGCAGGTTTGAGATTTGATAAATCCATTTTTATCTATTTTTTTAAAGTTCTACAACTTCTACAAGGTGGCTCACCTTGCGCACCATACCTAGAACTTGAGGGGTTGCCTCAACCTCTACTGATGCATTCATTTTGCGTAGGCCCAAGGCATCCATAGTTGCTTTTTGACGAGCTGGACGATTAATTACGCTACGCTTCTGTGTAATCTTAATTTTTCCCATTGCTCAAAAATTAACCGTTGAACACTTTGTCCACTGAAATACCACGAGTTTTAGCAACAGCTTTTACATCACGCATTTTACCTAATGCATCAAAAGTTGCTTTAACTACGTTTTGCGGATTTGAAGATCCTTTACTTTTAGCAAGAACATCATGTACCCCAACACTCTCAAGTACTGCACGCATTGCACCACCGGCGATTACACCGGTACCGCTAGATGCTGGTCTCAAGAATACGCGAGAACCGGCGAACTTACCGTACTCTTCATGAGGGATTGTCGATTTTACCAATGGGAAACGGTACAAGTTCTTCTTAGCATCTTCTACCGCCTTAGCAATAGCTTCACTAACTTCTTTAGATTTTCCTGATCCGTAACCTGCAGTGCCTTTTTCATCACCTACAACAACGATTGCAGAGAAACTAAAAGTACGACCACCCTTGTTTACTTTAGTTACACGGTTTACCGCTACCAAGCGATCAACCAATTCAATACCCGTAGGCTTTACTTTTCGTGCGTTATGCATTGTATTCGCCATTTTAGAATTTCAAGCCGCCTTCACGAGCGCCTTCCGCCAATTGTTTAACACGTCCGTGGTACAAGTATCCACCACGATCAAAACAAACTTCAGTGATACCTTTTTCAGCTGCCAATTTCGCCAAACCTTGACCTACTTGGTAGCTCTTGTCGCTCTTTGTGCCAGTTGTAGCTTCGATCTCTTTGTTACGAGAGGAATAAGACAACAATGTTGTTTGATTGATATCGTCAATCAATTGAGCGTAAATTTCCTTGTTACTTCTGAATACAGATAGACGAGGCTTTTGTGCTGTACCGGTTACTACCTTACGAATTCTTCTGCGAATGCGAAGTCTTCTTTCTGCTTTAGTTAGTGCCATCTCTTATCTATTATTTAGCTGCAGATTTACCTGCTTTTCTACGAATTACTTCACCCTTGAACTTCACACCTTTTCCTTTGTATGGCTCAGGTTTACGAAGTGAACGGATTTTTGCAGTAATAGCGCCCAATAATTGCTTATCGTGTGACGTCAGCGTTACTGTTGGAGCTTTACCTTTATCCATGGTTGTTTCAACCTTTACTTCACTTGGAATAGCGAATAAAAAGTTGTGTGAATATCCCAAAGACAAATCCAATACTTGTCCCTGGTTACTAGCACGGTAACCAACACCAATCAATTCCAATGTGTGTGAAAAGCCTTCGCTTACACCTACCACCATGTTATTAATCAATGCACGGTACAATCCGTGTTTTGCTTTGTGATCTTTGTCATCAGAAGGGCGCTCAACTGTAATGACGCCATCTTCTAACTTAGCGGTAATACCACTTTCCAAAACTTGATTTAATTCACCCAATTTACCTTTTACAGTAACGCTATCACCATTAATGATGACTTCTACGCCTGCAGGCACGGCAATTGGGGCTTGACCTATTCTAGACATATTTAAATTATTAGCTGACTGTACAAATAACCTCACCCCCAACATTTTCTTTGCGGGCTTGCTTATCAGTCATTACTCCTTTTGAAGTACTTACTACTGCGATACCCAAACCGTTTTTCACGCGTGGGATATCATTACTTGACTTATACTGACGAAGACCAGGTTTGCTAATACGCTTGATTTCGCGGATTGCAGGAACTTTAGTCAACTTATCGTATTTCAATGCAACCTTCAATACGTTTTGTGGCGCTACCTCTTCAACTTTGTAATCATGGATGAAGCCCTGATCTTTCAAAATTTCAGCAATGGCAACCTTCGTTTTGCTTGAAGGAATTTCAACTACGCGAAGGCCAGCACTTTGACCATTTCTAATGCGCGTTAGGAAATCAGCAATTGGATCTGTATACATACTACTTATTATAAAATTACCAGCTCGCTTTCTTCACCCCAGGGATCAAGCCTTGATTGGCCATTTCACGGAAGGTTACACGAGAGATTCCAAATTGACGCATGTAGCCGCGAGGACGACCTGTCAACTTACAACGGTTTCTACCACGCACAGGAGAAGCGTTTTTAGGAAGCTTTTGCAAGCCTTCGTAATCGCCAGCTGCTTTCAAAGCTTCACGCTTTGCGGCATACTTGGCTGCGAGTTTCGCACGCTTGACCTCACGGGCCTTCATTGATTCTTTTGCCATCGTATCTTACTTTTTAAATGGTAAACCAAATGCGGTTAACAATGCCTTGGCTTCCTTATCTGTTGGTGCTGAGGTAACCAATGTGATATCCATACCTGAAATTCGATTTACCTTATCGATATCGATTTCAGGGAAAATGATTTGCTCAGTAATACCAAATGTGTAGTTTCCACGTCCATCGAATCCAGAAGCCTTGATCCCCTGGAAATCGCGGATACGAGGCAAAGATGCACTTACCAAACGATCCAAGAATTCGTACATGCGCTCACCTCTCAAGGTTACGCGGGCACCAATAGGCATCCCTTTACGCAACTTGAAATTACTCACGTCTTTCTTAGATTTAGTAGGTACTGCTTTCTGCCCAGTGATGGTTGACATCTCTGCAACTGCCTGGTCTACTAGTTTCTTATCTGCTACAGCAGCTCCAATACCTTGGCTCACTACGATTTTCTCCAATTTTGGAACCATCATAATGTTAGCGTAGTTGAATTCTTCTTTCAACTTAGGTGCGATTTCTTCGCTGTACTTTGTTTTAAGTCTAGGTGTCATACTCATTATGATAATACCTCACCGGATTTTTTAGCGTAACGTACAATGTTACCGTTATCGTCCAATTTTCTACCTACACGTGTTGCTTCGTTTGCAGAAGGATCTACCAATGCAACATTTGAAATGTGAATTGGAGCTTCCATCTCTACAATACCACCTTGTGGATTAGCAGCGCTAGGCTTTTGGTGTTTCTTGATCATATTCACACCTTCCACAACGACGCGGTTCATCTTAGGAATAACGCGAACGATACGACCCACTTCACCTTTGCTGGTTCCGGCCAATACCTTTACATTATCTCCCTTTTTAATTTTAAGCTTTCCCATCTTAATCGATTGTCGTTTAAGATTAAAGTACCTCAGGTGCAAGAGATACGATTTTCATGTACTGCTTGTCGCGCAATTCACGCGCAACAGGACCGAATACACGAGTTCCTCTCATTTCACCAGTGGCATTTAACAATACACAAGCATTATCATCGAAACGGATGTATGATCCATCTGGACGACGCACTTCTTTCTTTACACGTACTACTACTGCAGTTGATACTTGTCCTTTCTTAACGTTACCAGCAGGCGTAGCCTCCTTAACAGTTACAACAATCTTATCTCCTACGCTAGCGTATCTTCTTTTGGTACCACCCAACACACGGATGACCAAAACTTCTTTGGCTCCAGTGTTATCGGCAACTCTTAATCTTGATTCTGTCTGTACCATGATTACTTAGCTCTTTCGATCACCTCAACAACTCTCCAGTTCTTAGACTTAGAAAGTGGACGGGTTTCCATAATTCTTACTGTATCGCCTTCGTTACAATCGTTTGTCTCGTCATGAGCATGGAATTTGCTCGTGAACTTTACAAACTTTCCGTACTTAGGGTGCTTTACTTTACGCTCAACGCTAACGACAACAGACTTATCCATCTTATTGCTCGATACAACGCCGATACGCTCTTTACGCAAGTTTCTTGTTTTTTCCATGATACTCTTATTCTTCTGAGCGAGTACTCAATTCAGTGCTCAAACGAGCAATTGTTTTTCTAGCCTCACGAATCTGCATTGGATTCTCTACAGGACTCAATGCATGAGTTAATTTCATATTCGTGTAGTTGGCTTTTTCTTCCGCCAAACGCTCTGCCAACTCAGCAGTAGTCAACTCTTTAATTTCTGTGTACTTCATGACTCTTACTCTTGCAAATCTCTACGTACTACGAACTTGGTACGAACTGGAAGCTTTTGAGCCGCAAGACGCAATGCCTCTTGTGCTACTTCTAGTGGAATACCGTCCATCTCAAACATGATACGACCTGGCTTAACAACTGCAGCGTAGTATTCTACACCACCTTTACCTTTACCCATACGTACCTCTAGTGGCTTCTTCGTGATTGGCTTGTCAGGGAAAATGCGAATCCACATCTGACCTTCACGCTTCATATAACGAGTTGCCGCGATACGAGCTGCTTCAATTTGGCGCGCTGTGATCCATTTAGAATCCAATGACTTAAGTCCGTAAGCGCCGTAGGTGAGTTGTGCACCACGTTGTGAAACACCTTTCATCTTACCCTTGAAGACTTTTCTATGCTTTGTGCGTTTTGGCTGTAACATCTCTACTAATTATTTACGGTTACCCTTACCACGACCAACTTTTGCACCACTCTTGGCAGTTCCAAGTTGATTGCTCAAGTCGCGCTTACCATATACTTCACCTTTCATGATCCACACCTTAATACCTAAACGGCCATAAGTTGTATGTGCTTCGCTCAAATGATAATCAATGTCCGCACGGAAAGTACTCAAAGGTGTACGACCATCTTTGTACATTTCTGAACGCGCCATCTCCGCACCATTCACACGACCTGAAATCATGACTTTAATACCTTCTGCACCCATACGCATCGACGCTGAAATAGCCATTTTAATGGCACGACGGTGGCTTACACGACCTTCGATCTGGCGAGCAATAGAATCAGCTACAAGTTTTGCATCCAACTCTGGACGTTTGATCTCATATATGTTGATCTGAACCTCCTTGCCAGTGATTTTTTTCAACTCTTCTTTCAACTTATCTACCTCTTGACCACCTTTACCGATAATCACACCTGGACGAGCAGTAGTGATGGTAACCGTTACGAGACGCAACGTGCGCTCAATAATGATTCGGCTGATGCTAGCCTTTGATAGACGAGCGTACAAATACTTTCTAATCTTGGCGTCTTCAGCGATTTTCTCGCCGTACTTACGACCTCCGTACCATTGGCTGTCCCAGCCACGGATGATACCTAGTCTATTGCCAATAGGGTTGGTTTTTTGTCCCATTCTTCCCTTTCTTAAGATTCTTTACTACCTACAATCAATGTCACATGGTTGCTACGCTTGCGGATGCGGTGCGCACGACCTTGTGGGGCAGCTTGAATACGCTTAAGCATACGACCACTGTCTACACTGATTTCTTTAACTATCAAACCCGCCTCTTCAAGGTTTGCTCCTTCGTTTTTAGCTTGCCAATTTGCCAAAGCGCTTAGCAACAATTTCTCCAAACGGTTAGAAGCTTCTTTCGGGCTGTATTTTAGGATGGCCAACGCCTTCTCTACCTCTACACCACGAATCTGATCCGCCACAAGACGCATCTTACGTGGAGAAGTAGGACAATCGTTAAGCTTAGCGATTGCGATAGCTTTCTTCGCTGCCTTGAGCGCATCAGCTGTTTGTTTCTTTCT
This sequence comes from Flavobacteriales bacterium UBA3477, assembly GCA_002378005.1. Classification (GTDB taxonomy): domain Bacteria; phylum Bacteroidota; class Bacteroidia; order Flavobacteriales; family Schleiferiaceae; genus UBA10364. The sequence continues at coordinate 29,717 of DFQY01000030.1, forward strand.
AGCTCCCATCTCTTACTTATTTCTTTTTATCCTTACCGTGACCACGGAAGTTACGGGTTGGAGAAAATTCACCGAGTTTGTGACCTACCATGTTTTCAGTTACATACACAGGAACAAATGTCTTTCCATTGTGTACACCGATAGTCTGACCAACAAAATCAGGTGAAATCATTGACGCGCGTGACCAAGTTTTGATCACCGTTGTCTTACCACTTTCCACATTAGCCAAAACTTTCTTCTCTAGTTTGTAGTGGATGTAAGGACCTTTTTTAAGCGAACGTGCCATATACTTTCAGATTATTTCTTTCTACGTTCGATGATATACTTATTCGTAGCCTTCTTAGGAGCACGAGTCTTGTAACCTTTAGCTGGAATACCGTTACGTGAACGTGGGTGACCACCTGACGCACGACCTTCACCACCACCCATTGGGTGATCAACTGGGTTCATAACTACACCACGTACTCTAGGACGACGACCTTGCCATCTGCTGCGACCAGCTTTACCGCTAACTTGAAGCATGTGCTCTGAGTTACTCACGGTACCGATAGTTGCCATACAAGTGGTCAAAATCATACGAGTCTCACCTGAAGGCAACTTGATGATGGCATATTTACCCTCACGAGCCAACAACTGAGCAAACGTACCAGCTGAACGTGCGATGATCGCACCTTGACCTGGACGCATCTCAATGTTAGAGATAATCGTACCTAGTGGAATGTCGCCAAGGAACAACGCATTACCCACTTCTGGAGCACTGCCTGAACCACTCACAAGAGTCTGGCCAACTTTAACACCATTTACAGCTACTGAGTAACGCTTCTCACCGTCAGCATATACCAACAACATGAGATACGCTGAACGTAGCGGATCGTATTCGATAGATTTTACTGTTGCAGGAATGCCAAACTTGTCGCGTTTGAAATCGACTGCACGTACTTTTTGCTTGTGGCCACCACCAACGTAACGCATTGTCATACGTCCACTGTTGTTGCGACCACCACTCTTGGTCTTACCTTTTACAAGGCTCTTCTCTGGTTTCGCTGCCGTGACTTGCTCAAAGTCGTTGACTACGCGGAAACGCTGACCGGGAGTAATTGGTTTTAATTTCTTAACACCCATTGTTATTAGATATTACCGTATAAATCAATGGTCTCCCCACCTGCAACTTTAACCAACGCCTTTTTATACGCTGATTTGCGTCCTTTTACTAAACCAGCCTTAGTATACTTAGTCTGGAATTTTGCAGGAACGATAGCAGTGCGAACACTTTCTACATTTACACCGTAGAATGATTCTACGGCCTTTTTTATTTCCACCTTGTTAGCAGAACGAGCTACCTCAAAAGCATAGACATTTTGATCTTCGCTTTGAGCGGTTGCCTTCTCTGTAATGATGGGTTTAATTAAAATATCCATTGCTCTTAGCTTAAAATCGCTGTAACTTTCTCAACTGCACCTTCCGAAAGAACTATCTCTGAAGCGTTCATGATTTCGTAAGTGCTTAATTCTGAAGCGTTTACAACTTTAACCCCATCTAAATTGCGGGATGACAAATATAGGTTTTTATCGTAATCACCAATGATGAAGAGGGATTTTTTCTTGTCTAATCCCAATGCAGCCAACACATCCATGAAGCTCTTCGTTTTTGGAGCCTCAAATGTGAAGTTTTCTACAACCTTCAAATTATCAGATTTCACTTTCATCGACAACGCAGATTTACGTGCCAATTGCTTCACCTTTTTGTTCAACTTAAAGCCGTAAGTACGTGGACGTGGCCCGAACACAGTACCACCACCTCTTTGAACTGGAGATTTCAACGAACCAGCACGTGCGCCACCAGTACCTTTCTGCTTGTGGTGCTTTTTAGTTGTGCGGTTAACCTCTCCACGCTCTTTAGACTTGTGCGTACCCTGACGAGCGTTAGCCAAGTATTGCTTTACGTCCAAATAGATCACGTGATCATTTGGCTCTACTCCGAAAACTGAAGCATCTAACTTGATGCTCTTCTTTGTTTCCTTACCCTTGATGTCTAATACCTTCAATTCCATTACTTCTCAATAATTACAGTTGAATTCTTAGCTCCTGGTACAGAACCTTTCAAAACCAATAGATTCTTTTCAGCATCTACTTTCAAAACCACTAAGTTTTGAACCTTTGCACGTTTGCCACCCATACGGCCAGCCATACGCATACCTTTAAATACGCGTGATGGATCCGAACCCGCACCGATAGAACCTGGTGCACGTAGACGGTTATGCTGACCGTGAGTAGCTTGACCCACACCGCCAAATCCGTGGCGTTTTACAACACCCTGGAAGCCTTTACCTTTTGAAGTGCCGACTACGTCTACGAAATCACCCTCTTCAAACAAATCCACACCGATCACTTGACCCAATGCGAACTCACCTTCGAAGTCCGTGAATTCAACAAATTTTCTCTTAGCAGAGGTACCCGCTTTAGATACGTGCCCTTTCAATGCTTTTGAGGTATTTTTATCTTTCGCCTCGCCCCAACCTAGTTGGATAGCATTGTAACCATCGACATCTTCAGATTTTACCTGAGTAACTACACATGGACCTACCTCTAGGACGGTACATGGCAAGTTCTTACCCTCTGGGTTGAAAATGCTGGTCATTCCGATTTTTTTACCAATCAATCCTGGCATCTCTTCTGGAATTTAAACGTCTATTAGACTTTGATTTCTACTTCTACACCACTTGGCAACTCCAGCTTCATCAAAGCGTCAATGGTCTTTGAAGAAGAAGAGTAGATATCCAACAAACGCTTGTAATTGCTAAGTTGGAACTGCTCGCGTGATTTCTTATTTACGTGAGGTGAACGGAGCACCGTATAAATGCGCTTGTTTGTTGGCAATGGAATAGGTCCATTAACAACAGCGCCAGTACTCTTCACAGTCTTAACGATCTTCTCAGCAGACTTATCTACTAAGTTGTGGTCGTAAGACTTAAGCTTGATGCGAATTTTTTGACTCATTATCGTCTTTATTAAGCTTTTGATTCTTCGATTACTTTTTCAGCGATATTCGATGGACATTCAGCATAGTGCGAGAACTCCATTGAAGAAGCCGCACGACCTGAACTCAACGTACGCAACGTAGTTACGTAACCGAACATTTCTGATAGAGGCACATCTGCCTTAATTACCTTGGCTCCGTTACGGTCAGACATGTTGTTCACTTGACCGCGACGACGGTTCAAATCACCAACGATATCTCCCATGTATTCTTCTGGAGTAACCGCTTCAAGCTTCATAATTGGCTCCATAACGACTGGAGTTGCCTTACGTGCGCTCTCTTTGAAACCAATTTTAGCTGCCAATTCGAAAGACAACTGGTCAGAATCCACTGGGTGGAAAGAACCGTCCTTCAATACAACTTTCATACGGTCTACCTTAAAGCCTGCCAACGGACCATTTGACATTGCTGCCTGGAATCCTTTCTCTACCGATGGAACGAATTCTTTAGGTACGTTACCACCTTTTACTTCGTTCACAAACTGTAGACCTTCCCCTACGAAATCTTCATCAGCTGGAGAGATTTCGAAAATGATATCAGCAAACTTACCGCGACCACCCGTTTGTTTCTTGTATACTTCACGGTGACTCGCTGAGTTTGTCAATGCTTCTTTGTATTCAACTTGTGGCTCACCTACGTTCACCTCTACCTTGAATTCACGCTTCATACGATCGATCAAGATGTCCAAGTGCAGCTCACCCATACCTGAAATAATCGTTTGACCTGAAGCCTCGTCAGTCTGAACGCGGAATGTTGGATCCTCTTCAGATAGTTTTGCAAGTGCAGTACCCATCTTATCAACGTCTGCCTTAGACTTAGGCTCTACCGCGACACCAATAACTGGCTCAGGGAAAGTCATTGATTCTAATACAATAGGAGCTTTCTCATCACATAAAGTATCACCAGTACGGATATCCTTGAATCCAACTCCTGCACCGATATCTCCAGCATTGATTGCATCAATTGGCTCTTGCTTGTTTGAGTGCATTTGGAAGATACGTGAGATACGCTCTTTCTTACCTGAACGAGTATTCTTTACATACGAACCTGCATCCAATGATCCAGAATAAACACGGAAGAAACATAAACGACCTACGAATGGGTCAGTAGCAATTTTAAATGCCAAAGCTGAGAATGGCTCATCAACCGATGGCTTGCGTGCATCAGCCTCACCAGTATCCGGATTTGTTCCTTCGATTGCTTCAACATCAAGAGGTGATGGCATGTAACGCATAACCGCATCCAACATAGCCTGAACACCTTTATTTTTAAATGCAGAACCACACATCATAGGGATGATGCTCATGTCGATAGTCGCTGCGCGCAAAGCTGCGATGATTTCATCTTCCGTGATGCTCGTCTCGTCCTCGAAGAATTTCTCCATCAAGTTCTCGTCGTATTCAGCAACCGCCTCAATAAGTTCAGCACGCTTTTCGTCAACTTTACCAACCAAGTCAGCAGGGATTTCGATTTCTTCATAAGTCATCCCCATATCGTCTTCGTTCCAAACGATAGCCTTCTTGCTGATCAAATCAACCACACCTTTGAATTCCGCTTCATCACCAATAGGTACTTGAAGAGCTACTGGGTTACCACCCAACATATCTTTTACCTGGTTACATACATTGAAGAAGTCTGCACCTTGACGGTCCATCTTATTCACGAAGCCTAGACGAGGTACGCGGTACTTGTCTGCTTGACGCCAAACTGTTTCAGATTGTGGCTCAACACCATCAACCGCTGAAAACAATGCAACTACACCGTCCAAAACACGCAATGAACGCTCTACCTCAACGGTAAAGTCAACGTGTCCAGGAGTATCGATGATGTTGATAGCGTATGTTTGACCGCCGTAGATCCAGTTACAGTGTGTAGCTGCAGAAGTAATGGTAATACCACGCTCTTGCTCTTGCTCCATCCAGTCCATGGTTGCAGCTCCGTCGTGTACCTCACCAATCTTGTGGCTTACACCAGTGTAATATAGAATACGCTCTGTAGTAGTAGTCTTACCAGCATCAATGTGTGCAGCAATACCAATATTACGAGTGTACGTTAAATCTCTGTTTCCTTTTGCCATGATATCTTGTCAATTAGAATCTAAAGTGTGAGAATGCTTTGTTCGCTTCCGCCATGCGGTGAACTTCTGTACGCTTTTTAACTGCAGCACCTTCTTCTTTTGAAGCAGCGATGATTTCTGCAGCCAATTTTTGCGCCATAGAACGCTCGTTACGACCACTTGCATAAGTGATCAACCACTTCATACCCAAAGTCACTTTGCGATCTGGACGAACCTGCATAGGAATTTGGAAGTTCGCACCACCTACACGACGACTGCGTACTTCTACATGTGGCATTACATTGTTCAATGCTTCTTTCCACACCTCTAGACCATTGCCTTCTGTTTTTTCAGAGACAATGTCAATGGCATCATAGAATATGCTGAAGGCAATTGATTTCTTGCCGTCCAACATCAAGTTGTTTACAAAACGAGTTACTAGCGTATCGTTGAACTTTGGATCCGGTAGTAACGGACGTTTTTTAGCTCTTGCTTTTCTCATGAGTTCTTAATGTCTAAAGTGTGTTATTTCTTTGGTCTCTTAGCACCATACTTAGAGCGACGCTGAGTTCTACCATTTACACCTGCTGTATCGAGTGCACCACGAACGATGTGGTAACGAACCCCTGGAAGGTCCTTTACACGACCACCACGTACAAGCACGATGCTGTGCTCTTGTAGGTTGTGACCTTCACCGCCGATGTAGGCGTTTACTTCGTTTCCGTTAGATAGACGCACCCTTGCCACTTTACGCATCGCCGAGTTTGGTTTTTTCGGCGTCGTTGTGTAGACACGAGTACATACACCCCTGCGTTGTGGGCAGGAATCCAGCGCAGCAGATTTACTCTTTTGTTTGATCTGTTTGCGACCTTTTCTTACAAGCTGTTGAATCGTTGGCATACGTACCTTTTGATTTCTAGTTTATTCCAATAATCAGTTACCCCATTTTTTGGGGACTGCAAATGTAGGGGAAATATTCGCACATACAAGCGGTGCCAAGGGAAAATAATCGGCTCGTTCTGAATTATTTAAGTGGGGTTCTTAATTCGAGGTGGAAATCTTGTGAAATCTCGAGTTGGAATTGGTCCCTAAAAATCCGACTATACCATTAACTTTGGCATCTTGTCGAACGGAAATTTATCCCCCCATTGGCTCAGTTTCTCAACCAATTAAATGATGCGCAGCGCAAGGCTGTGGAACACACTAGCGGACCAGTGATGGTCATTGCTGGCGCGGGTTCCGGAAAAACGCGTGTGCTTACCTACCGCATTGCCTACCTACTGAGCAAAGGGGTCGATGCCTTCAATATTTTGTCTTTGACCTTTACCAATAAGGCTGCACGTGAAATGAAGGAGCGTATTGGGAAGATTGTCGGTGAATCCGAAGCGAAGAATTTATGGATGGGAACATTCCACAGCATTTTCGCGAGAATTTTACGGATCGAGGCCAAGCGTTTAGGTTATCCAACGAACTTCACTATTTACGATGCTGACGATGGTAAAAAAGTAATCTCAAACATTATCAAGGAGAAAAACCTCGACAAGGATATTTATAAGGCAAAGACGGTTGCGTCACGAATCAGTTCATTAAAAAACAACCTCATAACCCCTAAGGCGTATTTCCAGAATGGAGAATTACAAGCCCAAGATAGTGCGGCAAAGCTGCCGATGTTTGGGGAGATATACCAAGCATACACGGAACGCTGTTTCCGCGCCGGGGCGATGGATTTTGACGATTTACTACTAAAAACCAATGAATTGCTGTACAGGTTCCCCGAGGTTTTGGCCAAGTATCAGGAGCGCTTCCAGTACATTTTGGTGGACGAGTATCAGGACACCAACCATAGCCAGTACTTGATTGTAAAGGCTTTGGCTGCGAAGTACGAGAACATTTGTATTGTGGGGGATGATGCCCAATCCATCTATGCCTTCCGCGGGGCAACCATTCGCAATATTCTCAACTTCCAAAAAGATTATCCGGACACGAGGTTATTCAAATTGGAACAGAATTACCGCTCTACAAAAACCATTGTTCAGGCGGCCAACAGCATCATTGCCAAGAACAAGGATCAGATTGAAAAGAATGTCTGGACGGACAATGGCAGTGGGGAGAAGATTGTGGTGCATAAGAGTGTTTCGGATTCGGACGAAGGAAATTATGTAGCAACCAATGTCTGGCAAACAGCTATGAATGAGGGGGCGTCGCACGATGACTTTTGCATTTTGTATCGAACCAATGCACAGAGTCGTTCGTTTGAAGATGCGTTGCGCAAGAAAAACATACCTTATAAGATTTACGGCGGGTTGAGTTTTTATCAGCGCAAAGAAATCAAAGATGTGCTGGCCTATTTGAGGCTGGTCATTAACCCCAATGATGAGGAAGCGTTTCGCAGGGTGGTCAATTACCCAGCCAGGGGAATTGGCGCCACTACATTGGCGAAACTGACCCTTGCGGCAGAACAGCAGAAATGGTCGTTTTGGCAGACATGTGAGAAGCTGAATACCATCCCCAGCGGTATTGGAGGTGCAGCGGTGAAGAAGCTGGTCGATTTCACGACTTTGATTAACAGTTTCGCTGTGTTGGCGAGAGAATATGATGCCTTTGATATGGTTGCCCACGTTGCTAAGAGCGTGGGACTTATTAAGGTGTTGGGAGAGGATAAAACGCCAGAGGGTGTGACGCGATATGAGAATGTCCAGGAGTTGCTCAACGGGATAAAAGACTTTTCTGAGCAGCAGAAAGAATTGGACAGTGGTGATCCGTCGTTGGCCGGCTTTATGGCCGATGTGGCCTTGTTGACCGATAGAGATAATGAGGTGGACGATGGGCAGCCGAAGGTGAGCATGATGACCATTCACTTGGCCAAGGGATTGGAATATCCCTATGTATATATCGTGGGGATGGAGGAGAATTTGTTCCCGAGTATGCTAAGTGTAGGCAGTCGCAGTGAGCTTGAAGAAGAACGTCGCCTTTTTTATGTCGCATTGACGCGTGCTGAAAAGAGAGCGCACTTGACCTATGCACACACGAGGTATAGATGGGGCAAGTTGATTGATTGTGAACCGTCTCGATTTATTGACGAAATTGACGAGAAATTCTTAGACATCAAGATTCCAGAATTCTCGCCAACGAGCTTTAGTTCGCCGGCACTAGACCAAGCCTTTGGTGGTGCTTTTGGCGGCAGCAATAGTTCGACGGTGTATCGTGGCAAGAATAAAGATTGGGGCAAGAAGAGCGGGGCGAAATCGGACCCGCCTAAAAAACCTACAGCTCCCACCCTTCGGGGGAAAACGTTGAAGCCAGTGCAACGTGCAGGAGCGAGTTACGAAGCCAGCGGTGATCATTTGCGCCCGGATCAATTAAGCGAAGGAATGCGGGTAGTGCATGGAAGATTTGGCCTAGGTACGGTGAAAGCGCTTGAAGGCGAAGGCGCGGATGCGAAGGCGATCATCACCTTTGATAATGCTGGAGAGAAAAGATTGTTGCTAAAATTCGCCAAGGTTAAGGCGGTATAAGCCAAGAAATTAGTTATTTGAGGGTATGGAATACAATACAGAACGGACCACTTTAAAAATCCCAGAATATGGCCGCAATGTCCAGCGCATGGTGGACTACTGCTTGACCATTGAGGATAAAGAACACCGTAGCAAAGTGGCACAAAGCATCATTGATGTGATAGGGAATTTGAACCCCGCCATTCGAGATGCGCCCGATTATGCACACAAATTGTGGGATCACCTTTTCATCATGTCTGATTTCGAGTTAGATGTAGATAGCCCATACCCAATACCTACCGCCGAGAGTTTTGTTGGCCTTCCCGACGAAGTACCCTACCCTGTGAAATCTCGAAAATTCCGTCACTACGGCGGCATTGTGAAAACAATGGTAGATCGTGCAGTGAGCATGGAAGATGGCGAGGAAAAGGAAGCATTAGTGTATGGCATTGCTTATGCAATGAAGCGCAATTACCTAAAGTTCAATAAGGACACGGTAGATGATAAGACCATTTTGGCTGATTTACAGGAGATCGCGGAAGGAAAACTAAAAGTGGACGGCATTGAATTGCCACATCCAAAGTCCTTTAATATTAGTGCCGCTGAGCGCAATCCATTGGGCAAAAAGAAAACCAACAAGAAAAAGAAAAGACGTTTCTAATACATGGGCACATTCAAGATAAACGGGGGCAAAAAGCTCAACGGAACCATTACTCCTCAGGGTGCGAAGAACGAAACATTACAAATCCTTTGTGCAGTACTGCTGACACCGGAAGAAGTTCGCATCACCAACATTCCAGATATTGTGGATGTCAACAAGCTTATTGATTTGTTGGGTGATTTGGGTGTGTACGTGAAGAAGAACGGACACGGCGATTATACGTTCAAGGCGGAAAATGTGAATTTGGACTTCATGCTCTCGGAAGAGTTCAAGACCAAGGGCGCTTCGCTGCGCGGATCCATTATGATTGTTGGTCCACTTTTGGCCAGATTTGGAAAGGCATATATCCCTAAGCCTGGTGGTGATAAAATTGGGCGCAGAAGATTGGATACGCATTTCTTAGGCTTTGAGAAATTGGGCGCCAAGTTCAACTATGATTCAAAAGATTCTTTTTACAGCGTAGATGCATCTGAGCTGAAAGGAACCTATATGTTGCTCGATGAAGCATCGGTCACTGGTACAGCAAACGTGGTGATGGCGGCGGTCATGGCCAAGGGTAAAACCACAATTTATAACGCAGCTTGTGAGCCTTATTTGCAACAGCTCTGTAAGATGTTGGTGCGCATGGGTGCCAAGATTGAAGGTATCGGTTCTAATATGCTGCACATTGAAGGTGTAGACGCGTTGGGCGGTACAGACCACCGTATTTTGCCTGATATGATTGAGATCGGTTCGTGGATAGGATTGGCTGCGATGACGGGATCTGATATCACGATCAAGGATGTGAGCTACCCAGATTTGGGAATTATTCCTACGGTTTTTCGTCGTTTAGGCGTTCAAACCGAGCTTAATGGGGATGATTTAAGAGTGCCAGCGCAGGATCATTACGAGATTGAGAGCTTTATCGATGGATCTATCATGACCATCGCGGATGCGCCTTGGCCTGGCTTCACGCCGGATTTGTTGAGTATCATTTTGGTAACCGCGACGCAGGCGCGCGGATCGGTGCTGATCCATCAAAAAATGTTCGAGAGTAGGTTGTTCTTTACCGATAAGTTGATCGATATGGGGGCACAGATCATTTTGTGCGATCCGCACCGCGCGACTGTGATCGGGCTGGACAAGCAGGCACCTTTGAGAGCAACGACAATGACGAGTCCAGATATTAGAGCTGGGGTGAGTTTGTTAATTGCTGCGCTTAGCGCAGAGGGCACGTCGACCATTCATAATATCAACCAAATTGACCGTGGGTATGAAAATATTGACGGAAGGTTGAAAGCGTTGGGTGCTGATATTGTAAGACTATAAAAAAGATAGGATGAGATTTAAGAAAAGTATTTTCATGATGGGCGCTGTTGCCGGAGCGGTGGCAGTGCTGATGGCTGCTCAAAAAGATTTTGAGGTGAGCAATGGTGGGTCGGATGCTGTGGAGGCACAGATGACGACCTTGGGCATTGGGGATAAGGCTCCAGAAATTGCGATGAGAGACCCACAAGGGAATGTTCGCAAGCTATCTGATTTGAGAGGCAAGGTCGTATTGATCGATTTTTGGGCTTCTTGGTGTCGTCCGTGTAGAAGTGAAAACCCTAATGTGGTGAAGACTTACAATGAGTACAAGGATGTTCGCTTCAAGAACGGAGATGGCTTTGAGGTGTTTTCCGTGAGTTTGGATCAGAATAAGGCGGCATGGGAAGCCGGTATTAAGCAAGACGGTTTGGTATGGGAGAACCATGTAAGTGATTTGCAGTACTGGAGAAATGCAGCGGCACAGACCTATGGAGTGAACAGTATTCCTGCAACGTATTTGATTGACGGCGAAGGGAATATTATCAAGAAGAACTTGCGCGGTCAAGCGTTGAGAAATACCCTGGAGGTATTGAAGAAATAATTGGGCATTTGCGGTCCAAAGAAAGAGTCCCCGCGGTGGGACTTTTTTTATGGGCGGAGGTGCCCGCTGACAAGGTGTCAGCGAGAAAGGAATTGGTAGGCATTTTGCCTTAGGTAGAGCAGATAAAAGTAAAACCCAACCCTAATGAGCGATAAAGATCAAGTTAACGAAGAAGGTTTGCACGAGGAGGAAGTGCAACAGGAATTGGACCCAAATCAAGAGGAAAGCTCTGATAATCAGGAGACTGAAGCAGACCCTATAGCTAAACTCGAGGATGAGGTGAAGGATTTGAAAGACCAGAATCTCCGCTTATATGCTGAGTTTGAAAATTTCCGTCGCCGCACCGCTAAGGAGCGTTTGGAATTGATGGAAAGTGCCAACAAAGACACATTAGCAGTTTTACTGCCTGTATTGGACGATTTTGACAGAGCCTTGAAGAACATCGAGGAGACGGAAGCCAATGCACCGGTGTTGGAAGGAATGAAGCTTATTTCGCACAAGTTGAAAGAGACGCTGAAAGGCAAGGGACTAAAGGAAATGGAGAGTACCGTGGGGCAAGCATTTGATGTGGAAACCATGGAGGCCATTACTCAGATTCCAGCCCCTACCCCAGAGATGGCGGGCAAAGTCATCGACCAGGTAGAGAAAGGCTATTTGATCGGAGAAAAAGTGATCCGCTACGCCAAGGTGGTAGTGGGTAAAGAAGCATAAGATGTCAAAAAGAGATTACTACGACGTACTGGGCGTCAGCAAGAGTACCAGTCAGGATGAAATCAAGAAGGCTTACCGCAAGGTGGCATTGAAGTACCATCCGGACCGCAACCCTGACGATAAAGATGCCGAGGACAAATTCAAAGAGGCTGCAGAGGCTTACGATGTGCTAGGCAATGAAGAAAAGCGTCGCAAGTACGACCAGTTCGGTCACCAAGCCTTTGGGGCGGGTGCCGGCGGGGGTGGTTTTCAAGGCAACATGAATGATATTTTCGATATGTTCGGAGATATTTTCGGTGGCGGCGGTGGCGGCTTTGGTGGTTTTGGCGGTGGCGGCAGACCGCGCCAAGCCAAGGGATCAAACTTGCGCATCAAGGTGAAGTTGACGCTGGAGGAAGTAGCCAATGGCGTTGAGAAAAAGATCAAAATTCGTCGCGCAAAGATTGCAGATGGCGTGACGTTCAAGACGTGTAGCACATGTAATGGTGCGGGCCAAGTACAGCAGGTAACAAACACTATTTTGGGTCAGATGCGCACTGCAGCCACTTGTTCGAGCTGTAGCGGAAGCGGTAAGGTTGTGGATCAGAAACCTTCGGGTGTAGGATCTGATGGTTTGGACCGCCAAGAAGAAGTAGTAAGTGTGAAAATTCCAGCAGGTGTCCAAGACGGTATGCAATTGCGCGTGGGCGGTAAGGGAAATGAAGTGCTTGGTGGTATTCCGGGGGACTTGATTGTGCTAGTGGAGGAAATAGAGCACGAAACCTTGACGCGCGACGGTGAGAACTTGCATTACGAGTTGAACTTGAGCTTCCCGGATGCAGCCTTGGGTTGTGAAGTGGAGATTCCGACGGTGAGTGGCCCGGTGAAAATTAGCATCGATGCAGGCACGCAACCAGGAAAGATTTTAAGATTGAAGAACAAGGGCTTGCCGAATGTACAGGGCTATGGTAAGGGAGACCAATTAATCCATGTGAACGTATGGGTACCTAAATCATTGAGCGCGGATGAAAAAAAAGCCATTGAAAAGTTGAAGGGAGCGAAAAACTTTGAACCGAATCCAGGAAAATCGGACAAGGGATTCTTTGATCGCGTCAAAGAGATGTTCAGTTAACTTTTATACCTTATAGCTCCGGCCGTTGACGGCAGTTTTATATTTCGATTATGATTAAAGCCACCAATGTTACCAAGCGCTACAGCCAAAAGCTAGCATTGGACGCCATCAACCTCAGCATTCCAAAAGGGAGTGTCTATGGGCTGCTTGGACCCAATGGGGCGGGGAAAACGTCATTCATTCGCATCATGAACCAAATCACTGCGCCGGACGAAGGTCAAGTGTACTTTGGTGATCGAGCTTTGCAACCTAGGGATATTGCTCGTATCGGTTATTTGCCTGAGGAGCGCGGACTGTACAAGAAGATGAAGGTCGGCGAGCAGGTGTTGTATTTGGCCCGATTAAAAGGCCTGAGCACTGCTGAGGCCAAGCTCAGGGCAAAAAAATGGTTCGAGCGATTGGAGATGGCTGATTTCTGGGAAAAGAAAGTCGAGGACCTCAGCAAGGGTATGGCGCAGAAGGTGCAGTTTGTGACGACAGTGTTGCACGAACCGGAGTTGTTGATTTTTGACGAGCCCTTCACTGGATTCGATCCCATCAATACAAATTTGATTAAGCGCGAAATCCTGCGATTGAGTGAGGAAGGAGCGACCGTGATTTTCTCTACCCACCGTATGGAAAGTGTGGAGGAGATTTGTGACCACATAGGGCTAATCAATAACGGTCAGGTCATGGTGGAAGGCCCACTTTTGGACATCCGTAAGCGTTACCAAAACGGCACGTATTCCTTTGTGGTGAAGGAGGCTGTTGAGCATTGGGGCGAAGGCACGCCGCTACAAGAGAGTAAGCATCATACTGGCCACAGCTACACGGTAAAGTTTGAGAATTACCCGGGGACGGTGGTCAGCGAGCTGGCTGCGAACGGAACTTTGGTCGCCTTTGAAGAGGTGTTGCCAAGTGTACAAGATATTTTTATTGAGATTGTCGAAAACGGCGCAAAATTGGTCCCACATGAATAACCCTATCCTACTTATTATTCAGCGTGAGTTCCTGTCGCGCGTTCGCAAGAAGACCTTCCTCCTAGTGACGATTCTGGGGCCTTTGGTCTTTGCTGCGCTGTTGATCGTGCCGGGGATTTTGGCCTCTATGCCTGAAGACGACAAGAACATCATTGTGCTGGACGAGGCGGCGTTGATCATTCCAGAAGAAGGTCGCGGCGAGTACCAACTGGAATATTTGGACCCAAGGGAGAATGATTTGGCAACGGCGAAGGAATTCTTTGCGGAATCCGCCTATGATGCGCTGTTGTACATCCCTACAGGAGAGAATTGGGACCCGGATTTCATCAAAAACAACATCCTGCTTTTCGGTAAGGAGGACCCGAGCATCAATATGGTGCAATTTCTTGATGGGATTTTAGAGGACCGATTAAACAAGCAAAAGCTCCTGCGCAATGGGGTGGATCCGGAAGTAGTGGCCCAAAGTACTACACAAGTGAACATCAGGAGCTATACCGTCGGCGAGGAAGGCGAAGAAGAACAGCAAAGCGCCACCGGGCTCAAGATGGGCCTCGGATATATTGCGGGCATGTTCATCTATTTCTTCATATTCTTCTACTCCGTCATGGTCATGCGCGGCGTCATTGAAGAGAAGAGTAGCCGTATAGTGGAGGTCATCATTTCCAGTGTCCGTCCGTTCCAGTTGATGATGGGTAAGATTCTTGGGATTGGTGCTGTGGGTGTGGTCCAATTCATCATTTGGGTAGTCCTCAGCGGTGGAATTTATTTGGCCACTACTACTCTTCTATTCCCGGAAATGTTAGCGGAACAAGCCGCTGTAGGACCAGGTGCTGCTGAGGCCGCAAGCATCCAAGGGTTTGAGATTTTCGATCAGTTGCGTGCTATCAATTTCCCATTGATCATCGGAGGCTTTATCTTTTACTTCTTTGCCGGGTACTTCCTCTATAGCGCCATGTTTGCAGCGCTAGGATCTGCCATAGACCAAGAAGCCGACAGCCAGCAGTTCATGATGCCCGTGACCGTACCAATGCTTATTGCTCTGGTGACAGCAGCTAATGTCATTCAAGACCCCAATGGGCCGCTCGCCTTCTGGATGAGTATGATTCCGTTCACAGCTCCTATTTCAATGATGATTCGATTGCCTTTTGGGATTCCTATTTGGCAAGTGTTTGTGAGTGGTGCTATCTTAATAGGCACTTTCTTTATCATGGTAGCACTAGCAGGTAAGATTTACCGGGTAGGCATCCTCATGTATGGAAAAAAAATAACTTGGAAAGAACTCTATAAATGGCTCAGACATTAGACAAAATGAAGAATTTCATTGATACAATTCTGGATTATCAGATCTGGGATAATGAAATCGTTAAGCTATCAATTCAGGGAATAGTTGAGGTTATCCTACTTTTTCTTGTTGCAAGGATAAGTATATGGTTTATCAAAAGATGGCTGTACAACTTTCGACTAGGTCCAAACTTTGATGATGGTCGCAGATACACAATTTTTCAAATAACTAAGTATGTAGTTTACACTGTCATTATTGTAATGGGATTGGAAACCTTGGGAGTAGAGGTAACAACAATTCTTGCGGCAGAAACTGCGTTGTTTGTTGGTATTGGTCTTGGACTTCAAGATGCCTTTAAAGATTTAAGTTCGGGCATAATAATTCTGATGGAAAGAACTATTTCTGCAGGAGATATCATTCGGATTGGAGAAGAAATTGGAAAAGTCGAATCAATAGGTTTAAGAACGACAACAATTCGAAGCAGGGACGATATTCTTATCATAATGCCTAACCATCGAATAACAAATGAGGCGGTAACAAATTTGACTTTACAGAATTCAAAGACGAGGTTTAGTATTAAAGTTGGTGTAGAATATGGGACAGATGTGGACCTTGTGAAGAAGATACTTGTTGAATGTGCTGAAAACAATAAAAACACATCGAATAATGAATCATTAGTTTTTCTTCGAGACTTTGGGGAGAACGCTATCATCTTTGAACTCTTATTTTATTGTCGAAACCCCTTTAAAATTGAGGCTATAAAAAGTGAAATCAGATTTGAAATTGACCGCAGATTCCGCGAATCTGGCATTACTATTCCATTCCCACAGCGCACGGTTTGGCATATGAACCCTGAAAACAAATAACCCATGAGTCGTATTCTCATCATTGAAGATGAAGACGGTATCCGCCGTGTATTGAAGAAAATCTTGCTCGAGGAAGATTCGGCGCGCGAGGTGCACGAGGCAGCCGATGGCAAAGCCGGTGTAGAAGCCTTCGGTGATGGGGCCTGGGATTTGGTCTTTTGTGATATCAAGATGCCTCAAATGGACGGCACTGAAGCGTTGGACCGCATGATGGCCGTTAATCCAGAAGTACCCGTGATCATGATCAGCGGACATGGAGATATCAATACTGCTGTTGATTGTTTGAAGAAAGGAGCATTCGATTATTTGCCGAAGCCACCGGATTTGAATCGATTGCTGAGTACTGTTCGCAATGCACTGGACAAGAAGAGTTTGGTGCAAGAGGTGAAGACCCTAAAGAAAAAGGTGAACAAGCAGTACACCATGGTTGGCGAAAGTGCCGGCATGGAAGAGTTGAAATCACTCATTGATAAGGTTGCGCCGTCCGAGGCTCGCGTATTGATTACGGGACCAAACGGCAGCGGAAAAGAATTGGTCGCGCATCATATTCATCAGAAGAGCGAGCGCAGTGGCCAACCATTGATTGAAGTCAATTGTGCAGCCATTCCCTCTGAGCTCATTGAAAGTGAACTTTTCGGTCATAAGAAAGGGGCCTTTACGGGAGCGCAGAAGGACCGCAAGGGAAAATTTGAATTGGCCCATGGGGGAACACTCTTCCTAGATGAGATTGGCGATATGAGTCTGAGTGCGCAGGCCAAGGTGCTTCGAGCCTTGCAAGAGCACAAAATCACTCCGGTGGGTGGCGATCGTAGCATAAAGGTGGATGTGCGTGTGTTAGCAGCGACCAATAAAGACTTGCGCAAGGAGATTGCGGAGGGAAAATTCCGCGAAGACCTCTACCACCGCTTGAGCGTGATTGTGATTGAAGTACCAGGGTTGAATGACCGCAAGGATGATATCCCAGCGTTGGCGGAGCACTTCTTGAAGAATGTGGCCGGTGAATACGGCGCGGCACAAAAATCCATTGCCTCAGGTGCCATTGCTGCCTTGCAGGATTACGACTGGACAGGAAACATCCGTGAGTTCCGCAATGTGATGGAGCGTTTACACATCTTGGGAGGTGCCGAAATTTCCCAGGAGGATGTACTAAAGTTCGCGCATAAATAAGCGTACTTTTGTCGCAGTAAAAGTAAACCCATGGACTTCCCAAAATTCTTAGTAGCCGACAACACGGATCTTCCGGATGCAGTATATATAGTGCATACCGAATTCCCAGCGTTCATTTTAAACCTGGAGAACGACGAGGTTAAGTGGTTGGACGACATCACGGATGAAAGCGAAGGCGACCTGACCAAGACCTTGGAAGGGCTGATCGCAGAAGCCGAAGATTTCTATACTCGCGAAGTCGAGCGCTACAACCTGTAAGCCACTGTGGCCTATAGCTGGACAACATACCGCACTCAATATGGGGTGAGTTTGAAATTAGCCTATCCTGTCATGGTGGGCCAATTAGGTCAAATTCTGGTATCCGTCGCCGACTCCATCATGGTCGGTAAATTTCTAGGAACTATTCCTCTTGCAGCCATTTCCTTGGCTGTTTCAATCTTAATCATCCCAATGGTTTTTGCCATTGGCGTAGCCTTCGGATTGACCCCATTGATTGCCGGCGCGGACGGAAAAGATGATCCTGCTGAGGCAGTGAAGTATTTTAAAAACGGACTTGTGCTCAACTCCGTATTGGGATTGTTAGTCTATGGTGTTTTGGCCATTTTTGCCCAATTCGCCCATCTCCTGGGACAAGACGAACGCGTAGTGACTGAAGCTATGCCCTACCTGCACATTGTAGGTTTCTCTATCGTTCCGATGATGGCCTTTTTTGCTTTTAAACAGTTTGCAGAAGGCTTGAGTGATACCAAGGCGGGCATGCGTGTGAGTTTGGTCTCGAACTTGTTGAATATCCTATTGAATTACCCCCTCATCACCGGTTGGGGACCGTTCCCGGAATTGGGATTAGCGGGAGCCGCAGTCTCTACACTTGGTACGCGATTCTTAATGGTAGCGGGCATGGCCATCTACATTCGAAAACACAAAAAGTTCGCCGAGTATTGGTCACATTGGAGAAGTACAGACATTACTTGGCGAAGCATTCGCGATATTCTCGCTATTGGGGTGCCGAGCGGATTACAATTGGTTTTTGAAGCTGGTGCCTTTGCTATGAGCGGTGTGATTGTGGGAATGATTGGCCCCGTGCAACAAGCCGCCCATCAAATTGCATTAAACATTGCCTCGGTCAGTTATATGATGGTCAGTGGCCTAGGAGCGGCGGCGACCATTCGCGTGGGCAATCAGCTCGGCAAACGAGATATCCCAATGCTCCGACTGGCTGGACAAAGCCTTTTCCATCTCACACTGGCCATGATGGTTTTGACCATGATTTTATTGATCAGTCTGCGCAACCTCTTGCCGGAATTCTATAGCTCGGATCCAGAGGTATTGCAGTACACCGCCGTTCTCATGATTGCTGCTGGAATCTTCCAGCTGCCCGATGGACTACAAGCTACCACCTTAGGCGCATTACGAGGTGTACAGGATGTGAACATCCCGACCATTATCGCATTTATCGCCTATTGGGTCATTGCTGTACCGATGTGTTATTACCTCGGCATCACCGAAACAATGGGACCCCTAGGAGTTTGGATTGGACTGACCATTGGGTTAGTCCTAGCTTCCATTGCCTTGTACTGGCGATTCCAGCACAAGGTGCACCGCATCGATTAAGCCGCGATTCCCGCGCGTTTCAATAGCGCATCTACCTTCGGCTCACGTCCACGGAACTTCTTGTACAATTCATCAGGCGCCACGGTACCACCGCTGCTCAGTACCACCGCAAAATCCGTGGCTACGGTTTCATTGAAAATTCCCTCTTCTTCGAAACGCTCAAACGCATCTGCATCCAATACCTCAGCCCATTTATAGCTGTAGTATCCTGCACTATATCCGCCCTGGAAAATATGACTGAAGGCCGTGCTCGATAAGGTGCCTTCCAACGCTTCGAACAGTGAGGTTTCCTTCAAGGCCTCCGCTTCGTGCTCGGCCACCGATCCTGTGAAGGGTTCGTTGCGGGCGTGCCAGCTCAGGTCTAAGTACCCGAAGTTGAGTTGGCGGAGAGTCATGTAGCCCTCTAAGAAAGTTTGGCTTTCCTTAATCTTATCAATAAAGGATTGAGGCAAAATTTCGCCTGTTTCATAATGCATGGCAAACAAGGCTAATGCCTCGGGCTGGTAGCACCAATTCTCCATAATCTGAGAAGGCAATTCCACAAAATCCCAATACACCGACGTCCCCGTCAATGAAGGATACGTGCCCTTGGCCATCATCCCGTGCAGGGCATGACCAAATTCATGGAACAAGGTGGTCACCTCGTTGAAGGTCAACAGCGACGGCTTAGTCGCCGTTGGTTTTGTAAAGTTACAGACGATGCTAATGTGCGGTCGTACCTCGGTACCCCCTTCTGCATACATGCTACGGTAGCTTGTCATCCAAGCACCCGCGCGCTTTCCGTCCCTTGGGAAGAAATCTGCATAGAATAGACTAAGGAATGTACCCTCGTGATCAAAGACCTCGTATGCATCCACATCTTCGTGGTATACACTCACCGTATCCGTCGGCTTGAACGTCAAACCAAAGAGCTTACCCGCCACTGCAAACGCACCGTCCAAGACGTTTTCCAGTTGGAAGTACGGTTTCAAAGCTTGGTCGTCCAAGCTCAGTGTCGCTTTCTTTAATTTCTCTGCCCAGTAGCTAAAATCCCACGCTTGCAAGGGCATTTCTGCGCCCTCACTTGCCGCAAAATCACTCACCTCGGCCAAATCTTTCTGAGCTGCAGGCGTTGCCACAGTCTTCAGGTGGTCGAGAAACTCAAATACCGTCTCGGGCGTTTTAGCCATACGCTTGCTCAAGGTCAACGCCGCATGAGATTCGAAGCCCAATAATTTGGCACGTTCTAATCGCAAGTTGACGATCTCGCGAATCACTTCTTCGTTATTGTGTTCGTTCACCTGAGCACCACGCGAAGCATAAGCAGTATAGAAATGCTTGCGCAACCCTGAGTTCTCCGCATATTTCATTATACTGATGTACGTAGGCATATCCAAGCCAAGGAGGTAACCGGTTTTTTCCTTTGAAGTGGCCAATTCTGCCGCAGCATCCACCGCATCTTCTGGCAACCCTGCCAGCACCGTCACATCCTCTGTGTGGTATTCAAACGCCTGCGTCTCCGCCAACACGTGCTCCCCAAAGGTCAAACTCAAAGTACTCAAACGTTCGTTTAACGTCTTTAATCGGTCCCGGTCAGCGCCTTGCAACAAGGCCCCATTGCGCACATAGCCTTCATAGGTCTCCTTCAGCAGTCGTTCCTGCTCCGCACTCAACCCCTCTTCAGCTTGATCCACTACCTCCATAATGCGTAAAAACAACGGCTCGTTCAACAAGGTCTGGCTACTGAATGCAGTAAGCTTGGGTGAGAAGCTGCGCGCGATTTCTTGAATCTCCCTATTGGTTTCCGCACTGTTCAAATTGAAAAAGCAGCTGCTGATCATATTCAACTCGTTCGTCGAAAACTCCAGTGCCTCCACCGTATTGGCGAAGGTAGGAGCATCCGGATTTGACACAATGTCTTCTTGACGCTGCTCGGACACCGCGATCCAATGATCGAGGGCGGGCATAAAATGTGCTGGGGCAATGGAGTCGAAGTCCAAACTACCGTGTGCAGTCTGAGGGAAATCAATCAGTGGGTTCATAAGGGCAGTGCTAATTTCTCTTTCAAAGATAACGTGTAGCGCGCGCAATACCTACCTTTGGAGTATGGCAAATGAGCGAGTAAATTGGGCCTTAAGCGGAATGACCTGCGCAGGTTGTGCACACAGCGCACACACCATTGCTGAAGGGATGCCCGGCATTTCTGAGGTCCAAGTCCGTTATGCCAGTGGCGCCTTTAAAGCGACCATCGACCATTCCGCATTCGACCTAAATAGCCTCAAGGAAAATTTAGCCAAAGCCGGGTACGGGCTCACCACGGAATACCGCACGCCGCAAGAACGCATCGCCAGCCAGCACAGCGCCTTACAACGCAAGCGAAATGAATTAATCCTAGCCACCACCCTTGCCTTACCGCTGTTGGTCATCGGAATGATGCACCTCATGGCACCGTGGGTGATGGGGGTCCAATTCCTTCTTGCCCTCGTCCTCACCGCCTACTTTGGTCGTCACATCCACAAAAAGGCCTTTCAACTCGCCCTCAACCTCGCCACAAACATGGACACCCTTGTGTCCCTCGGCTCTTTGGTGGCCTTCGCCTTCTCCATCGTGGGTTGGATCAACCACCAACACCAACAGATTTATTTTGAAAGTGCCGGACTGATCATCTATTTCATCCTCATCGGCAAGTACCTCGAGGACCGTGGCAAGGCTTCCAACGGCAAAGCGTTGGCGGAGCTCATTGCACTTCAGCCACAGCAGGCATTGCGCGTAGAAGATGGGAAGGAAGAACTGGTACCGGTGGAGGTATTGGAATTAGACCAATTCATTCGTATCCAACCCGCCGAGCGCGTGCCCGTAGATGGCATTGTCGTCGAAGGACTTTCCACCATTGATGAAAGCACCTTCACTGGCGAACCCCTACCCGTAGATAAAAAACAAGGTGCCAAGATTTGGGCAGGCACCCTTAATGGTTCCGGAGGGTTGCTCGTCCAAGTGACCCACACCGGTCGCACCAGTGCGCTGGGAAATATTATCGATGCCGTGGTCGAAGCTCAAGGGACGGCCGCACCCATAGAAGCATTGACCGACCGCATATCCAAAATTTTTGTGCCTACTATCCTGGCCATGAGCTTGGCGATCGGAGTGTTTTGGCATTTCTTCATGGACAGCCCTAAAGCGTTGATCTATGCCATTGATGTACTGGTCATCGCCTGCCCATGCGCCCTTGGGCTTGCGACACCGTTGGCCATGGTTGCCGCCACGGGAATAGGCAGTAAAAACGGTCTATTGATTAAAAATGCGGCGGCCCTACAAACGGCCCAAGACTTGAAATTTGCGCTGCTCGATAAAACGGGCACCTTGACGTTGGGCAAGCCGACGGTATTAGAACTGAATTGGTACCAAAACCATTCAGACCTCCAAATTCAGGCCTTTACCGCGCTGAACTCGAAGGGCACACACCCCTTGAACCATGCGCTTGCAACACACCTCGCCGCCAACAATTCCGGTGCTCTGCCTACCATCAAACGTTTTAAAGCGCTCCCAGGAAAAGGCATTCAAGGAAAGATTGACGGTCTCACCTACTACCTCGGCTCTGCCAATTTCTTCTGTGAAATCTGCAACACCGAACCCCCGACCCTCACACAAACTCACAGCCTCTTCTTCACCGATGAAGGTATCATGGCCACGGTGAGTTTCGAGGATGCCCTTCACCCGGACGCCCCCGCCCTAATCCAACAACTCAACGACCTCGGCATTGTACCTATCGTTGCCTCGGGCGATACACCTGCTGCCGTCGCCCAATGCGCCACGGCCCTCGGCATCAAATTCCACCACGGCGGCCTCCTGCCACAGGACAAACTCGCCCTCGTTCAAGAATACCAAAAGCGCGGCCGCACACTTATGCTCGGGGACGGCATCAACGACGCCATTGCCCTAAATGCAGCAGATATAGGCATGTCAATGGCCCACGGCACCGCTGTAGCACAAGAGAGCGCAGATATCGTTTTGACCCGCGAAGGCCTGCCCCAGATGAGCCAATTCTTCGTCCTCAGCCGGCTCACCATGCAAACCATCAAAGGCAATCTCTGGTGGGCGTTCGGCTACAACATCATTGCCATTCCCATCGCTGCCGGCGCCTTCTCGGTGGCATACGGTCTAGAATTAACCCCAATGATGGCAAGTATTGCCATGAGTTTTAGTAGTTTAGGCGTTGTGGCTAATTCGCTGCGCATGCACAACAAATCCCTATCAAAATGACCATTAATTCAAAAATCAATTGTGGCGGATGTATCGCCAAAGTCAATACCGACCTGAACGAACTTCTTGGAGAAGGAAATTGGTCCGTAGATACTTCCCTGCCTAATAAACCATTGACCTTCTCAGACGATGCCGATATGGACGATGTCCTCGACGTTCTTGAGAAGCACAACATGATCGCCGACTGATGCATATTGCCTTTGTGGCACGAAAAACCCTGTATAGCCAACCCGGCGGAGATACAGTGCAGGTGGAGCAAAGTGCAGCAGCACTGCGCCGCCAAGGCCACAATGTGAGTATCATCTCCTCCGGCACCTCCTTACCGGACAACATTGACGTCCTCCACGGATTTAACCTCGGACGACCGGCGGACTTACTACCCTATTTCACCTCCTTTCCAGGAAAGAAAGTCTTGAGCAGCATCTATGTAGATTACGCATTGGCGGATTCCGTTCGCTTCCACCTCCTCTACAAACTCTTGGGCAAGCACGGACTAGAGCATATGAAAACGTTGGCCCGAGCCTTAAACGGCTCGGACCGATGGCCGGGCCTCGCCTACGCGCTGCGAGGACAGCGCCGAAGCGTACAAGCCCTGCTCAAACACACCCACACGGTGCTCACCTCCTCCGATAGCGAGGCCCGTCGCCTCGAACAAGATTTTGGTGCGTTGCCGAAAACCATTACCGTGCCCTTGGGCGTGGCGGAGGAATTCCTCACACCGCCGAAGGAAGGGGCAAAGGAAGGCATATTGATGCTGGGTAGATTAGAATGGCTGAAGAACCAAAAGACAGTCATTCAATGGGCAAGCAAGCGCCACTGGCCACTGACAGTCGTGGGAGATCCCAATAAAAATCAACAGGGCTACTACCGTGAATGCAAAGCGATGGCCGGCGAGACCATCAGCTTCTTGCCGCACACTGGCGGCGAAGAACTACTGGCCTTGCTGGATTCCCACAAACTGCTCCTAATCCCCTCCCATTTTGAATCCTTCTCGTTGGTCGGTTGGGAAGCTGCAGCCAGGGGCATGAAGGTGCTGTTTAACGAGGTGGCTGATATGGAAGAAACCCTCGCGCCCATTGGTGAAGGGATAGATTTTTCGGACGAAGCCGCCTGTACCTTGCGCATTCAAGAAGCCCTGTCCGAACCAGTGGACATAAAAAAATCCCAAGCCCTGCTCGAAGGCAGATCTTGGGATCAAATTGTCATGCAGATTCTAGCAGCGTACGCTTAACTAGCGCATTTTCTCCATTTCTTTTTCGTAGGTCTCCTTGAACTTCTCATAGTTGTAGTCCACCATGATCTTATCGTTCTTGCTCAAAGCCTTGTAGTAATCCTTTACGATTTTTTCACCGTCCAATTCTATGGCGATGTAGTACTTGAACTTTCCAGTTGACGCCACTTGAGTTACTCGGTCACACACAACAACCGCACCGCTGATACGCTCGTCAATGACCGTGCGTGAGTTCTCTTCGAAGCGCTCTAAAACCTCTTCGACGTTGTTCACCTCTGTGCTCTTCACGTAGTTATCAGCAACGACTTTCATTGTGCTGTTCACCATTCCTGCAAGCTCAGTACGCGCGTTGCTCAAGGCTTTTTTCTTGGCCACATTCATGTCCGCACTCTCGCCGAAGCTGTATACACGGAATGTTTTGTTGTCGCTCTTGAATTCTGAACAAGGCAATACTTGCTCAATTTCTCCCTTAGGCACTTTGGTTTTAGAACCACAGCTCGCCAGCAACAAACTTGCGCTAACTGCTGCAACAAATAGTACTCTCCCTTTCATAATAAAACGGTGTTAATTGATAATAGGTAAGTAAGGTACGGAGTCCTTGATAATTAGAATCCAAAAGGCGTGCCATAATTTACTTGCGGCCCTTGGAGCGCTGCTTCTCCTGCTCCGCGGCGAAGAATTCAAGGGCGCGCTCTACTTGGAGATCGACGTTCTTTATGCGCTTGGTGGAATGGCAAATAGTGCGCTTCCGTCCGTCCGTCAAGCGCGTCCAAACCTCAGCCACGATGGGGTCTTGGTCCAATAAGGCAAGCAACACTTCCGGGATTTCCACCCCGAGCGGATTGGGGTCTTCGAAGATTTCAATAGCGACCTTTTCCCCAGCCATCATGCCTAGGTTTTTCATGTGCGCCTTACTCACCATCATGCAACGAATTCCAGGGGAATGGGTATTCAAACCGCATTGAATATCGCCTTTACCGTTGATGCGTAATACCACACGCGTGCGGTGCTTTTTAGGAAAATTGGCCACCACATCATTAGAAATACAAACCACGTGATGTGGCATGTTGGGAAACATTCGGTCAATGAAGGCAGTGTCGCTGTGTAACAACTTCATTACCACGGAGAAGTGAAGGCCGTATCGGTTAAAAACTCCGTATCGGTGAAGGTGTTGAGAAAGTCAATCAGGCCTTGTTTTTGTGCCACGGACCAATTTTGTCCTACGCCCGCCGCCTTCATATTTGGATCGATGGTCGGACTTGGATGCCCGCCCATATTGTAGAATTCCACCACCTCAGCAAGCGTTTGGAACCTGCCGTCGTGCATGTATGGGAAGCTGTATTCCACATTGCGCAAGCTTGGAATCTTGAACAACCCACGGTCGTCGGGATCACCCGTCACCGCCTCACGTCCCTCTCCTACATCGTAGGTGCTGTCCAAACCGTTGTTTGTGAATTGCAACAACCCAAATGCACCCATCTGGTAGCCCGTCGCAGCCAACCCATGGCAATGGAAACAATCGCCTTGTTCGTTGTTGTAGATATCAAAGCCAAGCTGCTCGCTGGCCGTAAAGTTGTAGGTGCCTTCGAGGTACTGGTCTAATTTACTGTTGCCGGTAATGAGCGTACGAAGGAATTGGGCCAAGGCTTTCGCTGCGTTGTCCTGGCTGATGGCGTTCTCCCCAAAAGCCTCCTCAAAGAGCTGTACATATTTAGCATCTTGTTCCAATTTCACTATGACATTTGGCCAAGTTTCGTGCATCTCAATGGGATTGATCACAGGTTCCAACACCTGCTCCTCCAAGGTGACCGCTCGACCGTTCCAAAAGAAGAACTTCTGCCATGCAAGATTTGAAAGGACCATGGCATTGATCTCTCCCGTAATCCCGTCGATTCCCGTGCTATAGGGGGTAGGCTCCGCAAAGTTGCTCTCTTGTAAATGGCAGCCGGCACAACTTTGACTATTATCCCCGGACAATCGCTCGTCAAAGAACAAATGACGTCCCAAACGGGCACCCTCAACCGTCATCGGGTTATCCGTCGGAATTTGTGGGGCTGGGAAGTGATCTGGGTACTCAAGGGCTAAGGGAGTAGGTTCAAAAGTCGGTTCCGGTCCCCCACAGCTCGCTGCAAGCAACCAAGGCAATACCAACACTATGATCTTACTCTTCTTCATCCTTTTTTATGCCATCTCCATTGAATTGCGTGTAGTTCTCGAAACGTTCGATGACCTCGCGCATATCTTCGGGTATAACGCTTTCGAAGAATTGGAGTTCACCGGTAGCTGGATGAGTAAACCCTAAACTCTTCGCATGTAGGGCATGTCGCGGACATGCCTTGAAGCAATTCTGAATGAACTGCTTATACTTTGTAAAGGTAGTACCCTTTAAAATCTTATCGCCGCCGTAACGCTCGTCGTTGAAAAGCGGGTAACCTAGGTACTTCATGTGTACGCGTATTTGGTGCGTGCGGCCGGTCTCTAATCGGCAGCTCACCACTGTAACATACCCAAAGCGCTGCAACACCTTGTAATGAGTCACGGCATGCTTGCCTTCAGAGCCATCTTCAAAGACAGCCATTTGCAATCTATCGCGTAAGCTTCGGCCGATGTGACCCGTTATGGTCCCTTCATCTTCTTTGACATTCCCCCACACGATGGCCACATACTCGCGGCGCGTGGTACGGTCAAAGAACTGCTTGGCCAGATGGCTCATCGCATGCTCTGAGGCAGCCACGACCATCACCCCTGAGGTATTCTTGTCGAGGCGGTGGACTAATCCTGGGCGCTCCTCCCCGCTCTTACCCACCGGCAAATTCTCCGCGAGGTAAGCCAAACCGTGTACCAATGTACCCGAGAAATTCCCGTGTCCGGGATGACATACCAGTCCAGGCTGCTTGTTGATAACGATGACGTGTTCGTCCCGGTGCAAGATATCGAGCGGGATTTCTTCCGGAATGAGTTCGTATTCGCGCGGCGGCTCTGCCATCACTATGGCCACCTCATCTCCAGGTTTGACCTTGTAGTTTGATTTTACTGACTGACCGTTAACATGAATGGCGCCCGCATCGGCCGCTTTTTGAATGCGACTGCGCGAAGTATCCTCCAAAAAGTTGAAGAGAAACTTGTCGACACGCAAAGGGTTTTGCCCCTTCTCTGCCCTAAAGCTGTGGTGGACGTACAAGTCGTCTCTTTCCTCTTCGTCGTGCCATTCCGTAGGGTCTACCATCAGTGCTTCATCCATTTTGTGCGCCAGAATTGGTCGCCTTGAATAATCTCCATAACGTACGCCCCAGCCGCTAAGGCGGAAATGTCTACAGTTGTGCGAGGGGTGCTGCGTTGTTCTATCAATATTCTGCCGTCCATTCCTACGATGCGAACAATCATATCGCCTTCCCCATAGGATTCAACATTAAGTTCTGTTGTCGCTGGGTTAGGATAGAACTTAAACTCTCGGCCGTCAGTACAAATAGGTAGCTTCATATTCGCCGGATCGTAACGGAAATACGGCCGCATGATGAGTGTCCCTGTTTCGAGTGAGGGGTACCAATTAAATCCATCGCCGTAATACCTCGGCATGTTGTTTGGCAATGCGCGGTGACGGTCTAAGCCCACATAAACCGTACTCTGGGTGCTCATATCTACATAGCCTATCCATACTGCATTATAGGCACTGATGTCTATGGCAGAATCTAAAGAATAAGGGATGACATCACCGATATTCCAACCTCGCGTTCCTTCGTAGGTAGAATCAGACATATAGAGGAGCTGGCCTGGAGCGTCGCCGCTGTCCGCAGGCGCCCACACAGCAATCTTAAAGGCATTGTTATCCTCCTTGAAGGTGATAAAGTTGAACGCCACCCCCTTCAACGAATCCGAATTCCCCAATCCGCCGGTGATGAATTTCTGCGCCACTCGTGACCCTATGACATTCTCAATTCCATAGGCACGTTCAGCTGTGCCGTCATCAAGCGATAGGTAATTGTCCAATTCTAATCTACCGCGCACAGTATCGTTAGAACGAAGCCCGGCGGCTGAACCGTCGAACCAAACTTTGGTCTCCACTACGGTCGGACCGGTGAGGGTGCCTAAGGCTGAGCCAGGCACCGCAACATCAAAGGTTTGGTCCTGGTCATGTTGGGTATTGGTGATTACAGGTACCGCAGTCAATTGCTGAACCAACGAGCCGTTCTCAAACCAGCGGTATTGCCCTAGGTTCAAACTCCAACCTCCAGAAGGTACGGTGCCCATACGTCTGTAGGTGAAGGTCATCGAGGAAGGGCGATTGGCCAGGGAGTTACTCATATCCAACCACCAAGGCCACGAAGTATAATTCTTGTTTCCCACAATAAGCGGGTGAGCACGGGCAAAGGCGGGCTCAGTGATAATGGAATCTGCCGCATTGCGGTCTTTATCTAGTTGAACATAGTCCACATTCCATATATCATAGGCACCTCCGCGTGCGCCATAAGCTGCAATACGAAAGCGAAAACCTTTTTGGAGATAATTGGCCCCTTGAACAGGAATCATCGCCGTGCGGAAAGCATCGGCACTGCCCGTTCCCTTGGCTCCCCAAGTGTAGGACCATTGGCCGTCGATGGGAGAATAAAATTCGACCACCAAACTATCCGTTGGACTGGGCGCCTCGCCCAAACCGGCGCGCTGGTACTGGAACGACAACCACACGTTGCTCATGCCTTGGAAATTCAAGTAATTCGACGTCAGCACGTCGGCCAACGTATCGCTGTTGGTACTGCCAGGAACATAGGGTTTTCCGAAAGCATTACAACCGTCGAAGGTGGCTACTCCCACCGAGTTCTGATACAGCGGCATGGCATCATTGATCCAAACATTTGCATCACTCCATAAAGCCGGGTTTGGCGCACCACCGACACCTGAGAAATCATCGACAAAAGGAGGAAGTATGGTATCCGTCGTTTCTATACCATAAGCGACCATGGAAGCACCACTAGCCCAGGGAAGTGTTACTTCTTGCACTTGGGCAAAAGCAGGACTGATTACCCAAAGGGATAGCAAAAGTTTGAAGTACTTCATGAATTACAGGTTGGTAATATCTGAAGTTTCTTGAACGGGAGCAGGAGCCTCTGAGGTCAACCATAGATCGACAGAACTTCCCGCAGGCACCATCATATCAGCTTCAAATACTGGGTACTGTCGGTTAACGAACACCTCAGCAGAATCTTGTACTTCGTCGGTATAGGTCAATGCTCCTAAATTCAGACTATAGGTCATCAAGGCTTGCTTGGCCTGGTCTAAACGCAATCCCATTAGATCTGGCAAATACATCTCCGCATTGCCTTGGCCGCCACTAATATATAGGGTGAAATGTGATCCCGTGGGGTATAGAGCCTGTTCTTCCGCAATTCTGCCCATAGCATCTATTACCTTCAATACCAAATCATGACTCAGGTCTGGCACGAGAACGAGGGAGTCGACGATCATGCCCTTTTGTTTGAATTTGGCGGTGACGTACCCTACTAATTGGTCTTTATAATTTGGCAATGGATACTTTGGAAGCTTTGATGGATTCGTACTCAGCATGAGTTTACGTCCCAATTTTACTAGCGCAAACGCCTCCGGAAACAGCTCCACTACAGCACCTTCCGCCACACCTGGCACATAATGCGTGCTATCAATGACTTCAAAAGTCAGTCCGAATGAATCAATGATTTGGGCGGCCTCATCTAAGGCCATCAAACGAACATCCGGTACTTGCACCGTCTTGCCGTGCTGCGTCGTTCTATTCATCCAGAACAACACGCTTCCACCCACAATAATCACAAACAAGCCGCCGAAGAGCACCGTCTTCAAAAAGAGCTTAGTAAAAAGGAATCTAATCCACTGCTTCATGAGGTAAAGATACTTTTTTGGACCCTACTGAAGAAGCTTCCAAAGCATTACATTTACACCAATACAAATCCCTATGAAAACAGTCGTTGTTCTTGCCGGTGGATATTCCACTGAACATGAAATCAGCCTTGCCTCCGGGCGCACTGCTGAGGCCGCTTTTATTGAGGCGGGATACAAAGTGCTCTTCGTTGTTTTGAAGAAAGACGGCTTTTGGTTGAAGGACCAATTCATCAAACTCACCGACCTCGGCGCCGACTTCGTTTTCAACGTCATTCACGGCACTCCTGGCGAAGACGGGCACATCTCGGGAATGCTCGAAGTATTCGGCATCCCTCACAGCACCTGCCCCACCTTCCAAAGTGCTCTGACCTTCAACAAAGCCCGCTGTAACCAAATATTGCGCACCGCCGGCTACGACGTTCCGAAAGGACAGCTCTTTACCCAATTGCCGGACCTCGACCTTTTCAATACTTGGAACTTCCCAGTATTCGTGAAGCCGAACCGCGCCGGATCCAGTTTTGGCGTCACACGTGTGGAAGCCACTGAGGAACTTGAAGCCGCCTTTAATTATGCTTTCTCCGAGGACGATGAAGTGCTGGTGGAAGAAGGCGTTATTGGTACAGAGGTAGGATGCGGCGTGCTGCGCTACAATGGCGAACAACCGGAGGCCATCGCTATCACCGAAATCGTTCCCACCGAAGCTAAATTCTTCGACTATAAAGCTAAATACGAAGGCAAGAGCCAGGAAATCACTCCTGCTCGAATCTCCACTGATGTCGCTGAAAAAATCAGTGAAATTTCAACGGCCATGTACGACCACCTAAAACTCGAGGGCATCGTTCGGATCGACTTTATCATCACAGCAGGAGAGGAACCAATAATGATTGAAATAAACAGTATCCCTGGCCTCAGCCCAGCGAGTATTATTCCGCAACAAATTGCACACAGAGGCTGGAAATTAAGTGAAGTATTGGCCCAATTGGCCGAAGAATCCATCGCCAGAACCCAAGCCAAAAAGATTGGCTAACTTCGTACCATGTCTAGAATTGCACTCTTCCCCGGATCTTTCGACCCCATTACCCTGGGGCATGTAGATATTATCGAACGTGCGGTCCCTCTCTTCGACGAGATTAAAATCGCAGTAGGTACCAACAGTGCGAAAAACTACCTCTTCTCACTTGAGCAGCGGGTCAAATGGATCGAGCAGACCTTCGCAAACGAACCCAAAGTCAGCGTCATTACCTACGAAGGATTGACGGTTGATTTTGCTAGGGAGCTAGGGGTCCAATTCCTATTGCGCGGCCTTCGCAACCCGGCAGATTTTGAATTTGAAAAAGCCATCGCTCAAGCCAACCGAGAGATGGTACCAGATTTAGAAACTGTCTTTCTTCTCACCAGTGCGCGCTACGCTTACATCAGCTCGAGCATCGTGAGAGAAGTCTACAACCACGGCGGGGATTTCCAGAAATTCGTTCCCGCTTCGGTGCAACCTTAAGCTTCCTCGATAAATTTCTCGAAGGTTTCTGTTAAACTATTGTACGTCGGCAACTCCTCCATACGCTGCTTTAACAGCACAGGCGTTGCCCAATACACGGCCGTGATGCCCTCATCAATCTGGGGCTTGAGCTTCTTAGAATAATCCGTCACCATGGGATACCAATAGGTCGTCTTGAGCATGTATTCTCCTTTGTCCGGGTAGCAATGATAGGTGCGTACGGCGGGTCCTGTGATCTTACATCGCTTCACCCTACATTCCTCTTGAACCTCACGAACAGCACATACTTCAACAGTTTCTTTAGATTCTAATTTGCCTTTGGGCATGTCCAATTTTCCGTTGCGTTCAATAACCAGCAACTCGCTGGCCACGTTGCGCACCCAACCGCCCGCAGCAATAACGTGCTGATGCAAAGTAATGAAGTAAGCCCAGAACACATGATCCTGTCCTATCTCGAAAGTCCGAGTCTCCGATCCGTTATAGCATTCTTTCAACCAGCGTTTAACACTTTTCAGTGTAAGTAACGTGTTTATAAAATCAGGAGCTTCATGGCCCGGAACCGGCACCAAAATGGCGCCCCTAATGAAAACTTTCACGTAATTTTGCAGCATGATACAAAACAAACAAGTGGCGCTCAAAACAGCTGAGAGCCTATTGCAAATTAAAGCAATCAAATTACAACCGGAAAACCCTTTTACATGGGCTAGTGGGTGGAAAAGTCCAATTTATTGTGATAACCGACTCACCCTGAGTTTCCCCACCATTCGCAACTTCCTAAAAATTGAGTTCGCCAAGCAAATAGAAGAGATCTACGGAAAACCAGATTATATAGCAGGTGTAGCCACTGGAGCCATCGCCATCGGCGTACTTGTTGCCGAATATATGGGCTTACCTTTCATCTATGTCCGCGACAAGGCAAAAGGCCACGGCCGTCAAAATCAGGTTGAAGGATTTTTCGAACCGGGCAGTAATGTCGTTGTCATTGAAGACCTTGTATCTACAGGCGGTTCTTCCCTAAAAGCAGTCACCGCACTGAAAGAGGCTGGTGCACGAGTGTTGGGGATGCTTGCCATCTTTACCTATGATTTTCAAGTTTCTCGCGACAATTTCGAAGAATCGAGCGTTCGCTTGAACACGCTAAGTGATTATCACCACCTCTTGGAGCTAGCCGAAGAACAAGGTTCTATTCTACCGGACCAGTTGGATTTGCTCAGAGAATGGCGCGTAGACCCGTCAAGCTGGGGCCAATAATTACTCCGAAAAAGGATGTAACCATTTAACGGTATCGAGGTCATAATGCACCACGGTACCGTTTTTTAATTCTAAGCCCAAGTAGCCTGAAGGCTGCACATGCGCCACGCGAGCGTCGAAGGGCACCCCATCAACCTCGTAGCGATGCCACTGATCGCGACCCCATA
Source organism: Flavobacteriales bacterium UBA3477 (assembly GCA_002378005.1). Taxonomy (GTDB): domain Bacteria; phylum Bacteroidota; class Bacteroidia; order Flavobacteriales; family Schleiferiaceae; genus UBA10364. The sequence goes on from DFQY01000030.1 coordinate 62,810, forward strand.
ATAATTGGTCGTAGCGCTTTCTCAAGGCGGGGACATCACCAAACTCAAGGGCCTGCGGCCGCAAAGCCGCCATAATCTCTTGAACCCAAAGCATCACATCTGCTTCCGCGCCAAGGGTTTCCATGGAAATACTGCGCGCCAAATCCATGTGCGATGCACGCACATTCATGCCCAATCCCAGCACCGAACTTTTAATCCCCGAAGAACCCCAATGATTCTCAATGAGCATACCGCCTAATTTTCGATCGCGCACCATAAGATCATTGGGCCATTTGAACTTGACTTTTTCGGGAAGCACAGAAGATAATCGGGCACAAACCCACCTATTAATATCGAAACTCTCCTTCACCGGCACGGGCCATCGTAATAAAACAGACAAAAGCATCGAATTTCCTGGGGTATCGTGCCACTTTGACACACCGCGTCCCCTACCTTTGGCCTGAGAAGCCGCAACCACAGCGCTAAGGTGCGCCATATCAGGGTTTTCTTGTAATTTACGCCTTAATTCCAGCTGTGTGCTGTCGACGCGTTCGAGCCAATAAATCGTCTCTATATCCGACATTAGGACCTGTTTTATTGCTTGTGCCGAAGATGGCATATGTTTTGGTAATTTAAGCACAAATAGAACATTCATTCATGCATCAAAAACCCGAAGCCTCTTCGGAGCTCCTTAAAAAATTTGTGGTGGACGGCCTTCAAGAGATAAAAGGCCAGAACATTACCATCATGGACCTACGCTATATTGAAAACGCAGTGACGGATTTTTTCGTCATCGCGGAGGGTAATTCCAACACTCAAGTAAATGCTTTGCAAGAAAGCGTGCACAAAATGGTCCGTGAAAATGTTGGAGATAAACCATGGCATGTAGAAGGCCGTGAAAATGCCGAATGGATTTTGATGGATTACGTCAATGTGGTGGTTCACATTTTCCAGAAAGGTATCCGCGAATTCTACGATTTAGAAAGCCTTTGGGGAGATGCAGAAGTGCACACATTAGAAAACTTATAACAGCATAATGGCCGAGAATCCCAACCAAAATCAAATCGACAAACTGAAAAAACAGTTTGCCAAAAACGCCAACGATAAGAAAGGTGGTGATCCCAAGAAACCAAAGAGTCCTCTCTTCGGCTTTTACTGGGTGTACATCGCAATTTTTGCCCTATTCATCGGGATGCAAATCTTTAGCGCGGTAAGCTTTAGCGCAAAAAGCTCTAACTACCAGGAGTTTGAGACGGCATTAGAATTAGGCGATGTCGATCGCGTGAAAATTATCAACGAGAAAAAGGTCCAAGTCTTCATCAAGGAGGACGCCCTCAAAGATTCTGAGCGGTACGAAGAAGTACGCAGTTCTAACTTGAGCGAAGAAGTGAATCCAGGTCCTCACTACATCTTCGAGATGCCTTCACAAGCGTTCGAAGACCGCATCAAGGATTACTACAGCATGCATCCTGGCGAAAAGCAAATCGCCGTGAACTACGAAACCCAAGACAACTTCATGGGTGATATCATCTCATGGGTTCTTCCATTAGTACTCATGATTGCCGTATGGATGTTCTTGATGCGCAGAATGTCTGGCGGTGCACCGGGAGGCGGCGGAGGCAGTCAGATCTTCAACATTGGTAAATCTCGTGCCAAGGTATTCGACAAGGACACAGAAGTAAAAACAACCTTCAATGAAGTAGCCGGGATGACCGGTGCAAAGGAAGAGGTGCTCGAAATTGTAGACTTCTTGAAAAACCCGAAAAAATACACTGAACTAGGCGGCCGCATTCCCAAAGGGGTGATGCTTTCAGGGCCTCCAGGAACCGGTAAAACCCTACTCGCTAAAGCGGTGGCTGGCGAGGCGAAGGTGCCATTCTTCTCACTCAGTGGTTCAGACTTCGTGGAGATGTTCGTAGGTGTCGGCGCCTCACGTGTACGCGATCTATTTAAGCAAGCGAAAGAAAAATCACCATGTATCATTTTCATCGATGAAATCGATGCCATTGGCCGTGCCCGTGGAAAGAATAACTTCACTGGAGGAAATGACGAGCGCGAAAATACCTTGAACCAACTCTTGACTGAGATGGACGGTTTCGGCACCAACGAACATGTGATCGTGATGGCCGCTACAAACCGCGCAGATATTTTGGACCGTGCCTTGATGCGTGCAGGTCGTTTCGACCGCATCATCTACGTGGACTTACCAGAATTGAACGAGCGTGAAGACATCTTCAAAGTACACCTCAAGGGCATCAAAACAGACGATACTGTTGATGTAAAATTGTTGAGTAAGCAAACGCCTGGTTTCTCCGGAGCGGATATTGCCAACGTGTGTAATGAAGCTGCATTGATTGCGGCCCGCAAAGGCAATAAGCATGTGGGTAAACAAGATTTCTTGGATGCTGTCGATCGTATCGTGGGTGGATTGGAAAAGAAAACCAAGATCATCACACCCCAAGAGAAAAAGGTCATTGCTTACCACGAAGCGGGACACGCTGCTGTGAGCTGGTTGCTCGAGCATGCTGCCCCATTAGTGAAGGTGACGATTGTACCGCGTGGTCGCTCCTTAGGAGCTGCTTGGTACCTGCCCGATGAGCGTCAAATCACTACTACCGAGCAGATGCTAGACGAAATGGCTGCTACTATGGGAGGTCGTGCTGCCGAACTCGTGGTGTTCGATAAGATCTCTACCGGTGCCTTGAGTGATTTGGAAAAAGTGACCAAGCAAGCCCGTGCCATGGTAACTATCTACGGTTTGAACGATGAGCTTGGAAACATCACCTATTACGACAGCCAAGGCCAGAGTGAATACATGCAAAAGCCATATTCAGAGACCACGGCAGAAAAGATTGATAAGGAGATCAGCAAGATCATTGAAGGTCAATACCAACGTGCCATTGAGTTGTTGCGTTCGAATAGAGAAAAATTGGACCAATTAGCCCAACTCCTTCTCGACAAAGAAGTCATCTTCAAAGAAAACGTCAAGGAAATCTTTGGCCCACGCCCATGGGATAAGGAGGAAGAAGTCGTTGAGGCCGAGGCTCCTGCCGAAGAAGCTTCCGCACCAGCCCAACCAGAGGAAGAATCCCCTGCAGCAGAATAAAAAAGTGTAAATAAGGAAGTTAGACCGCGCCCGTTGGGCGCGGCTTTTTTGTTGATAGCTCGAGCGCGGCGCAGTGGTTATTTGAAATCCACACCTTATTTTTGATCTATATCTACGCTATGGCCCGTCAAAAAGGATTTTTCTCGAAGCTCAAAAGCAGCCTCTTGGGTTCTTCATCTGCACAAGAAGAAGAGCGTGGAAAATTCGCTCCAAAAGAAGAGCAGCCACTTGACGAAAAATTCGTCTTGCAATTCACCGAGGGTGGAGGTAATTTCATGTATTGTCCGTCCAAGGAGTATGCCATGGAAGAGCTTCAATTATATGCCGAAGAGCAAGGTTGGAATGGCTTGTTCATCGCTACGCCTGCTTTGGCGGATTGGGCAAATAGCACAAAGCTTGCGGCCACCTTTGAAAACGACGGCCAATTTCCAGTGGTGATGACCGGCTGTGAAGCACTAATTGCCTTTAACGGCGGCATCATGATTCATTCGCACCACACGGGTGGAAGAAAATTGGGTGATTTACCTCAGCACCATGTGCTCATCGCCTACACCTCCCAAATCGTAGCAAACTTGCGAGACGGCATGACCGCCATCAATCAAAAATACCGCGACCAACGCCCTAGTAATATCTCTGTCATTCGTGCACCACGCGATCAGGCGGTAGAATTGGCCTCTGCGGATCCGAACAAGGGGCGTACGGTTTTCTTAATTCTCATTGAAGACGAAGCCTGATGGGAAAACGCGCACTCTTTGGATTCATCTATGCCGGTGGCCTCATCGGTATTTTAGTTTACACCCCTTACGGCACCTACATGTTGGCCTTCTTCACGCTGTTATTGCTGAACGAAGTCGCAAGAATCCTTGATGTGCAAAGTAGGTTGCCATTACTCACCTTCACATCGCTGTTTTTGATTGGGGGCGCAATAGGAAATTGGGGCGGGCCAGAAGAAATCATCAGCGCCACCCTTGCCATCGGCATCATGATGGTATTGGCCTTGTTGCGTGCAGAACGTCCGGCGCATGAAATGCGCCGCGGTTTGTTTGCACTGGCCTATGTGTTCTTGCCCATGGCCTTGATAATTCAGACTACTAGGGATTTCTCAGAATTAATCTTGTTCATCTTTACGATGATTTGGGCGTCCGATACCTTCGCTTATTTGGCAGGCCGCTCATTTGGAAAGCGTCCCTTCGCACCAAAACTCAGCCCCAAGAAAACCATTGAAGGATTTGCAGGCGGCGTAGTAGGGACCATCATTACTGGCTTCGCCGTGAATCATTATTGGGACCTGCTGGATGTAGATGTGGCACTTGCATTGGCCGCTGTGGTATCCATAACTGCACCCTTTGGAGATTTAGTAGCCTCTTCCCTAAAACGCGAGGCTAATGTGAAGGATTCCGGCGTATTTTTGCCGGGTCATGGCGGGGCTTTAGACAGATTGGATAGCTTCCTGACCGCGGCACCCATCGCGATACTCATTTATCAATACATGATATGAAACTACATAGAGAAGGTAAAGGCACCCTAGCCCTTGTATTTCTTGCACTCCTCCTGATCAATAGCTTGGCACAATGGGCTACGGATTTAGCGTGGTTGGAACTTACTGTGCTCGGACTGAGTGTTGTAGTGTATGTTATTGTGGTCCAATTTTTCCGCAATCCAACGCGCACCATCACTATCAATCCAAAAGGCATGCTTTGCCCAGCGGACGGCAAGGTTGTAGTCATTCAGGAAGTTTTCGAAGATGAGATCTTAAAGGACAAGTGTATTCAAATGTCCATTTTCATGTCGCCCTTTAATGTGCACGTAAACCGCTACCCACTTGGCGGTAGAGTGACCGATGCCATTCACCACCCTGGGAAATTCCTAGTGGCATGGCACCCGAAGAGTTCAACATTGAACGAGCGCACCACAGTAGCTGTGGAGAATGAAAACTGGGGCAAGGTGGTCTTCCGTCAGATTGCTGGCGCGGTAGCGCGACGCATTGTGATGTATGCTAAGCCAGGAGATATGGCTGCCCAAGGCTCAGAATTTGGATTCATCAAATTCGGCTCTCGTGTGGATTTGTTCTTGCCGCTGGACAGCGACATCAAGGTCAAAGAAGGTGATGTTGTAAAGGGCGGTATTACCGTGCTTGCAACGCGTAACGCCTAAGCTTCCAACTCTTTTACCCACGCTAGTACTAAATCGAACTGTTCGGCTTTGGTGATCTCGCTATTGTCTAAGGTTCGAGCATCGGATGCTGCAATAAGCGGAGAATCTGCACGCTCCATATCGGCTTTATCTCTAGACTGGAGGTTTTCCAATACCTCAGCTACAGTCCAGTGTTGGCCTTTGGCGGCGAGTTCCCGTTGGCGGCGTTCGGCACGTACCTGATCTGAGGCCGTCATAAAGATTTTCAATTCCGCATTTGGGAAAACCACAGTGCCAATATCGCGGCCGTCCATCACTACCCCGCCATCACGGCCCATGGCTTGTTGAAGGGCTACTAAATGTCTGCGTACCGGCACAAGCTTCGCGACGTGGCTCACCACATTGCTCACCTCCATGGTGCGAATCTCTTCTTCCACGCGTTCGCCGTTCAAATACGTGGCATTCACTCCCTGCGCATCGAGTTCAAAGGAAATCTGTACATCAGGCAATGATTGGTAAATCTTATCCTCTTGGCAACCGTTGACTGCACTGACCCATTGGTTTCTCAGGGCAAATAATGCCACTGCACGGTACATCGCGCCGGAATCCACATAGATGTAGCCTAAAGCTTTAGCCAATTCCTTTGCCACGGTACTTTTACCCGTAGAGCTGTGTCCGTCGATGGCTATGGTCAGTGATTTTGGCATGCTCAGGTCTTAGAATTTCAGGCTCAAAGATAGGTTATTCATGCGCCCGGCCACGCTGCGAAGTTCGTTCGCGAAGTGGAGGTGAAACTTGTTGAAATACAGACCCGCACCTAGGCTGAAGCCACCACTTGTGCGGCGATCTGGTAAACTCATTTCGTATTGACGACGGAAGTTATAGCCCAGCATCAGATGTAGTCGGTCAGTGGGCAAGAACTCCAAAGAGCCGCTAAGGTGGCGGAGCGCCAGGTTGAGGGTGCTCATGCCCAGCTGTGTAGTGGCTCCTGTTACGGGATCTACGCTTACTAGGTTTGGGTCGTCGTAGCCCAAGTTTGGGCGTTGTAGCTGGTCAATCACGAAGGTCCAGCGGAAAGGGGCGTGCGCCAATTTATCCCCAACAGCAAACAAGATGTTCAAGGGCATGGGTTCGTAGGTCCCGCCAAAGGTGGTGAGTTGGGTACCGGCGTTCTTGATGATGAAAGCATAGTTTGGTCCGGTGGCCCCTCTGTACATCAAAGCAATATCTGAGGCAACGGCCCAGCTTTGGTAACTTTCATAGGTTCCATTGACCAATTTCGCTGTGGCCCCCAAACGAATGCCATTCCAAGAGAACAACTCGGTGCCTAAAGTGAAGGCGAGGTCTCCCGCATAGAATTGGCCCGTTGAACTCCCCCATTGATCCGTACCGTTGAATACTCCGTACTGAATCGTTTGTGCGCTGGCGATCATAGGGCGCCCCTTGAGCTCAAACGAATAACTGCCCTGAAGCAGTTGAATCCCTTCGCCTAGGCTTCCAGAACTCATCTCGAGTTGGTACAAGGAAGAGTCCGTGAGGAGTAGTGGGTTTTGAACGGCAAAGGCACCCACGCGGCCCTCGTGCACATAGGCTGCATTGCCCAACGCCGAGGCACCGGCAAACATGGAGCGATCCAGAAATGAAAAAACGCTGTTGCCACCGCTCTGTCCAAACAAAGCGGTCGTCCAAAACAATGCTATGAGTACGTTTCTAATCAACGTTTGGGTGCGGTCGGAACCTCTAGTTTTTTCGGTGATTTCACCTTTTGGTCTAAGATAGCCAAATCCAACACTTCCTTCATCTCACGCACGTATTGGAAGGTCATACCTTTCACATAATGCGCTTCAATTTCTTCAATATCCTTGCGGTTCTTCTCGCAGAGGATGATCGTATTGATTTTGGCACGCTTCGCCGCCAGGATCTTTTCTTTAATCCCCCCTACCGGCAACACTTTTCCGCGTAGAGTGATTTCTCCGGTCATCGCCAGTTTTAGTGCCACCTTCTTTTGGGTGAACAAGCTGACTAATGCCGTGAGCAAGGTAATACCCGCACTAGGTCCGTCCTTTGGAATGGCCCCTTGTGGCACGTGAATATTTATGTCGTAAGCACTAAAGAGTTTGGGATCTATGCCCAATTCTTCTGCGTTGCTCTTGATGTACGCCATAGCGATGGTCGCACTTTCCTTCATGACATCCCCAAGGTTTCCGGTAATAATAACCTTTCCATTACCCTTACTGACCGAAGATTCAATGTAAAGAATATCACCACCTACCGGCGTCCAAGCCAATCCGGTGACGACACCCGCATGGTTATTGCCTTCGTACGCATCGCGCTCACGAGAAGGGCCTAGAATGGTTCCCAAATCCTCCGAAGTGATCGCGGCACTTTCCACCTTTTCAATGGCGATATCCTTGGCAGTGTGACGGACAAGTTTAGCCACCTTCTTATCGAGGTTACGTACCCCACTTTCACGGGTATATCCTTCGATGAGGGACTTTAGGACTGGCTTTGAAATGGCAAATTGATCGGCCTTCAATCCGTGGTTGTCCAATTGCTTAGGGACCAAATGACGCTTTGCAATCTCCACCTTTTCCTCTGAGGTGTAGCCCGTCACGTCAATGATTTCCATACGGTCGAGCAAGGCCGGCTGTATAGCACCGAGGTTATTCGCAGTGGCAATAAAGAACACTTTGCTCAAATCATAGCCCATCTCAAGGTAGTTATCGTAGAAGCTATCATTCTGCTCTGGATCTAACACTTCTAACATCGATGAGGAAGGGTCGCCACCAACACCGTAACTCAGCTTATCAATCTCGTCGAGAATGAACACGGGGTCGTTGCTACCGGCTTTCTTCATGTTTTGTAAGACGCGGCCTGGCATAGCACCGATGTAGGTTTTGCGGTGGCCGCGAATTTCTGCCTCGTCTCGCAAGCCGCCTAAAGACATACGTACATACGGACGGCCCAATGCTTCGGCAATAGATTTTCCCAAAGAGGTCTTACCTACCCCAGGAGGGCCCGCTAAACAGAGGATAGGGCTCTTCATATCGCCTTTCAACTTCAACACAGCGAGGTGTTCAAGGATGCGTTCTTTTACCTTTTCCAAACCATAGTGGTCGCGGTTGAGGACCTTCTCGGCTTTCTTCAAATCAATAGGCCCCGAATCCGAACCAGCGAATGGAAGCTCGAGCATAAATTCTAAATAGTTGCGCTGTATGGCAAACTCCGGCATCTGCGGATTCAAGCGTTGCAGCTTGCGCAGCTCCTTATCAAAATGCTCCTTTGAAGCCTTGTCCCATTTCTTGCCCTTGGCCTTTTCACGCATTTCTTCTACCTCGCTTTCCGAGCTATTGCCGCCCAATTCCTCCTGGATGGTGCGCATCTGCTGGTGCAAGAAATATTCGCGCTGCTGCTGGTCAAATTCGTGCTTGACCTTGTCTTGAATTTCATTTTTGACCTCCAGCATCTTCAGCTCCAGGTTCAATCCTTCCAACACCTTAACCGAACGGTCTTTCAAAGATTCAAGCTCCAATACCTCTTGCTTCTTCGGCAACTTCATGCTGCTGTTCGAGGCGATAAAGTTCAATAAGAAGGTGTTACTACGGATGTTGTCTAGGGCAGTCTGTGCTTCGGAAGGAATGTGCGGACTTTCTTGAATGAGTTTGGTCGCAATATCCTTGATGGAGTCCATGAGGATGGGAAATTCTACATCTTCGTCGCCGGGTACAAATTCCGGTAGGAATTCCACCTTGGCGATGTTGAAGGGCTCGGTTTGAACCCAATCGAGGATGCGGAAACGCTTCTTTCCTTGAATGATGATCGTCGTGTTACCGTCGGGCATTTTGAAACTCTTGACGATTTGGGCCATGGTACCGATAGGAAAGACCTCGCTCTGGCTAGGATCTTCAGTTTCCATATCCATCTGGGCCACCATACCGACGAACTTATCCTTCTCGCTGATGCTCTTGATCAGGCGCAAGCTCTTGTCGCGACCGGCGGTAATAGGAGCTACTACCCCAGGGAAGATGACGGTGTTGCGCAACGGCAGGATGGGAAGTAGTTCGGGTAATTGGTCATCCCCTATTTCCACTTCTTCATCCGAAGTCATCAATGGAATAAATTCCGTGTTTTCGTCAATAATATCGCTGAATGACAATCTGTCCATATCTCTGTTTCAAAAGGTCGTTTGGGGCCAATTTCCGCGACATGCTGTCACCATTGGCCAAAAAAAGGCCGCTCTGTAGGAGGGCCTTATATATGGTTCAAAGGCTGTGCCGAAATTATTGCTCGAAGAAGCCCAAGCTCATTCCGAACTTGAACGTCAAGCTTCCGTCCATGCCATTGCGGTAATCTGGGTTGTTCGCCAACCAATCACTTTCGTAGTTGAATCCTTCAATGTTTGAAGCACCGAACCCGTTGTAATAGATGCCCAAGTTGTAGAAGCTCTTCAACGAGCGGCGAATACGCCATCCAAAGCCCAAAGCATAAGTGTAGGTATGACCTGTACCTGGATACAAAGCAATGCCGTCTGGATATTGCGCGTTGGTATTCAAATGTGGCTGGTAGGTCAACGCGCCCGCGCCCACATGTACAAATGGCGTGTGGTGGTTGCGCTGGTTGTATTTACCGAAGGGAATGAAGTGAATGTTTGTGAACAGATTTACATTCAACAGGTCCGTATCTACTTGGTAATCACGATCGGCGTTGCCGTGCAAGTTATCGTGGCTAAATACACTTCCATAGTTCACATCAGCCCCTACGCTGAGGATGCTGCTAAAGTTGTACTTGAGTTGTGTCCCCATGCCGAAACGCGCTTCTTGAGTCAAAGCGCTCAAGCTTCCGCCGTTTACATCGCCCAAATAGTTTTGGGTCATCCCGTAGGCGCCTAATTCCAAAAATGCAGTGGCACGCTGTGCCTTCAATCCTGTCGACAATCCTACGGTAAAGACCGTTAAGGCCAAATATTTTGTGTATTTCATAATCAATCTGAATCCCTCAAAAATACCAATTTATTATCCTCACTCGAATGTAATTCGTATCCAAGTTCTTTAAACGCTTCCAAACCAGAAATGGTATGCACATCGGCCTCCAGCATCCAGCGTACGAAGGCCCCTCGGGCTTGTTTACTGAAGGCGGAGACGGATTTTAATTGGCCGTTTTTGCGCTGCTTGAAATCCACCGCAACCACAGGTTTTTCCACGGCTTTCCAATCAATAGCCTTGCTGTACTCCCCGCTGCAAGCATCTACCACAAAATCCGCATCGCCCTCATTCACCCATGCCGTCAACACCGGCTTCCAAAGCGCGTATAAATTCTTGGCTGTACCTGCGGCCAATTTCGACAACATCTCCAACCTGTACGGCACCACTACCGCATCAGCGTGCACTGCACCGTAGAGGGCGCTTAAGACCACCAAGCGTTCTTGAGCGCGCGCCAGCGCGCGCTCACTTAAAGTTTCACTATCCAAGAACTTGAAAGCCTCACCGGAGTAGGCATGAATGCCCGCCACGCCGGGGTTTGGGCGTAGGTAGTGCGTCCGCTCTTTTGACCACATCGCATGGACCTCAGGCCACAATTTATCGCTGACTTTAAAGAGAGCCTGCCCTGCTTTCTCGGACAATTTCTGAACGGCCACAACCACTTTTTCTGTTTCCTCGGGGAAAATCAATGGGCGCGAATCCGAATATGGGAAGGCCGCCTCGGTGCGCATGCCTTTTGAAGGTGAAAGGAGAATCAAGGGTTTGTTCATAGGATAAAAATACATCGTACCCTACCTTTAAGCCCTAAGGCACGGCTTTTGTTTTAATGTAGTTGTAAAGAGCTTGTATGAAAAAATTGGCCCCACTTCTTGCTATAGCACTTATTCTCAGCGGTTGTCGAGGGGCGCAATACTATTACAAGTCCGGGAACAAATACGCCAAGGTGCATATGCTCAAGGAAAGCGTCACGGCCTACAAGCAGGCTATTGATCGCAAGCCAGGTCGGGTGAAGTACCGCATGGCCATGGATCAGCAAGGCAACGCTCTTCTCGAGGAGCTCTACACCAACTATCGCTTTGCCGATGGCAATGATAGCCTATCCATTTACAAATTTTTGGAGGCTGAAAAGTGGCGCAATTACCTGAAGCCTTATATCAATACGAGTCGCTACGAGGGGTTCTACGATAGAGATTATGCAGACCAATTGGACCGATTCCTCTCTCAAAAATATAGCCGTGCTGAAAAATGGATTCGCACGCGCCAGTTCGAGCGCGCACAATCCAACCTAGAAGAAATCAAAACGCTCGATCCAGAGTATAAAGAGGTGCAAAGCCTGCTGGAATTTAGCGAAGTCGAACCCATTTATGTCCAAGCATTGGACCTGTTCGAGGGCAATAAATTCCGTGAAGTACACAACCTGCTTCAGCCCATGCTCAATAAATACCCAAAGCAGGAAATGCTCAGAAAACTTGAGGATCAAGCCACCGAACGTGGGAAATACCGCCTCGGCATCATCTCGGATCCGAACATCACCGGTAGCGAGGCAACCATGTCCGCTGCCTTACAAAGCGCGGTCATTTCCTTGATTCAGAAAAACGAAGATCCCTTCCTTGAACTACTAGACCGCACCAATTTTGAGATGCTGCAACAAGAGCAAGAAGCCATCATTAACGGAACCACAAACGAAGCCGCCGTTACGCAAGAGTTATTGGCTGCAGATGCCTATCTCAAGGTCATTATCACACATATTTATGAAAATGAGGGTACATTGAACCAGCAAACCCGGAGAGGTTGGGAGCGCTACTACGTTACCACAAAAAATGACGAAGGTGAAGAGATGAAAAAGGCCATGTACAAAAAGGTTACTTATCAGGAGTTTACTAAGCAAAACGAAGCTAGCTACGACATGCAATTGGCCATGGTTGAACGCGCAACCTCAAGAATCTTATGGTCTGAAAGTTTCCATCACGAAGACAAAGACGAGATTCATTATGTCGAATTCTCAGGAACGGGTGATCTGTTTTCAGGAGATTGGCGCTACCAAAACAAAGAACATCCTAGCGACCGCCGAAGAAACGACCGCGGGAGTATGAACAGATTAGTCAAAGCCAATAAGCGCATTCAAAGCACCTCATCCATGCGCAAGGATGCCATCAGCGTATTGGCTCAGAAGGCTGCTGCCCATGTCAATCAACAGAAACTGACCAAAGAATGAGAAACCTCCTTCTACTCTTAAGTGCATTGTTCTTGGCCAGTTGTAGCACAAGAAAAAACACCCCTCCGAGCTGGATCAGTGGAAAACCTATAGATGCTACGGGCACCTATGTGTATGGCGTAGGAAGCAGCTACATCAATCCAAACACTGCCTATCAACAAGCAGCCCGTTCAAATGCCTTAGCAGATCTAGCGCAGGAGGTACAAAGCGAGATTTACGACGAAACTAAGCTCCTGCAAAAGGAGGGCGCCGGGGGCTTCAACAGTGCCTTTGAATCCAATACGACCTCAACCTCTACACTTCGTCTCGAAGATTATGAACTCATTGAAAGCTATGCAGATGAGGTTCGCTTCTACACCCTGTACCGTCTAGATTTTCAAGCCTTTTTGAGAAAGAAAGCGTTGCAAGATGCCGAGGCCATGGAATGGATCAACGGGAAATTCACAGAAGCTAAGGACATCCGAATATCGGCACCCATGCGCTTAAGTGCCCTAGTAGATGCCCTGGATAAAGCTCATGATTTTCAGCTCTTCGGGGACATCAAATTCAAGACCAAACTCAACGCCAGCGCCACAGAGGCCCTGCGAAATCTAGAACAATCTATGATTGTTGCCTTGTTTATACCAGAGGAATTAGCCTATCTAGGATTGCCGGCAACCTTTAACGCGCAATGGCAGTACATGGGACGCGATCAAATACCATTGACCATTCAATCAAGCTCCGGTCAGTTCATTTTCAAAGAACAACAGATTCAATGTCTTCATACCGGCAATGAACCCGTGGTTCAACTCACTATCACTTGGGATTGGGATAAGATTCAAAGCAGTCATCTCGCCACCAAAAGTTGGCTGAAAAATAAAAGTCAATGGAACCAAGGCGCGGTGATCAATTTCCAAAAACCAACTCTTCAACTGAATTGTCCGGACGAATTAAGAGAGGCTTTGGCGCAGAGTCTCTCACAATACTTCGCGGTACAAGCCGAAGAAGGTGCTAAACTAGGGCTGGACTCAAAAATTGATCTATTCACAGAAACCTCTAGCCAAGGCATGCACAAGGTCATTATTGAGGGAACCTTTATAATGACTGCAATGGAAGAATATGTGGACCTACTTTGGAAAAGCACCAACACCATTGACGGTACTGCTATATCAAGTTCGAAAGAACGCGCCATGCAAAGCGCCAAGAACGCTTTTATGGAAGATTTCAATTACTTCGTCCTACCACAACTCCAAAGAAGTTTAGACTACTAGGATATTTACTATGCACGCATAGTAATATTTTCTATCTTAGAGCCTCGTAAGTTAATTACATGAGGCCAGAGGAAACCTTTGATTTTCGCATTCGCAGATGTTGGATCGCCATGTCCAAGATGTACAACGAACTCGTTAGTGCCAGTGGCATTACAGTATCTGTTGGCTTTGCCTTGTTGAATATCGATGTAAAAGATGGCACTCCTTCTACAGCACTAGGACCTAAAATGGGCATGGAAAGCACTTCGCTGAGCCGTTTGCTCAAGAATATGGAAAGTGCGGGGCTGATTTTCAAAGAAGCCCACACGGAGGATAAGCGTAGTGTTTTGCTTAAGCTTACACCCCTAGGTCTTGAGAAACGCGATGCGAGTCGTGATGCTGTATTGAAATTCAATGCTGCCATTTCGAATTCCTTGGGGGATGCACAATCCCAATCCTTTTTTAAGGCAATGGATGTAATAGAACACAATATTGAACTGATGAGATCTCCTATTCAAATCTCTTAGTTCATTTCGCGCGCCTTAGCGCAAATACCTGGGCTTTCCCAAGAGCCTATTACAGAGTGAACAAATCGCCGTTATTGATTTTAACGGCGATTTTTTTTTATTTTTAAAAAACACACATCTAAACCGCCTAAATGATGACTGATAACAAATATTGTCCTAAATGCCATTCCGAGGACTTTGTGAAAAGTGGAATAATTAAAGAGCGACAGCGATTTAAATGCAAATCCTGTAACTACTATTTCACGGTTCAAAAGCTAGGAAAACGTATTGAAGGAGAATATGTAATTAAAGCACTTCAACTCTACCTCGAAGGGATTAGTTTCAGAGAGATAGAACGAATTTTAAACGTTTCACACGTAAGCGTGATGAACTGGGTAAAAACCTACAATATCAAACGACCCAAGACCACTGCCAATGTCCAACCTGAAGTTCAAATCTTGAAGCACAAAGAAGTACTTGCTCTTTTGGATGATGAAAGTAACCTTGACGATGGAGGTTTATTGGTAACCCCGATGGACAGTAAATATTTGGTATTGACATGGAAAAAACGCTACGAAAAGAAGAATACCGAACTCTAAATGAACCACTATTTTCTAGATAGCTTCGAGAAATACGAAGAAGCTTACCAAGCCTCAGTAGAAAATCCCGAAGCCTTCTGGGAGAGTATTGCCAATACATTCCATTGGCAAAAGCCGTGGAACAAAACACTTGAGTGGGAGTTCAATACTCCAAATGTAAAGTGGTTCAAGGGCGGTGTTTTAAACATTACAGAGAACTGTTTAGACCGTCATCTCGACGAAAGAGGCGATGATATTGCCTTGATTTGGGAACCGAATGACCCCAAGGAGCAGGAAGTACGCATGACCTATTCGGAATTGCACTCTGAAGTATCTCGATTTGCGAATGTCCTTAAAGCTAAAGGCGTCAAGAAAGGTGATCGAGTCGCAGTGTATATGCCTATGGTCCCTGAACTTACTATTGGGGTGTTGGCCTGTGCTAGAATAGGCGCAGTGCACTCTGTTGTATTTGCTGGATTCTCTTCCAATGCCCTTGCCGATCGCATCAACGATAGCCAGTGCGTATGCGTATTGACTTCAGATGGTATGTATCGTGGAGCCAAGGCATTGCCGGTAAAAACTACCGTGGACGAGGCCTTGAAAAACTGTACTTCTGTAGAAAGCGTGATCGTAGTAAAGCGCGACGGACGCGATGTAGAAATGGTAGAAGGCCGAGACCATTGGTATGCAGAGGCTGCTGCTGAAGTGAGCGCAGATTGTGCGCCTGAGCCTATGGATGCGGAAGATTTGCTCTTCATACTCTACACCTCTGGTTCCACTGGAAAACCAAAAGGTGTGGTACATACATGTGGTGGATATATGGTATATGCTGCCTACAGCTTCCAAAATGTCTTCCAATACGAGCGTGGCGATGTGTACTGGTGTACGGCGGATGTGGGTTGGATCACCGGCCACAGCTACATTATCTACGGACCGCTTTTGAACGGAGCCACTACGATGATGTTCGAAGGTGTGCCTACCTATCCGGATGCGGGTCGATTTTGGGACGTATGTGATAAGTATAATGTGAACCAATTCTACACTGCCCCAACGGCGATCCGGGCTTTAATGGCTTGTGGTGATGAATTCGTTGAGCGTGCAGATTTAAGCGCTCTCAAGGTCATTGGTTCGGTTGGTGAGCCCATAAATGCCGAGGCATGGCACTGGTACGATCAGAAAGTCGGACACGGAAATTGTCCTATCGTGGATACTTGGTGGCAAACGGAAACAGGAGGAATCATGATTTCTGGACTAGGAGCACATAGCCCTCAGCGTCCGACCTATGCCGGTCGCCCACTTCCAGGTATTCAACCGGTTCTTTTGGACGGTGATGGCAATGAAATTACCGGCGATGGTGTAGAAGGCTACTTATGTGTGAAGCACCCATGGCCATCAATGTTGCGTACGACCTACGGCGACCACGAGCGCTGTAAGAACGTGTACTTCAGTAAACACGAAGGCTACTACTTTACCGGTGATGGTGCACGCCGCGAGGACGGTATGTTCCGTATTATTGGTCGTGTGGATGATGTCATCAACGTAAGTGGACATAGATTCGGTACTGCGGAAATTGAAAATGCCATCAATGCCTCTTCGGTAGTTACCGAAAGTGCTGTAGTGGGTTACCCGCACGACATCAAAGGTCAAGGTATCTATGCTTATGTTATTCTTGAAGAAGGCGATCACGACAAACAAGCCGTGATCAGTGAAATCTTGAGTACTGTTGTTAAAGAAATTGGCCCCATAGCCAAGCCTGATGTCGTTCAAATCGTTCCAGGTCTTCCCAAAACTCGATCCGGGAAAATCATGCGTAGAATACTTCGCAAAGTAGCTGAAGGCGATACAAGTAATCTCGGCGATACCTCCACCTTGTTAGACCCAAGTGTGGTGGAAATCATCATTAATGAGGCGCACTCCTAATTTTATTTGTAAAAAAAATAACACACTGTAATTTTTGAGACTAATCTCAGGCAATTCCCATTTTCACTTATGGGAACAGATACTTTTGTCGTCCTAATTTAGTAAGAATGACAAGATTTCCATTGCACAGCGCACCCCAGTGGGTTGAAGAATTTGGCTCGCCCCTTTATGTCTACGATGCACAAACTATCAAGGAACAATACCACCGAATTGCAAAAGCTTTCGGTCCTAACATCTCCCTCGGTATTCATTATGCATGCAAGGCATTGAACAACCTCAATGTACTCAAACTACTTCGCTCATTAGGCGCAGGTTTAGATGCCGTGAGTTTAGGAGAAGTTAGATTGGGCTTATGCGCGGGTTTTGCGCCCGGAGAAATCCTGTTTACCCCCAACGGAGTGGGGATGAATGAAATACGCGAAGCTGCACAACTCGGCGTACAAATCAATATCGACAATCTCGAAACCTTGGAGGAATTTGCCAATGAATTTGGAAACTCTGTACCCGTTTGTGTGAGAATCAATCCACACATCATGGCCGGAGGTAATGCTAAGATTTCTGTAGGGCATATCGATTCAAAATTTGGGATCTCCATTCACCAAGTCCGTCATCTACACCGCATCGTGAAGACTATGGGATTGCACGTCCATGGACTCCACATGCACACGGGTTCAGATATTCTTGATATCGATGCCTTCATGCGTGGCGCTAGCCTTTTAATGGATCTGGCCCATGATTTCAAGGAGTTGAGCTACATAGACTTTGGCTCTGGATTCAAGGTCGGCTATCGTCCTGATGAGAACACCACAGACATAGAGCAGTTCGGTGCCAAAATGAGCGAACGCTTCCGCGATTTCTGCGTGGAGTACGGCCGCGATTTGAAACTCATATTTGAACCGGGCAAGTTCCTTGTCTCTGAAAGCGGGATTTTCTTAACGACTGTAAACAGCACAAAAACGACCCCATCTACCGTTTTTGCCCAAGTCAATAGTGGATTCAACCACTTCCCCCGTCCCATGTTGTATGATGCCTATCACCACATCGAAAACGTGACGAATCCACAGGGTGAGCCAAGAATTTATACTGTTGTCGGATATATCTGTGAAACGGATACCTTCGGATACGACCGAAAAATAGCAGAAGTGCGCAACGGCGATATTCTCGCCTTCCACAATGCGGGAGCGTATTGCAGTACGATGGCTTCCAACTACAACAGCCGCGTACGTCCGGCAGAAGTGATGCTCATAAATGGCCAAGCGAAACTCATCAAAGCGCGTGAGGAGTTTGAGGATTTGATGCACGGACAAATAGAATTGGACGCCTTTGAAGCAAAGAATGAAACGACGCTCGAAGAATTAGTGATGACTGAGGGGTAGAATCCTTACCTTCGCTACTATGATTATATATCGCACAGCTACTGCTCAAGATATGGACCAAGTCCACGGACTCATCATGGAACTAGCCGTGTATGAACGCGAGCCAGATGCGGTGATCATTACTCCGGCAGACCTCATTCAACACGGTTTTGTGGATGGTAAATTCGAGTGCATTGTGGCGGAGGATTCTGAGGCCAATTCTCTCGTAGGCATGGCCCTCTATTACCCTCGTTACAGCACTTGGAAAGGTCCCACCCTCCATCTCGAGGATTTGTACATCAAACCGGAAATGCGCGGGCGCAGCATAGGCGACGAGCTGTTCAAGCGAGTGGCTAAAGTAGCTGCCGAACGCGGCGTAGGTCGTATGGAGTGGACTGTATTAGAATGGAACGAGCCTGCATTGAACTTTTACAAAAAACACGAGGCGGACCTAGATCCCGAATGGCACCTAGGCACCTTGACACGTAAAGATTTAGAACGATACCTATGAGTACACCCCTAGTATTCAAGTTTGGAGGTGCATCCGTAAAAGATGCTGAAAGTGTGCGTAATGTCGCGGCCATTATTGAGCGTTACCCTGACCGTCCGATGGTGGTGGTAATAAGTGCAATGGGTAAAATGACCAACGCCTTCGAAAGTGTCGTTGGATGTTGGGCGCAGGGCGACCTGTCTGGCGCGACTCAGGGGCTTCAAGGCATTCAAGATTTTCACGCAGGTATCATCACAGAATTGTTCGATCAAATACCCACAGATTTACAGGCAGATTTGGCGCAATGGTATGAGGATTTGGGCCAATTAGTCCAGCCATCTGACCGCTCCTACAGCGAACAGTACGACAGCATCGTTCACCACGGCGAGCTCATCTCCACGCGTATTGTGCAAGCCTTTGTCAATACTCGCGTGCCCGCCCTTTGGCTCGATACCCGAACCCTTGTTAAAACAGACAATCAGTTCCGTCGCGCGACCGTACAATGGGGTCCCACCCAAGAGTGTATCGCCGCCGCCGTGCAAGAATCAAAGGTGTATTTGGTGCAAGGTTTCATTGGTAGCGATCCCTCAGGTCGCCCAACCACCTTGGGTAGAGAAGGATCGGATTATACTGGGGCCGTATTCGCCTACTGCCTTGGCGCCAATAGCCTCACCATCTGGAAGGATGTACCGGGAATGCTTAATGGAGATCCTAAAACCTTCCAAAACACCACGCTCATTGAAGAATTGCCTTTTGGTGAAGCGATAGAATTGGCCTTTTATGGGGCTTCCATTATTCATCCTAAGACCATTCAGCCTTTGCAGAAAAAGGGCATTCCATTACACATCAAAAGTTTTGTAGACCCGGCAGCCTCAGGCACCGTCATCAACAGCGCCGATCAAGCCACGCCCCAGGTACCAAACTTTATCCTAAAGAAAAACCAAGCACTGCTTTCGATCAGCACGATGGATTTAGCGTTCATTGCCGAGCATCACCTCAGTGCCGTCTACCAATTGTTTGCAGAACAAGGTGTAGTGGTGAATTTGATGCGCAATACTGCCACCAAAGCAGTATTCTGTTTGAACAACGACGCCATCATCATTCCCAAGGTTGTTGCCGCATTGGAAAGTGATTTTAACCTCACCTTTACTTCAAATGTTGAGCTATTGACCATTCGTCAGTACAACGAATCTGATGTCGTCCGCGAAACAGAAGGGTTGACTATTTTGCAAGAACAACGCACCCCTGATACGGTGCAGTTCGCCTTTCAAAGAAGTTAAAGGGAGGCGAGAATTTTCGCAGCCAGGCCAGCACCCATTTTTTCGAAACTCTCCTTCGTCCAACCCGCAATGTGCGGACTGAGAAGAACATTTTCTTGATTCATCAGCCACTGCAAAGTATGGGGCATCTCCCCCTCGAACAGGCTGGTGAAACTTCTCTTTTCAAATTCGAGAACGTCTAAACCCGCTCCTAAAACCCTACCCGCCTTCATCGCCCGAACTAATGCATCAGTTTGAAGGATAGGACCACGGGCAGTATTCAGAAAATAGATGGGGTTTTGACAAGCGTTGAAAAAAGTATCATCGGCAAAATAGCGTGTCTCCTCAGTAAGCGGTAAGTGTAGACTAATGATGTCACACTTTTGCTGAAGCTCGTCCAACGCGGACTCTATAATACCTGTGTCGGCATAGCCCGTTTTGTACTTGTCGTAAGCCAAGACGGTAATACCCATAGCGGCGAGCAGACGGGCGAATTGGCTCCCCATCACTCCATAACCAATGATACCTACGACACGACTTTGAAGTTCCAAACCTTTATTTTCCTCACGACGCCAAATCCCCTCCTTGATTTCGCGGTGCACCCGAGGGAGGTTGTTGAGCAATCCGAGCAACATTCCTAGGGCATGCTCGGCAACAGCTTGGGCATTGCCTTCGGGAACCCGCAAACAGGCTATGCCACGAGATTCGGCATACTCCACATCAATATTCTCGAGCCCAGCACCTAATCTACCAATGGCCTTGAGGTTCGGAAAGAGGTCAATGATCTCACGGGTCATGGGAAAACGCGATCGAATGACAAGTATTTCTGCGGTAAAGTAATGCGATGGAAACTCCTCTGGCGACAATTCATACTCGCGCCACAAGCTAATTCCGCCTTGTTCAAGACCTTGCTCTAACAATGGATGGGTATAGTCGAGCAGTAAGGCGTTCATCAATAACCGATAATGAGTCGTCCGATCTGGAAATAGATCAACAGGCCGATGACATCGTTCGCAGTGGTGATAAAGGGACCGGTGGCTAATGCTGCATCAATGTTGAACCTGTTTAGCATGAGCGGGATAAAGGTTCCAAACAAGGAAGCAAAGATGATAACGGTCAATAGGGAAACGCTGACGGTCAGCGTGACTAATTGGCCATAGCCCAGAATCATTCCGGCTCCCATCATAACCGCTCCCAAAATCAACCCATTGACCAAGCCCACGGACAATTCCTTGAACAACTTCTTAGTCATGTTATGATCCGCCTTGTTGCTGGCCAAAGCCTGTACCACGATCGCCGAAGATTGTACCCCAACGTTCCCGGCCATTGCCGCAATCAAAGGCATGAACAAAGCCAAGGCAGGTACGCTTTTAATATCGCCCTCGTTTTCACCCAACATCAAGGCTACAATCAACCCACCGAACAAGCCAATGAGCAACCACGGAATCCGAGCACGTGTAATGTGCAATACAGTATCGTCGCTCTCCACCTCGTCGGTCAAACCAGAGGCTAGTTGGTAATCGCGCTCCGCTTCTTCACGGATGAAATCCACCACATCATCAAGAGTAATTCGGCCCAACAATTCCCCAGCAGCATTGACCACTGGAATGACGAAAAGGTCATACTTCTGCATGGTATTGGCCACTTCCTCCGCTGGTGTAGTAGAAAGGACCGTATGTTGAATAGGAGTATAGAGTTCGGAAATATTTTCTGTGCGCTTGGCTGTCAAAAGCTTTTTCAAACTCAACGTCCCCACGAGAATATCATTTTCATTAACAACGTATACCGCATGCACTCGGTCCACGTTTTCAGCCTGCGTTCTCATCGCAGCAACGCATCTCAACGCCGTTAAGCCCTCTTGAACCTTGACGTATTCCGTGGCCATTAAAGCCCCAGCTGTATCTTCCTCATGCGTGAGCAGTTGAGCAATCTTCTTCGCCTGCTCCACATCGTCCACCTTAGAAAGGACCTCCTTCGTCAGCTCTTCAGAAAGCTCTGAAAGCATGTCCGCCGCATCATCACTATCCATGTTCTCCACGAGCTCATGGGCGATATCTTCCGAGGTATAGCTTTTCAGTAGGTCCGTACGAATATCTTCATCAATCTCTACTAGGATATCTGCGACCAATTCTGTGCCGAGGCGCTCCAAAAATAGCTCAATCTCATCCAGGTCCCAAGATTCCAAAACCTCAGCAATATCCGCCGCATGCACCCCCTCCATTAAGGTGGCAAATAGCCCCTCTTCGGTGGTGGCAACGGCCTGCGCTACACGGTCTTTTACACTAAGATCTTCCATCTTCAATGGCGTTTAGCAGTTCTACAAACTGTTCGTGGCTGAGTTGTTCCGCTCGCTTGCTAAGATACGGATGCTCGAAGCCTTCTGGCAAGTTAAGTGTTTTCAATGCATTGCGAAGGGTTTTTCTTCGCTGCCCAAAAGCCGCTTTTACCCCTCTTTTGAGCATTTTAAAATCAATATTCGGATCGACCGATTTTCTCACCATGTGCATCACTCCGCTGTCCACTTTTGGCGGCGGTTTAAACACTCCGGGAGGTACGGTGAAATCATAGGTCAAATCGTAATAGGCCTGGCACAAAACCGATAGAATCCCATAGGTCTTACTTCCCGGCGGCGCACACAAACGCTGGGCCACCTCTTTTTGGAACATCCCCCCAAAGGCAGGAATCTGATCGCGCATGTCCAATACCCGGAACACAATCTGTGAACTGATGTTGTACGGGAAATTCCCAACCAAGGCGAAAGGCTCGTCACCAAAAACACTTGCAGGGTTCCATTGTAAAAAATCCGTTTCTAGAATACGAGCACTGAGCTGATTGTAATGCGCCTGCAAATAACTTACACTCTCGCTATCGATCTCAATTACCCAAGTCTCTACGTCCGGCATGGCCAACAAATATTTGGTCATGACGCCCATGCCCGGCCCTATTTCCATAACCTTCTGGACACCGTACAACGGGGTCACTTTGGCAATGCGTTCGGCCACGCCCTCGTCTTTCAAAAAATGTTGTCCCAAATGCTTTTTCGCCCGGACTTGTCCTTGGTCTCTCATGTGAGCAAAGGTAGGATTTCCTTCCACGGGTTTCCACCTAAAAGCCCTAACTTGTACCCACCTATCACAACCATAAGAACCACTGACCATGGTACAACCAACCACCCTTGGCGAATTCATCGTCGAGAATCAGAAGGATTTCCCTTTTGCAACAGGGGAACTATCCCAGTTACTCACCTCAATCCGCCTTGCCGCGAAGGTGGTGAATCGCGAAATCAATAAGGCAGGGCTTGCCGATATCCTTGGCGCTATGGGCAGTGAAAACGTCCAAGGCGAAGCGCAGCAAAAGCTCGATGTGATCGCTAATGATACCTTTATGCGTGCCTTGCGCTCCATGGGCCAAGTCTGTGGTGTTGCCAGCGAGGAAGAAGAATACTTCGTCGCCTTTGACGATGATATTCACTCCGACGCACGCTATGTCGTACTCATGGACCCGTTGGACGGATCCTCCAACATCGACGTCAATGTCAGCGTGGGTACCATCTTCTCCATTTACCGCCGTATCACTCCCTCTGGAAGCCCTGTTGAACTAAAAGACTTTTTACAACCCGGCGATGCGCAGATCGCCGCCGGCTATATCGTTTATGGTTCTTCCACCATGCTCGTATACACAACAGGCAATGGAGTGAACGGCTTCACGCTTGATCCTTCCATCGGCGTATTTTGCCTCTCCCATCCGGATATGCAAATCCCGCAGGACGGCAAAATCTACAGCGTTAACGAAGGGAATTACGTTCATTTCCCCGAAGGAGTGAAGCGCTATATCAAGTATTGTCAAGAGTTCGACGAGGCCACCAATAGGCCCTATACGTCAAGATATATTGGCTCATTAGTTTCCGATTTTCACCGCAATCTTATCAAAGGAGGGGTGTATCTTTACCCCACAGGAACCATGGCCCCGAAAGGCAAGCTCAGGCTCCTGTACGAGTGTAACCCACTCGCTTTTATTGTTGAACAAGCCGGCGGCATGGCCACGGACGGAACCCGACGAATCATGGAGATTGCACCTGATGAATTGCATCAGCGTGTACCGTGCTTTATTGGGTCGCCGCGTATGGTCGAAACCGCCCACGCGTTTTTGCGGAAATACGAAAATTAACTATTGGAACCGGCGGATTTACTCTCCCATTACCTTGATCACCCGCTCACTTTAGCACTTGAAAACAGTGCCTCAACCGACCGTATGGAAGCTATTGGCTACCGCACGGCAGGGAGCTCACATACCGCCATGTTGGCCGCAGCCGCCTATTTAAAAACCGGCAAGACGCAGCTCTTGATTGCCGAGAACAAGGAGCAGGCTGCCTACCTTCAAAACGATCTAGAAAAGCTGTTGGGTAAAACTCCATGTTACTTCTACCCTGCCTCTTACCGCAGACCCTATGAAGTCGAGCAAACCGACAATGCCAATGTGTTGTTGCGCGCTGAAGTGCTCAACCACCTGAGCAGCCGCCGAAAGGCTCCTTTGGTGATCACCTTCACCGAAGCGTTATTTGAAAAAGTGGTGACCAAAAAAGAATTGGAAACCAATACCCTTAAAGTTCACGTCGGCGAAAACCTCGGCATTGACTTTTTAAATGAAACTCTCTTTGAATGCCAGTTCGAGCGTGTAGACTTTGTGACCTCACCTGGTCAGTTCTCCGTTCGCGGCGGCATCGTCGATATATTCTCCTTCAGCAAGGAGCATCCTTACCGTATCGAATTCTTCGACGAAGAGGTGGAGAGCATTCGTTACTTCGACATAGAAACCCAGCGCACCATCGGTAAAGCCACAAAAATGAGCATCGTACCTAACGTGGAGAACAAAAGCTTCCTCGAGGCACGCGCGCCATTCTTGACCTATTTACCTCAGGACACCCAGCTCTGGATCAATACACCATCATTAGTGGTGGCAGGATTGGACCGATTAATGGAGCTCGCCCACCAAACCTATACCAACCTCGCAGATACCATCACCCGCGCCACCCCCGAGGAGCTCTTTATGAGCGGCGATGCCTTCAAACGACTCCTGTTGAATTACACCCGAGTAGAGTACGGCAAAGCGGAATGGGCCAATACCAAGCTCGACAGCACCGCCCTCCCACAACGCGCCTTCAACAAGGACTTCCATCTCCTCGCGCAAACCCTTATCGACGCCAACGACAGAGACATTGAAACGGTACTGATGTGTGCCAACGCCAAGCAAGTCAACAGATTCGAAACGATTTTCGAAGACTTGCAATTGGACCCAAAATACCAAACCACTACCATCGCACTGCATGAGGGCTTTGAAGACCCAGATGCAGGCCTTTACGTGTATACTGACCATCAAATCTTCGACCGTTACCAGCGATTCAATATCAAAAACGGAGCGCAGAAGCGTCAAGCCATCACCCTTGAACAGCTCAACGCACTCGAGTTTGGCGATTTCGTCACGCATGTGGATCACGGGGTTGGAAAGTTTGGCGGATTGCAAAAAATAGATAATAACGGGACCATACAGGAGGCTATCAAACTCTTGTATCGCGACAATGACATCTTGTATGTGAGCATCCACTCGCTCCATAAGATCAGCAAGTACAACGGAAAAGATGGAACGGCGCCTGTTTTAAATAAATTGGGCAGCCCGCAATGGCAAAACCTCAAGAAGAAAACTAAGGCCCGCGTCAAGCAGATTGCCTTTGACCTCATACAGCTCTACGCCAAGCGCCGTGAAGCCGTCGGATTCCAATGCGCACCAGACGGCTATTTGCAGCACGAACTCGAAGCTAGCTTCTTGTATGAGGACACTCCGGACCAATTAACCGCGACAGAAGCCGTAAAAAAAGATATGGAGGGCACCATTCCTATGGATCGCCTGATCTGTGGGGATGTAGGCTTCGGCAAAACGGAAATAGCTATTCGCGCCGCTTTCAAGGCCGTTGCCAACGGTAAACAGGTGGCCATCCTAGTCCCTACCACCGTACTCGCCTTTCAACACTTCAAAACCTTCAGCAAGCGCCTCGAAGGATTCCCGGTCACGGTAGATTACATCAACAGATTCCGCACAACCAAGCAACAGCGAGATACCCTCGCCGGTTTGAAATCTGGAAAGATTGATATCGTCATCGGGACACACAAACTCGTCAGTACTCAAGTGGAGTACAAAGACCTCGGCCTACTCATTATCGATGAAGAACAGAAGTTCGGCGTGGCCGTCAAGGACAAGATCAAAACGCTAAAAGTAAACATCGATACCCTCACGCTCACCGCAACCCCCATCCCGAGAACACTACAATTCTCACTGATGGCAGCACGTGACCTGAGCGTTATGACTACCCCTCCACCTAACCGTCAGCCCATCGAAACGGAAATCATTGGATTTAACGAGGAGACCATCCGCGATACCATCAGTTATGAGATTCAGCGTGGGGGCCAAGTCTTTTTCATCAACACCCGAATTAGCAATATCCAAGAGGTTGCCGCTATGGTACAACGACTTGTGCCGGATGCGCAAATCGCCATAGGCCACGGCCAGATGGACGGAAAGAAACTTGAGAAAGTTATGCTGGACTTTATGGACGGTAAATTCGATGTCCTCGTGGCCACTTCTATCATAGAAAGCGGACTCGATGTGCCCAACGCCAATACCATCATCATTAACAACGCCAATCATTTCGGAATGTCAGATCTCCACCAAATGCGTGGGCGTGTGGGCCGTTCCAACAAGAAAGCGTTCTGTAAACTCATCAGCCCGCCGCTGCACTCCTTGACCGACGAGGCGCGCAAGCGACTTCAGGCCCTCGAGCAATTCACTGACCTGGGGAGCGGTTTCAAGATTGCCATGAAGGACCTTGAAATCCGTGGTGCGGGTGATCTTCTCGGTGGGGAACAAAGTGGATTCATCTCCGAGATGGGCTTCGATACGTATCAAAAGATTTTAGCGGAGGCCGTAAAAGAATTGAAGGAGAACGAATTCAAAGAACTATACGACAACCCGGATAAAAACAAAGGATCGGACTTTGTGGACGAGGTGCAGATCGATACTGATATGGCCATACACATACCGGACAACTACGTCAATAATATTGAGGAAAGACTCAAGCTATACCAGCGCCTAGGTGCTATAGAAAACGAGGAAGAGTTGCAGTTCTTCGAGTTAGAACTAGAGGATAGATTTGGGGCGCTGCCTCGCCAGGTGAAGG
Source organism: Flavobacteriales bacterium UBA3477 (assembly GCA_002378005.1). Classification (GTDB taxonomy): domain Bacteria; phylum Bacteroidota; class Bacteroidia; order Flavobacteriales; family Schleiferiaceae; genus UBA10364. The sequence continues at coordinate 89,787 of DFQY01000030.1, forward strand.
ACCTATTGTATTCAGTCCGCATTAAATGGCTCGCAAAGCACATCGGATTTGCCAAACTTATTATCAAGATGGGCAAGCTGATCGGTCATTTTGCTGCGGAGAACAACAGCGAATACTACCAACTGCCTATTTTCTCAGCCGTCCTAGCCTACTTACAACGCAACCCGCGAAAGGTGCAGGTCAAGCAAAAAGCAGAAAAACTTAACTTCGTTGCACAGAACATTAGCAGCCTTGAGGACGTTCATCATATGCTCAGTAGCATCGTGAACACGGAAAAAACAGCGGAGGCATGACCACAGCGCAGTATATAGAGAAACGTTTGGGAGAATTGGCCCAGCATAAACAAAATTTTGAACGCCTGTTTTACTTCTTGGAGGAAGAGGAATTATTCTTCATCCCCGAAGGCGAGCAGTGGTCGGCAATCGAATGCATCGAACACATCAACAATGTGAATGAGGCGTATTTAACCCAATTAACCAAAGTTTGTCAACTCGACCAAGCCTCTCAAAGCAAAGATCTCCCACTAAGCTGGTTTCAACGCAAAGCCTACCAATGGATGTCGCCCTTGAGCACACCTGGAGCCACCAAGGTTCCTGCTCCAAAGGCCCTTCTACCACGTCGCATGCGCGATCCCAAACTAAAGATCAGCGCCCAAAAGGTCATGGAGAACTTCATTTCAGACCTCAGCCAGATCGAAAGACTCCTGCGCATCATCCCCGAGAGTCCGGAGCTGCGCAATACTAAAGTCATTAGTGCACTGCCTCCCATTCGCATCAAATCCTTGACCGCACTCCAACTCATCGTTCCACACATAGGTCGTCATCTAGAACAGGCTGAACGAATTTTAAAAGGGGAACAATTATTCAAGGAATCTCAACAAAACAATCCCGACCTCATTTATCCAACCAAGGATGCATAAAAAAACCCCGAGCCTCTGCGAGGCTCGGGGTTTTTTTATGCACGTCTATCAGATTATTTGACAACCTTTATCCAAAGATTTCCATTATACTGTCCATTAAATTTAGTCAACTGTGCTTTATGAGCTGAATCATAATCAGGGAACTTCAAAATAAATACATAATACATCATGTTATTTTGATCCTGGAAAATATCAACAGCAATTCCATCTGCCAATAATTTACTTTCCAATTTATGGGCATTTTCTTCTTGACCATAAACACCAGCTGTAACGTAGTATCCCGGTGAACCTGGTTTGACTTTTCCGGCGTATTGATCAGCCGCATATCCTTTAATACGACTATTAATTTCCGCCTTAGCCTCATCTAACTGACTTTGTAATTCGGCTTTTTCTTGTTCAAATAGTTCATTTTGCTTTGACGACACCTCGTCATTGAACTCGTCCAAGCGATCATTTAACAAATCTTCGAGTTCTTCTGATGAGCGACGCTGACGATCCTTGAGCTTTTTGATTTCGTTTTCGAGTCGTTTATCTTTTTTACTTTCTCCAAAGGTATAACGCAACATGAATTCATGAGAGTTACCCAAGGCGAAACCATAGGTGTTCAATGAGAAGTCATAGGCATAACCCAAGGTGATATTCTCTGTCAAGTGCAAACCTGTATTTGCCGTAACCGCATAAGAAGAACGAAATGCAGCACCTACATAGAAGTACTCCTTGTGATTGAACATCAAACCTGCATCCACCTGAGGAATGGTCACCTCGTTAGCACGTACGGTGATGAATGGGCTCAAGGTCATCAAACCTTTTTGCAGATTAACATCGTATTGCGTGTTCACTACATAATGACGCATGTAGTGGTATTGCATAGGACCTAGGTAGTTATCAGAGAAATCTACTTTAGGCGCCAACAAGTTTGGTACGGCAGCACCGAAGCTGAAATCCCCAAACTGAAGGTTGAATCCAAAGTTGAGGTCAAATTTCCCTGTGTTCAAAGCACTGAAAAGTACAGGGTCTAACTCGTCCGGTACACGAATACCAGCCACATTGATGTTGTTGTTTACATAACCGGCTCCCAAACCAAGGCTGAGACTGTTGCGATCTGTGAATTTCACATGCCATGCATAAGACCCATAAAATCCTGAACGTGCCACGATATCCGTTTGGTCATTGAAGGCATAACCACTGTATCCAAATTTCAGATCATCACGGTTTCCGTTGAAGGCCATGAATTGGGTTTCAGGAGCGCCCTGAATATCTGTCCACTGGCGACGGTTCAATACCGAGATTTCTGTCTTACCCTCAATACCGCTATACGCAGGATTGAAGAGGTAGGCCGTATTCAAATAGTTTGAAATAAGTGGGAGTTGCTGCGCTTGTGCTGTCCAACTACCCAATACTACTGCGCTAAGTACAAATAACTTTTTCATGATTAGATGTTGTTTAAGACAGTCACTGCCGATTTAACTCTGATTTCATTGTTGTGGGTCAACACGAAGTAGTACGTCCCATCTTCGAGCTTCGCCCCACCATCAGTGGTTCCGCCCCAAGCGTTGTTATATACTTCTTGGTTGTACACCGGTGTTCCCCAGCGAGTGTATACCGTGAACTCACATGGATCACCATTGGTAATACCGCTTAGGTCTAGTACATCGTTCAAACCGTCTCCATTCGGAGTAATGACGTTTTGAATGTTACCGTATGTATTCGCATAGATCACGGTAGAATCCTGCTCCTTCACGAACACCTGAACACTTGCCGTATCTGTACAACCGTTTATATCCTCCACTTGGATGTAGTAGGTAGTGGTATCCGCCGTTGGCAAGGCCAAGGTAGAGGCACCGTGCTGATTGCTAAAGGTCGATGGCGCATCTGCAAACCAGTAGAATGATGTTCCTCCGGTAGCAGAAAGCGTAGTATTATCTCCAGGACTTATGATCTGCGGAGAGGCCGTAGCGGTGGCAACCACCGCGTAATTGTAAATGTCCAAAGTATCGTACGTTTTACACCCATTGATTCCTGAGGCTGCAATAATATATTGTCCAGGAGACGAAAGGAAATTTTGTTTTCCTACCCAAAGTCCACCATTCCAAGCAAAAGATAAACCATTGCTTACAAGACTGACTAAAACGCTATCATATACACAAATACCCAAGGAATCCCCCGGCATAATTGCTAAGGTTGGGAAGTTTACAAATTCAATGGTGGTTTCATTTGTAATAAATGAACACGATTCATTAACAATACTCAATCTATAATCCGCCGTATCAGCAACTATAGAAGTATCGACCAATAACCAAGGCATAGTATCGTTAGGTAAATTCTGCCAGTTACCAGAACCCGACGGATAGGCCACTTGCCATTGATATTCCCAAGTACTGTAAAGAACCGTATCCTGAGCCATAAGCATTACTGAATCCGTCAAACACAAAGTGGTGGAAGGAAAGTTTTGATAAGACCACATGCCCACATCAACCGTAGTTGATGGGATGGTGTCCACAAAAACGTGGAATACATCCGAGGTGTCTGTACAACCGCCTGGATCTGAGGTAACCATTAAGTACCAAGTTCCTGTTGTGTCCACATCAATTGTCGGCAATGTATCTCCCAATAAAGGATACATCACTGGTTGCCCAAAAATGTTGACGCTATCGTCTTTCAACCATTGGTACTTGTAACCTGTAATCCCTGGTGAAGGGAATCCAAAATGCTCCAAAGTAGCAATTGTACCTTCACACATTTGAATACTATCGATTCCAATATAGTTGATACCTGCCCCGCCGTTAGCGAAAACTTCAGCGCCCGGTGAATAGGTATTGGCGATAGTATCATTAGATGTGGCATCACATAGGTTTGAACTGACTTCGATGGCATATACATCACTGGCAATAACTAAAAGGGAGTCGTCAGTTTCACCCATCATTGGCGCACCACCTTGTAACCACTGGTAGGTGTAGCTCTGTCCAGCCGGAGGAGCGTTCGCCACTAAAATCGCTGTATCGCCTTCACAAAAAGTGATTACCCCATTTTTATCGAACCAGTTGTAGGCCTCGATACCGGTATTTGGGTTAGCACCGATGATGACGTTAGAAATGGTATCAGATATGCGAACTGGATTTGAACTCACCAAACGGAAGCTATACACGCCTTGTGTGGTGTTATCAGGAACTAAAACGTCAATGTCGTTGCTGGTACTTACACCGTAGGCCAAGAGCGGAGAAACGCTCACGAAGTTACCGGCAAAGGCACCGCTAGAATTACTCATCTCCACCGAGAAGGTATTCCCAACGTTGTACGGTGAGGCAATATCAAACGAAAATACGATGGTATCTCCTTGACAAGCCTGAAGGCTCAGTGAAGCATTCGCTGTACTTTGACCGAATGAACTCGCGGCAAAGAGTAACGAAGCAAATGAGAGTAAAAATTTTCTCATGATAGTCTTTTGGGTTAAACGATAGTGCGCTTTTATGGCGCATTGTTGCTAATTTCGCCAAAGCACAGCAATTACCGTGCTACGATTACTAATTAAAACAAGGATTCTATCAACAATAGTCCCATATGACACAAAATCAAGCCCAAAGTCTGCTCAAGAAGCTCCAAGCCCTAGATCATTTGACCGGAAAAGTGCTTCAGGAAGCGGTGGTTCAGCTATTGGACCAGCAGGTGGAATATTACAACTGGACGGGATTTTATTTCATGAACGATGAAGAGCAGCAGCTGGAAATAGGACCTTATGTTGGAGCGTATACTGACCATACAGTCATCCCCTATGGACGCGGCATATGTGGTCAAGTTGCCGTGAGCGGCAAAAGCTTCGAAGTCCCGGATGTGCATGCGCAAGACAACTATTTAGCCTGTAGTCTTGAAACCAAGAGCGAAATCGTAGTGCCTATGTACAAGGATGAGATTTTGGTGGGCCAATTAGATATTGATTCACACAAGCTCGATCCCTTTACGGCGGAGGACCACGACGTATTGAATAGGGTTGTGGAGTTTGTGGCGGCTAGGCTCTATTAATCAGCGCCCATTTACGCTTGCAAGCGAATGGCGTCAACCGGGTTTAATCGGGCCGCCATCCAAGCTGGAATCAAGCCTGAAATCAAACCAATGCCTGCACTCAGTATCAAGCCTAGCACGATGTTTCCTAGGCTTAAAAAGATATCGAAGTCAAAGGCTGCAGCTGCGATGTAAGCTCCTATCGCAACGAGTATGAGACCAGCAACACCTCCAAGTAGACAAAGCACTACGGACTCCGTCAAGAATTGGCTTAGGATAATAAAATCCTTCGCGCCCAAAGCTTTTTGAATACCTATTTCATTCGTGCGTTCCCGAACGGAAACGAACATAATGTTGGCGATACCGAAGCCACCAACTAGGATAGAGAACATTCCGATGATGGTTCCCATAATACCTAGGGTACCAAATAAGCTGTCGAGTTGATTGGAAATGAGGGAAGGGTCGTTGAGTGCAAAATTGTCGTCGGCACCGGGACGCAATCTGCGAATGGATCGCATGATGCCGGTGAGCTCGTCTTTAAATTGGGCCACTGTAATCCCCTCCTTGGCACTGGCCATGATCACATTGCTTTCGTTGCGATCGGTGTTGACCACCATACGTACTTTCTTGAAAGGCACCACCACCATCTTATCGTAGCTCTGACCTACCAAGCTTTCGCCGACTTTTTCAAACACCCCAATTACCGTGAGCTTTTGACCGCTGATTGTCACGCGTTGACCGATGATTTCCTCACCAGGCAAGAACAAACCTTCCGCAATGGAAGCACCGATAATACATATGGGGCGTCCGGCATTCATTTCAGACTCTGTGAAATAGCGCCCTTGGGCCAATTCGAAACTCCAGATCTTATTGTACTCAAACGTTGTTCCGAGCACATCCACACCAGTAGCATTATTCGCATCTCTCTTGACGGTTGCGCCACCGAGTGAACTGCCAAAAGCTATGTGTTCGGCATATTGACTGCGGCGCTTGAGCAAGTCCGCTTCATGGCTAAGCGGCACGGGGCGATTCAAATACTTCCACCATGCGAAATCTGCACCACCACCCCATGGCCATTTTTGGACGTAGACGACATTATCGCCGAATTGACTAACGCTATCTCTTATGCTCTTTTCAAGACTATCTACAATACTGTAAACCAATATGATAGCAAAGATACCAATGGTGATGCCAAGCAAGGACAACAACGTGCGCAGCTTGTTCGTAGCCAATGAAATAAAGGCGAAAACGAAGCTCTCTTTTAATAATCTGAAGTAGGTGCGCACAGGGGTGTGGATTTCCCTCAAAATTAGCGTATTTCATAGAGATTCTGCGGAGCGAAAACCTTACTTTTGCTCTTTCTCAAGTTTTCCACTTAAAACCCTCTGCTTCATGCGTATCAAAAACGCCTTGATTTCTGTTTTTCACAAGGACGGATTAGGTCCTATCGTCGACGCTCTTAACGCCATGGGGACCACCATTTATTCTACCGGTGGAACACAGGCATTCATTGAAGACCGCGATATTTCGGTGAAACGCGTTGAGGACCTTACCTCTTACCCGTCAATCCTTGGAGGACGAGTAAAAACGCTCCACCCCAAAGTCTTTGGCGGCATTTTAGCGAGAAGAGATCACGAAGGCGATCAAGCGCAAATGAGCGAATACGACATTCCTTACATGGATTTAGTCATTGTCGACCTCTATCCATTTGAAGCCACCGTTGCTTCTGGAGCACCAGAGCAGGACATTATTGAGAAAATCGACATCGGCGGCATCTCTTTGATTCGCGCCGCAGCCAAAAACTTCAAAGACTGTTGGATTATTTCAAACATGGGCCAATACGAAGATGCCCTACAAGTCTTGCAAAGTGAGGAGGGCGCTACGCTTGAGGTTCGTCGCAGATATGCGCTCGAAGCTTTTGACGAAAGCTCAAATTATGATACTGCCATCTACCGTTACTTCGCTGGAGACCGTCTCGATCTGAAAATCAGCGGCCGCCAAAAGCAAAACCTACGTTACGGCGAGAACCCACATCAAGAAGCAGCCTACTACGGAAACCTTGATGATGCACTCGAACAAATTAACGGCAAGGCATTGAGCTACAATAACCTGCTCGACATCGACGCCACAGTAAATCTCATCCGTGAATTCAACGATACCACCATTGCGATCATCAAGCACAACAATGCTTGTGGGTTGGCCACGCGTCCTACTCTTGCACAAGCTTGGGACGACGCCCTAGCGGGTGATCCAGTGAGCGCCTTCGGTGGAGTGATTGCTGCGAATCGTAAGGTTGACAAGGCGACAGCCGAAAAAATGAACACCTTGTTCTTTGAAGTAATGATGGCACCTGGATACGATGAGGATGCCCTTGAGGTTCTAAAAAGCAAGAAAAATAGAGTACTTCTAATCCTCAAGGATTATGAAGTCCCTGCCTTCAATGTCCGTAGCGTACTCAACGGTACTTTGGTTCAAGCCAGAGATGCAAAGACCGAAACACAAGCGGATATGGAAACGGTGACCAAAGTAGCACCTACACAAGAGCAGCTTGAAGATTTAGAATTTGCGGCCAAGATTTGCAAGCACACGAAGTCGAACACTATTGTCCTCGCCAAAGGCGGTCAATTATTGGGCTCAGGAACTGGTCAAACTTCACGAGTGGATGCTTTGAATCAAGCTGTAGAGAAAGCACAGCGTTTTGGATTTAGCCTTCAAGGAGCTGCCATGGCTTCGGATGCCTTCTTCCCTTTCCCGGACTGTGTAGAGATTGCCTATAATGCCGGAATTACGTGTGTAATTCAGCCGGGTGGATCTATTCGCGACAAGGAAAGCATCGAATATTGTGATGCATACGGCATGACGATGGTTACTACAGGAATTCGTCACTTCAAACACTAATTTTTCTTAACTTGTTCTCCTATGGGTTGGTTTAATTTTATGACAGAGGATATCGCTATTGACCTTGGTACGGCCAATACGCTAATCACCTACCAGGATAAGGTAGTAGTGGACTCTCCTTCTATTGTCGCACAAGACCGCAGAACCGGTCAAGTTATTGCTGTCGGGCAAGAAGCTCGTCAGATGCACGGAAAAACACACGAAAACATCAAGACTATACGTCCATTGAAAGATGGGGTTATCGCAGATTTTGAGGCGTCTGAATTCATGATACGTGAGTTAATTAAGGAAATTCCAGAGTTCAAAAAGCGCCTTTTCCCTCCTAGTTTGCGTATGGTAATATGTATCCCGTCAGGTATTACTGAAGTTGAAAAACGAGCGGTAAGAGATAGCGCTGAACGGGCTAATGCTAAGGAAGTCTACCTTGTCCACGAACCTATGGCTGCGGCAATTGGCATTGGGGTGAATGTACTTGAACCGAAAGGTAATATGATCATCGATATCGGCGGGGGTACTACTGAGATTGCAGTAATGGCGATGGGAGGTATCGTGTGTGATAAGAGTGTAAAGGTGGCTGGAGATGTCTTCACCGACGATATTGCACTGTACATGCGTTCACAACACAACTTGTACGTGGGTGAACGAACTGCGGAGAATATAAAAATCGCTGTTGGCGCTGCCATCGAAGAATTAGAGGACACACCAGAACCGTATTCTGTTCAGGGCCGTGATTTGCTTACAGGTAAGCCGAAACAAGTCCAGGTAGGCCATGCTGAGATTAGTCGTGCCTTGGAGAAGAGCATTACCCGAGTCGAAGATGCGGTTATGGAGGCATTGAGTAACACTCCGCCAGAATTGGCCGCGGATATATACAACTCTGGCATCTACCTCGCAGGTGGAGGTTCCATGCTGCGTGGACTGGATAAGCGTATTTCTACAAAAACCGATCTTCCTGTATACGTTGCCGAAGATCCACTTCGTGCGGTAGTGCGCGGAACGGGTATTGTATTGAAAAATCTCGAGCATTTTAAGACCATCCTACAGAGCTAAAAGAACACCATGAGGCAACTGATACTTTTTCTTTCGAAGTATCGAAACACTTTGTTGCTCATCGTGTTGATTGGTCTTTCATTCTTCAGGCACACCCAGAAAAATCCTGTAGCAGAGCACCGCATTAATTCCTTGGGCTTTGGAACTATAGCTGGGATTCAAAATTCATTGAACAGCTGGAAGGCATATTGGGCGCTTGAGGCGGTGAATGAAGAATTGGCCCGAGAAAATGCAGCACTACGGACAAGTATTCATGGCAATGGCGCTCCAGCGTTTCAAGCGAATGAGGCCTATGATTACATCCCGGCGCAGGTCATAGAATACAGCTACAACAAGCGCAACAACTATATGCTCCTCAATGTGGGTGCAGCCGACGGCATTCATGCTGGGATGGGTGTTATCTCTGCGCAAGGATGGATTGGCACGGTAGTGGAGACCAGCAAAGACTTTAGCTCTATCATTCCCTTACTTCACTTTAAAGGAAGTATTGGTGCACGGATTCCAGGCAAAGGACTGGGTGAACTGCGTTGGGAAGGCAATGACCACCGAAGCGCGGCACTCTTCGATGTACAACGTGAACACCGTCCAATGTCTGGGGATACTGTGTATAGCTATACTCGGGCTAGTGTTGCCCCTCCAGTAATGGCCGGCGTAGTAGAAAGCTCCATTCAAAATCCCGAAGACCTCACTTGGGTCGCTAAGGTGAACCTGAGTAACGATTTTGCTAATATGACTTGGGTCTATGTTTGTAGGTTGCACCAACGAGAATCCTTAGAATCACTAAACTTCCCTACGCCATGACTTCATTGAGACTCTTGTTGGCCTCTATTGGTGCAGTGCTTTTTCAGTGGGCGTTCTTACAAGGATTGCCACTGAGCCAATACGGCAACCCCTATATCTATATATGGGTGCTTATGCTCTTACCACAACCCATGAGCCGCCAAAGCCAGTTTCTTATTGCCTTCCTTCTGGGAAGTATTATGGACAGCTTTGAACAGAGCGGAGGTGCCCATAGTCTGGCTTGTCTGGTGCTCATTTTGGTGAAGCCTTCGCTAGAAAATGCCCTCCTTGGTTTTAGAAAACCTGAAGAAGATGAAGGATTGGCCGCATTACCGCTGGGTGCCTTCGCAACCACTGCCGGGGCGTTGGTAGTTTTGCACCATTTGATCCTGTTTATAATGGAAAATTACGGCCTTCAGCATTTGGATACGTTGCTAATGCGTACCCTGTTTTCATCCCTCGTCACCTTGCTTCTACTCGTCATAATTCACGCCTTAACCGCGAGACGATATGCGAAGAAATAATGCTTTTTACCTTGGGTTAATGCTGATTTTCTTGGTGTTCTTGGTCCGATTATTCCAAGTACAAATCCTCAATGAAGATTATGCCGCCCGGGCCGAGCGAAACGCCACCGCAGTCGAGAAACTCTATGCACCTAGGGGCTATATCTACGACCGCAATGGAGAATTAATGGTCGCGAACTCGCCTGCCTACGATTTAATGGTCAGTCCTTATTTGATCAAAGAATTGGACACGGCAGCCCTATCCAATCTTCTCGGACTCGAGGTCGTAAAAATCAAAGAACGCCTGCTTACCGCCGAGCGCTACAGCCATTTCCGCAGCAGCATGTTCATGAAAATGCTCTCTAAGGCGGAGTACACCAAAATCAATAGCGAGCTTAAAAGGTTCGCCGGCTTCCACGTTCAGAAGCGCATCCTCCGCTATTACCCGAAAAAGGGCTGTGCCAACGTTGTCGGCTTCATCGGCGAGGTGAATACAGATTATATCCGCTCCCACCCGGAATACAGCATGGGAGATTTGGTCGGCAAAAGCGGCATTGACAAGAGCTATGAGGAGGCCTTGAAGGGCACGCACGGCAAACGATTTTATACGGTGGATCACCGCAATAGAAAATTGGGAATTTGGAAAGACGGTGCCTTTGACGAACTCCCAACCCCTGGTGTCGACCTGGTCAGCAGTATCGACCTCGACTTGCAGCTCTATGGAGAAAAGCTCATGCGCGGCAAGCGCGGCTCCATCGTAGCCATCGAGCCAGAGAGCGGGGAGATCTTGGCCTTGATCACCTCACCGAACTATGATCCAAACGATCTCGTGGGACGCATTCGCAGTCAAAACTATACCACCCTCTATTACGACTCCATCAACAAACCCTTGTTTGATCGAGGCATCTTGGCAGAATACCCTCCCGGATCACCATTTAAACTCATTGGCGCCTTGGTTGGGCTTCAGGAAGGAGTAATCACACCCCGCACAACAATGACCTGCTATGACGGCTTTCATTATGATAAACTTCATGTGGCCTGCCACTGTAAAGGAGGACCGCTAGATTTAAAAAAGGCCATTTCAGAAAGCTGTAATAACTACTTCTGTTCCGTCTACCAAAGAACCGTAGACAAAGGCGGAAATTCTAGAGTTGGACTGGAGCGCTGGAGCGAGCATGTGAAAAGCTTTGGATTAGGAAAATTCCTTGGCAATGACCTACCTACGGGTCGACGCGGCAATATCCCCGACACAGCGTACTACGATAGATTCCTTGGCTACAAAGGCTGGAGGGGGGTAACCTCGGTCAGTAATGGCATAGGGCAAGGGGAATTGGTCGCGACGCCCATCCAAATGGCCAACATGGTTGCCGCCATTGCCAATCGCGGGTATTACTGCACTCCACACATCATTAAAAGTATTGGTGATGGTACGCCCATCGATAGTAATTACACTGTTCGTCGCTACACCACCGTTGATTCCATACACTTCCCAGTTGTCGTTGACGGCATGTTTGAAGTGTTCGAATCTGGTACAGCGAGAGGCGCACGCATACCTCATATCACACAGTGTGGAAAGACTGGGACGGCGCAAAATCCACACGGACAGGATCATAGTATTTTCGTCAGCTTCGCCCCAAAAGACAATCCAAAGATCGCCTTAGCGGTCATTATCGAAAACGGGTACTGGGGATCGCGTTGGGCCGCGCCTATCGCGAGTCTAATGACAGAGCAGTACCTTACCGATACCATTACGCGTCCCGCCCTTGAACTACGGATGATCGAAGGAAATCTTCACGACGAATACAAGATGCAACACAAAACCATTTATGGTGAAGACACTACTTACACTCCTAATTTCTAATGGCAAGGACACGAAGTAGAAATAGAATCAAAGTGGACTGGGTAGTAGTACTGACCTATGCTGTGCTGGTCTTCTGGGGGTGGATTTCCATCTACGCAGCCGTTTTTAACGAAGAAGCAGGTAATATTGTAAATCTCACGCAGGAATACGGCAAGCAAGGCATGTACATGGCCACGAGTTTAGTAATTATTGCGGCTATATTAGTGTCCAATTATCGTCTGTGGACAAACTTCGCTCCCTTGTGGTATGCAATAACCATCCTTTTACTCATCGGAGTACTGTTCGCCGGAAAGAAAATAGGCGGTGCCCGAAGTTGGTATGGCATAGGTGGCTTTAGCTTGCAGCCGGCGGAATTGGCCAAGTTTGCTACGGCCCTAATGATTGGTTTCTACCTCGCCTTACCGCGCACCAACATCAAGCTATGGTCCAATAGATTAGTCGCTGGTTCCATCTTTATACTCCCTGCACTTCTCATTGGTTTGCAACCCGATGTTGGCTCCAGCTTGGTCTTTATCAGTCTCATCCTTGTGCTCTATCGCGAAGGCATGCCCGGATATTACATCGGCATCGCCCTGGCCGGAGTCGCCCTGAGCATTTTAGGACTTATGTTCCCACTGAAGTGGACACTCCTTACCCTCGCGGGGCTATCGGTCCTCATCTTGCTAATATTGCCCAAGAAACGTTTGTACTTCCTGCTCAATGGGCTCGCATTGGCCTTGGCCTCTGCTACTGTTTTTGCAGTGGGCCAAGTTATGGAGAACGTCCTCGCCCCTCACCAGCAGGTGCGCATTCGCGTACTCTTGGGGCTTGAGAACGATCCTAGTGGCGCCGGATACAATACCTTGCAAAGTCTCATTGCCATCGGCTCAGGCGGATGGACCGGAAAGGGGTTTTTAGGCGGTACTCAAACCAAACTCAACTTTGTTCCTGCCCAGAGTACAGATTATATCTTCTGTACCATTGGGGAAGAATGGGGCTTCTTAGGCGCCACACTCTTGATGGGACTCTTTGCGCTGCTCATTGGTCGTATAATTTGGCTGGCAGATAAACAAAAGGACACCTTCTCCAGAGTATATGGCTATGCGGTGGCGGTCATCTTATTTACCCACTGGATCATTAATATCGGAATGACCATTGGGCTTGTACCAACTATCGGTATCCCACTGCCTTTCTTTAGTTACGGTGGATCTTCCCTGTGGGGCTTCACAATCCTCTTGTTCATCTTTGTCAAGCTCGACGCCGAGAGGTGGAACCGACTTTCTTAGCATAAAAACCCCCCGCGGCAGAGCCGCGGGGGGTGTTAGGGAATTCAAAATTTTTCTTGTACCTCGATTAAAACATCAAGTAACGTTGATCATCGATCTTCGCTTTGTCTTGTAGCGCTTTGTACGCTTGAACATTTACGAGGGAGCGCAAACTACGCTGAGTATTTTGAGCCATGTTCGTGTAATCAATAACTGGGGCTGGCTGAGTAGCTGATGTCGTTGCGACGAACATACCATTGTTCCCAGCAAGGGTGGGGCTAAGTGTTCCCGGCTCCAAGCCACAGATTGTTCCTACGATCTCAGCTTCGTTTCCAATTCCCGCGATGTTAGCATTGTTGATACGGAAGCTCAAGCTGCGCACTTCTTTGCCCATGGCATCAGCAACTTCTTGGATGGTTGTTGCATTGGCCAATGCCGCTTCTACACGCTCCTTGATAATGGCTTTCTTCGCCTCTTTCTTCGCGCCTTCCATACACTGGTCGGCCACCTGCTCGTAGGACGCCGTGCCTTCTTCAAGAACATCAGTTAGAATGACAACCACATATCCTTTGCCGTCGTTTTCCAACAAACCGATATTACCTACTTCACGCTCTTCGTCCCAAGCCCAACGTACTACCCGACGGCTTTGACCCAAACCAGGAACCACTTCTTCGAAACGGCCTAAGTTACGTGCTGGACGCAAGAAGTGATTACGCTCTGTGGCCAATGCGCGGTAATCATCTGCTGATTGTGCATCTGCCGCATATGAAGATGCTGCACTATAAATGGCTTGAATAGTTTCGTCAGAAGGCAAGATGTTACGAGTGATTTGTCCCACTTTGTAGGCTTCAGTACCGCCTTTTTGATCTGTGATTTCAATGATATGGAAACCGAACTGAGTAGGCACTACACCGAGCTTCCCTTCTTTCTGGAAGAAACAGAAGTTCTCGAAGTTCTTCGCCATCATGCCACGCTTAAAGTAGCCTAGACTACCGCCTTTACCTTTGGCAACAACGTCAGAAGAGAATTCTTCGCTCACGCTTTCAAAGGCACTACGATTACTTTCAAGGTAAGTGAACAAGCTATCTGCAAGGGCTTGAGCTTCCATTGGTGAACGAGTTACACTCGCATCTGAACGAGTAGCTCCCGCAAATGGAATCAATATGTGACGCGCTTCTACTGAATCTGGAATGACTTTCTTGTCGACCAACTTCAACACTGAATATGCCGAACCTAGATCAATAGGTCCTTTTTGGTACCCTACATCCTGACCTGAAATCAAAGTATCAAGACCGGTACCTACAAGCTCCACCTCAGTGAAGTACTCTGATACAAAACGATCGTCGCTGTGGAGGTTTACGAAGACACTATCGTCTTCTACGCTAAACCACTCTAGTGCAAGACCTGCTAGCTCTGCCTTCACGGCATCGCGATCCGCATCAGAAGGCACCAACTGGAAGTTGATGTATTCGATGTTGCGACCTGCTTTCTGAGTGAACTGGTCTTTGTTGTTTTTGTAATATGCCTTGGCATCTGCTTCTGTTACCTCGATTTCATCTTCGTTTACGTCGATGTAAGGAACATATACATACTGCGCAGGGTGCTGTGCATCACCTCGTATGGTTTGAACTTCCGCCAAACCTGTTGGCATGAACAATGCTTTTTCGATGGCATTGCTGAACTTGAAGTTTTTCGCTTGATTAGAAACCGCATTTTCAAAGGCCAACCACTGTACCCACATTTCCGTCATTTGTGGGTTCACATCTTTGTTTGCACGTACCTGGCTTAGGTAGCTGTTGAACATGTTGCGATCGAACTGCCCTAGCTCGTTCGAGAAGTTTTGACGCACATTTGGATTGCTCATGATGTCCATGGCAATTTCCTCTGGGCTTACAGTCATTCCTGCCGCCTCTAGCTCCGCTGCAAGAACCTCATCCGTTACGATGGCGTTCCACACGAAGTTGGCCAGCTGAACGCTGCTGGTGTTTGCATATTGTTCTGGGTTTCCAGCGCGTAGTTCTTCCATTTTCTGGCTGAGTTCCAAACGTGTTACATCACGTCCGTTGATAGAACCCACTACGTTCGGGTCACCGAAGAGTTTCGATCCGCCTGAGCGGAATAAATCACCAAGTACAAAGGCCATCAGTGCCACAAACACGATGACGATCAATAATCCTGAGCGCTGTCTAATGCGTTCGATTGTTGCCATGTTGCTCCAATTAAATATATAAGTCTGCGAATATAAGCAATGGGGGGCATTATTTCGCCCTCACAAGCACCTCTTCGAGTCGATTAGATTTTGTTTTTTGGACCACGAATAAAAATAGGTCCGTTCTAACCACTGTTCCCTTCTCTGGAATACTCTCGTAGAGGTCGAGCAAGTAACCGCCAAGGGTGTTGTAATTCTCGCTTTCCGGGAGGTCCAACCCCCACTTTTCATTGAGATAAGACAATTCTAATCTTGCAGAAAACAGCCACTCACCGTCGGCCAATTTCTTTTCGAGCAACGCATCGCTGTCGTGCTCATCCTCGATCTCACCGAAAATCTCCTCTATGACATCTTCCAGGGTAATCATCCCGCTCGTCCCTCCGTGTTCATCGAGGACAATGGCGATGTTGCGCTTTTCCCTAGTGAAAAGGTTGAGTATCTCGTCGGCCCGCATGCTTTCTGGAATGAAACTTACCGGGCGCAAAACGCGTTGGATGTTATCAGGCTTTTTAAACAGCTCGAAAGCATGAACGTACCCAATAATTTTATCGATGTTTTCCTCATAGACAAGGAGCTTGCTGTACCCACTGTGGATGAAAATCTCGCGCACTTTCTCGGGAGTCGTTTGTACCTCTACCCCTTCGATTTCAGTTCTAGGAATCATGAATTCTCGCGCCTTGGTTTCGGGAAACTCCAAAGCGTTTTTGAAGATCTCTAATTCTGGATCTACATCGGATTCACCTTCCACATTGTTAGGAACGCGTTCGCGTACAAAATGATCAAGTTCCAAGCGTCCAAAAGCGGTGGTTTCTTCGGCCAATTCCAATCTGAATAAGTACTTCAAAAAGAATTGGCTAATGCCCAACATCAGCGCACTAGGCACACGGAGTATCCAATACAATACGAAGGCCGGAATGCTCAACCAGTTCATCAATCCTTCGGCATTTTGACGGAATACCGCTTTAGGCAAAAACTCCGCCAGCACCAGAATAACCACGGTAGAAACGGAAGTCTCCATCAAAAGAATGAGGTATTCCCATGCCCCCCAGCTAGTGAAGATAGGCTCCATCCAACGGTGCATGTAATTTCCGTACAACACCAAGGCTACATTA
This sequence comes from Flavobacteriales bacterium UBA3477, assembly GCA_002378005.1. GTDB lineage: Bacteria > Bacteroidota > Bacteroidia > Flavobacteriales > Schleiferiaceae > UBA10364. The sequence goes on from DFQY01000030.1 coordinate 106,359, forward strand.
TTTCCAACCAAGATGGCCGCAATAAATGGCGCAGGGCGATCTACCAAATACCCCAAAGATTTGTAAGCTAAGCGTCCTTTTTGACGCTCGAGCTCCACGTGGAGTTTGTTGATGCTTAAATAGGCCATCTCCAACCCCGAGAACAGGGCCGAAAAGAAAATGGCTAAGAGTATGGGAATGAATATTTCCACTAGTCTTTGTTCATCGCTTTAATGCGTGATCGGCGGCGTAGGAAATACATAAAAATGGCCACGCCTAAGAAGAGGCTAAACTGAATGCTGCGGGTCATATTTGATTGTTCCCAAGCAAAATACACCTCTACGGCGCTTACTGCTGCAACTCCTAGCCACAATACTTCTACAATTCGTAGGGCTCTATTCATCGTCAATGGTAATTTCTCCTTGTACCTTAAAGATACGATAGGTATTGAATTCTTGGTCAGCTTCAAACCCTTTGCCAGTAATCAACTGACCGTCGGTTCGAATTTGCACCTTGGCATCACTGTATAAACGTTCCTCTTTTTTATTCCAGTACAAGCGCTCCGTCTTCATTCGTTCGCCCTTGCCATTAGTCAATACCACGTTGCCTCCAATGGCCCAAAGATCATCGTCTTTCAGTTGTCGCGCGGTATCGGCCTCGAGCACAGTGGAAGAAAGGGTTTTCCCGTTATAAAATTGGACCCGGATACGATCTCCAAAGAATACATAGGCTGGGTCTTGATTTCCATAATCCTGAACCAATCCCGCATGAATCTCGAGCATTTTCTGTCCCGAATCGCTGTAAGTAATGGTCGCGCCAATCTGTTCGTTCAGAGGGTAATTTTGCGGCGAATCGCTCACTTCTTGTACTTCTTTCACATCATTGCGGCATGCTCCCAAAAGGAAGATGAAGGTGCTTATTAGGAAGAAAGTTGTACGGTTCATATGACCAATTTCGTAAAAAAGAAAATCCCTCGAGCACAGCCCGAGGGATTCTTTAGTTCTTCGCGGGAGTTTCTTAGTAGAACTTCACCGTTATAGTTTCGTTTACCCAACAGCCAATGCGTACTTGGTCACCTTCTTTGTAGCCCAACTGGAAAGCAACACCTTTATCTGGCACCGCTTTCGAGTAAGCGCTGATCAACTTCGTTGCCTTATCCGCAACTTCTGGGTCGATACTGCGGGCGTAGCTCAACTTGTTGATTGCTGCCCAGTATACTGCGTTTTTCTCAACGGCATTGCTACCACAATCACCTGCTGCCTCAGCGTAAATAGTCGCTAGGTACAAGTATGGGTTACCCCAGTCCTTGCGCAATTGGCCAGCAGCCAAACAGTTGCTCTTTGCTAAGCCAGAAAGACCCATTTTGTTATTTACATAGGCTAAGCCCATGTAATCGTTTGCCTTACGACGCAAATCTTCTTCTTGCTCGATGGCTTCAACATAGTACTTTTTCGCCATGGCCCAATCCTCTTTCATAACATCTAACTTCGCCATTTTTCTAGCAGCCAATGCACTTGGCTCGATATCATATAAGGTTTCGGCGATCTTTATGAATACTGGTAAATCTATACAAGAAGTCAACTCGCCGTTGTCGTCCATGCGCTCTTTCTGCAACATGTTACCTGCACGCTTCAACCACTCTATATCGTCTTTATTCGCTGCAAAGGATTCTTCGTTGTAGATGCGACCCAACTTATCACAAGTCAATAGCGGACTCAAGATTTTTTCGATGTTGCGCTGTACTGCTTCTATGTTACGAAGGCGAATCTCATTGTTTGAGATTTTGCGCTTATCTACTGAAGTATAACCTTCTTCGTCTAATTGGTATTTAGTTTTCAACTCTTCAGCCTTGTCCAATACCGCTACAAGCTCCGCGGTTGCATCGTCCATTACTGGCTTCACTAGTGGTGGCAACTTCGCCGCTTGCTTCATTCTTTTCTTGGAAGAGTTATTATATGCATCGGTAGAATCGTACGCTGCCATCGCCGCTGCAAATTCAGCTTTCGCTGCTTGCGCGTGTGGAGTTACGCTATCTGCATAAGCAATCCAACCCATTACAGAATCTGCTTTCAATCCAAGATTATAGTTCTCCACGTTGAGGGTATTGAAGTTGAATTCCAACGCTACTAATGCGCTGTTGTACACCTCAAACAGACGCTCAACGTCCTTATTCTTATTAAACTCCTTCACATTAGCTTGGAAGTAACGGTCGATATGTGCCACAGACATAGTATCTCCCAACAAGCTTTTTGCGTCTTCGAACATCACTACTGCTTTGGAGACGCTATCCGCATCTTTCTTGTAGTAGTTGTAGAAGTGGTAAGCTTTTGAAGAAAGTGCATTTGCTTTTTCTTCAGGGAAGTGAGTAGCAAAAGAATCAAGCATACCCAATAACTCTTGGATGTAGCTGTTTTTCGATGCCTCATCAGAAGCAGATTTGATCATTGCTTCAAGGATGTTATCACCGTAAGTATAGATACGAATGTTTGCCGCCGGACAAGTTTCGTACAATGCCTTCCATGAATCATAAGCATCCACGTAGTTCTTGCCTTGGTAGTAAGAACCCATGATGTTGTAATTCTCAAAACATGACACAGAATCTGCGATGGAATTTCCCCACTTTGATTCTTGAGCGGTCAAGCCCGTTGCCATAAAAACAATTCCCAATATGAAGAGGATTCGTTTCATAATAATCTGATTTTATCTATATCTAAATTTCTGGAACCACTTGTCATTCAACGTGATTCCTAGGTTAATGTTCCAATAATCTTCTTTAAGGTGGCTGTCGACACCGTCCCAACGTTGCCCTAGTCCCATACTTAAATTCAAAAAGCTTGCCTTTTGTTCACCTGGCGCCAAAGAACGGTAGATGATAGGCATGCTCACACCGAAATTCACCTCTCTGGTGGTGTAGCTCTGTTCGTCCCAATGGTATTGGCCTATTTCTCGTGAAGCGCCAAAGCGGTAACGCGAGATCGCGAAGACATTCGAGGTGCGATTCAACTGAGAGAACACATAAGCTGGTACAAATACCAAACCGGCGCTCGCACGTTCGCTCAAGCTAAACTGTGTTTGCGGAGCTACATCCCCTGTCGGAGCAAATCCGCGGAATTCATGCCAATTGGTCATTCGATAGTCCATTACGAAATCCCAAGCATTGACCGGAATACCTTCTACCTTTTTGCTCAGTCCAAAACCAACGCCGTAGAAAGACGGTAGGATCATGGAACCATCACTGGCCAAGTTGTAATACAGGGTATCAATGGGCGTTTCCACAATACCGCTATTAATAAAGGTGTACTGCGTCGTAATCTCACGAGCGTTCATCTCACCACCTAAACCGTAAACGGCCCCTGCAACTAAGTGGTAGTTTTTGATATCACCCTGCAGCTGCATACCTGCATCAAAGGTGAAATCACTAATACCGTGTTTGGTCGTCTTGCTCACCGATAAGTAACGGTTATCTGCTATGATGGTCTTGTTGCTGGAAACTTCCTCTCCAAAAATATATTTCGCATTACCCCCGACACTGAACCACGGTACAGGCTGAAGCGCAAGGCCCAAGGTAAACTGGTCGTAACCGCCAGAACCAAGGGAACGGTATTCGTACAATCCGAAGTCGTCCGAGGTATCCGCGACACTCACATTATATCCTTTGGCAGCATATGGCGCCAATGAAAAAGCTCCTCCGATCCAATCCGCAAACTTGAAACCGAAACCGAAGTAGTCGAAGTAGGTGTTAAAGTTTGTTTGATCAATGCCCTCAGTAGGGATTTGGTGACGGAAAGAACGATGTGCACCACTCATCTCCAAAGTCGTGTATTCCATGTTGGCGTAACCGGCTGGATTCAAGATGTTGATGGTGAACCTATCAGAATATGCAATGCCCGTGCCTCCCATTCCCAGGTAGGCCGGACTAATTCCGAAAGTAGTCTCACCAATACCTTGAATACTCAACGGACTCACGGAGTTCGTTTGAGCTGTGGCCAATTGGCTGAAAGTGAGGGTAAAAACAATGCCCAACGGCAGAAACATAGACTTAACTAAGTCCTTGATTCTTAAAATATTCGTGTATGCGTTTGAGGGCATGTAGTTCATAATTCGAGGGTGCAAATATGTGCTTTTTTAAGTGGTTTCGCAAAGCTTTTCTATCCCCACCGCAAATGACCACTGTATTGAGGTCGAATTCATGGCAAAATTGGGCACTCATACCTTCCACCTCTTTCACTATTGCAACATTCACGCCAGCCTGCAGGCTTCCTTCTGTGCTTGTCCCTAAAATGGGCGCTTCCGGGTTGCATTCCACTAACGGCAAAGCACTTGTATAGTCGTTCATAGCGCGGAATCGCATCTGTAAACCTGGGCTAATCGCACCTCCTTTGAAGGCACCATTTTTAACAATATTATAAGTAATGCAGGTCCCCATAGTGATCACCAAAAGGTCCTGCTGAAACTCTAGCCAGGTCGCGTTCGCAAGGAGAAGTCTATCCAAACCCAAAGTGCGGGGCGTATCGTAGTGCATTTCTAGGGGCCAATGCGACTCTGCCGTTATACGCTTCACATCCTTAGGCATGGCATATGGCCAGTGGCCGCTGCAGCTGGCCAAAGCCTCCACCTCATTTGAATGAGATAGCCAACGCTCAATTCCAGCGACAAATTCATCCACGTGTGATTCCGCTGGTAAGACCAGAAACTCTTCAGCCGCACCTTCCTTGAAGAACGCAGCTTTGAGCATAGTATTCCCTATGTCAATTGCGATAAACACACTGCAAAAATGAGCTTAATTCCTCACTCTGCATCGCTTTTCACGCAGAATCTCTTGAAGTACAAGTAATTGAACAATTGAACTTTTTTCATTTCATATTTCCTCATTTCAATTGTGGGTGTATATTTGCCGCCCTATCGGTGATGTAGCTCAGTTGGTAGAGCAATGGATTGAAAATCCATGTGTCGGCGGTTCGATTCCGTCCATCACCACCCAAAAGCCCTTTGGTACGCCAAGGGGCTTTTTGTTGATAATAGCATCCAGCACGGCGTTCAATGAACAAGATAATCTTCTAGATTAGTATTCTAACCTAATCAAACATTTTGAGAAAATGCATCCGTTGAAAAAAGACGAATATCGCATTGTGAATAGAATAAAATTCGAGATGAATAATGTTCTCGAACATGTTATTCTTGCCTCAGAGAGCGATGGCCGAATTAATCAAGTTGAAGTGGAGCGTAGACTGGATATTCTTCGAGAATTTGCTCAAGAATTAGCTCATGTTCAGAACGCCATCGATAGCGAGATCGAAAAACACACTGCCTAAATTATTCCCCTACTCCTTTGGAAAACATTTTTAGAGGTTAGATGTTATAACATCGAAACTTACTACTTCGACATGAATAAAGTACTCCACCCTGCCCAATCTCGAGGTGCCGCCAATCACGGCTGGCTAAAAAGCTTCCACAGTTTCAGCTTCGCGAATTATTACAATCCGCAGAAAATGCACTTTGGTGTACTGCGTGTCTTGAACGACGATGAAGTTGCTCCTAGCATGGGTTTTGGCACTCACCCGCACGATAACATGGAAATTATCTCAATCCCGCTCTCTGGTGAACTCAAACACAAGGACAGCATGGGAAATGAGGCGATTATTAAAACGGGCGAGATCCAAGTCATGAGTGCCGGAACAGGAATTCAACACAGTGAGTTCAACGCCAGCACCTCGGACCCTGTGAAGTTCTTACAGATTTGGCTTTTTCCAAATAAAAAGAATGTTACCCCGCGATACGACCAGATACAGTTGCCGGATTTAGCCAAGCATAATCAGCTGCACCAAGTCTTGAGCCCAAATGAGGGAGATGCAGGAGTTTGGATTCACCAGGATGCTTGGTTCCACATGGGGACCTTTGATGTGGGAACGGCTCAAACGTATACGCTCAACGATGCTCGCAATGGCCTCTACCTCTTTATGATTGAAGGCAGCATTAAAATTGAAGGAGAAATACTGGGAGCACGCGATGCTATTGGGCTTTCAGATTTGAATGAGGTTTCGTTCAATTCAGTAGAAGAAAACACTCGAGTATTAATCATGGAAGTGCCCATGCATCTTTGATAAGATTTGAGGGAATAAAACAAATTGGTCCGCAGAAGGTTATCTTTGCAAATACAAATCCGCCGACATGAAAGATCCCATCAAAGGTTTCTCAAAACTCAGTAAAGCAGCGAAATTAGAATGGCTGGTCAACAACAACTTTGACCAACCAGAAGAGGCGCGTGATATTTTCACGACATACTGGCATGCAGATGCCGCGTTGCAGCAACGTCACGACGAGTTTATCGAAAACACCATCAGCAACTTTTACATGCCCTATGGCGTGGCGCCGAACTTCAAAATCAACGGAAACCTCTATACCATCCCAATGGCTATTGAAGAAAGTTCAGTGGTGGCCGCAGCAGCAAAAAGTGCTGGCTTTTGGATGGACCGTGGTGGATTTACTGCCGAGGTGTTGAGCACTGAAAAAATTGGCCACGTACACTTCATGTACGAAGGCGATGCCACTCCTTTATTCGAAGATTTCGATGCTTTAGAAAACGAATTAAGAGCGGCAACCTCAGAACTGGTGGCGAATATGAAAGCGCGCGGCGGCGGAATTAGCCAAATTACCTTAGTCGATGCTACCGACAGATTAGAGAACTACTACCAGCTCGAAGTAACCTTTGAAACGTGTGATTCCATGGGTGCCAATTTCATCAACTCAAATCTTGAGGAGATGGCAAAATCATTGGAAGAATTTGCTCATAATCATCCTAAGCTCAATGGTGAAAATCTCGAGGTAGTAATGAGAATTTTGAGTAATTACACCCCAAAATGTCTCGTTCGCGCCTCTGTAAGTTGCCCAATAGAAGATCTTGCTAGCGAAGCTGTTAGCCCGAAAGAATTCGCACGTAAATTCAAACGTGCGGTGGATATAGCCAACGCAGAACCGTATCGCGCAACAACCCACAATAAGGGAATCATGAACGGTATTGATGCGGTAATCATTGCTACAGGTAATGACTTCCGCGCCGTGGAAGCTGCCTGTCATAGACACGCAAGCCGCAGCGGATCATACAAAAGCTTGACTGGATGTAGTGTAGAAAACGGCACATTCACTTTCTGGATCGAAATCCCATTGGCCCTCGGGGTAGTGGGAGGTTTAACGAAGTTGCACCCGCTCGTGGTACGCTCATTAGAAATGCTTGGCAAACCCAATGCCGAAGAATTAATGGGCATCGTTGCCGTAAGCGGTTTGGCGCAAAACTTTGCTGCCCTTCGTGCACTTGTAACGACCGGTATTCAAAAGGGGCACATGAAGATGCACTTGATGAACATCTTAACGCAGTTAGAGGCAACACCGGAAGAAAAAATCGATGTGGCGAATTTCTTTAAAGACAAGGTCCCCCACCACCGCGAAGTAGTCAATTACTTCTGCGAGCTCCGCGGAGTACCTGTTCCTAAAGTCGAAAAATAAGCCGACGTGAACTTCACCGCACACGGAAAACTATTGTTGACTGGCGAATACGCAATCACGCAAAGTGCGCGAGGCATAGCAATACCTACTTCCTTCGGACAACACCTCAGCTTAGAATCACATGAAGGTCCAGAGCATGTGCTTTGGGAAGCTTTGGATCACGAGAATCAAACGTGGTTTACCGCAGGTTTTGCTCGCGAGGGTCATGTGCTCCACACCTCTTCAGAGGCCATGGCTCAGAAGCTACAAGCATTTTTAGCACCTGTGCGCCTCTCCAACAACTGGAACGCCTCTGTACGTGTACAGACCAAGGTTGATTTCCCAATACTTTGGGGCCTAGGCACTTCTTCTACGCTTTGTGCACTTCTTGCACAGTGGGCTAAGGTCGATTCTTTATCCTATCGAGAGCTCCACGGCGGAAGTGGCTATGATTTGGCTTGTGCGCAAGCTACGGGAGCTATTTCCTATGCACTCATAGATGGAGAGCCACAGGTATTAAGGGTCCAATTACCTGAAGTACTACAATCCGTTATTTTCGTCTACCGTGGCGCAAAGCAACAGACCGATAGCAGTTTAAAACTGATCGGCCGCAAACCCTTTTCTCGAGCGCAATGCGAGGAAATTACCCAGTTGAGCGAAGCCTTCCTAAGGGCCAACTCCCTAGACGAACTCGAATCCATCATCAAACAACACGAACTTTTAATCGCTAAACATTTAGGACTTGAGCGTGCCATTGAAGGACCCTTCCAAGGCATTCATGGCCAAGTAAAAAGTCTTGGCGGATGGGGCGGAGATTTCGTGATGCTTACTCGGTTTGAGGAAAATCGTCAATGGCTCGAGACCAATGGATTCAACACAATTATCCCTTTCGAAACCATGGCGCTGTAATTGTGTTAACTAGGCACAATATTTGGTACTTTTAGCGCATGCGCAAACTCCTGATTTTACTCGTTGGCCTTTTGTCATTGGCGCCGGCCCATGGAGCACACCTTGTGGGTGGGGAGATTTCGTACAAATGTGTGAGTAGCGCAGCTTCAGGAAACACGTATCAAATCAAACTCGTACTGTACCGTGATTGCAACTCTTCTGGAGCCGCTTTTGATCAGTCTGCGCCCATCGCCGTTTATGGAGGACCCAACCAAAACACTTTGGTCACTACCTTGAGCGTGGCCCGTGGACTAATAGTTGGTATCCCTGCAGTCGTGGCAAACCCTTGTCTGCAAACACCGCCAAACGTCTGTACAGAAAAAACATCCTACACTACAAACACTACCCTTCCCATTGCCACACACGGATATACCATCGTATACCAACGCTGTTGCCGAAACAATACCATCACCAACGTTGCTAATTCAGGGACTTGGGGCAACTCCTATTTCATTCGAATCCCTCCTCAAGATTCCATCTGTAACAGCTCGGCAGCGTTCAACAACGACCCACCTATTGTGATGTGTAAGTACGATAGCTTGTACGTGGATTTCTCTGCGCAGGAATTGGACGGTGATTCTGTGTACTATAGTTTTTGTCAACCATTAAACGGAGGGAGTCAAAGCAATCCTGCACCATCGCCTCCATCTGCACCTCCCTTCACCCCAGTACCTTTTATTTTCCCATATTCATCAACTGCACCGATGCCGGCCTCGCCCAGTCTTTCCATTGATCCAAACACAGGAATCTTGACAGGGACCCCATCCGGAACGGGCCAATTCGTTTTTGCCATCTGTGCGGAAGAATACGATTCCAATGGCGTACTCTTATCTAATCTTCGAAGGGATTACCAGTTCAATGTAACGACCTGTCAAAGCAATGTCGTCTCCAATCCGACACCACAGATTTATCAACCCAATACACTGTGTAATGGAACGACAGTCACTTTCCTAGACAGTAGCTACAATGGAACGAATTATTTGTGGTTGTTCAACGATCCAAATAATCCAGGAGCCTCCTCCACTCAGCAAAACCCGACCTACACCTTTCAAGATACAGGGACCTACACCGTTCAGCTTATCCTGAATCCAGGCTGGCCGTGTACAGATACTGCAGCGGTGGTATACGAGTTGTACAACCCCGTAAACTGTGCATTCAGCTGGAACGGCAAGGTGTGTTTTGACGAAAACGTCATCAACTTTCAGAATCAAAGTTCGAACGGAGGAAATGCGGTGGCTACTTGGGATTTTGGACCAAGTGCCTCCACCCAAACGTTCAGCGGTTGGAATCCACCTGCCATCATCTTTAGCAATTGGGGCGATCAAATCATCACGCTGACCGTAGAGGAAAATGGCTGTGAGGAAACCTTTGTTGATACTGTTCGGATTTACCGTCGCCCCGCGACGGATGTTACTGTAGAGAACCAGATAGGCTGTGCGCCATATACCGTCACTTTCTGGGACAGCACGATCACCGATGGGCAGATCATTTATAATTGGGATTTCGGCGATGGAGTACTCAGCAACGACAGTATGCCTGTATATACCTACAATAACCCTGGCACCTATAATGTAACGCTTACCGTTTACTTCATCGAGGGCTGTGTGGACACTATCACCATCAACTATCAGGATTTCATCACGGTTTACCCTTCTCCGACTTCTTCATTCTTATTGGATCCAAATTCTGCGACCATTTATACTTCAAATATTGAATTCACAGATCTCGCCGCAGCAACCACCGACCAACTCATTACAGGCATGGGAGACGGAAGCCTATACTTTAATAACAGAAGCTTTATCCACGCTTATAGTGATACTGGTTGGTTCGAAGTGGAACACGTGGTGATCAATACTTTTAATTGTCCGGACACCTCAAGGGCAATGTTGCGCATTAATCCAGAAACCCTGGTCTTCATACCAACGGCCTTCACGCCGAACGGCGATGGTGAAAATGAACTCTTCCGAGGAACAGCCGTGGGAATCAAGGAATATGAACTAATCATTTTCAATAGATGGGGTGAGGTGATGTTCCAATCCACCGATCCTACAGAGGGATGGGATGGGAATCACGCTAATGGCAAAGAAGCTATTGAAGGTGTATATTCTTGGAGTGTATTCGCCAAAGGTCAAAATGACGAACCCATTTTAAAGAAGGGCCATCTTACCTTATTCCGCTAAGCCGCGTATTCTCTCATTAACCAGATGTAGGCAGCTATTGCAGCTCCTAAACCTAGTACCACTGATAGTAGAACATAGATGAGTGCCTCTGTAGTGCGACCTTGGTTGATCAAGCCGATGGTTTCAAAGGAGAATGTACTGAAGGTCGACCATCCACCACAAAATCCAGTTCCTAGAAGTAATAGGTTAAACAACTTCGCCCTGTCTTCATAAGCATCGACAATCAATACCAAAGCAAAACTTGCCAATACGTTGATCACCAAAGTTGCCCAATGACCCTGTACCCAATGATTCGCGGTAATTGCTTTTGACATGGCGAACCTCAGTACCGAACCTGCACCGCCGCCTATGAATACCGCTAAATAGGCCATAAAATTCAACTCCATGTCTTTTCGATTTTGTGTAAAACGAAGCTAACGAGAAATCCCCACAATGCGCCAAAAAGCAAATCTGTAGGATAATGTACCCCGAGATGAATTCTAGAAAAACTTTGCACGACGGCAATAATCACAAGCACTGGAAACCAACTTTGGTGCAACCACTTACGGAATAAAAAGGCTAGTCCAAAAGCATTGGCAGCATGCGCACTAAAGAATCCATAAGGACTGCAGTGGACCAAAACACGGAGGTCTTCCATGGTTTGACACGGGCGTGGTCGAGCAATCCAATGCTTAAATAATTCAGCGCCTTGATCCCAAAGTAAAACACCTAGCACCACCAGGGCGAATCGCTTTATGAATACGTCCATCGCTGACCGTCTAAACAAGCGCTCCACCATAACTACATAAAGGGGAATCCAAGTAATGGTTTTGGTTACAGCAAGCCAAAAAACATCCGTGCTAGCAGGTAACCAATGATTCAATACGTACATCGCATCCACATCGAAGCTATGTACGACCTCAAACATTAGGCAGGTGTATTGAGTCGTTCCCAAATCATATCCTTGAGCGGCATGATGTTCTTATTAGCAACGGATGAAATGAAGATTTGAGGTATGCCTTCAGGTAATTGGGCCTTAATCTCTTCCTGCAAATCCTCGTCGAGCATATCGCTCTTGGTAATCGCTAAAATTCTATCCTTATCGGCAAGTTCAGGATTATACTTGACCAATTCATTGAGCAAAATCTCGTATTCCTTCGCATAATCCTCCGCATCGGCAGGAACCATGAACAACAGCAATGCATTGCGCTCGATATGACGCAAGAATCGGTGTCCTAAACCCTTTCCTTCGGCGGCTCCTTCAATAATTCCGGGGATATCCGCCATCACAAAAGACTTATAATCGCGGTAATTCACCATTCCTAAGTTCGGCACCAAGGTGGTAAAGGGATAATTCGCAATTTCAGGTTTAGCCGCACTGACCACAGAGAGCAAGGTGCTCTTTCCAGCATTTGGGAATCCTACCAAACCTACATCGGCCAATACTTTAAGCTCGAGAATAAACCAACCTTCATTTGCAGGCTCCCCTGGCTGCGCAAATCGTGGCGTCTGGAAAGTGGCACTCTTAAAATGCACATTACCCAAACCGCCTCGGCCACCTTTTACAAGGATATGCTCTTCACCGTCTTCAGTGATTTCGAACAACACCTCGCCAGTTTCTTCGTCCTTGGCCACTGTTCCTAATGGTACTTCGATGTATTTATCCTCACCCTGAGCACCCGTGCGTTCCTGTGCACTGCCGTTCTCACCGGAAGCGGCTTTAATGTGCTTCTGGTATTTCAATGGAAGCAAGGTCCACATCTGTGCGTTGCCTTTCACGATCACGTGACCACCGCGGCCGCCATCTCCACCGTCGGGTCCACCCTTGGAGGTCATACGATTGCGCAGCAAGTGTGTCGAACCGCTACCACCACGGCCGCTCTTGCAGTAAATCTTTACGTAATCTATGAAGTTGCTACCTGACATAATGTGAAAAAGCAGTCCCCACTATGGAAGACTGCTTTGCAAAAGTACGATTGTTATTAATAGGACCCGAAGGTCTTAGAGGGTGTCGATAATAGCGACTAATCTATTCGTGATTTCAGCAATGCTGCCTACCCCATCAACACCTCTATATTTGCCTTGACCTTCGTAGTAATCCTTTACCGGCGCGGTCTCTGCATTATATACATCTATTCTATTCTGAATAATCGCAGGATCTGCATCATCTGGGCGACCCGAAGTTTTTGCACGTTCCGCTAAGCGAACACGCAATTCATCTTCCGGCACTTCCAACGCTACCATGCTGGTAATTCCAGTGCTGCGACCTTCTAAGAATGCATCTAAAGCTTGGGCTTGAGCATTGGTTCGAGGAAAACCATCGAAAATGAATCCTTTCGCTTGTGGGTTTTTGTTTACAGCATCTTCTAACATAGAAATGGTCACAGAATCCGGAACAAGTTGACCTTTGTCCATGTAGGATTTGGCCAATTGGCCCAACTCCGTTTCATTTTTAATGTTGAAACGAAAAAGATCACCTGTACTTAGGTGCACCAATTCATAACGATCTACCAAGAAGGCACTCTGAGTTCCTTTACCTGCCCCGGGAGGGCCAAAGAGAAGGAGATTTAACATGATTGTAGCGTTTAATTGAGGGCACGAAGATACCCCCTAAGGGGATAAAATCGTACTTTTGTATCGAATTTGAGCAAGATTCTCAAAGCAACTACACATACTCTGAACATGCCTACACCGTACTGTGTCATTATGGCCGGTGGAATTGGGAGCCGATTTTGGCCCATGTCCACAGAAGAAACACCAAAGCAATTCCTTGACTTCCTAGGAACCGGTGAGAGCCTCATTCAACAAACCTATAAGCGTGTTCGACGCATTTTTGATGCTAAAAACATTCTAGTCGTAACCCACGAAAACTATGCTGCAATGGCGCAGGAACACCTGCCTGAGTTGCCTAGTGAGAATATTATCCTCGAGCCCCTACGCCGCAATACCGCACCATGTATTGCTTATGCAGTTTTGAAAATCAAAAAGCGCAATCCTTCTGCGAACATGTTCATCACTCCTGCCGACCATCTCATTACTGATGATGCAGCTTTTGAGAACGTTGTGCGCAAAGGCCTAGAACGAACTTCTACGAGCGATTGTTTTGTGACCATAGGCATCAAGCCACACAAGCCTGAAACTGGCTATGGATACATTCAATACACCGAAGGCACAGAAGATGAGCATGGTGCTTACCAAGTCAAAGCATTCACCGAAAAGCCGGATTTAGAGCACGCCAAGCTATTTTTAGATAGTGGTGACTTTTTATGGAACGCCGGTATGTTCATTTGGAATATTGATGTCGTATCAAAAGGTCTAGACCAACACCTTCCAGAACTTATGGCTACCCTAGGCGAGACCTGGAATGATCTTGATACGAAATATGAGAAGCAAAGCATCGAACGTATTTACGGAGAATGTGAAAACATCTCTATTGATTACGGATTGATGGAACGCGCGGACCAAGTTTGTGTCATTCCCGTAGAAATGGGCTGGAGCGATCTTGGGAATTGGGGCGCGATCTATGATTTAGGCTCGAAAGACGCCGCTGGCAATGTCGTAGTTGGAGAGCGTACTTTGGTTCAGAACTGTACCAATTGCTTGATTGTCAACGGCAGTAAAATTAAGGCTTTGGTGATCAATGACCTCTCAGACAAGATTGTCGTGCAAACCGACCAGTGTACTCTAACCTTCCCTCAGGGCAACGATCAAGCCATCAAGCAGATTGTGAAATCTGTGCGCATCGAAATAGGCGAAGACTACGTATAAAATTTGCGTAGATTTAGCTAAATCTTAAACGCATGGAGGTTCCAAATTCTTCACAAGAAGAGCGCTCAGAAGGCTCTAATCCGTTATTACGTCTGTGGCGCCAGTTCAGTAGTATCGCCTCAAGTTTTTTAGGCGAACGCTTTTCAATCATTGACCTCGCCGATCCCGCCTCAACCATTAAAGGCATTAAAAATGATGCAGAGTTCCGTGGCTTTAGCCTATGGATTTTGATGTTCAGCATCATCATTGCATCTATCGGCTTGAATGTTAACTCGACCGCTGTAGTGATCGGTGCCATGTTAATCTCCCCACTCATGGGGCCTATTATGGGTATTGGGCTGAGCCTAGGCATTAATGACTTTACACTACTGACTAAGAGTGCTAAGAACTTAGGGGTTGCAGTGGGCATTGGACTATTGGCCTCATCGCTCTATTTCCTAATAAGCCCTATTTCGGAAGCATCAAACGAATTATTCGCCCGTACACATCCAACTCTTTTGGATGTTGTAGTTGCGTTCTTTGGGGGGCTTGCCGGAATCTTGGCGGGCTCGAGAAGGGAAAAATCTAACGTCATTCCAGGGGTCGCCATCGCCACAGCATTGATGCCTCCGATCTGTACCGCCGGCTATGGTCTCGCACATGCAGAGTGGAACTACTTCTTTGGTGCCCTCTACCTATTCCTCATCAATGGGGTATTGATTGCCACAGCTACCACTTTAGTAACGCGCTACCTGTGTTTCCCGATGGTCACCATCATGGACCCTGAACGTGCGAAAAAGACGAGCCGCTGGTTCTCCATCGCTATTATCATAGTGATCATTCCATCGATCTGGATTTTCTATAAGACGGTCAGCAATACGCTCGCTCAAAGTAAAGTCCACAACTTCGTGGAAGCCACAGTGGTATACCCGGGCACAGAGGTCGTGAAGGAAGAAATCACCTTTGACCAAGGTCATCCTCAGGTCAGCTTGGTATTGTTTGGAGAATTAATTCCAGAAAACTTAGTCGATCAGTGGGGACGCGATTTCAATACCAAATTTGAAGGGCACCTCGAGATCATCCAAGGGGACAATGGCAACGACAATTTGCTCGAGATGAGCAAGCTGGTCAATCTATATTCAGAAGGACGCGCCGAAGCCAAAACCTACCAGGATAAGATTGCGGACCTAGAAGCGCAACTCTCCTTACTCGAAGGCCAACTCATTCCGGCCAACCTTGCCAAAGAAATCAAGGTGAACTACCCCGAGGTACAAAGCCTAAGTATCGGTACACTTCAAGGTGGTATCACAGATTCTACAAATGGCACGCCTGTTCCTGTCGCTTTTGTACAATGGCCGCCATCACTCAACGACAGCACCAAAACACTGCGGTCGGCACAGCTCTCCGCTTGGCTCGCCTTGCGTCTTGAAGCTGATTCAGTTTTAGTAAAATAACTCCATAAAAAACCCCGCTTTGAGCGGGGTTTTCTTTTAGTTGCCGTTGGGCACTCCTACAAGTAGTTGGGAAATTGTGATTGACCAACAATCTGCAGGGAGCGCAGCGAGTGAAGCCGTTGGGAAAATCACAATTTCCCAACCATATTACCCGGGATGACCCACTGATCAAACTCTTCAGCAGTCAAGTATCCTAGGTTGATACTTTCTTCTTTAAGCGTTGTACCGTTCTCATGTGCGGTCTTAGCGATTTTCGCCGCTTTCTCGTAACCAATTTTGGTATTGAGTGCGGTAACCAACATCAATGAGTTGTTCAAGTGCGCTTCGATGGCCTTGTAGTTTGGTTCGATGCCCACAGCACAGTGCTCGTTGAAACTCACACATGCATCTCCGATGAGGGTAGCACTTTGTAGTACGTTGTAAGCCATCACTGGCTTGAATACATTCAGCTCGTAATGACCTTGAGCACCTCCTATGGTCACGGTGGTTTGGTTCCCCATGACTTGGGCACATACCATGGTCATGGCTTCCGCTTGCGTTGGGTTCACCTTACCTGGCATGATGGACGATCCTGGCTCGTTGGCTGGGATGATAATTTCACCGATACCAGAACGCGGCCCTGAAGCGAGGAGACGAATATCGTTCGCGATTTTATTTAAAGAAACAGCCAATTGGTTCAAGGCACCGTGTGTCTCAACCAAAGCATCGTGGGCTGCCAACGCCTCAAATTTATTTTCAGCCGTACGGAATGGATAACCCGTGAACTCGGCGATGTATTTCGCAACCGTCTCAGAATAGCCTTCCGGTGTGTTGATCCCTGTTCCTACAGCCGTTCCACCTAGGGCAACTTCACTCATGTGGTCGAGTGTATTGCGCAAGGCTTTAAGGCCATGGTTTAATTGGCTCACGTAACCTGAGAACTCTTGTCCTAAGGTCAATGGTGTTGCGTCCATGAGGTGAGTACGACCAATTTTTACCACTTTCCAGAACTCTTTGCTCTTGGCCTCGAGAGTATCGCGAAGCAACTCCACGCCTGGAATAGTGTTTTCAATGAGTTTCTTGTAGATCGCAATGTGCATTCCAGTTGGGAATGTATCGTTCGAGCTCTGACTCTTGTTTACATCATCGTTCGGGTGGATGAGGCTTTTACCTTCGCCTAGGGTTCCGCCTGCAAGGACGTGAGCGCGATTGGAGATCACCTCGTTCGTATTCATGTTGCTCTGTGTTCCAGAGCCGGTTTGCCATACGACCAAAGGGAATTGATCCCAGTGCTTACCTTCTAAAATCTCATCACAAACCGCCGCAATTAAGTCGCGTTTTTCCGCACTCAAAACACCTGCATCACAGTTCGCGTAAGCCGCAGCCTTTTTCAAATAAGCGAAGCCCTCAATGACTTCTTGTGGCATGGACGCCTCAGGGCCAATTTTGAAATTATTTCTCGAGCGCTCTGTTTGCGCACCCCAATACTTGTCGGCAGGTACTTTCACCTCACCCATCGTATCGTGTTCTATTCTGTAGTCCATAACGTGTTGATTAGGTTCGAAATCTACAGGACAAATTTACGGCACAGAAATCCTATTGAAACATTTGTGTGATGTATCTTTGAAACCTATTAAAGAACAACCACTATGAAATTTATCGGTTTCCTCGTTTTCTTGATTGTTGCCTTGATGGGCTTTTCAATGTTGGCATTCCTAGGTCTTTTCGTAGGCTACTGGCTTACGTTGATCGGTCTTGAAGCCATCAACCCTAAACTAGCTCACGCTATCATTGGTCACAAGGAAGAAGCTGCTGAATAAAATTTCAGTTCAAGCATAAAGAAAAACCCGAGCCGGGGGCTCGGGTTTTTTTGTGGGTTAAATCTTGTGATTTGGCTCGCTTCGCTCGCCTAAAGAATGCCATCCATAGTCTCAGCAGGACGCGCAACAACAGCTTTAGTGCCGTTTACAATAATTGGTCGCTCCATCAAACGAGGATGCTCAATCATCGCAAGGATAATCTCATCTTCATCAAGTTCTAAGTCCTTAAACTCTTCTTTCCAAAGGACTTCTTTGGTGCGGACCAATTCTATAGCATCCATATCTAGCGCTTCCAAAACATCTTCGAGCTCGGCAGCCGTCATGCTCTCCTGGTCATTCATGTAGAGACGAACATTGTACTGAGCACCTATAGCATTAAGGTGTGCTAGGGCTTCACGGGATTTTTGACAACGTGGATTGTGGTATACAGTAATCATATTAATAGGTAATGTGTAGGGTTCCTTCTTCGGTGACGACGCCGCATCTGTTTTCGGCTTCGACTTGGTAAAAATACACCCCTGGAGTGAGAATCTCACCATCATAATCTGCCCCCCAATCAAAGGTTGGCGCTGTGGTTTCGAAGACCTTGAGGCCCCAACGATTGTAAAGAATAGCATGGAACCTGTCCCAATTTTCGCTGGTATTCATGTTCCATCGATCGTTGATATTATCTCCATTCGGCGTAATGATGTTAGGCACCGTGAAGGGCTCACCCGCAAAGTAGATGTCAAAGGTTTCCGTGAGGGTATCGGTGGTATTACAGATGCTGTCGTACCCCACTAGGGAGATTTCGTAGGTGCCCGTAGTACCGATGGTCAGCGGGTTAAGCGAACCCTGATTTTGGCCGTCGACGAGCCATTCAAAACCTTGGTAGACGCCATTGTAGGCAGGGGAAAACTCCACAAATTCTTGGGTTTCACAATCCTCAACATCAGAGATGATGTTCAAATACGGTGGGAGTCGGAAGAAGATAGTATCGACAAATTCCTCAGACACATTACAAACGGTATCGAGGGAGGTCAAGGTGATCACCGAATATCCGGCGGTGGGCATGGTTGTTTGGAATTGTGACGCCGAAAAATTGGCACCCGCTATGTTCCAATTCAATACTCGGTCCGCAATAACAGACGAATCCAAAGTGCTGCGCAGTGATATGTTAACCGTGCGTGTTGGGTCGCAATAATCGTAGTCGAAGTGGGTGAAGGCTGAATCGTAAGCAGGATTTACTTGGACATTGAAGGTCGCTGTATCCCAAGTATCACAAATGGTATCATGACCAATGACTTGGACAAGGTAGGTTCCAGGCGACGCGTAAATATGACCGTTGGGAAGAGTTGACCCCGTATTAGAATTTCCGTCGCCCCAGTAAACCGTGAATTCCTGTACGTTGGCACTTGAATCCTGTAAAATGAAAGTGTTCGGCAGACAGAAGGCCGGCGGATTTGGATAGGTTTCCACCCGAGCAATTTGAATGTCTAGATCAATAACGGTTACTGCGAGGTTACAGTTTGCAGAATTATTGGTCGTGGAATAGGCCGACGAAGGAAAGGAAGGATAGCTTGAAGCGCCCCCACAACCCGCACAGACCGCTTGGAAGATACGACCATTGCGATCGAACCTAGAGGTGCCACCATCCACATGCTCCCTACCAGCACCGCCAAAATAGGTAGCCATACGCGCACTCTTCCAGTCCGGGTCCAAAACTAAAAAGTACAAGTCGCGACCGTCTGTAGTACTTTGAATGGCATTAGGCGTGGTCACCATATTGTTGGTGTTTCCCTCCGGGTTAGGTGATCCGCCCCAGCCACTGAAGTAAGTATTGCCACAATCATCTACCAGCAATGCTGTGGGACTGACATCCACCGTGGCATTTGAACTATCGCCCCAGACTACTGTGCGGCGTAGGTCAAAACCAGAATTCGTATTTCGTTTAAACTCTTGAAAATATTGAGCACTTCCTGGTTGTCCCCAAAGGCCTCCATCCCCGACAATGCCACCCTTGTGCTGACCCATCACTGTTACGATGGTATTCGTATCGGTTTCAGAATTCACCTCGACAAAGAAGTGCTGATTATATCCTGTGTCGGCTTGAACATCGAGAGCATTCATGACGAAATTCGCTCCCGGAATACTCAGGTTGAGTTCATCAATGTATCCAGAAAGTAAAATTCCATTTTGATCGGTAGAGGTAGGTACAGCAGTGCTATAAGCGACATTCACCCATCCCATTTCAAAGGTGGAATCAGTTGACGCACCTACAGAACCTGCCACAAAGAATGGACTATACTTCATACTCGGAGAAGGATAGTTCAATCCCTTTTTATCAGCTAGAGCAATGGAATACAGCGCATCATCGCCTGAAGTTCCGGCATAAGTACTGGCCAATAATTGGCTCATATTTCTACTCAAAATACTCAACACCCCGTCCTGGTTTCCTTGGTGTGAGGTTGCCGGCGCCAAAGTTGGATACGTATCACTGAGTGTCGAGCTTGCGATGTAGACGTGACCGCCATTGCGACCTACTTCGATATCGCCGCGGTAACTGTCCCCGTAATTAAAGCCGAGGTTCGTGTTGATGCCATCATTACCCGCACCGCCGAGGTACGTACTTCCCACTAACTGGGTTCCATTGGCACTGATATGCGCTACAAAAAGGTCCGTGCCCTGCGTGAAGGTGTAATATTCCGCCGTGACCTGCTGCCCCGCGGCAAATGAGGTATCATAGGCGCTGGCCGTAACCCCGAAATCATTCGATCCCGTGGAGCCTAGAATGTAGAGATCACCATTCTCATCACAATCTAGACTATATGGTTGGTCCAAGTTTGATCCGCCCAAATAGCTTGACCACAACAATTGGGTCCCGTCCGATGAAAACTTCGAAAGCGCTACATCAAACAAGCCGCCATTAAACACGGTATCCACCGCGCCAAGCGTAGTAGGATATCCCGTTCCCCACACAATTCCCCCGCCAAAGGCATTGCCGTTGTCGTCAAAAGTAGCCGTGTACCCAAAGTTGTCTGCGGTACTCCCGGTGTAAGTGCTAAAAATGTAAATAGGGTCTATAATCAACGGTTGGTCTTTTTTTCTGCGCCCCATTTTGTAGCTCACATACCCCTCTTGTTGGTCGTAGCGTGCGCGAACCTCACCGTCCTCTTGGTAAGCGTAAGGCATGGCTTCCACAAGCGCGCCAAAGCGCGTTTGAAGATGGAGCTGTTTCTCGAGCACCTCCACGCCCCACAAACCGCCGTAATGAATATGAATCTGTTCAGGATCTACACCCGGGTCCAATTCCCAATCGAACTTAAACCCTCCCGCAGCCTCATAGACCACTAAATCAATACCCGGATATACATCCTCTGCGCGCACTTTAGAGTAGCTGCGCACATTCGAACGCCACCTTTGGCGCGGCCCAACAAAATAGTTCAAGGGCGACTCGTAGGCCTCTTCCCCAGCCCAATTCATTTCTCGCGCGCCATCGAATGCCATGCTAAAGTTGTGGTAATGCAAGGTGTCCGCGTAGTGGTGATGACCACCCATGTGTTCGCCATCAAAATCAGCAGGATCCATAACGGAGAGCACCAACGAATCTGGCGTTAAAAACAGGCTGTTTGGCCCCATCTGCATCCGGAAGATGGAAGGGTCGTTCCATTGTCCACTATTGCGCACAAAACCTTGCTGCGCCTGAAGGCCGCAGGAGATCAATAATGCTAGTGAAAACAATATGGAACGCATAGCTCCAAGATAAGGAGTATCTAGCGCACTTTGTTCGCTATTGGCGCATTGAATTGCACCATTGAAGCATCGGATTAATACTCGTCCGCAGCGGCGCTTTCGCCCTGCTTCATCAAGAACGCTTTTAAGAAGGCATCAATGTTTCCATTCATCACTCCGTCCACATCCGATGTCTCCTCAGCGGTACGAACGTCTTTGACCAATTTGTATGGGTGCATCACATAATTGCGAATCTGCGAACCCCATTCGATCTTCTTCTTACCTGCTTCAATCTCCGCACGCTTGGCATTGCGCGCCTCAATCTCCATCTCGTAAAGTTGAGACTTCAAAAGCTGAATGGCCTTTTCCTTGTTCCCCAACTGTGAGCGCGTTTCGGTGTTCTCAATGATTATTCCGGTGGGTTTGTGACGTAGTCGGACCCCGGTCTCTACCTTATTCACGTTCTGACCACCCGCTCCCGAACTACGGAAGGTATCCCATTCGATATCGCTCAAGTTGATCTGTATGTCGATTGTATCGTCCACCAATGGGAATACATACACCGAGACGAAGGAAGTATGTCGCTTGGCATTCGAATCGAAAGGTGATATACGCACTAATCGGTGCACCCCATTTTCTCCTTTCAAATACCCGAAAGCGTAATCTCCTTCAATCTCAATAGTTACAGTTTTAATTCCGGCAACATCGCCTTCTTGCATGACCAACTCTTTGGTCTTGTAACCGCTCTTCTCTGCGTACATTAAGTACATACGCATCAACATACTCGCCCAATCACAGCTTTCTGTACCACCGGCACCCGCTGTAATCTGCAAAACGGCACTCAGCTTATCTTCCTCACCACTCAACATGTTACGGAATTCCAATTCCTCAATCAAATTCTCACAAGCATCATAAGCTTCTTTGACCTCCGATTCGTCTAACTCACCTTCTTTGTAAAACTCCAAACTAAGTTCGGCCTCACCGAACAAAGCCTCCGCTTGTTCATAGCCCTCTACCCAGAACTTCACGCCACGAAGTGCCTTCATGGTTTTTTCCGCCTCTTTCGGGTCGTTCCAAAACCCAGGAGAAGCAGTTTTCTCCTCTTCGTTGATGATATAGATGCGTTTTTGCTCAAGGTTGAGGTAGGACGCTAGTCGCTCCAATCGCTCGCCCAAAGACTTGATTTGATCTGCTGTAACCATAGGGTGACAAAGTTAAGCATACCCTTGCTATCTTCACGCTTTAACAGTGAAAGACCATGTTTGAAGTTGACTTGCGCAGTGATACTGTGACCCGCCCTAGTAAGGCCATGTTAAATGCGATGATTAGCAGCCCTGTAGGGGACGATGTTTGGGGCGATGACCCCACGGTCCTAAAACTTGAGGCCATGGTCGCTGAACGCTTCGGCACGGAAAAAGCACTTTTTTGTGTGAGCGGTACACAGGCAAATCAAATTGCTTTGATGTCTCACCTCAGCCCTGGCGACGAGGTCATCTGCCATCCCTATGCCCATATCTACAACTACGAAGGCGGTGGAATTGCGGCAAATGCACATTCCTCGGTTGTTTTCACCGGTGATGATCGCGGCATTATGCACCCAGAAGGAGTGCTAAGCTGTATCAAAGCCGACGATGTCCATTACCCAAAATCGCGCGTACTTGCACTAGAAAACACGTCCAATAAAGGCGGTGGAACGTGCTACGAATGGGAAGAAATAGAAGCACTGAGAGCAGTGGCCAATGCTCAAGGCCTAACCTTCCACCTCGATGGCGCACGCCTTTACAATGCCCTAGTCGCCAAAAATCAAAGTGAAAGCGATTACGGGACGGCATTTGATTCCATTTCCATCTGTCTCTCCAAAGGTCTTGGTGCACCGGTAGGCTCTGTGCTTTTAGGCAGCGAGGAATTCATTTATCATAGCCGCAGAATTCGCAAACGAATAGGCGGTGGCTGGCGACAGGCAGGCCTTTTAGCTGGTGCTGCGATCTATGCGCTAGAAAACAACGTGGACCGATTGGCCGAAGACCACGCCGCTGCCAAAGACCTGGCGGAATTTTTAAGCCAGCAATCTTGGGTCAAAAATGTCGTGGCCCCCGAAACCAACATCCTAATCTTTGGATTGAACGAGGATATGGACCAGGAAGCATTCATTGATACCCTAGCAGAGAAGGGAATTGGAATTTCTCAGATGGGTCCCGGAAAATGCCGCATGGTCTTCCACCTAGATGTAACGCCAGCTGGAATACAGAAGGTGAAGGAGGTACTAGCTTCCATTTAATTTTCGATGGCAAGAGTTAAGAAGTGTCCGCATTGCAGCAAAGACCATTCGATCATGTTCAGGGCACAATACAAACCTGCTGACAAAACCTGGTATTTCCTCTGCGAGGCGTGCGTTTTAGAAGTTAAACCAGGAAACCCACACTACCGCTACGGCGGCACTTGGAAGGGTTAAAGGGAACTTTTACGTTCTTCCTCTACCTTATTATAAGCCCTATTAATCATCTCAAAAGAATACCCGCGGCGTTGCATCGCAGCGGTAAGCTGTTCCTTAGTCTTTGAGCTGAACCAACGATCCGCTAAATACAGCGCATTCTCTTGCACGCGCTCTTCGGGAATTTGATTCAATATCCTATCGATGGTCACCTTCGGAATGCGATGCTCTCGCAAACCAATGCTTATGCGATGAGGTGCCCAATGCTTTTGATTGAGCTTGCCTAGACAATAGGCCTCAGTAAAACGGTATTCATCGAGGAAGTTTTCTTCCATCAAGCTTGCCACGACCTCCTCTTGCCGATCCTTGGGCAATCCTAAAAGACCCAACTTTCGGTATACCTCAAATGGACTGCGCTCTTGATAGGCGCAATACCTGCGGAGTTTCTGTAATGCTTCGGAAGTTGTCATGAACCAATTTTAATGAAAAAACCCGCTCCATACTTCGTACGGAGCGGGTTTGTAGAAAAACAAAAGTTTTACAGGGTGTTGTTCTCGCGGTCTTTGACCTTCCACTCTAACATCGTGTAGGCATCACGCGGCACAACCACCAATTTCTTACGTAAGTCACTTTGCCATGTTTTTTTAATGCTTCTAAAGTACCCTTTGGTAATGTAGGCCTCTAAGAACGGGTGAACATGGATGTACACTTCTCGCTTATCGAGTGTCGCCAATTTTGATTTTATCGCCTCAATGATTTGAATAGGCGCCTCAACCAAATTATCTGGATTCTCCTCGCGAGTCGTAATATTCGTTTCAGGACGAACACGCTGGCGTGTGAGTTCCATCAAACCAAACCTTGAAATGGGAAGGATTTTGTGACGTGCGCGGTCTTTCTTCATCTCATCGCGCATTTTCTCATAAACCGCCTTGCGGTTCTCTGCGCTATTCATATCGATGAAGTCAACTACGACAATACCACCCATATCGCGCAAGCGCAACTGGCGTGCTACCTCTTCTGCCGCGAGCAAGTTGACCTGCAACGCATTGGCTTCTTGGTTTTCCGCCGTATTGGTTCTATTGCCCGAGTTTACGTCTACCACATGCATTGCTTCGGTATGCTCAATGATCAGGTATGCCCCTTTAGGCATGCTGACTGAACGGCCGAATGCACCTTTGATTTGACGGTCTACACTAGCGAACTGGAACAACGGCATTTGACCGGTGTAATGTTTCACCATTTTAGACGCCCCCGGTTGAATCTCATCGAGGTATTCCTTTACCTCCTCATACAGATCTTCATTATCGATAGTGATGGAAGAAAAGCTATCATTGAACACATCGCGTAGAAACGCGCTGGCTCTATTCATTTCGCTGAAAATACGTACGGGCTTGTTCGAACGCTTAACCCCTTTATGGAGAACTTTCCACTTGCGGAGCAAGGATTCTAGGTCAGCCTGTAGTTCTTCTGCGCTCTGTCCTTTGGCGACAGTACGTATAATTACACCAAAGCCTTTTGGTTTGATGCTTCTGACCAAGTTTTTGAGTCTGTCTTTCTCTTCACGTTCGCGAATCTTTTGACTCACGCTCACGCGGTTAGAGAATGGCACGAGCACTACAAATCGGCCTGCAATACTAAGCTCGGCAGTGATTCTAGGCCCTTTCGTAGAAATGGGCTCCTTGGTGATTTGCACCAAGATTTGATCGCCTTGCTTTAGAACATCACCAATGTTGCCCTCCTTCTGGATGTTGGCTTCATTTTTAAAGTTGGTGAGGTTGCTTTGTTGCTTGCCTTTTAAGGTGCGACGTAGGTAGGATTGCCAGGAATTTATCTGCGGCCCGAGATCTTGGTAGTGCAAAAATGCATCTTTTGTATAACCAACATCTACGAAGGCAGCGTTTAGGCCAGTGGCCAATTTTTTTACAGTCCCTAGGTATACGTCACCAACGGAGAAACTATCGTCTCCTTTTTCCTTAATGAGTTCCTGAAGTCTTCCGTCCTCAAGTAGTGCAATATCCGCTCGGTCAGAACTAGCACTAATAACTAATTCTGTGCGCATACTCTACTTGATTATTTTTTCTTGTGACGGTTTTTTCTTAGACGCTTCTTACGCTTGTGCGTAGCAATCTTATGTCTTTTACGTTTCTTTCCGCTTGGCATAATGCTAAGTTTTAAAAATTATTAATTCTGTAATCCAGCAACCAAATCATTGATTCGTGTTGCCTCTGGATGTGTGTTCAAATACTCTTGCGCACTGGTCAAAGCAGCAATGGTATCTCCCATTTGCAGGAGCGATTGACTCTTATTCAACCAATACATTTCAACCTCGGGGCGGATCTGGGTCAAATGATGGAAGCGATCCACCGCTTTTTCCCACTGGCCACTCATCATGGAAAAGTTTCCTAACCACATCAATGCTTTATCGTGGTCTGGATTCTCCTTCAATACCTCAAGCAACATGCCGATGGCTTGCATAGGTGAGCCCTCACCACTTTGGATGATGGCAACTGCTTCGTCCACCTTTGCATCGAGCCCTGTGTTCTCCGTCGCCGCCGGCACGACCTCCTCAACAGCAGCGGCTCTAGGCGCACGCATCAACAAAACCGCCGCTACGACTGCAAGAAGTACTGCTATGATCTGGTTTCTTTTCAAATTAGTCGTTTACGGGTACATTATCCTTCACACCTTCCACGAATACTTTCGCAGGTTTGAATGCTGGGATAAAGTGAGCCGGAATGACGATAGTCGTGTTCTTCGAGATGTTACGACCTGTTTTCTGGGCACGCTTCTTCACGATGAAAGAACCGAAACCACGTAGGTACACATTGTTTCCATCTTCTAGGCTGTGCTTAATCTCTTTCATGAAGCTTTCAACAACCGCTTGAACGTCTCCGCGTTCCATTCCTGTTTTATCAGAAATCTTAGTAACGATATCTGCTTTAGTCATTTGCTCTGTATTTTTAGGTCCTTTCGGACTTGGTTAATGAGGGGCGCAAATATACACCTATTCTCCTTATTTACAGATTAAAAGCATAAAATAATCGGATACCCTGCACGTGAGCAAAAACGCATTTAACCACTTCATTATTAGCATTGAAGAGTACTTCAATCAAAACAAGCGTGATTTACCTTGGCGTAAAAAGACTCCCATGGCCTATGAGGTGTGGTTGAGCGAAATCATCTTACAACAAACAAGGGTGGCGCAAGGCACCCCATTCTACAAGAAAATTATCGCCGCCTATCCTACGGTCAAGGCCCTAGCTGAGGCCCCTGAAGACGAACTTTTGGCTCTTTGGACCGGTTTAGGGTACTATAGTCGCGCCAGAAATTTGCAAAAAGGTGCCCAACAAATCATGGCGGAGTTTAAGGGCCAATTACCTTCTACCAGCAAAGACTTGTTGTCCATTAAGGGTATTGGACCATATACCGCGGCAGCCATCTCCAGTATTTGTTTTGGAGAGCGAAAAGGGGTAGTGGATGGCAATGTATACCGTGTGCTTTCGAGGTATTTTGGGATTCACAGTCCCATAAATCAAGGTTCAGGTCCAAAAGAGTTTCAGGAGCTCGCAGATGAATTGGTTCAAGAAGCCCAACACCCTGGAAATTACAACCAGGGCATCATGGAATTCGGCGCACTTCATTGCACCCCAAAAAAACCGCAATGTGAATCCTGCCCTCTTGCCTCATTTTGCCATGCGTATCAACACCAAAGCATCGACGAATTGCCGGTGAAAATCCGCAAGAATAATCGCACAGAGCAAACTATTCATTTCGCCGTGGTGGAGCGCGGGGGAAAGTGGGCCATGTGTAAACGAGATACCTCGTCTATCTGGGGCGGATTGTATGAGTTCCCGAGGCTGGAGAGCGCTCCCAAAAAGGGGATATTGATGCAGGATCCCATTACGCACAAACTCTCACACAAGGACCTTCACTGCCATTTTTGGGCGGTGGACGAAGGTGCGATTGGGGAGGCGCAAGAGTTTTATGGAAAGGGTGAAATGGAAGGACTTGGGATGCCGGTTATTGTGTCCAATTTTGTTAAAAACATGCTGTAATTAACGGACCAATTATGACTATCTTTGATAGAATACAACAAGAAATTTTAGACGATCATGGCAGGAACACTAAACAAGGTAATGCTCATTGGAAACCTCGGGAAAGACCCGGAAATTATGCACTTTGAAAACGGAGGATCATTGGTGAAATTCCCTTTGGCAACCTCTGAAACATACACCAATAGAGAAGGTCAGCGCGTGACCAACACAGAATGGCACAACGTAGTCATCAATGCGAAAGGTTTGGTTGATGTAGCACACAAATACCTCAAGCGCGGACACAAAGTATACCTCGAAGGTCGCATTAAAACACGCAAATGGCAGGACCAAACCGGTGCTGATCGTTATACCACAGAAATTCAAGCGAACCAGATGACCATGCTGACCTCTCGCGTAGAAAGTGAAGGCATCTCATCAGAACAAGGTAGCGCTTACAGCCAAGCAAATTATGGCAACTCGGCACCCTCCGCAGAGCAACCAATGGCACCGGCAGCTACATCCCACGCACAGGATGAAGATGACCTACCGTTCTAAGTCGAACTAAAACCAACCCTTTGGAAACAGAGCCTCCTTCATTGTTCTTTGATATCGCCCAAAACCTTGGGCACCTTACATCCGCAGATATTTTGCTGCTTTTGGTACTCGCCTTATTGCTGCTTTTGTCTGCGCTTATTTCAGGATCTGAAGTGGCTTTCTTTTCCATTACGCCCGCCGACCGTGAGCTGATGGACGACAGCGAACCGCGCCAACAAAAAATATTGGAACTCCTAGAAGAACCGGACCACTTATTGGCCACCATTCTCATCTCCAATAACTTCGTTAACGTTGGGATCGTTATTGTATCGACGTATGTATTGAACAGCTTCTTCTCCCCAGGTAGCTGGAGTCCCCTACTCACTTTTGTGGTAGAAATCCTGGCCATTACGGGTGTGTTGTTGCTCTTTGGTGAGATCTTACCCAAGGTATATGCCAATGCGTCGAAGTTGCACTTTGCACAATTGGTCACCCCACTCCTCTCAAGAATTCACAGCGCTTTGCATCCTATCAGTGCACGATTGAGTAAAACCATCAACCGCATCAACATCGAGGGCCGCGGGCCACAGCTCAGTGTGGACGACCTCGAGCAAGCCTTAGAGCTCACCGCGGATGAAAACTCGAAAGAGGAGGAACAGCGCATTCTCAAAGGGATTGTTCGCTTTGGATCAACGACCGTAAAGGAAGTCATGACACCGCGTACGTCAGTCATCGCCATAGATATTAAGGCGCCGTATCCAGAGACATTGCAACATATTACCGAAAGTGGATATTCGCGCATTCCGGTGTTTGATGAGAACCTAGACCAAATCAAAGGCCTGGTGTACGTGAAGGACCTGCTGCCCTACATGGATGCCTCGGAAAACTTTGGATGGCAAGACCTTATGCGGGTTCCCTTCTTCGTGCCCGAGAGCAAGAAAATTGATGACCTGCTCAAAGAATTCCAACAACGCCGCATTCACCTCGCTATCGTGGTGGATGAATTTGGGGGTACCTCGGGGGTCATTTCCTTGGAGGACGTTTTGGAGGAGATTGTGGGTGAGATTTCGGACGAATTCGACGATGAAGATGTGGTATACAGCAAGCTTGACGACTACAACTATGTGTTCGAGGCCCAGACGCCGCTCATCGACTTTTGTAGAGTTTTAGGGATTTCCAGGGACCAATTCGATACTGTAGACGGTGAAAGTGAAACCCTAGCAGGTCTTGTATTAGAGCTGGCAGGGAAGTTTTTGGAGAAGAATGAAAAGGTCAACTATAACAACTATATCTTCAAGGTGGAAAGCGTCGACCAGCGCAAGCTAATCCGTATTAAAGTAACTGTAGACCCCAACCATGAAGCATAGCCCCCTATTTCTACTCCCATTGCTCTGGCTTTCATGCACAGAAGCACCGGTAGCACGACCGGATGGCTTTATGCGTATTGGGTTGCCGAACACCCAGGCTTATGCACCTTTGAGCGAAGCCGCACCCTTTGGGGTAGACATCAACGCCGAGGCCAAAGTGATGGTGAAGGAGGTGTTGACGGAAGAAGGTACGGAGCAGGCACGCGAAGGGGAATATTGGCTTGATATCGTATATCCCTCGATTTTAAGTACAGTCCAATTCACCTATAAACCCGTCGACAACAACCTCGAAGCATTGGTGCGGGATGCGCAACAATTGGCCTATAAACACACCGTAAAAGCAAGTGGGATGCGCGAGCAGTTCTTCGAATACAAGGACAAAAAGGTCTTTGGGCTCTACTATGAACTCTCCGGAGCATCGGCCACAACTACGCAGTTCTACGCCACAGATAGCACCGAACATTTCCTGCGAGGCGTGCTCTACCACTACAGCCCGCCGAATGCAGATAGCCTGGCGCCAGTAACTCAGTTCATGCGTGAGGAGATTTTGCAGATGATCAGCACACTGAATTGGACCCATGCGCCATAAACTCCTTTACATAGCAGCAACGCCCATAGAGGCAGACCTCATCGCTACTTTTCTGGAAAGTCAAAGTATTCGCACGACCTTGGAACACTACCAAATGGCCAGCGTTCTGCCTGTCGGAGGAGATTTAAGCATCAAGATTTTAGTGCATGAAGCGCAGTGGGAACGCGCACTTGAGCTGCTTAAGACCTACGTGCAACAAGAAAAAGAGGATAGCTGATCGACGCCAAAATACCGATGCTCAGCACTAAGTGAACCGGCTGCATTGCCTTCGGTAATCCCGTGAAAAACAACACCACACCTATGGCCCATTCCATCGCGATGGCGAAGACCAACGGTCCAAAGCCGGGAATGGAAACTCTGTGTTTGCGTTGAAGGAAAAACAGGATGCTCGTCATCAATAAAATGCCCCAAGCAAAACTGCGGTGCACCTTCGGCATTGCCCCTTCGATAGACTCAATAACCTCTGCACGCATCACTCCGTGCTCCAAGGCATAATCTACCCATTCCCTGGTCTGGGTGCCCAAGAATATTTGAAAGACCACCATCACCAACAACGCCAACAAGCCTCTGCCTACCGACTTTGGATAGGAGAATTCTCCTTCGGTATTGCGAGCCCGAAGTGCGAGCAGGAGCAACACAATAGCCACCGAACCCATCATATGTATAGTGATCTGATTTGGGACCAAGTTCCCATCGACCACAATCTTACCTAGCCAAGCTTCGAATAACAGCAGGAACAATACGCCCGCAGCGAGCACCGCGTTCCAAACATTGCGTCGCACGCCCCATACCCCGAAGATGGCCAGCGCCAACACCGGCAACCCACTCAGGGCACCAATCAGTCGATTAATGAATTCGATCCAGGTATGAACAGGGTTAAAAATGGTGTAGTCGTGGCGATCAAATAGGGCCCAATTTTCCGGTGCAAACTCCTCACCCGTAGTGAAATCTGAGGTTGCCACCCAGAATTGGTCCTTCAATAAAATCATCTGACCCTCCTCAAAGCTTCTGCCCTCCCGCCAAGTCAAGGTTTCCACATCTGTGGGAGGGATATTGTAGCCAAAACACTGTGGCCAGTCGGGACATCCCATACCCGAACCTGTCGCACGCACCACAGACCCCGCCAAGATGACAAGGAAAATGAACACCAACGAAGTGGTCGCCCAAAAGCGAATGCGTGCGCTTCTCATATTATTCCGCTAATAAAGTAGCTGTATACAGCCCTCCACCGGCCACCGAACCGACCGCATTGGCCAATTCTTCCGCGCTCACCATCGTACTATCATAGCTCACAGTGGCCACGCTATCCTCAAATACAATAGCAAAGCTCGCCACGCCCTCATGGGCATTGAGCGACTTTTCGATCGCACCCTTACAACCCATCACGCAGGTCATGCCTGAAACAAACATTTTAGCTTCCGCATTAGGGGCCACCTGGGCGGCCTGCGCCTGCACAGGCATTTCGATGACTTCAGGCTCCGGCTGACCACAGGAAACCACTAAAAATGAAAGGGGAATAAGGAAGGAAAGGGTTCTCATACTCAAGTATTTTCAGCAAAATTACATCCCATCGCGTCAAAGTGTGAGGCATTTGTCACAATTTTGCGGCATGTCGAAACAAAGTACCTCACACTCGCCGGCCCTCCCGTGGATCCTATTCATCGGTCTGGCCATCATCTGGGGCTCGAGCTTCATTTTGATGAAACGCGGCCTTCAAAGTTTTTCCTACACCCAAGTAGGCACCATGCGCGTGAGCATCGCCGCACTTTTTATGGCGATCATTGGCTTTCGTCATTTCAAGCATTTCCGCAAGAAAGACCTCATCTCTTTAACCATTGTGGGGTTCTTAGGAAACGCCATTCCCTATGTTTTGTTCCCCCTCGCCGTTAACCATCTAGACAGCGGCGTGGTTGGAATCATCAATTCCCTCGTGCCTCTATTTACCGTACTTATAGGCGGCTGGTTCTTCGAGAAAAAAGCCACCGATACTCAATGGCAAGGGGTGGCGGTCGGATTACTTGGCGCGGTGATTCTCATCCTTCCCATGAATTCCATCCTACAAGGCGGTTTTAGCATTGAAGGAGAATTGAGCTATGGGCTATTCGGGGTATTGGCCACCATGATGTACGGTACCAGCGTCAATACGTTGAAATCAAACTTACCGCACCTCAAAGCACTTACGGTCACGACCCTTTCACTCGCAACCGCCGCACCATTCACCATCGTTTTTAGCTTGGCATCTGGCGTACATGAGGTGTTCCTAAACGACCCACATGCATGGACAAACTTTGGGTTCATCGCCATCTTAGGGGTCATTGGCTCGGGCATTGCCGTGATCATGTTCAACTACCTTATTCAAATCACGACCGCTCTATTCTCAAGCTCTGTGACCTATGCTATTCCGATTGTGGCTGTGCTTTGGGGACTATGGGACGGGGAGCAAATTATTTGGAATCATCTTCTCGGCTTAGGGGTCATTCTCACCGGGATATATTTGGTGAACAAGAAAAAATAATTCAACAAAAAACCCCCACGCCGAGGCGTGGGGGTTCGTCTTCAAAATTTTCGGTCTTACCGGGAATTACTTCCAAGTCACTTTATCCACGGTTACCGTGAACGACTGAGGACCGGCACTTTGCTCGATAGTCTTCACGAAAGTCAAACCATTTACTTCCTGCCACTCCTTAAATACAGTAGTAACAGTAATGTCGCCTTCAGGACCTTCTGCCGTCTCTACACTCATATATAATAGACCTGTAGCTGCATCGAAGTAATGCGTTTGCTCGCCTTCCGTAATTTGGTAGACGTTCTTACCATTGACTAATGTTTGCCCGTCGAAGGTAATGGCATCAGGGTTTTCTAACCATTCGAGTTGGCTGATTACATATTTCGCCTCCTTAGCAGTTGAGGCCAATTCCTCTCCTTCCAACTCAGCATTGCCGCGCATACCACTGCGAGTCGCTGCACCTTCCTTGTACTCCACCTTCATTAAGGTCATGCCTTGCATGCTTTGCTCAGAGAGGTAGTAATCTGGGATGTTCTTAACCGTCTTCATGCCTACGGCACCCGGCATACCCGGAGCCTCAAGGCTCATTTCTTGCTCAAAAGAAGTGATGCTTTGGAATGCTTCCGCACCACCAATGGCCTCGAAATAGTTGTTCAATACCGCTTCCTTTGTAATGCCTTCTGGCATGAACAAGAAGGTCGGTGCCTCAGTTGCATTTCCTTCGGCATCATAGTATTCCACTTCACCAAAGGCGCTAAGCTTGCCCGCAACATCCTGCGCCTTACCCACTACAGTGATGGTCAATGGACCATTCATATAGGTGTTGGCGACGCGCATCACCTCCTCAGCCGTTACAGCTTCAAGACGTGACAAGTAATTATTGTAATAATCTGAAGGCAGGCCGTAACGGGCGATGTTCAAGGCAAAGTTTGCCGCGCTCGCTGGGCTCTCAAGAGAACGACCGAAAGATCCGCTCAAACTAGCTTTCGCTGCGATAAGGTCTTCCTCGGTAACTGCTTCGTTCTTCATGCGATCAATCTCGTACAAGAATTCAGTGATGGCAGAATCTGTCACCTCATTACGCACCTTCGCCGATGCTCCAAATGTTGCATTCAATTCGTCTACACCGAAGTTTGAGTAGGCGCCATAAGTAAAGGCCTTGTCTTCACGCAAGTTGGTGAACAAGCGTCCCGACATACCGCCACCTAAGATTTGGTTGGCTACTCGCAAAAGCTCGATATCCGGATGGCCCTGTGGCAAGTCGATGACATTGCCCAACCATACTACGGATTGAACCGCAGAGGGTTTATCTACCATAACGATGCGAGAAGATGCCGCGCGATTTGTTTTCGCATAGTCGTGCGTAGGCACTTCAGCCGCTTTCCACTTCTTCAACGCTTTGTTGAGTTTCTTCTTGGCATCTGCCACCGAAATATCTCCGATCACCACCATGTAGGCGATGTTTGGACGGAAGTACGTGTCGAAGTAAGCTTTACAATCGTCGATGGTGATGGCTTCTACGGTTGCTTCGGTCATCACCTCTCCATAAGGGTGCTCTAGGCCGTATAGGGCCGCACCACGTAAGTTGCCAGAGATGGCATCTGGATCGTCAGCGTTGGCCTTTAGCCCTGAGATCATTTGGCTTTTGAGCTTATCAAATTCTTCCTCAGGGAAACTAGGGTTCAATAATACATCGGAGAGGATGTCAATGAGTTGGTCAGTGTATTTACTCAGTCCACCTACGCGGATGGAGTTGGAGCCTGTACCGAAATTGGCCCCCATAAAGTCTACTTCTTCATCCAACGCAGATTTCGTTCGATTGGAAGTTCCCGCACCGACAAGATCACCGGCAATGCTTACATAACCTGCTTTTACGCCTTCCACGATAGGATCGCGGTCCAAAATTAGTGACATGGTGATACGTGGGAGTTTGTGATCCTCCACGACGAAGACCTTGAGGCCATTTTTCAATTCAAAACTTTCGTACGAACCTATTTCCGGAGTACGTGCAGGACCTGGGGCAGGTGCTGTAGATCGGTCGATGGTTACCTGAGCACTTAAACTCATGGTAACTAAGGCTATAAACAAGGTATAGATATACTTTCTCATGGCTAGGGATTATTCAGCTGCCGCTGTTGGTTCTTCACTCTTTGGCAAATAGCGCAATACCACGCGGTTGTCTTTGACCAAATACTTCTGTGCCACACGTTGAATGTCCTCGCGAGTTACGACGCGATAACGCTCGAGCTCGGTGTTGATCAGGTTGGCATCACCATAATAGGTATGGTAATCAGCCAAGCTCTCGGCAATACCCGCCATGGTTGAGTTGCTCTGTACAAATCTGCTCTCCATTTGATTTTGGATCTTCTGGAATTCACGCTCTGAGATGAGCTCGTTCTGCAAGCTGGCAATCTCCTCTTCCAAGGCAGGAACCATATCGTCGATGGTTTTTCCGGCATTGGCTAATGAGAAGGTGATGAAGGCACCGCCTTGTTCTAGCGAGAATGGGAATGAGAATACCTGTAGTGCCGTTTGATCTTGATCGACCAAACGCTTGTACATGCGTGAGGAAGGTCCACCGCTCAAAACCGTTGAGGCCATCTGAAGCGCATAGGCATCGTCAGAGGTTTGTGGAGGCATGCGGTAACCCATCATCACGGCAGGTAGTTGAATATTGTCGTAGATGGTTGCCGTTTTCTCTCCTCCTAGGGCAGGTTCAATGACCGTAGGCTGCTCAACTGGTGTTCCAGCAGGAATATCACCAAAGTACGCCTCAATCAATGCTTTGGTCTTCTCAACGTCGATATCACCGGCAATACTCAAGGTCGCATTGTTCGGGATGTAGAACTTTTTGTAGAACGCCATGAACTCGTCTAATTGGGCCGCATTCAAATGATCCATAGAACCAATTGGAACCCAGTTATAGGGATGCTCTGTGTACAGGCGCTTCATCATGTTCTCCAACCAAGAACCATAAGGCTGGTTGTCTACGCGCTGACGCTTCTCTTCTTTTACTACCTCGCGCTGAGTTTCCACTCCAACGGTTTGAATGTTCGCATGCAACATACGCTCACTCTCCAACCAAAGGCCTAATTCCATTTGGTTTGACGGCAATAATTCAAAGTAGAAGGTACGGTCTTGGGAGGTGTTGGCATTCAATGCTCCGCCCGCATTTGTCACATAGCTGTCAAATTCGCCGCGACCAATGTTTTCACTTCCTTCAAAGAGCAGGTGCTCGAAGAAGTGCGCAAAACCTGTGCGTTCTGGATTTTCGTTTTTAGAGCCAACGTGATAGAGTACTGTAACGGCCGTAATAGGCGTGCTGTGGTCTTCGTGTAGAATGACGTGCAACCCATTGTTCAAATCGTATTCTTCAAAGGCAATGTTGTTTTGAGACCAAGCGCTTAGTGTCGATAGCAGCAACCCGGTCAATACCATCTTTTTCATGAAGTATTTGTTAAGGTTGCTCAAATATAAGGGCCAATTCAAGGCCGCCCTCACCCCCAGCAAGGATATTCTTTCAAACTCATTTATTTTAACACTTTGTTTGTCACAAGTTTGTTCTATATTTGCAGCCCTTAAAAACAAGTATAATGTACGCAATTGTAGAGATAGCAGGGCTTCAATACAAAGTTGAGAAAGACCAACGCTTGTACGTAAACCGCTTGAACGTTGAAGAAGGCAAGAAGGTTAAGTTTGACCGTGTCCTTTTGATCGAAGAGAAAGGTGATGTAAAGGTTGGCGCCCCGGTTATAGATGGTGCCGTAGTAGAGGCAACTGTCAATGGCGAAGTGAAAGGCGATAAAGTTCTTGTATTCAAGAAGAAGCGTCGCAAAGGTTACCAGAAAATGAACGGTCACCGTCAAATGTTCACTTCTATAACTATTAACAAAATCACTGCGAAGGCTCCAGCTAAAAAGGCTGCAGCTAAGGCAACTGAAGACGCGGAAGCAGCTCCTGCAAAGGCAGCGGCTAAGAAGCCTGCAGCTAAAAAGGCAACTACTGCCAAGAAGCCTGCAGTTAAAAAGCCAGCTACTAAGAAGCCAGCAACCAAGAAAGCAGCTCCTAAAAAAGCAGAAAAATAATATAGATTATGGCTCACAAGAAAGGTGTCGGTAGTTCGAAAAACGGACGCGAATCAGCAAGTAAACGATTGGGTATCAAGATTTTTGGTGGCCAAGATGCAATTGCAGGTAACATCATCGTACGTCAGCGTGGTACTAAGCACGCAGCAGGTGAGAACGTAGGTGTAGGTAAAGACCACACATTGTTCGCACTAGTTGACGGTAAAGTTGAGTTCCGCAAGAAAAAAGACAACAAATCATACGTTAGCGTAGTACCTAACGCATAAGAATTGTTTTGTTTTAGACGAAGGAACCCGGTTCGAAAGAATCGGGTTTTTTTATGCCCTTTCGAAGGCCTCGCGCATGGTAGCCCCCATTTCTTGAAAGGTTTGGTTCTCAGCGCGGTATCCGTTCTCCAATAAGGCTACACCACTATGACCGTCGTAGATGTTTCGACTAAAGAGCAAGATGCGCATCGAAGCGCCAAAGAATCTGCCTACCACAGGCAAATATTTCAATGAATCCAAGGCCCGCATGCGACGAAGCCAAGGGTCTCGGTTCAGTGGTCGCAATTTTTGATCACGGCCGAGCGCATCGCGTAGCCCACACAGGAGGTCGTGGAATTCCGGGTTGGAGCCCACAGCCACGAAGGGGCCTTGCAATCGGTCGCGATGCGCTCGGCCCACAATTTCAGCCACATCTCTAACATCTACAATTCCGGTACGACCGTCTGTACTGATGGGAAGTTTTTTGTGCCACAAGCGCCACCATAATTCCTGCGGCGAGGCGGAGATAGGCCCCATGCCGACAATGACCCCAGGACGAATGATGCTAATACTCATTCCTTCGTGATGGGCGCGCCACACCTCGAGTTCACTCAAAATCTTGCTCTTGGCGTAAGTACCTAAGGAGTCTTTGCCCTTGTTGGGTTGGAAATCGGCCACCTCTAGGACGGTTTCCTCGTCGAGAGTGGCGGCATTTCCCATCACTGCTATGCTCGAGATGTGGGTAAAGTGTTGGGCGTTCAAGGCTTCGGCGAGCAACAATACCTCTTGTGTTAAACGAACATTGGGGTTGGCCCCTGAGGTACCTTTGTTCACATCAATGACCGCAGCGGTGTGGATAATTTCCCATTGGTGGTCTTGTCTCGGTAAGGCGGTGATGGCCTCATGGTGGTTTAGAAGGTCAAGGGAAATCCAATGTACTTGTGGGTGATAATGGAAGATGTGGGATTCAAGTCCTAGGAAGGTGGCGGTCATCTCCAGTTGCTCGAAACTGCTCGAGGCGCGGGAGGTGCAGTAAATGGGTCCTTGATGTGCTGGGCGGCCAGTTAAACCTAATAAATCAGCTAAGATGAATGAACCTAATTGGCCCGTTGCCCCCGTCAAGAATATTGCTG
Organism: Flavobacteriales bacterium UBA3477; assembly: GCA_002378005.1. Classification (GTDB taxonomy): domain Bacteria; phylum Bacteroidota; class Bacteroidia; order Flavobacteriales; family Schleiferiaceae; genus UBA10364. The sequence goes on from DFQY01000030.1 coordinate 144,559, forward strand.
CCGTACTTTCCATGGATTAAAACCTAATGTGAAGGTAGTGGTTATTACTTTTGTAACTCTATTTCTTACCCTATGAAAAAAGCTGAGATTCAAGAAGCATTAAACCATGTAGGCAACAGCACGGAGGCCAATATTATGGCGGCCGATCTAGTGCGCAACATTCAGATTTTCGGGGACGAGGTTATTGTTGATGTAGAAAGCATCAGCCCAACCTTACAGAGTAAAAAGAAATTAGAGGTCGATATCATGAAGGCCATTCACGACCGAGTGAATGAGAAAGCCAAAGTGGTGGTGAATGTGAGCGTAAGTGAGCGTGCGAAAGACACCCCCGCTAACCCTATAAAGGGTGCATCCATACCAGGGGTGCAGAACATCATCGCCGTAGCCTCAGGCAAGGGCGGTGTGGGAAAAAGCACCGTAACGGCAAACTTGGCCATCACCTTGCACAAAATGGGCTTCAAAGTGGGGCTTATCGATGCAGATATCTACGGGCCTTCTGCACCTTTGATGTTTGATGTGCAGCACGCCAAGCCTATGAGCGTTCACGTGAACGGCAAAAACAAGATGGGACCTGTCGAGGCCTATGGCATTAAAATCATGTCCATCGGTTTCTTCGCACAAATGGACCAAGCGGTGGTGTGGCGCGGAGCCATGGCAACTAAGGCCTTAACCCAATTAATTCATGATGCCCACTGGGGAGAATTGGATTTCCTCCTTATTGACCTGCCTCCTGGCACGGGAGACATTCACCTGAGCATGGTGCAGAATGTGCCGGTTACAGGGGCGGTTATTGTAAGCACCCCACAAAAAGTAGCCTTGGCAGATGCGCGAAAGGGAGTGGCCATGTTTAAGATGGACCAAATCAGTGTACCGGTGCTCGGGCTTATTGAAAACATGAGTTATTTCTCACCACCAGAGCTGCCGGAGAACAAATACTACCTCTTTGGAAAAGAAGGTGCACAGAATTTGGCGAAGCAATTGAGTATTCCATTCTTAGGAGAACTACCGTTGTTACAAAGCATCCGCGAGGCAGGTGATGTAGGCCGCCCAGCAGCCCTACAAGAAGGAACAGCGACCCCGTTGGCTTTTGAAGAAATCACTCGTAATATTGTAGCAGAAGTAGCAAAGCGCAATGAGAATCTTCCTCCTACTGAGATTGTGAGGATTACGACCATGGCAGGATGCTCAACAAAATAGGTTATGAGCGATCTAATTCCACGCATAGAAAAAGCCCTTGACGAAGTTCGTCCCTTCCTCGCCAATGACGGCGGAGATGTGAGCGTCGTTGCCGTTGAGGGAACCACCGTTAAGGTCCGGTTTCATGGGGCTTGCGTGGGTTGTAAGGTCAGTGATTTTACCTTAAAAGGCGGTATTGAAACCACCATCAAAAAGTACGTACCGGAAATTGAGAACGTCGTCTCAATCAACGAATAAATCTAAACAGCATGCTGGAAATTCAGCGAATCAGAAAGGCGCCAGAAGCCATCATCGAAGGCTTGAAAAAGCGTGGTATTGATGCCACGGAAACGGTGAACACGCTAATAGAATTGGACGCAAAACGTCGTTCTATCCGTCACGATTTAGAGGAAAAGCAACACCAGAGCAATGAATTAGCGAAGGAAATAGGCATTCTCTACAAAAGTGGACGCGGCGATGAGGCCAATGCGTTGAAAGCCCAGACTGCTGGATTGAAAGAAGCCATTAAGGAACTGAACGAGCAAGTTCAAGCGGTAGCAGATAGCGAGCACGAATTACTGTTAACCTTGCCAAACGTTCCCCACGAAAGTGTGAAGGCTGGTAAGGATGAAAACGACAACGAAGAAGTGAGCCGTGAGGGTGAAATTCCGGCGTTGGGAAAGCATGCACAGCCGCATTGGGAATTGGCCGAAAAGTATGACCTCATCAACTTTGAGTTGGGGGTAAAAATTACCGGGGCAGGATTCCCTGTGTATGTAAATCAAGGCGCTCGTTTGCAACGCGCCATGATCAATTTCTTCCTGGACGAGAACCGCGCTGCAGGATATACAGAATACCAACCGCCACACTTTGTGAACGCCGCTTCAGGTTATGGAACGGGACAGCTACCGGATAAAGAGGGTCAGATGTACGAAATGCCGGTGGACGGTTTGTACGCCATTCCAACCGCAGAGGTACCCATCACCAATATTTTCCGCGATGAGATCGTCAATGCCAATGACTTTCCTATCAAGAGCACGGCCTATACGCCTTGTTTTAGAAGAGAAGCAGGTTCTTACGGTAAGGATGTACGCGGGTTGAACAGATTGCATCAGTTTGATAAAGTGGAGATCGTCACCATTGATCACCCGAACAATAGTTACGACAGCTTGGACGAGATGGTGGCCCATGTCGCTGGATTGTTGCGCAAACTAGAATTACCGTTCCGCGTGTTGCGCCTTTGTGGTGGCGATGCCGGGTTCACCTCAGCCTTGACCTATGATTTCGAGGTGTACAGCGCTGCACAAGAACGCTGGTTGGAGGTAAGCTCCGTATCAAACTTCGAAACCTTCCAAGCCAATCGCTTGAAGTTGCGTTTTAAGGACGAAGAAGGCAAATCACAACTGTGTCACACTTTGAATGGATCTGCGATGGCATTGCCTCGCGTATTGGCTGCTTTGTTGGAAAACCACCAACAAGCCGATGGCATCCGCATCCCTGAAGCATTGGTTTCTTACACTGGATTCGACAAGATTTCTTAACGCATGAACAAGGTTTTCAGGATTGTTCTTATTGCGCTATCACTGGGCAGCTGTCAGAAACAGGCCTGGCAGATAGAGATGGGACAAAAGCTCGATTCCATGATTACACTTAGCGAAAGTCACGAAAAGGTCATCGCCTCGACCAATATGGACCGAGTGCAAGAGGCCTTTGAAACCCTCGGAGCCTTTGAGGTGTTCTTTACTGATCATTTGGACGACATGGAAATGCTGCAGGTGGACAGAAGCATATACACGGGTCCTTTATATGAAATGGCCAATTGTGTTAAGTACCTTGGCCGAGTCAGCGGATCATACAGCGACGGATTGGATCCGGAATTCACCACCATGCAACTAAAGCATTTGAGCGCCGACGTCGCCGCAGGCACTATTGATAGCGTCGAAGCTGCGCCGTATTTTATTCAAGAGGCCACTGCCCTGCATACCTC
>DFQY01000028.1 GCA_002378005.1 Flavobacteriales bacterium UBA3477
GCAGGCATTGATTGACCATTGTGTGAAGGCGTGTCAGAGTTTCGGTTTGGCAGGGTTAAGCCTGACCATGAACCAATTCAACAAAAAATGACCAAGGCCGATCGTATTCTGGCCTTCTACAACGCACTCGAGTTCGACCGTTCTTACCTCGATGAAGACCTTGATGTTCTCAATCCCTTTGAAGGAGCTAGCCCTGAGCAAGAGCAAGCGCTAAGCGGGTTTTACCACAAATTTTACGGCGACGAGAAGCCGCGTAACCTCATTCTTGGGATCAACCCAGGTCGCCTCGGCGCTGGCGCCACGGGCATTCCTTTTACCGACACCAAACGGCTGATTGAATGCGGGATTCCATTCGAAAGTTTCTCGACCCACGAGCCTAGTTCGGTCTTTGTATATGAGGCCATTGATGCCTTCGGCGGTCCGAAAAAGTTCTATGACCAATTCTTTATTGGTTCCGTCTGCCCTCTGGGCTTTGTGATGCGCAAAAACGGGAATTGGATCAACTTCAACTATTACGACCGCACGAGTTTTGCCAATGCATTAGCGCCGTATTTGCTCGAGCAGATTCAAAAGCAAATTGAATTAGCCGGAAAAAATGAACGCATCATTGTCTTTGGTACCGGGAAGAATCTAAAGTTCCTGCAGAAGCTCAACAAGGAGTACAACTTCACTCCGGAGCTTGTACCCCTCGAGCACCCACGATACGTGATGCAATACAAGTACAAACACCGCGAAGAGTACATCGCGAAGTATTTGGAAGCGTTTACAAAATAAAAAAAAACCACCCCGCAAAGGGTGGCTTTCTATTTCTAGCGAAATGCTCAGAATTACATCATTCCCATACCGCCGCCCATGCCGCCTGCCGGCATTGCTGGCTCTTCCTTAGGAATCTCAGTAACGGTCGCCTCAGTGGTCAACAATAGACCCGCTACCGAAGCAGCGTTTTCCAAAGCTACTCGCGTCACCTTCGTTGGGTCGATGACACCTGCATCGTACATGTTTTCGTAGACATCAGTCTTGGCGTTGAAGCCGAAATCTGCCTTGCCTTCTTTCACCTTGCTTACGACTACAGAGCCTTCTAGACCTGCGTTATGAACGATGGTGCGCAATGGCTCCTCAATCGCTTTAGATACGATTTGGATACCGGTAGTTTCATCTTCGTTATCTCCTTTCATATCCTCAAGGACGCTGCTCACGCGTACAAGCGCGACACCACCTCCAGGTACGAAACCTTCTTCTACTGCCGCTTTAGTTGCTGCCAAGGCATCATCTACACGGTCTTTCTTCTCTTTCATTTCCACCTCAGATGCGGCACCTACGTAGAGTACTGCAACACCTCCAGCGAGTTTCGCCAAGCGCTCTTGCAATTTCTCACGGTCGTAATCTGAAGTTGTGTTCTCGATCTGAGCTTTGATTTGGTTCACACGGCTCGCGATAGCATCGCTCGCACCTGCACCATTCACGATGGTCGTGTTGTCCTTATCAATAGACACTTTCTCCGCAGTACCCAACATGTCGAGGGTAGCACCTTCCAACGTCATACCGCGCTCTTCGCTCACTACTTGGCCACCTGTTAGGATTGCGATGTCCTCGAGCATTGCTTTGCGACGATCACCAAATCCTGGCGCCTTAACAGCAGCAATTTTCAGTGAGCCGCGGATGCGGTTTACTACCAAGGTAGCCAAGGCCTCACCGTCTACATCTTCAGCGATGATCAGTAGCGGACGACCGCTTTGCGCAGCTGGTTCAAGAATGGGCAACAACTCCTTCATAGAGCTCACCTTCTTGTCGTAAATCAAGATATATGGGTTTTCCAATTCCGCCACCATCTTCTCAGTGTTGGTAGTGAAATACGGGCTCAAGTACCCGCGGTCGAACTGCATACCTTCCACTACGTCTACGTAGGTCTCAGTACCCTTCGCTTCTTCCACGGTGATCACACCTTCGTTTTTCACCTTAGCCATAGCCTCAGCGATCAACTTACCAATGGTGTTGTCGTTGTTTGCAGAAATGGTGGCCACCTGCTCAATCTTGCTATTATCGTCGCCTACTTCTTGGCTCAACTCTTTCAAGCCGCTCACCAACGCAGTAACGGCCTTGTCGATACCACGCTTTAGGTCCATTGGGTTCGCCCCAGCAGCCACGTTCTTCAAACCGTGCGCGTAGATCGCTTGTGCCAATACAGTCGCTGTAGTTGTACCATCACCCGCGATATCCGCAGTCTTAGACGCTACTTCTTTTACCATCTGAGCACCCAAGTTCTGCAACTTGTCGTCAAGCTCAATCTCTTTCGCTACGGTCACACCATCCTTCGTTACGTGAGGTGCACCAAAAGCTTTCTCGATGATCACATTACGTCCCTTAGGACCTAAGGTCACCTTTACTGCATTTGCCAATGCATCCACACCAGCTTTTAGGCTGTTGCGTGCATATACATCAAATGAAATTTCTTTTGCCATTTTACTATGCTTTTACTCTTTAACTGGATTAAACAATAGCCATGATATCTGCTTCGCGCATGATCAAGTACTCACCGCCTTGGTATTTGAATTCGGTGCCGCTGTACTTGCCGTACAAAACAGTATCGCCAACACTAACCGTCATAGGCTCATCCTTCTTACCAGGACCAACGGCCACAACGGTGCCTTTTTGAGGTTTCTCTTGCGCTGTATCAGGAATGATGATTCCAGACGCAGTCGTAGTTTCCGCAGCTGCAGGCTCCACGATCACTCGATCAGCTAACGGACGAATGTTTAAATCTGCCATGATTTGAGTTATTTAATTAAGGTTTGTCGTTGCTATACATGAAATTCTGTGCCAAGGTACGAATTGTGTCATCCTGTCACCGACCCGATATCTGCTTGGGAAAAATTGACATAAAAAGCATAAAAAACCCGCACAGCAACTGCCATGCGGGCTTATTTTATTTGTGAAAGACGCTTCTTATTCTACGCTCTCAGGCATTCCCTCAACAGGTACTTCCTGAACAGGAGCATCTGCTGGTGCTGCGGGCATGCTTGGCTGGAATGGAAGTGCATCCTCTACCTGCTCTTGCAAAATAGTATCCTGCTCTTCGACCGTTTCAGTGCTCACCATGTTCATACCGATCACCAATACGAACAAAGCGATTACCAAAGACCAAGTTGCCTTGTCCAAGAAATCTGTAGTTTTCTTTACGCCGCCTAGCATTTGAGGGCTGTCGCCACCAAAGGCTGAGCTAAGACCACCTCCTTTTGGGTTCTGAACCAAAATGACCAAAATCAACAATACGGAGACCACAACAATCAGGATGGTAAACAATGCTGTCATTACTTCTTCTGTTTCTTAATTTCTCTAATTCGGTCGGCAAAGAAACCACTTTTTTCCGGGTATTTCAAACTTAAAACCTCGTAAGCGTTGATTGCCTTATCCCAAAGCGCCTGCTTCAGGTAAATCTCTGCCAATGTTTCGGTTACAAACTTCCCTTGGTCGTCCGAAGGCAAGTGGAACACGTCTATTTTCCCGTCCTTCTTCGGCACGGTGAATTTGGGCAATTCGCTGATGATCGTCTTCACATCTTTCGGCACACTGCGCTGCACTTTTTTCGGTTTCCCTTCCGAGAAATCGGCCGTTAACCACTCTATGAAAGACGCTTTCTCGCTAAAAGGCATCTCCCTCACCTCGAGCTTTTCCTCAACCGGCGCAGCTTCCGTTTTCTTCGCCTTTTCAATCTTCTTCTGCTTGGGAGCTTTCTTGGGCTTCTCTTCCTTCGGGACAGACTTAACCTCAGAACGAGCTGGTTTATTTCCCTGAACAGGTTTCTCCTCTACACGAGCTGGCTGAGCCTGCTTTTTCAGGGGGGCAGCTTGAGCCGGTTCCAGGACCTTAGCCGGCTTTTTCTCTTCCGCTATACTCGCAGGAATTTCCTCCCCACGCAACGCACGTGAACGCAAAATTGCCTTGCGTACTGCCTCTGGCAAATGGCTTAAATCTTCTGGTACAGATGTCGGTTTTGCCGAAGCAGTTTTATGTTTTGGGGTGTCCAATTTCACTGGCTCCTTCACCTCAGGCTCAGCCTTAACCGACTCTGAAGTCTTTTTCTCCGGAGCTTTGGTCACCACCTCAACTTCTTCCACCGGGCCCGCTTCGGCCACCTCGGTAAAATCTACCACCGGTGCCTCCTTCGTGCTCTCCATACCCGGGATAGGCATATCATGAAATTCTTTGAGTGCCGCCCGGTTCGGCGTGGCAATAGCCGCTCGTTTAATCTGACCCGGCAGCAAATAGCTCTCCTTTTTCTGCAACGCTTTCATGTACAAAGCATGCAATGGAGCCGCATAGGGAAAATCATCCACCGCCTGCTTTAGGCCGATCAAATCCTCCGAAGTAATCTGCTCCGGATGCTTGAACAAGGTGTTGATTTTCTTTGCGTTCATTTACCAATTCGCGATGGCTCTATTCAGCACATCTTCTCGTAATTCTTTGATGATTTCTGCGGCCAATTCGTTTTCAATATCGGAAAAATTGAGGTCCGCATCGTAAGGACGAGAACGACTAAATCGAGCATTAAAATTATTTTCTGGGGCCAATTCATTGATGAACTCCACCTGCACACTTATAGTGAACAACATCTGAGCCACCTCACTGGGACCTCGCGCTGCCTGCGGCCGCAAACTATATTCATTTATTTCGCCGCTGATATACATATCGGCCGGCCCCTGAACGAGCTCCAGCGGCGTCTGCTGCACAAAAATATCTTTGATCGCTTCCGTCACCCACTGCGACGCCTCTGGATTCACAATCTGTGCATTATTGTCAAAAAAGTCCACCTGCATCGTCTTCGCATCCCCCACATTACCGCCCGTAAAGCTGTACCCGCCTTTGCAGGAACTCAGCGCCAACGCGAGAAATAGGATGAATATGCGGAAGAATTGGACCATTATTCCAGATTATATTGTTTGATCTTGCGATACAAGGTACGTTCAGAAATGCCTAATTCCTTCGCGGCAACCTTCCGCTTTCCATTCGACTTTTCCAACGCCTTCTTGATCAACTCCACTTCCTTGTCCACCAAGCTCAAATTCTCAATCTCAATGGTATTCTCATCCTCATTGAAATCCTCGTATTGCTCGCGATCCACGAAAGTCACCGCCCCGTCCGACGGACTGTACTCCCCTGTAATCTTCGGATACTCGCGCTGCATGCCTTCGTAAATGCCTTCGCCCGAAGCCACCGCATTTTTCAATGCATTGATTTCCGCACGCATTTCAAACAACAGTTTGTACAACGCCTCACGCTCCTTCACAAAATCCGCATTCGAAACACCATCGTCGCTCAATCGAGTATTGGCCAACGCGGGTAAGTTCGAGGCATCCACCTGCGGTAAATACGCCTTCAACACCTCCTTACCCACCAAACGCGAGGTCTCAATCACGCTCATCTGCTCTGCAAGGTTGCGCAATTGACGAATGTTTCCTGGCCAACGGTATTGCTCAAGCAACCGGACCGCTTCGTCGTCCAAACGCACCGGTGGCAAGTGGTATTTATTGGCGAAATCTGCCGCAAACTTTCGGAACAACAAATGAATATCCGCTGGGCGCTCACGCAATGGCGGTAAGTTAATCTCCACCGTGTTCAATCTGTAGTACAAATCCTCACGGAACTTCCCATTCTTAATCGCTTCGAGCATGCCCACATTCGTAGCACCTACCACACGCACATCAATCTTGTTGGCGCGAGACGCACCCACTCGGATGAACTCTCCCGTTTCCAAGACACGAAGCAATCGCACTTGTGAAGGCATAGGCAATTCGCCCACTTCGTCCAAAAAGATGGTACCGCCGTCGGCCTCCTCGAAGTACCCTTTACGGGCGCCGGTGGCGCCCGTAAAAGCGCCTTTCTCGTGCCCAAAGAGTTCTGAATCTATGGTTCCCTCAGGAATGGCCCCACAATTCACCGCGATGTACGGTGCATGCTTGCGGTGGCTCAATCCGTGAATGATTTTCGGGATGGCTTCTTTCCCCACCCCACTTTCTCCGGTGACCAAGACACTGATGTCGGTCGGCGCCACACGCACGGCTTTCTCTAAGGCGCGGTCCAACAATGGACTTACCCCGATGATGCCGAAGCGCTGTTTAATGCTTTTGATATCAGACATTGGTGTTGTAATTAATGTTTATCAAATACCACAGTTCCTATCAAGGTCGCTGCCGTACATCTATCTATTTTCACTTTCACAAAATCGCCCGGTTGGAAGTCGTGACGATCGAATACTACCACACTGTTGGTGTCGGTACGACCAAACAATTGGTCCTCACGCTTCTTAGACATACCCTCTACCAACACCTCATAGGTATTGCCCACCATCGCTTCGTGGCGCAAGAGTGAATGCTTGTTTTGGAGTTGAATAATCTCGTTCAATCGGTGCTTTTTCACCTCTAGAGGGATATCATCTTCCAATTTTCTCGCCGCATACGTATTCGGGCGCTCGCTGTAAAAGAACATGTAGCCAAAATCGTATTGGACATATTCCATCAAGCTCAAAGTCTCCTGGTGGTCTTCCTCCGTTTCGGTTGGGAAGCCTGCAATCATATCGTGCGAAATAGCACACCCAGGAATGATTCGGCGAATGCGGTCGATCAGCCCAAAGTACTCTTCTCTGTTATGCCCTCGGTTCATCAATTCCAAGATGCGAGACGATCCACTTTGCACCGGCAAGTGGATGTAGTTACAGATGTTCTTGTACTTCGCAATGGTCTCGAGCACATCGTCTCGCATATCCTGCGGGTTCGACGTAGAGAATCGGATACGCATATGTGGCACTGCTTCGGCGACCATCGCCATGAGATCCGCAAAATGCACCGCGCTGGCCTTAGCCAAATCCGATGCCTTATCAAAGTCCTTCTTGAGCCCGCCGCCGTACCACAAGTAACTGTCGACGTTCTGTCCCAAGAGGGTAATTTCTTTGTAGCCCTGGCTCGCAAGTTCCAATGCCTCGTCCACGATGGTTTGTGGGTTTCTCGAGCGCTCGCGTCCACGGGTAAACGGCACTACACAGAAGGTACACATGTTATCACAACCACGGGTGATGGAAATAAAAGCACTAACTCCATTTCCGCCCAAGCGAACCGGTTCAATATCGTCGTAGGTCTCTTCCTTGCTCAGAATTACATTGACCGCTTTACGGCCGCCGTCTAGCTCTTCTAAAAGATTCGGGAGATCGCGGTAGGCATCTGGTCCTACGACCAAGTCAACCAATTTTTCTTCCTCCAACAACTTTCCCTTCACGCGCTCCGCCATGCAGCCCAACACGCCTATTTTCATGTCCGGGTTGGTTTTCTTGTGGCCGTTGAAGTGCGCCAGCCTGTTGCGAACAGTTTGCTCCGCCTTGTCGCGAATCGAACAAGTGTTCAACAACACTAGATCCGCCTCAGCCGCGTCTTGAGTGGTCGTATAGCCTTCTTTGGCCAATACTGAAGCGACGATTTCGCTATCTGAAAAGTTCATTTGACAACCATACGACTCAATGTAGAGCTTCTTGGTGCCGTTGGGATTGTTGGTCTCATGGACCGTGCCATCATGCTCGTGCGGGTTCTTATCGCCCTCGGCGTAGAGACCCCTTCCGCTTGCGCGTTTTGTTTTTGCTTCCATAAATCTATTCGCTCAAAACTTTACTTTCTCTTGCGATGGTTCAAAGATACATCCGTAAACTGACAATTTGTCCGATTTGTAAAAATCTATTACGTAGTAATAAGAAAAAAGTTCATCGGTCATACATATATAAGGTGTTGCATCTCATTAAAAATTGGTTTTTACTTTGCGGCAAATTTCAACCCTTACCCACATTATGGCCAACAACCTAGTCATCGTAGAATCACCGGCGAAAGCCAAAACCATCCAGAAATACCTTGGAAGCGATTTCACGGTAATGTCTTCCTACGGTCACATTCGCGACCTGTGTGATAAAGGGATGGCCATCGACATCGAAAACGAATTCACTCCAGAATATTGCGTGTCGAAGGACAAGAAAACCCTGGTTAAGGAATTAAAGGCCGCAGCGAAGAAAGCCGAAAAGGTTTGGCTCGCATCGGATGAGGACCGCGAAGGAGAAGCCATTGCTTGGCACCTGAGCGAAGCCCTTGATTTGAAAGAAGAAAATACAGAGCGCATTGTCTTCAACGAGATCACCAAAACCGCTATCCTTCGTGCGGTGGAGAATCCTCGCAAGATCAACAAGGAACTGGTCGATGCACAGCAAGCGCGTCGCGTGCTGGATCGATTGGTAGGGTACGAATTAAGCCCTGTATTGTGGAAGAGTATCAAGCGCGGATTGAGCGCAGGACGCGTGCAAAGTGTGGCCGTGCGATTGATCGTGGAGAAGGAGCGCGAAATCGAAGCACATACTCCTGAAGCCTCATTTAAAGTGAGCGGAATCTTCACCGACGGAAGCATCTCGTTCAAAGCAGATATTAGCAACGGATTCCCCACTCAAGAGGCTGCACAAAGCTTTTTACAAGATTGCGCTGGGGCCAATTTCACCATCGAGAGCGTAGAAATGCGCCCTGGCAAGCGAAGCCCTGCCGCCCCGTTCACCACCTCTACCCTTCAGCAGGAAGCCAGCAGAAAATTGGGCTACAGCGTAAGTCAAACCATGACTCTCGCCCAACGCCTGTACGAAGCCGGACACATTACCTACATGAGAACGGACAGCTTTAACTTGAGTAACGATGCCATCACCGGAATCGCCCAGCACGTTGAAGCTCATTTCGGTCCCGAATACCACCAAGTCCGCAAATTCAGCACCAAGAGCAAAGGCGCGCAGGAGGCACACGAAGCCATCCGCCCGACCAACTTCTCCAAGACCATTGCCGGTGCCGACGACAGACAAAAGCGTCTCTATGATTTAATCTACAAGCGCACCATCGCCTCTCAAATGGCGGATGCGAAATTGGAAAACACGACCATTAAATTGGCCAATGAAAACGCTCCTTCTGCAGAGCGCTTTACTGCACGCGGCCAAGTGATCACTTTCGACGGATTCATCAAAGTATATACCGAAGGCACGGACGACGAAAACGCGGAGACCGTAGACGGCCAATTACCTGCTGTAAAAGAAGGCGACCGCCTTTCCTACACTGAGATCACGGCCACGCAACGCTTCACCAAGCACACCCCGCGATACACCGAAGCTTCTTTGGTAAAGAAACTTGAGGAACTCGGCATTGGACGTCCTTCGACCTACGCACCGACCATCTCAACCATCCAAAAGCGTGACTACGTGATTAAGGATAGTCTGGAAGGCAACCAACGCGATTACCAAGTCCTTACGCTCAACGCCGCAGACCTGTCCGCAGCCACTGCCACAGAAACCTACGGCGCAGATAAAAACAAACTTTTCCCTACCGACATCGGCCGTGTAGTGACTGATTTCCTCACCGAGCATTACAAGCTCATCATGGACTACCAGTTCACCGCGAAAGCCGAGCAAAATTTCGATACCATCGCGGAGGGTCAAGTACGCTGGCAGGATTCTATTCAGGATTTCTACAGCCAATTCCACCCGCTTATCGAACAAGCCCCGCAAGGTGGCAAAGCTTCACGCCTTCTCGGTCAAGAGCCGGGCACAGGCGAGCCAGTATACGTGAAACTCGGTCGTTATGGGTTCGTATTCCAGATTGGTGAGGGTGACGAAGAAACCAAGCCTCGTTTCAAAAAACTCCCACCGAACGTTGGGTTCTATGATGCCACATTGGAAATGGCCTTACGCGAAGAGGTCCTTCCACGAACCGTGGGAACCTATAAGGATCTTGAAATCAAAGCCAATGTAGGTCGCTATGGTCCATATGTCATGTGGAACAAGAAATTCTACAGCTTGACCGAGGATACTCCCGAGAAGGTGAGTTTAGAAAAAGCCATCCAAGTCATTGAGGAAAAAGAGGCCGGTTCCGCGAGCAACATCATTGCGGAATTCACTGAAGAACCGGTCATCCAAATCCTAAAAGGACGCTATGGGCCATATATCAAATCAGCCGGCAATAACTATAAGATTCCTGAAGGCACAGAAGCCGAATCTTTGGACCGAGAGGGTTGTGAAGAACTTATGGCAGCAGGACCTACAAAACGTCGTCGCGGACGTAAATAAGGCCCTAAATTGAACGGGTAAAATCCTTGCCCGTGCTACACCTTAGCCCTATTCCCGACAGTGTACTCAATGCACTGCCCGTATTGGACACCAACCAGCTTGGTCGAGTCGTACACAAGCACACCGAACTCGATGGCTTGCCAGATCTCGACGGTATCCAAGTGGCCATCGTCGGCGTACAAGAGGATCGTCGCGCCTACCGCAACGTGGGCTGTGATGGCGCTGCAGATGCCATTCGTCCGTTCTTGTATCAATTGTTCAAAGGGAATTGGGATTTTCATGTGGCAGACCTCGGCAACCTTTACAAGGGAGAGCAACACCTAGATACTATTACTGCGCTGAAGGAAATCACCGAAGAACTCCTCAAGCGCAACATCATCGTCATTACTATCGGCGGCTCGCAGGAATTGACCTTTGGCTCGTACCGCGCCTATGACAACCTTGAACAAACCGTCAATGTAGTCGCGGTTGATGCCAGACTCGACGTCGGTGGTGAAGGACGCGACCTGGACCACAAGAGCTACGTGAGCCACTTGGTCCTTCAACAGCCTCACAACCTCTACAACTTCACCAACCTCGGCTACCAAACCTATTTCAACAATCCGGAGGAAATAAAGCTCATCGACAAACTGTTCTTTGAAGCCGTTCGCCTTGGTGAAATTCAAAACCAAATTGCTCGTACGGAACCCTTCGTCCGCGATGCCGATATTGTTTCTATTGACCTTGGGGCCGTACGGCAGAGCTACAACCCAGGCACCTTCTATACCTCGCCACACGGACTTTCCGGAGCAGAATTATGTGCCATTACCAGGTATGCTGGAATGAGCGACCAATTATCTCAGCTCGGCCTCTACGAATATAACCCACGCCTTGACAACCGTGGACAAAGCGCGCACCTCTGTGCACATGCCCTTTGGTACTTCCTCGAAGGCATCTCATTGCGCTATGGAGATTACCCAAAAGGATCGCGCGCCGACTACCAGAAATACACTGTACTCGTCGATGAAAGCGACGAAGTCAATTTCTTCAAGAGTCCCAAAAGCGGGAGATGGTGGATGGAAATTCCCAAAGGCAGTCCAGATCAGAATAGAACAGCCCTAGTTCCTTGTGCTCTTGAGGATTATGAAGAAGCCTTGCAAGGAAAATTGCCCTCACGCTGGTGGAAAGCGCAACAAAAAGCTTGATAACAAAAGGAAGTTTGTGTCATTCGCAAGGGAATTTTTCTATCTTTAGCGGCAACTGAAAACACGTACGCGCCAAATCAGATGAAAAAAACCTGTATCGCACTGTTCGCAATGCTCTGCATCCCAAGCCTTTGGGCTCAACAGGATGTGCAGTTCACCCAATTCTCGAATAACAAAATCTTCTACAATCCAGGAGTTACTGGAGCGGGAGATGCTATTTGTTTAGGCATGGCCGCCCGTCAACAATGGGTAGGCTTTGATAATGCCCCAAGTACACAGAACTTCACAGCGAACATTCCGTTGAATATCCTACATGGCGGTTTGGCAGTAAACGTGACTAACGATATGATTGGGTATTTCCAAGACATGACCGTAGGATTGGGCTACGGTTACCAGATGGACCTTGCAGGAGGAACACTTGGATTGGGATTGCGCGTGGATTTCAGAAATAAAGCAGTAACCACAGGAAATTGGGCGCCGCCTCAAACCATGAACGATCCATCGTTGGTGGCTTTTGGAAGCAGCTCCATGGCAACTGATTTGAACTTTGGTGCCTACTACCGCCACACCAACTGGTACGCAGGATTGAGTAGCACTAGACTCCTAGAAACTAGAGACATTCTCAATGCAACGGGCGGTAGCTTCAATGCAGAGATTCGCGGACAACGTCATTACTACCTCATGGGGGGTTATGATCTTGACCTCGGAAATGGCTTCGTCCTTCAGCCGGCAGCCATGATTAAGACTGACTTTGTGACCACACAGTTTGATTTAAATGCTGCAGCGATGTACAATAATCAAATCTGGGGTGGCGTTACATACAGAGTGCAAGACGCCTTGGCTATTATGGCAGGCTACCAAATTACCAAAGACTTGCGCGCAAGTTACTCGTACGACCTAACCACGTCTACGTTAAGAAACTCAAGCAGTGGTTCTCATGAAATCATGATGACCTACTGTTTTACTATCGAAATTCCACCAAAGGAAAAAGGTAGTTACAGAAACCCCATATTTTTGTAATATAGCGACTTGGTTTTTGCTAAGAATAAAGTAGAGAAACAATAAGATTATGAAAAAGCTCCTGTTAGGGCTCACATCAGCGGCACTTTTAGCCTCATGTGGCGGAAGTGATCAAGGCGAATTAGTTGGTGTTCAAAACCGACCGACTTGGTATCCAAGCGAACCATATGGGATGGTTTATATCCCCCAAGGGTCTTTCACAATGGGAAACCATGATGAAGATGTTCCATATGCATACACTGCTCCGGCTAAAGTGGTGAGTGTAGCTTCATTTTACATGGACCAAACTGAAATCACGAATAATGAATATCGTCAATTTGTTCAATGGGTTCGTGATTCAATAGCTCGCGTTCGATTGGCTGAAGGCTTGGTAGAAGATTTTGAATATATAGATTTCGCTGAACTAGAAGACCCAACTTATTACCAGGATTACGTCGCTCTCAATTATCCTGATAGCATGATGCGGCGCCTGAATTGGGATCCTTTCCTAGAATGGGAAAAAAATCGCTACCCGTCAGCTGAATACACTGAAGTTATCGAGGGAATGTATCTTCCTCCCGAAGAGCAGTGGCTTGGTTACCGTCAACTAGATACACGTCAGTTGAACTATACATACTACTGGATTAATAAGCAAAAGGCCGCAAGTAGGTTGAATCGTGTTGAATATGACTATCGTGACGAAGACGATGATGGTTCATTATTCGGTTACCGAGACTACATCAAATACACCCAGTCTACTTCAAATCGTTCTTCATTTTTCGAGAAAGAAACTATTAATGTTTACCCGGACACTCTTGTATGGATACACGACTTTACCTACAGTTTTAACGAGCCAATGCATGATAAATATTTCTGGCATCCAGCATACGACGATTACCCTGTAGTTGGAGTTAGTTGGAAACAGGCAAAAGCATTTACAAACTGGAGAAGTAAGTATAGGAGAGATTTCTTGAAAAACTCTGGAGAGCTTGTAGAGCATGAATTTAGACTACCAACCGAAGCAGAGTGGGAATACGCCGCTAGAGGAGGTGTAGAATTAACCACGTATCCATGGGGTGGACCCTATGCCACGAACAGTGCTGGTTGTTATTTGGCTAATTTCAAACCTAGACGAGGAAATCTTACCGCTGATGGAGGTTTTTATCCTGTGGAAGTTACCGGATACTCTCCTAATGAATACAATCTCTATTGCATGTCTGGTAATGTGAGCGAGTGGACTTCTACCGCGTTTGATGTTCAGTCTTATGCTTTCAACAGTGATATCGCCGCTGAAATCCAATACAATGCATTTGATGACGAATTAGAAACGATGAAACGCAAAGTGATTCGTGGTGGATCATGGAAAGATGTTGCATACTTTCTTCAAGTTGGAGCAAGAGACTACGAATATCAAGATACAGCTAAAAGTTACATTGGTTTCAGGACTGTACAAACGTTCCTAGGAAGGGACCTCAAAGATTTTTAAACCCACAAACTAAAATTTCAAATCCTCAAATATTATGGCACTTATTGATGTAAATGGTAAAAGGTTCAAGAATTTTATGGCAAAGCTCTACGGTATTGGAGCGGCAGTCGTAATTCTTGGTGCAATGTTTAAGATTATGCACTGGGAAGGTGCGAACTTCATGCTAGTTGCAGGACTTACAACGGAAGCGGTAATTTTCTTCTTTTCGGCTTTTGAAAAACCAGCAACTGAATATGATTGGTCATTAGTTTATCCTGAACTAGCCACTGGCGACGGCGATGGGTCTATGACTATCACACAACAACTCGACAATGCATTAGAAAACGGAGGTATAGATTCGGAACTAATTGCACGACTTGGAGAGGGTATGCGCAGTCTAAGCGAGACAGCAGGTGCACTTTCAGGAACCGTTGACGCGGCTGGAGCGACTGCTAAGTACAGTGAACAACTTAATTCTGCCGCTGCGAATATGGAAAGTCTAAATGCTTTGTATGCGGTTCAATTAGAAAACACTACCACCCAAGTTGAGCGTCAAAACGACCTAATGGAAAAACTTGCAACCGCTTCTACTGACGCATCGGATCTTGCCGGTCAAATCTCTGCATTGAAAGGTAATCTTGCTACTCTAAATAATATTTATGGTGGTATGCTTACAGCTATGGGTAAGTAAGAGTGAATCAATTTTGTTAACCCTAAACAACAACTATAATGGCATCAGGTAATTTAAGCCCAAGACAGAGGATGATTAATATGATGTATCTCGTATTGACGGCACTCTTGGCACTAAATGTTAGTCGCGAAGTCATGGATGCTTTTTATGAGGTAATGCTTGATCAAAATGCTTCTATTGAGACTGTAGAGGGTCAAAACGCTTCACTCTATGCTTCATTCAAAAGTGCCGCTGCGGACAATCCTGTTAAAGCTGGCCCTTGGAAAGACAAAGCGGAAGTTGTCCATGCCAAATCGGATAGTTTGTTCAATCTTATCGAATCCATGAAAGACGAATTGATTCTTCGTGCTGGAGGTGAGGATGAGGAAAATCCTGGCAAACCAAAAAAAATGGATGATCGGGAAACGGCGCCCAACTATTTTTTAATTGAGAAAAATGGAATCGCACTCAAGTCAGAAATGGAAGCCTTTAGAGAGGTTTTGAAATGGGAATCCGTTGGAAATGAAAGTCTGATTACAGCTTTGGATGCTACCTTTTCTTTGGCCGATGAAATACAAGATGGTGTAAAAATGTCTTGGGAACAACAAAATTTTGAGCATTATCCACTGATTTCTGTACTAACCTTCCTAACAGGTATGCAGAGTGATGTTAGAACGGCAGAAGCTAATGTCATAGATAATCTTTATTCTAATATCAATGCTCGCGATATCAAGGTGACAGGGGTAAAGCCGATTGTAATACCTACAAGCACGTTTGTAACAAAAGGTGATTCATACGAGGCCGAAGTGCTATTGGCAGCCTTTGATGAAACTCAAAATCCGACATTCGTGATAAATGGAGAGTCTATTGCTGCTGAAAACATTATTGATGGAGTTGCGAAAATCACTTTACCCGCGAATAAGGTTGGTACTGAAACATGGAACGGAGAAATCCGCTTGATGACTAACGGAGAGGAAAAAGTTTATGAGATTGGAGAGCAATTCTACAATGTAGCTCCTCCAAGTGTAGTGATCTCGCCAACCAAGATGAACGTATTATATCGTGGGGTAGATAACCCCTTGGAAATTTCTGTTCCCGGTGTAGATCCTTCGAACTTGGTTGTAAACGGACCAGGCGTGAAGAAATCAGGCAGAGAATACATCGCTGATGTAACACGTAATTCTGGCGGTACAATGAAGATTGCAGTAAGCGTTCGTGAAGCAGACGGTTCAACTAAGTCTATGGGATCGAAAGAATTTCGTGTTAAGAACCTACCAGATGCAGCCGGCGAAATCTTCGGTAAGTCAGAAGGTTTAATGTCAGCGAACTTGATTAAAAAAGCTACGGTTGAAGCGAAATTCAACAACTTCGACTTCGAATTACCTTTGAAAGTATCCAGCTTCCAGATCATCATCCCTCCTTTCGCTCCTATCGACTGTAAAGGGAATACACTCAACTCTAATGCAAAAGCAGCATTGGATAAAGCAAAACCTGGAACACCAGTTATTATTAGAAACATTAAGGCGGCAACTGCTAAAGGCATCAAGCCAAAAGTTGCTCCTATTACTATTGATTTGAACTAATATGGTACGAGTTAAAGCGCTTCTTTTTGCCATTGTTGCCGTCGGTCTATCCTACTCAACCGCCAATGCGCAAATTCTAGATCCTTCGGATGATGGTATCATCCCTGAGGCGACCAAGCACTACCGCAATAATCGTGTGGTGCCTTACCCATACTTGCGTCAAGACGACATGTTGTGGTCTGAGCGTCACTGGGAGCGCATTGACTTGCGTGAGAAAATCAACCTTCCATTGTACTACCCGATCAAGCCTATGCCAGATCGTAAAGCACTATGGGATGTATTGGTAGACGGTATCATTACCGAAAATACCATTACTGAGATTTTCTTGGATGATCGTTTCGAATTGCCATTGACTATTGACGAGGTTCGTGAGAAAATCGAGCAATACGATACTATTCCAGATCCAGACGATCCTTTCGGTCCACCGTTAGCTATCGATACAATTACCATTAAAGCGAACAATGTGGTTGCTTACCACATCAAGAGCGACTGGTACTTCGACAAGCAAAGAGGTGAATTGAAGAACCGGATTATTGGTATTGCACCTGAAGTACGCGATCCACGTAACCCAACGTTGACCTACAACCCATTCTGGGTATGGTTCCCTGATGCTCGTTACGCTATGGCAACTGCAGTGGCTTACAATGAAAAGAACAACAATCAGCGATTGACTTTCGATCAGATCATGCATTTCCGCAAGTTCAACGCAACCATTACTAAAATGGACAACGTGTACGATCGTACGATTGCAGATTACAAGCGCAATAGCGCCATGAACCAATTGCTCGAAGCAGCTCGAATCAAAGAAGATTTGAGAAACAAAGAGCACGATATGTGGCACTACTAAGTCTACATAAGTAAACTTCTTCAAGAACTCCTGTTACCTTTGTAGCAGGAGTTTTTTTTATGCCTTACGTAGATTATATCATTGTTGGAGGAGGTATCTCAGGATCTGTGCTTAGCTACACGCTAATGAAGTACGGCGCTAGCGTACATCTCTTTGATGTGCCTAATGAGAATATGAGCTCCAAGGTAGCGGCTGGACTTTGGAACCCTATCGTACTGAAACGCATGAAAAAGGTTTGGATGGCCGATGAAATGATGGAAGTCTTGCACGAAGTCTATCCGGACATGGAAGCTTGGACACATAAGTCCTTCTTCGAGCCTCTACCCTTACGTCGTGTTTTTCACAATCCAGGAGAGCAAAATACTTGGATGGAGCTATCAGATCAACAAAGCTTCGCCCCTTTTCTCCAAGACTCCATTGAGCCCACACCATCAGGCATCATAGCCGAACACGGCAGTGGTTTAACCAAAGGCACAGGGCGACTTAAGGTGAACACTATGATGGCAGCAGTGCGCGACAAACTCAGGCAAACGGATTCCTTTACGGAGGAATATTTTAACTGGAGAGTCGTTGAACCGCACAGTGAAGGCGTACAATATAAAGACCTCAAGGCACACGCGATTATTTCCTGTGAGGGCACGCATATGGCGCTGGGTTCAAGTCAGCTTAAGCAGCACGGCTTTTCTCCTGTTAAAGGGGAGCTTTTAACGGTACAATTAAATCGGGATCTAGGCAAGGAATGCATTCATCACGGACATTTCATGTTGGGCGAAGACGACCAGAAAGCCTCCATTGGTGCAACCTATGCCTGGGAGGGGTTCGAGGACGGTCCTACAACCAAAGCTAAAGAAGAACTTATCCGGCACATTGATAAAGTCTGGTCCGAGGATTACGAGGTCATTGATCACTACGCAGGTACACGACCTGCTACGAAGGATAGACGACCCATCATAGGACCCCACCCGGAGAAGGAGAACGTATGGCTCCTTAATGGCATGGGGTCTCGAGCAGTGCTAATGGTGCCTTATTTGGCACAAAACATGGCTGAACACTTGCTTTACGGAGTGCCTTTAATCAAGGAATGCGACCCCGCTCGATTTAAGAGCTAATTACTTCCTTTTTTTTGCCAGCGTTCGGCGGCATACTTGTCGTAGTGGACAAAGAGCGCAAGCCAAGTGGTGCGAGATAATCGGAACAAGAAAGGTCCAAGGATGACCAAAATGAATCCTAAAGCACTTACAGTAGGCCACATAGACCAGTCCATCCAAACGCCAAAAATGATATACACTACCACGAACAAAGCCACCGTATAGCCATAGCTTACATACATCGCGCCGTAATAGAAGTTCGGTTCAGGCTCGAAGTTTTGGTTACAGGTATCACAGCGCTGGTTAAAATCTGAAAGCTTTTTAAGGTGGTAGGGGTTACCATCGGGGTAAATATCTCCTTCCATACAACGCGGACACTTGCTCTTAGTGATGGCGTAAAATTTCGTGCCTTTTAACATCTGGATTTATTGCTGATTTGCAGGGTAAAAATACAACGGTCGCGCGGGGGTTTTTGATACTTTTGTCACAATGGTAGTATCATTCAATAAGGCCTCGCTATTTTTTGGCGGAAGGGCCATCTTCAACGAAATCAGTTTCCAAATCAACCCGGGCGATCGCATTGGTCTGGTGGGTCGGAATGGTGCGGGGAAATCTACCCTACTCAAACTCATTGCAGGCGACTACTCCCTGGACGAGGGGAGTAAAAACATGGCGAAAGAGGTGCGCATAGGCTTCCTTCGTCAGGATTTAGCCATGGATATGGAAAAGTCAATCATGGAGATCGCCCGCAGCGCCTTTGACGAGATTATGCGCATCAGCGAGCGCATGGAGGAGATTAACAAAGAGTTTGAAGTTCGTACAGATTACGAGAGTGATTCTTATACCCGATTAATCGAAGAATTAAGTCTACTCAGCGAGCGATTCGGCATCCTAGGCGGTGATAATCTTGACGAAAGCGTCGAGTTGGTGTTGAAGGGACTTGGATTTACACAAGATACCTTCCATAATACACTCAACACGTTTTCGGGGGGATGGCGCATGAGGGCAGAATTGGCCCGATTACTTCTTCAAAAGCCAGACATACTTCTTTTGGATGAGCCTACGAACCACTTGGATATTGAAAGTATCATGTGGTTGGAGCAACATTTGAGTGAGGGCAATCAAACCCTGATGGTGGTAAGTCATGATCGGACTTTCTTAGATAATGTGACCACTCGCACCATTGAGGTTACCATGGGCAAGGCCTATGATTTCAATGCTCCGTACTCAAGGTATATGACTTTGAGGGAAGAGTTGCGTGAGAAACAATTAGCCACTGCTAAAAATCAAGAGCGAGAGATCAAGCAGACGGAGGAATTGATTGAACGGTTCCGCGCCAAGGCCAGTAAAGCCTCCTTTGCGCAGAGTTTAATCAAGAAACTCGACCGTATGGAGCGCATTGAGGTGGACGATATGGATACCTCAGCCATGCATTTCAAATTCCAGCCGGCGCCGCGAAGCGGAAAGGTGGTTGTGAAGGCTGAGGGCGTGAAAAAGTCCTATGGTGATTTACAGGTTTTGCGAGGCGTTGATTTGGAGGTGGAGCGCGGCGATCGCATGGCCTTC
Source organism: Flavobacteriales bacterium UBA3477 (assembly GCA_002378005.1). Classification (GTDB taxonomy): domain Bacteria; phylum Bacteroidota; class Bacteroidia; order Flavobacteriales; family Schleiferiaceae; genus UBA10364. Next base: position 19,523 of record DFQY01000028.1, read on the forward strand.
GTAGGACAGAACGGTCAGGGAAAATCTACCTTGGTGAAGGCCTTGCTGAAAGAGATTCCTGCGGATGGTTTAATGGAATTGGGGCATAACGTCATGGTGGGCTATTTTGCCCAAGACCAAGCGGATGCTCTTGATGGCAGTAAAACAGCCTTACAGACCATCGAGGATGCCTCTCCTGAGGAAATGCGCAAGCATGCCCGCAGTATGTTGGGTGCCTTTATGTTTAGAGGCGAAGACGTCGATAAGAAGGTGAAAGTTTTGAGTGGTGGGGAGCGTGGCCGATTGGCACTTTGTAAGCTCCTGCTTAATCCCATCAATTTCTTGGTGATGGATGAGCCTACGAACCACTTGGACATGAACAGCAAGGACGTGCTCAAGCAGAGCCTTCAGGCCTTTGACGGTACACTGTTGGTGGTGAGCCACGACCGTGAGTTTTTGGAGGGGCTGGTGACCAAGACTATTGAGTTTAGAGACCACAAGGTCAAAACGATTTTGGGAGGTATTGAATACTATCTCGAGCAAAGAAAATTAGAATCGATGCGCGAGGTCGAGGCGAAATCGGCCCAAAAGAATGTTCAAAAAGCCAAAGAACAGGTTGCTAGAGGCTTGGATTACAAGGAGCGTAAGCAGCTGGAGAAAGATTTGGGTAGTGTGGTGCGGAAATTGGAGGAAGTTGAGCAAGAAATTGAGAACTTAGAGGAAGAAATAAACGCTTGGGAAGATCAGCTCGCCGATCCGCAAGAATGCAAGGCGCTCATGGCCGATGTAGATTTTTATCCCAAGTATGAAGAAAAAAAGTCCGTGATTAGCGGCAAAATGGAATTATGGGAGCAACTCAACGAAGAAAAAGAGGTCTTAGAATCGCAATTGTCGGAGGCCTCCTAAGCGTAAACCTTTGGGCACAACCGAAGCTTGTCGTTCAAGTTGTGGTTGATCAGATGCGCGCAGAATACTTGCAGCGCTTTGACCACCAGTTTGCACCCGATGGTGGCTTCAGAATTTTACTGGACAGTGGCTTTTCATATTCCAATACGCATTATAACTACATACCCACGTACACAGGGCCTGGGCACGCGAGTATTTCTACCGGCACAACGCCTAAATACCACGGTGTGGTGGCAAACGATTGGTGGGACAACCGCACTGACAGAGAGGTCTATTGTGCACAGGATATGGATGTTGAGCCGGTGGGCACGGTGGAGAGCTCGAGTAAGCGCTCCCCGAAAAACTTACGCGCGCTAACTTTTTCAGACGGTATTAAATTGTACACAAATAATAAAGGGAAGACCTATGGGGTAAGTATAAAAGACCGTGGGGCTATTTTCCCGGCAGGTCACATGGCAGACGGAGCCTTTTGGTTAGATGCTTCAATGCATTTTGTCTCATCATCTTATTATATGAAACAATTACCTGACTATGTGTATGACTTTAACGGACAGGAGTTCGCAATGAACGAAATGCGCCGTGGTTGGAGATTGGAATTATCATCTCGTAAATATGAGTTGAGCTTAGAAGATGAGAACCCATACGAGCCAAAATTAAACAGACAGAGTTCTAGTTTCCCATATGATTTAGAATATATGGTCAATGCTTCTAATAGTGCATTCAGGGAATCCGGACTGGAAAGACTCAAAATGACCCCTATCGGAAATGAAATGGTGTTGGAGATGGCCCTATTACTGCTGAAGGAAGAAGATCTTGGGGACGATGAGTTCACGGACTTCTTGGGTGTGAGTTTCTCTTCGCCGGATTATGCAGGACATACTTGGGGCGTGCGTTCACGTGAGGTGCATGATATGTATTTAAAATTGGATGCCCAATTAGGCCAACTCATCAAAGCCCTCGACAAGAAAGTGGGTCGCGATCAGTACATCATCTACCTCACCGCAGATCATGGAGCGAGTGAAAATCCTAATCACCTACGAAACTTTGGGTATGATGTGCGTAACTACGCTAATGCCGATGTAGTGGCCATGCTAAATGATACCATCGTCGAGGAGATGAATGTGGAAGTAAACTTGGAAAACGCTGTGGCGAAAATCATCAATCACCACCTGTACTTGAATGATTGGGCCAAGCCGTATGCGAAGGAGATTGCTAAAATCATCGAACAAGTAGATCCTTTTGTTCATGTCTATACTGCGGATGAAGTTCGCAGGCCGGGGAACGAGGAATTGGCCAAAAAGCTACACGAAGGATTTCAAACTAGGTTCGCCGGGGACCTACTCTTCCAGCTTCAACCGAATTGTATTTTTTATGGTTCGACGGGATCTACCCATGGCACCGGATACACCTACGATACACATGTGCCTTTCTTAATGATGGGTGCGGGGGTAAACGCGGGAAGCAGCCACGAAATTATGCACATTACAGATGTGGTGGATAAGGTAGCGGAGAAGGCAAACTTGCCTTATGCGCCCAACAGCCTCATACATTAGAAGCAAAGTCCCTATATTGGTGAGGAACAAACTCGCTAAATAATTACACTTATGAAAAAAGCCCTACTAATCTTAGGCGTAGGCTTTGCCCTAGCCTCGTGCGGAAATGCATTCTGTGATTGTGACCTTTACGAAGACGATTACACTTGGGATGGATTTGAATATCAGCTAGACGCATCCAATTTAGTCGCTGAAGACACCTGTTTAGATGCAGGCATTCTCGATTCTGCTACTGCTGGTGGCGGTTCTACCCCATCCTACCTCACTGTATCAAGAGTTGAATGTCCGTAATGGCCTTCTAAGGAATAAAAAAAAACCCGGCCATTGGCCGGGTTTCTTATTCTATCTGAAAAAAATCTTATTTCAATCCTTCCTCAATCAACTTGTTGAATTCGTCCAACTTTGGCAATACAACGATACGCGTACGACGGTTCGCAGCGCGACCTTCACGAGTTTCGTTATTTGCCACTGGAACGTACTCACCACGACCTGCCGCAGTCATACGCTCTGGAGCGATTTCAAAGTCGTTCTGCAAAACGCGAACGATGTTAGTCGCACGAAGAGCACTTAGTTCCCAGTTGTCGCTAATACATTCTGTAGCGATTGGGTCAGTGTCAGTGTGACCTTCTACCAAGATCTCCAAGGTTGGTTTGGCTTGCATGATTTTAGCTACTTTACCAAGAACTGCTTGCGCATCCTTGCTAACATAAGCTGAACCTGGACGGAACATCAACTTATCGCTCAAGTTCACGTATACCACACCTTTCTCAACGCTGATCTGAACATCTTCGTCATTTAAATCACCCAACGCACCTTTCAATGAGTTTACGAGGGCGAAAGTAACACTGTCCTTGCGGTTTACAGCATCTTGCAAACGAGTGATCGTCATGTCCTTCTCGTTGATGCTTTCCAATGTTTTTTCCATGTTCTCAGCGTTGGTAGCGCTCATTGCAGTCAAATCACCCACTTGTTTTGCCAAGTTGTTTTTATCTGCCTTAAGTTCTGCCAACTGTTGTGCTTGAGCGTCCTTAGCTGCAAGTGCTGCGGCTAATTCCATTTTAGCATTGCTCAACTTATCAGAAGTTGCGTTCTGCAATTGTTCAAGCTCAACGTATTTCTGCTTACTTACACAGCTCGTCAACGTGAACGCAGCTGCAAAAGCCATTACAAGTACCTTTTTCATTTTGTATCCTTTGATTTGCCCACAAAAATAAGAACATTTATGACCTTTCAAGGGGTTAACCCCTAGTTTTCATTAACTTCAAGCTCTTAAAACACAAAACCCATGAAAAAATTTGTCCTTACCCTAAGCTTCTTTGCCTTCACCGTAGGTGCTAGCGCCCAAGAAAAGCCACAAAACGCTGAATCTAAGCACGTTTGTACTGAACAGTGTGATCACGGCGCCATGGCAAAGGCAGAGAAGAAATCTTGCTGCTCAGAGAAAGCTGGCGAAGCCAAAGCTTGTTCTGATAAGACAGAAACTGCCATGGTAGAGAAGAAATCTTGCTGCTCAGAAAAAGCAACGGCGAGCGCATCTTGCGCGGACAAGCCTAAGCAAACTGCTGCCGCTGGCGAGAAAAAAAGCTGTTGCAGTAAGCCTGCCGGAGCGGGAACGGAAAAATAATTTTTCTTAAATCCATAAAAAAGGCGCCCGATGGGCGCCTTTTTTATTTGACCTTACCTGCCAAATAATCGTCGATGAAGGTGCGCAGGGTGGTTTCCACATCGAGATTCTTAGCAATGATTTTCTTGTCTTTATCTAACACGAGTTTCTTCGGAGTCGTAGGAATGTAGTAATACCACAAAAAGTTCGGACGTTCGAAATCACTTTCATAGCCGTTGATCCAGGTGAGTTCATTCTCATCAATGTACTTATTCCATGAGGTGAATTCGTTTTCCAAGGTAATGGCCACTACCTCTACCCCATTCTCCTTGTACTCTTCGTAGAATTTCTTCAAGCGAGGGGTTTCTTTGCGGCAATGACCACATTCGCTATCCCAGAAGTATAGGATGGTAATGGGGCTTTCCACATCCGTCAATTTGATGCGACCACGGTCTTTGGTGTCGAAAGCAAAATCTCTTGCTGGATTTCCAATGAGTTCAGTACTCAATCCGTCAGATTTCTCTTTGATTTTTGCCAAATCATCCTTGTCCATCCAATCCGCAAAACCGGAATTATAAAAGGTCTGAGCGAGCCATACAAAAACTTTATCCTCTCCCATGTAATTTGAAGTCTCGTAGTGATACGTGGCAGTACTTACCAACACCTTACGCACCTGATCATCTATTGGGGAATTTAGAAGCATATTTAAATGCTTAATGACCGTATCCGGATCGTGCCCTAATACTTGCTCAAAATAGATTTTCCTATTCTCTTCGAAGAATGGATTAATGATGGTGCTTTTAGATCTGAGATTTGTGTAATCCCAGAAATGACTGCGCAACCAGTACACATTAGTATCAGGATTCAGCGGAAGTATCTGTGGCAGTAAAAATTCCCTCAGTCCATTATCCTCAATGGCAAGGAGGTAATCGCGTATTTGCTCTTCATTTGGACCCGATTTCAATAAACCTTTAAACCCGGCAAACTCCTCTATTCCTGGACCCGATAATTTGACATTTTCCAAAGCATTATAATTCCCTTGTATCTTCAAATCTCCATTGGACACAACCATATCAAACGTGTGACCTCCGTCGATATATACAATGAAGATTCCTCGTTCCGGGTGCTCCCACGGCGCATTAAAACAGCCATTTTTTACAGGGATCTCTTGCTTAACCGCCAATCCTTTGCCACGGACGTATGCCACTTTAATGCTCGTGATGGAATCCGGCATCGATGTGATGCAGCCGCTAATGTTTTGTGCAGATAATTGGACCGACAAAAGGGCAAATAAAAAGAGGGGGAATTTCTTCATGAATATTGGTTTCGTCTCTCAAAGATAATTTCAACTCACAGCTTATCAATAGGCGTACTCCACTTTCCGTGCGTGCCCTCGAATAATTTAACTAGTTCTTGAGTGATTTGGCTGCCCGAGCGGTTGATGAGCGTACGGCCGTCCACCTCTGTGATCGGGGTGAGCTCGCCCATCGAACCTGTTCCGAAGGCCTCGTCGGCAGAATATAGCTCCGTCAGCGAGAGGTTGCGCTCCTCCACATCCATGCCGTGTTCTCGGGCCAATTCCAATACCAATGCCCTAGTAATCCCGTGCAAACAGGAGTCCGCCGTAGGAGTCAAGAGCTTCCCATTCTTTACCATGAAGATGTTCGTCCCATTCATCTCCGCGATAAATCCTAGGTTATCTAACATCAATGCCGAATCTACCCCCGCTTGGTTTGCTTGAATCTTTGCGAGGATGTTATTAATCAAATTGTTGTGGTGAATTTTTGAGTCCAAGTGCATCGGGCTGTTACGACGAATGGCCGAGGTGATGATTCGGATGCCTTTATCATTGTCGTACACGGGTGGCTTCCATTCAGCCAATACGATAAGCGTACACCCTTTCTGGTTCAGCCTCGGGTCCATTCCTGAGGTTATCTTTTCGCCACGAGTCAAGGTCAACCTGATATGGGTATGGTCGGTCATGTCGTTGGCCTGAAGCGTCTCCTGTATGGCCTTACGGATGAAATCGCGCGAGGGCACCCCTTCAAAAGCCATCGCAATGGCACTATCCTCGAGGCGGTCGAGGTGGCGGTCGAGACAGTACACGCCGTGCTTGTACACGCGCAT
>DFQY01000019.1 GCA_002378005.1 Flavobacteriales bacterium UBA3477
CACCGAGAGGAGACCGTGTACAAGCGATTGGATAATGGGTTGCTTCAGGAGAAGGTAGTGCGTAAAAGACCAGGAACGGTGGGGATTTGTGCTGCGATTATGCACCGCTACGATACTGAAACGGTGCCGCACGTGTTGTGTGGTGGATTCTCAAAGGAGGATACGGAGAACTTGCTCATAGATTTAAACTTCTTGGGCATTGAGAACGTGGTAGCGCTGCGCGGCGATCAGGCCAAGCACGAGAGCTATTTTACGCCGCATCCAGAAGGGAATGCATTTGCCATAGATTTGGTGAAACAGATTAAGCAATTGAACCAAGGGTATTATTTGGACGAGGATTTGCAGAATACCACCGCAACGAATTTTTGTATTGGGGTGGCCGGATATCCGGAGAAGCACTTCGAGGCGCCTTCCTTGAACATTGATATTGAGCATTTGAAGGCGAAGGTGGAAGCTGGGGCCGATTATATCGTCACCCAACTTTTCTTCGACAACTCGAAATACTTTGCCTTCGTAGATAAGTGCCGTGAGGCGGGTATTACCGTTCCAATCATTCCAGGATTGAAGCCCTTATCGACCAAGCGTCAGTTGAGCATTTTACCGCAGATCTTCCACGTGGATATTCCGGACGAATTGGCCATTCAAGCGATCAAGTGCAAGGATAATGCACAAGTAAAGCAGTTGGGTATTGAATGGTGTATTCAGCAAAGTAAGGAGTTGAAAGCGGCTGGAGTGCCCGTCTTGCACTACTACAGCATGGGTAAGAGTGCGAACATACATCAAATTGCACAGGCTGTATTCTAAGCCTAGAATAGAAAATAAAAAAGCGACCCTTGGGTCGCTTTTTTAATGTTGTAAAAATCGGGCTGCCCAGCTATGCTTGAGCGGTATAAATCCCGAGCCACTCTCGCCGAGTGTGGCCGCGGTAGTATGCAGCACTGGGGTGTTTTCGTCGACTACGCCCTCGGCAATGGCTGTTTTCAGTGCGGCCGTAGAGTAGGAGGTGAATCCTTCGCCGGTTTGGGCATGGATGAGCATACGATTGAAGAAGTCTACACCATGCTTGGCGCCAAATTCTTGAAGCAGATGAACGCTTTTATCAATACTACAACCGGTGGCCTGTTGCTGGCCTTCGTCCACAGCGATGATCAAAAACTGGTGGCCTATCCATCGGTAGGCTGCGGCGAGTTGCGCCCCATGGGCTTTCCATTGGCTGGTGAACTCATCCATTAATTGGACCAATTCCTCACTCTGCTCCTCACTCAACGGTTGCGCCAAGCCGTAAAACCACATCCTTGACGCAGGATTCATGGTGTGCATTCCCATCCTAGAGTTCTTCTGCTAATGCGATCATTTCTGCCAAATCCAACACCTGAACTTCGGCTTCCTTCTCGCGGTTCTTCACTCCGTCTGTCAACATGGTATTACAGAAAGGACAACCCGCAACCACAATCTCCGCCTTTGTCTCCAAGGCTTCGTCGGCACGTACGTGGTTGATTTCTGCCGTTCCTTTTTCTGCTTCCTTGAACATCTGTGCACCGCCCGCTCCGCAGCAAAGTCCATTCTGCTTGCAGCGACGCATTTCGCGGAGCTCAACGTCCAATTTTTCCAACAGCTCTCGCGGCGCTTCATACTCACCATTGGCACGTCCGAGGTAACACGGGTCGTGGAAGGTGATTTTCTTACCGCGGAATTGGCCGCCCTCAATTTTCAACCTCCCTGCTTTGAGGAGGCCGTTGAGGAATTGGCTATGGTGTTCTACGGTATAGTTTCCACCGAGCTCCGGGTACTCATTTTTCAAAGTATTGAAGCAGTGTGGACAGGTGGTGACGATGTGTTTCACCTCGTAGCCATTGAGGACCTGAATGTTCATCATCGCCTGCATTTGGAAGAGGAACTCGTTTCCGGCGCGCTTGGCCGGATCTCCCGTACACCCTTCTTCCGTTCCCAATACGGCAAATGAAACGCCTACGTGTTGTAGGATTTTGGCGAAGGCTTTGGTGATTTTCTTCGCGCGGTCGTCAAAGCTTCCGGCACAGCCTACCCAGAACAAAACTTCTGGGGCCTTGCCTTCGGCCGTCATTTGGGCCAGTGTGGGAACGTGGAGTGTACTCATGGGTTACTCTTCAAATACTTGGATCGTGGTTTCTTTGTCTACCAGATCAGTGAACTTACCGGTGTAACGCGTGGCGCGTACAATGTGGTTGTCCACCCAGTGGTAGTTCCCGCCGCGTGGCTTGCACATCAACAGGCCATGCCATTTAAAGCCATTTTCTTTGAGCCATTTCTCGGTTACTTCGCGGTGGTCTTCGGTACGAGAGGTGAAGAACGTGATCACGTGTCCTTCGTCGTACCATTTATTCAACGTGTCCAAAGCATCCGGGTACAGCTTAGCTGTGGCCATGCGCTCTGGTTCTTCGTTGGGAATATCGTCACAGATGGTACCATCAATGTCGATGAGGTAATTCTTGATGTCTTCAGGAAGCATAGGAGAGATTTTCTGTCCATCTTCTGAGACTTCGCGTAATAGGTTGTCGATGTGGGCGTTTGCGCTTTTTTCCATGTGTTGTGTTTGACGCGTTGAAAGAATTACTGTTTGTTATTTGGGTTTTGAGTTATTCGCTGGTCCAATTCGCTCTATCCATCTGAGAGAACGGCCACGGGGCGCCATTGTTCTCTACATTAGTCATCATGGCATTGAGCTCTGAAGGCGCACTGCTTTCTTCCATGGTCGCATAGTTGCGAAGCTTCATGATGATGTTTAACGGATCGATATCTACGGGGCAGGCTTGCACACAGGCATTACAGCTGGTACAAGCCCAAATTTCTTCTGGGGTAATGTAATGACCCAACAAGCTCTTGCCGTCCTCTTTGAAGGTTTCGCCGTTGGCATCCATGTTTTGTCCTATTTCTTCAATACGATCGCGCGTATCCATCATGATTTTACGCGGACTGAGTTTCTTACCGGTTAGATTCGCAGGACATTCGCTCGTACAACGGCCACATTCCGTGCAGGTGTAAGCATTCATGATGTTGATCCAGCTCAAATCTGTCGCATCCTTTGCGCCGAAGCGTTCCACCGGTGCCTCAGCATCAGCATCAGGAGCAGCAAAAGGATCCGCATTAGGGTCCATCATCAGTGCGACCTCCTTAGTTACAGCCGCATTGTTCTCAAACTGACCTTTGGCTTTAAGGTTGGCGTAGTAAGTATTCGGGAATGCGAGAATGATGTGGAAATGTTTAGAATAGGGCAGGTAGTTCAAAAAGGCTAGTATGCCGACGATATGCACCCACCAAAAGCCACGCTCTAACAGGTGAAGGGCCCCCTCAGATAATCCGCTCCAAAGGGGTGCAATTCTGCTTGAAATAATAAAAGCTTCGTGACCCCCAGACAATAGGCTTTCTACTGCATTCATGTTCAAGAGTGCGAACATCAATGCGACCTCGATGTACAAGATGTTATTGGCATCGGTGAAGGCCCAGCCTTTCATTTCAGGTTTGTGGAAGCGATCGAGCTTGGCCACATTGCGGCGCCACCAAAATATAACCACTGCAACGACGGTGAGGACGGCAAGGATTTCAAAAAAACCAATGATGAAGGGGTAGGCGCTACCCAAGACGGGCGCGAAAAATCTATGGGTACCGAACAGGCCGTCCACGATAATTTCTAGCACCTCAATATTGATGATCAAGAAAGCGGTATAGACGATAAAGTGAAGTACACCTGCTACGGGTCGAGCTTGCATTTTGCTTTGACCAAAGGCCACGCGTAGCATGTTGGCGCGTCTAGCGGAAGGATTATCCCTTCTGTTCTGTGCTTTACCAAGATGAATATTGCGGGCAATAGTCCTTGCTTTTTTGGAGAACCTCCAGATGGCAGCAACGAGTACGGCGGCAAATACCAATTGTGGTAAAATGCTCATCAATCCTCTTGTTTACTTTGAATATCACGCTCGATGGCCTGAATCTCTTCTTCGGTGTATCGGGTACGAGAGCCAAAGACGCTCACGTGCAAGTATTTATTTGGGTTGTACTTTATGTCGAGCAATAGGCGGTTCAAGTTTTCCGTGGCTTGCTTGAGGTTTGCATAGACATCTTCGTCATAGATGATTTTTGAAGCAGCCCCTTCACCAGTCTCAAGTTCTGCCATTAATCTATCAAAGCGCGCCGTAATGCTTTCCATATTGTTCACGGTTTCGGTTAAGCGAGCATTTGCTAGCGAATCCGAAATAGCCTCGACGTTTTTGATGGTGGCACTGATGTTGGCGCTGTTCGCGGCCAATTCTTCACTGAGCACACGGAAGTTTTCGCTTACTGCATCGAAGTTGCCTTTATTGTCGCTGAGGTATTCACTGATCTCAGAAGCACTCTCCTGCACGCTTTGGAAGGTCTTCTCAATGCTTTCAATGGTAGACTTAAAGTTATCTGAGGTGCGCTGGTCGAGGAAACCACTGGCAAGGCCAATGACGGTGTCCAATGTCCCAAGAAGTTCTTCGGTGCGCGCTTTAATAGGGGCCAATTGCATGTTGACCTCCTGAGTTAAATCTCTTTCGGTATCGCCCAATAGGGTATCTCCGCTCAACGCCAAAGGTGCTCCCTTCTTAGTATGGAGGGAGATGCTCTTTTCACCCATGATGGAGGCGGAGTAGATTTTTGAAACTGTTCCTTGTGTAATAGGGAATTCATCGCTCACTTGGAGAGTCACTACCAATCGACCGCTTTGATCAGGATGAAAGGCTATGTTGTTCACTTGGCCAATCTGGTATCCGTTGATGGTCACAGGGCGGGTTGCCAACAAGCCTTCGGTATTGTCATAGATGACATAGAACTTTTTCTGAGTGCTGAAGACATCCTCACCTTTCATGAAGTTGATGCCCCAATACAACAAGAGAAAGCCTACTACAAAAGCGAGTCCTATTTTAAATTCCGTTTTCAAAATGGCAGTGATTTATTGCTAAAATACATTAAGGAGCCCGCTTTTTGGCCTCATTTAAGTCAATTTTCCGGTCTTTTTCGAAGGCCACGATGTAGGCATCTGGGTACTGCTCTACGACCGTTGTTTTTAAGGCCTCCACCTCTTTGTAGGTACTGATTTTACCGCAGTAATACTTGAACAAGCCGTATTGCTCTTCTTTCCAAATGCCTTCGAGCCCTTTAAAGTTTTCTGGGGCACAGGTCAAATCATTCCGGCTTACAGCCAGCTGCACGGCAAAGAACAGGGAAGAGGGTATAGCAGGGGCTGGCGCTGTGACTACTGGCATTGGGGCTTCTTCGACGGCTACGGCGGTTTGAGCGGATTCTGTGTTTTCTGCGGATGTGGCAGCTGTTACATCCTCTATTTGGTCAAAAATGGAGGTCTGTTCTTCGACGCCTTGAATCATCGCATCGCGACTCTCGCGTTTGTACTTGTATTCTTTGATGGCACGGTAGATGGCACTGGCCAACAATTCTTTTCCTCGGGTGCTCTGCAAGAAATCTTCCTCCCCGGGATTGGTTAAGAACCCTAGTTCGACGAGGACGGCAGGCATTGTGGAGCCTCTAAGTACGGCAAGGGGCTGTTGCTTCACTCCACGGTTGCGCCGTTTCACTCGGCCTTCAAACTGATGCTGAATTTCATCTGCGATGCTGATGCTCTGCTCCAAGAAGGCGTCTTGATAGGCGCGAAGGGCGATAATGGCTGCTGGATTGGATGCGTCGAGCTTTTCATAGTTGCTCTCCCAGTTATCCTCCAACAATCTGGCAGCATTTTCGAGTTGTGCGGTTTTGTTGAGTCGTTGGTCTTTTTCTCCCATACCGAGGACAAAGCTCTCGGTGCCGTACGCATTGTAATTGTCATTGGCATTACAGTGGATGGAGATGAACAGGTCGGCGTTGGCACGGTTGGCGATGACGGTACGTTGATAAAGTTCGATGAACTGGCTGTCGTCGCGTGTGAGGATGGCTTTGGTGCCCGGTAGGTTTTCCTCAATGTATTGCTTCACCATAAGGCTCACGTCGTAGCTCACGTCTTTTTCACGGTCTTTATATCGGCCGGTGCCAAGGTTGCCAGGATCCTTACCGCCATGACCCGGGTCGATCACGATGATGTTGACCCCTTCCTCCTCGGCCGCAAAAGGGCGTGGATTGAAAGCGGCGGCCACGGTGAAAAGCACCGCTAAGGCGGCAATTCTAATACCTTTAAAACTTGGACCCATCATACCAAGGCGCATCAACATTCGTTTTACCTTTGAAACTTACATGCAAATTACGTACCCGGGTGTATCAGCGTCTTTCCGCATTGGTTTTTTTGCTCACATTTTGTGCACCGTTTTCAACGGTTGGACAGGAGCAGCCTATTGACTACACTGCTAAGGATTCAATCGCTTCAGATGTGGCTGCCGGGACGGTAGAATTATTCAACGAAGTACAGATCAGTTTTGGGGAAACGCAATTGAGTGCGGGGTACGCCAAAATTTACTGGGAAGAGCACAGGGTAGAGGCTAGAGGGATCCAATTACCAGACGGTTCATGGACGCAACGTCCTGTTTTTCAAGATGGAGAGCGTACTTTTTACTTAGGAGAGATCGCCTATAATTGGACCACGGACAAGGCGAGAATTACTGAAGTGTTGACCCAAGAGGGGGAGAATTTCCTCAATGGTCAGGCGGTCAAGAAGGTGGATTCGAATACCATGTACATGGCCGGGACTGGCTTTACGACCTGTTCGCATGAAGAGCCGCATTTTCAGATCAAGACTAATAAGAGCAAGGTTGAGCTGGGGGAACGCATTATTACGGGTCCGGCACACTTCGAGTTTTTTGGCATTCCCACGCCATTGATCATCCCTTATGGGTATTTTCCGACGAATATTGAGAAACCCAGTATTTCTGGGCTGCTTATGCCAAGCTTCCAAAACAGCCCAACCCAAGGGGTGGGGATTGTCAATGGCGGTTGGTATTTCCCCATTAACGAGTATTTCGACCTGGCCCTGCGTGGGGATTTGTACCTGCGTGGCTCTTGGGCCTTAGGGGCCACGACGAATTACCGAAAGCGCTACAAATACAATGGGAACTTTGCATACCAGTACCGCTACCAGAAGCAGGGGCTGCCCATCTTTGAGCAGTTTGGGGGGTACAACATCACCAAGAATTTCTCCATTCGCTGGACGCATAATCAGGATGCCAAGGCGCATCCCACCCGCAAGTTCAGTGCGCAGGTCAATCTTCAGAATCCGAATTTTTTCAAGAACAGTGCGAATCCAGAGGACCTGTTGAGCGGGAACATGACGACCACGAACAACACGATGAATTCGAGCATCACCTACAATCAGAAATTGGGTGCGGCGAATTTAACGGTCAGTGGAAATCATAGTCAAAACAATGGTACACAGGCATTTACCACCACGCTCCCGAAGGCGAGCTTGAACGTGCCACGTTTTTTCCCTTTGAAGACGAACGACGGGAAGACCCAATGGTACGATAAGGTTGGGGTGAATATGAGTTCGGTGGCTGAGGGCCGATTAAAAGGAAACTTAGGGGCCATCAAGGAACAATTGGACACCCTAAATAATTACGATTGGCGCGATGTGCTGGGCGATTATGGACAATACGGTTTGAAACATACGGCGTCGATCAGTTCTAATGCGACGCTCTTTAAGTACATCACGTTTAGCCCGAATGCCAACATTACCGAGCGTTGGTACTTCCAACAGTATGATTATACCTTCGATCCAACCCTGAACAAGGCGACGTTGACCGATACCATCCCTGGGTTCACTGCGGTGAGAGATTTCGGAATGAATGCCTCGTTCAACACGAAGATTTACGGGACTTTCCTCTTCTCAAGAGGGCCGGTGAAGGCAGTGCGTCACATGATTACCCCACGCGCCACGGTTAATTACCGTCCGGATTTTGGGGATGAACGATGGAATTATTACCAGAATTTCACGGATACCTTGGGCAACGAGCTGTATTATAACAGATACAATGGGTTCTTGTACGGGTCGCCGGGCCGCGGTAGTAACGGGACGGTCACCTTTAATTTGGACAATAACCTCGAGGCGAAGGTGGTGGACCGCGCGGATACCACAGGGGCGACAAAGAAGATCAGTGTATTGGAACGATTTAACGTGAGCACGAATTACAATATGAATGCGAGCAACGGGTATAATTGGAATGTAGTGCGCGTGACTGCGCAGAGCGCGTTGTTCAACAAGAAATTGCGTTTGAGTTACCAGGGCCAATTCGATCCTTACGGCTATGACCAAAATGGGGATCGTATTGCTGCCTTAGCCTTTACGATGGGTCAATCGCCATTGATTCACAGAACCTCGCAGTTTTCGGCGTCCACACAGTTGCGTAGTAATCGTAAAAACAGCCGCCAGCCCATCATGTATGAGCAGCGGGGAGGGGCCTTTACCGAAGGCGATATTGATTATTACCATTACCCGGATGTGGTGGGGCTGCGTTCGGATTGGGACGTGAATATTCGCTATGATTTTCGCATTGTGACGAATGTCGAGGAAGCTTTGGCTGGGGACGATGCACCCCAATTCATGCATGAGTTCTCCGCACATTCTTTGAGCTTGAGCGGTTCATACCAACCCACAGATCATTGGTCGCTCAACTACCAAACAGGGGTGGACATTGCGCAGCGTACGGCCGCCTTTACCACCATACGTGCCGTTCGGGATCTGCACTGCTGGCAGATGAATATCTCTTGGGTGCCGTTCGGAAATACGCGCTCGTACATGATCGGGATTAATCTAAAGAATCAGCAGTTCCGCCAGGTGAAAGCCCAGCGCCGCCGCACGGCCATCGATTTCTAAGCCAATATTTTTACCCAATTCTCCATCATGCGCAACCCCTCTGGGGTGAGGATGCTTTCAGGATGAAATTGGACCGCGAAGACCTTTTCAGAAGGGCGTTCGATGATCATGGGGGCACCATCGCTCAAGGCCACGGCACAGAGGTTCCAATCTTTTAAGGTTTTGGGATTGACGGCCCAGCTGTGGTAGAGGCCCACCTGAAGGTTTTGAACGCCTTGCAGCAAAACACTCCCCACGCCCAACTCTAGCTCAGTGGTGCGTCCGTGCATCACCCCTTTTCGATTGTACAAAGCAGCACCGCTGTGTTCGGCCAAGGCTTGCATCCCAAGACAAACACCGAGGATGGGCAAGGTACCGTAGGCTTTGGCTATAATGGCCATGAGCTGGCCGCTTTCCGACGGGAGGCCGGGTCCGGGACTGAGTACCAAGCCGAGGAAAGTGCTGAGGTCGAGTGAGAGAAGGTCGGGGTCATCGTTGCGCAGGACTACGACGTAAATGCCCAATTGTTCCAAGTAATGAACCAGGTTGTAGGTAAAACTGTCGTAATTGTCAACGAGGAGGACTTTCATGCACGCAAATATGGGTTAAATTGGACCTTAATCATAGAACAAATACTCGATCACTCATGAAAAAAGCAGTTGAAGGAAAGGGCTTAGCGCCCGCTATCGGCCCATATAGCGCCGGCATTACCTATGGGGACATGATTTTTACCTCAGGTCAGATTGCGATGGATCCGCATACGGGGGAATTAGCCCTAGGAAATTCCATTGAAGAAGAGACCGAGCGCGTGCTCAATAATTTACAGGCAGTATTACTTGCAGCAGGCGCGGATTTATCCTGTGTGGTCAAGACATCGATCTTTTTGAGCAGCATGGATTTGTTCCCAAATGTCAACGAGGTATATGGCCGCTATTTCCAAGAGCCGTACCCGGCGCGTGAGACCTTGGCAGTGAAGACGCTGCCGAAAAATGTAAATGTTGAGATATCCTGTATTGCGATGCGGAAGCGTTAAGGATTCCGATGTAAATTGCACCCTCATTAAAAACACATCTTCATGGATTTTGACGTAATAGTTGTGGGCTCAGGCCCAGGTGGATATGTAACTGCGATTCGCGCCTCACAATTGGGCTTAAAGACTGCGGTGGTTGAGAAAGAAAACCTCGGTGGTGTTTGTTTGAATTGGGGTTGTATTCCAACCAAGGCATTGCTAAAGAGTGCCCAAGTATTTGAATACGTAAAACACGCAGAAGACTTCGGGATTAACATCAAGGAGTACGACAAGGATTTCGGCGCGGTAGTAAAGCGCTCACGTGAGGTGGCCAACGGTATGAGTGGCGGTGTCCAATTCTTAATGAAGAAAAACAAAATCACCGTTCTAGACGGATATGGTACGGTTAAACCAGGCAAGAAAGTAGCGGTAGCTGCAGCGGATGGCAAAGAGACCATCTACAGCGCAAACCATATCATCATTGCTACTGGTGCTCGCTCACGTGAATTGCCAAACCTTCCACAGGACGGGAAGAAAATCATCGGATACCGCCAAGCGATGACCTTAGACAAGCAGCCTAAGAAAATGGTTGTCGTAGGTTCAGGTGCCATTGGTATCGAATTTGCCTACTTCTACAACAGCATGGGCACAGAGGTGACCATCGTAGAATACATGCCGAACATCGTACCGGTAGAAGATGAAGAAGTAAGCAAGCAGCTCGAGCGCAACTTCAAGAAAGCAGGCGTGAACATCATGACCAATGCTGAGGTAACGGGTGTGGATACTTCTGGTAAAGGTTGTACCGTGAGCGTGAAGACCAAAAAAGGCGAGGAGCAAATCCAATGTGATATCGTGCTTTCAGCGGTAGGTATTACCCCGAACATTGAAGGTATCGGTTTGGAAGAAGTGGGCATTGCCACAGATCGAGGTCGCGTGATGGTCAACGACTACTACCAGACTACCGTTCCTGGATACTACGCCATCGGTGATATCGTGAAAGGACCAGCACTCGCACACGTGGCCTCTGCTGAAGGTATTCTTTGTGTAGAAAAAATCGCGGGCATGCACGTTGAGCCTATTGATTACAACAATATTCCTGGATGTACCTACTGTTTCCCTGAGGTAGCTTCTGTAGGCTATACAGAGAAAGCAGCGAAGGAAGCGGGTTACGAGTTGAAGATCGGTAAGTTCCCATTCTCAGCTTCTGGTAAGGCTTCTGCCTCTGGACACAAGGATGGTTTCATCAAGGTAATCTATGATGCTAAATACGGCGAGTTGTTGGGTGCGCACATGATCGGTGCGAACGTTACAGAAATGATCGCCGAGGCAGTGGTGGCTCGTAAATTGGAGACCACAGGTCACGAAATCTTGAAAGCGGTTCACCCTCACCCGACCCTCAGCGAGGCCTTTATGGAGGCTACAGCTGCAGCGTACGACGAGGTGATTCACCTATAATATTGAATTAGGATTTTTTCCACGGCCGCCCCAACTTTGGGGCGGCTTTTTTGTTGCCTTGCTATGTCTACAGCTGCAGTCCACATTGAGAATTTGAGCTTCGCCTTCGATACGGCGAACTTCCACTTTGGCGATGCCGAGGTGCGTCGGGGTGAGGTGGTGGTTTTATTGGGCCCAAGTGGGGCAGGAAAAAGCACCCTCATGCGGTTGTTGCGAGGGGAATTGGATCCTTTGGAAGGAGCTGTTCATATTGTGGGTGAGCCCGTGAAAACGCGCAAGAAGATTTTGGTCTTGGATGAAACCAAAGCCGGATGGGTGCCGCAACTCGACGATCTTCAGCCCATGCTTACCGCCCGAGAAAACATCGCACATCATTTGTTGCGTTTGGAGGAAGAGGAGCGTGAGCAGCGCGTGGACGCCTTAGTTCATGCCATGCAACTCCAAGGTCAAGACCAGCTTCCGGTGCGCTCCTTGAGCGGTGGACAGCGTCAGCGCGTGAGCATCGCAAAGGCCATGGCCAACCAACCGCCCGTACTGCTCATGGACGAGAGCCTAGCGCAGTTGGATTTGCGCACGAAGACCGGCATTTTAATTGATGTGAAGCAAATGGTGCGTGATGCGCAGATAGCGGCCATCTTAGTATTGCACGATCCGAGCGATGCATTGATGATCGCGGACCAGTTGTGGGTGATCAAGGATGGTGCATTGGTGCAAAAAGGCAAACCAGAAGATATTGTCAAAGCTCCAGAGAGTCATGCAATAGCGGGCCTCTTTGACCACATTAATGTCGTGGCGAGCACGGCGGAAATTCCGGGACCCTGGCGTTTGGACGGGGAGGAGAAGTGGTTGTTCGCCCATGAGTTGCCTGATTTAGATGGAGCGGAGTCATTAGACAGCTACACCACACCCTCGGGAAGCTTACGCCGCATTCGTTGGAACGGCTACCATCTGCTCCAAAAGTAAAATGCCCCGCTCCAAAGGAACGAGGCATTTCTTAAGTACTCCAAAAATTATTACTTCACCTTATCAACGATCGCTTTGAACGCCTCAGGGTGGTTCATGGCTAAATCAGCCAATACCTTACGGTTCAATTCAATGTTTGCCTTCTTGGCTGCTCCCATGAACTGAGAGTAAGACATTCCGTGCAAACGTGCACCTGCGTTGATACGCTGAATCCACAATGCGCGGAAGGTGCGTTTTTTGTTCTTACGGTCGCGGTAAGCATACGTTAGACCTTTCTCTACCGCATTTTTAGCAACCGTCCAAACGTTTTTGCGACGACCAAAGTACCCTTTGGCGTGCTTCATCAATTTTTTTCTGCGCTCTCTTGAAGCTACAGCATTTACTGAACGTGGCATAATTGTTTAATTTTTTGTGAGAGGTACTTCTGCTGTTTCAAGAAGATTTAGCTACCCAGCACAGGGTTATTAACTAACTCTGGGAATTATTTCATTCCCAATTGGGTCTTGATGTTCGCTTCATCTGAAACGTCTACCAAGCCAGATTTTGTCAAACGACGTTTCTGGTCCGTTGCCTTCTTAGTCAAAATGTGTGACTTGAAAGCGTGCTTTCTTTTGATTTTACCAGAGCCAGTAAGCTTGAAGCGCTTTTTAGCACTGGATTTGGTCTTCATTTTTGGCATGATTCAACTGTTATTTATTGGAGTTACTTACTTTTTGGTGCGATGGTAATGTTCATCTTCTTACCATCCATAGAAGGCATGTGTTCTACCTTTCCATATTCTTCAAGGTCTTGTGCCAAGCGCAGGAGCAAAATCTCTCCTTGATCTTTAAACACAATCGAGCGTCCGCGGAAGAAGACAAAAGCCTTCACCTTGGCGCCACTTTGCAAAAACTCAATGGCGTGCTTCTTCTTGAACTCGTAGTCGTGGTCTGAGGTATTGGGGCCGAAACGAATTTCTTTGATTACCACCTTCACTGCCTTGGCTGCAAGCTCTTTCTGCTTCTTGCGTTGGTCGTACATGAATTTACTGTAATCAATGATTTTACAAACCGGTGGGTCTGCATTTGGTGAAATTTCTACCAAATCCAAATCCATATCGTCTGCCATGCGCAGAGCATCTCTGGTGTTATAGACACCTTGCTCAACGTTTTCACCAACTAGGCGGATTTTGGGTACCCGGATCTTGTCGTTGACTCTGTGGTTTGCGGCCAATTTCTCTTTTGGCGCCTTCTTTTTACCTCTTCTCAGTGTAGTTCTTGTTTAATTAAACTTCTATTAATCAATTAGTTGCGAAATCTCATCCGCAATCAATTTTACAAATTCTTCTTTGGACATGGCGCCTTGGTCTCCTTGACCGTGACGACGAACGCTCAACTGACCGCTCTCCACTTCCTTCTCGCCGACGATCAACATGAATGGTGTTTTTGATACTTCTGCATCGCGTATCTTCCTGCCAATCTTTTCGTTACGCTCATCTACGAGGGCGCGAATATCGGAAATTTCTAGGAATTGGGCTACTTCTTTAGCGTACTCATTGTATTTGTCGCTCACCGGCAAAATCTTCACTTGCTCTGGTGTTAACCACAATGGGAAGTTTCCACCACAGTGCTCGAGCAGTACTGCAACAAAACGCTCCATCGAACCAAACGGGGCTCGGTGAATCATCACTGGACGGTGCTCTTGGTTGTCGCTGCCTTTGTATTCAAGTTCAAAACGCTCCGGCAAGTTGTAATCTACCTGGATGGTACCAAGCTGCCAGCCGCGGCCGAGCGCATCTTTGACCATGAAGTCGAGCTTCGGTCCATAGAAAGCGGCCTCGCCGTATTCTACCACAGTGCTCAATCCTTTTTCGTCTGCTGCTTCAATAATGGCTGCTTCTGCCTTTACCCAGTTTTCATCGGAGCCGATGTACTTCTCTGGCTTCTCTGGATCGCGCAGGCTCACTTGAGCGGTGTAGTCTTTGAAGTCCAGCGTTTTGAAGATGTATAGGACCAAGTCGATGACGTTTTTGAACTCGTCTTTTAACTGGTCTGGAGTACAGAAAATGTGTGCATCGTCCTGTGTAAAGCCACGAACTCTGGTCAAACCATGCAATTCACCACTCTGCTCGTAACGGTAGACTGTGCCGAACTCCGCGAAGCGTACTGGAAGATCCTTGTACGATTTTGGCGTTGCCTTGTACAATTCACAGTGGTGCGGACAGTTCATCGGCTTGAGCAAGTATTCTTCGCCCTCCTCTGGTGTGTGGATAGGCTGGAAGCTGTCCTTACCGTATTTCGCGTAATGCCCAGAACAAACGTATAATTCCTTATTTCCAATGTGCGGGGTGATGACAGGGCTGTATCCTGCTTTCTTCTGTGCACGCTTGAGGAAGTTCTCCAAGCGCTCGCGAAGCATGGCGCCTTTTGGCAACCACAATGGCAATCCTTGACCTACGCGTTGGCTGAAAGTGAAAAGTTCTAATTCCTTACCTAGTTTTCTGTGGTCGCGTTTTTTCGCTTCTTCTAACAACTCTAGGTACTCCTTAAGTTCGCCGGCTTTCATGAAGCTCACCCCATAGACACGCGTCAACTGCGGCTTATTCTCATCACCGCGCCAGTAGGCACCGGCCACGTTCATGATTTTTACCGCTTTGATGTATCCCGTGTGTGGAATGTGTCCACCGCGACATAAATCTGTAAAGTCGGCATGGTCGCAGAAAGTAATCGTACCGTCCTCGAGGTTTTCAATGAGTTCGGTTTTGTAGGGGTTCTCCTTGTACGCTGCTAAGGCTTCCACTTTGGTTACGGCACGCAACTTGAATTCAAATTTCTGGCGCGCAAATTCTAACATTTGCTTTTCGATTTTCTCGAAGTCCTTTTCAGAAATCATCTCATCGCCAAAGTCTACGTCGTAGTAGAATCCTTTCTCGATGGCTGGACCTATGGTGAGCTTTGCCTCAGGGTAGAAGTGGAGGATGGCCTGCGCAAGGACGTGCGCTGAACTGTGCCAGAACGCCTTCTTACCGCCATCATCGTTCCAAGTGAAGAACTGCAACGTACCGTCCGTGGTCAAAGGATCGTTCAATTCGATGGTTTGGCCATCGTAAGTGCCCGATAGAATATTGCGAGCCAGTCCGTGCGAGATGCTCATCGCTACGTCCATGGCCGTCGTCCCTTTGTCGTAGGTTCTTTGGTTGCCGTCTGGAAACGTTACAGTAATCATTTTCTCCTTTGTTTTCCTAAGGTTACAGAAGCGCAAATTTAACTCGGTTATCGGGGATTTAGGCTTTTTTTCCATTCGATTTTCCAACCATCCAAAAGGATACTATTTTTGCATGTAATGAACGCCCCATTAGATAAGGATACTGTCCTCCAACAATTCAACGCTGCCTGCAAGGGAACCTTGATGGAAACCTTGAACATCACATACGTAGATGCCGATCCCTCCACAGGAAAATTGGTCGCTACGATGCCCGTGGATTCAAGAGTGTATCAGCCCATGCAAATCTTGCACGGCGGGGCCACCGTTGCCCTGGCAGAATCTGTTGGATCTGCAGCCTCTCAAATGTTGATAGATCCAGCTAAGGAGGCGGCTGTAGGCCTTGAAATCAGTGCGAATCATGTCAAAAGTGCACGTACTGGCATGCTGATCGCAACAGCCGAATGTTTGCACAAGGGCCGCACCTCACACCTGTTCCAGATCAAAGTTGAAAACGAACAAGGCGAGCTGATTTCGGTTGTGAAGTTGTTAAACTTCGTCAAACAACGCCGCTAATGCTCTCTTTGATTGTCCAATTTCCTGGCGCCACTCCTAAAGCACTACGCTATCGCTCGACATCTTTAGATCAAAGTGATTTGATTTTGCGAGGCTTTAATTTGGATGCTCTCGGATTCGCTGAGGAGGAAACCACAGAAATAGCACATTTCTGGGGTGAATTTGGTCAAGTCCCCCTGGATAATTGGGAGAACAAAAGCGCTGAGAGCTACCAAAACGAAGTTAGCCAAGTCCTTCAAAAAATCCACCGGCACGAGGTGCAGAAGGTCGTACTGAGTCGCACACATTTTATGTCGACAGAAGCTGCGGATGCCTCAGCCACTTTCCAATCATTGTGCAATCAGTTCCCCAATTGTACGGTATTTGCCTTCCATCACAACCACTTCGGAAGTTGGATGGGTGCTACACCGGAAGTGCTCTTGGAGGGTACTGAGCAAGGGTTCCGATCAATGTCATTGGCCGGCACGCGATTGAGTGGTGGTATGAATTGGGGCGAGAAAGAAATAGAAGAACAAAAATTTGTCACCAAAGAGATTCATCGCACCCTGAAAAACCTCGGGGGCCATGTGCGCCGCACGCCGCAGATCACCTTCGAGGCAGGGCCTGTGGAGCATTTGATGACCTGGGTGAACACCGACAATAGTCAACTAGAAGCCTTCGAAACCTTGGAGGCCCTGCATCCTACACCTGCCATTTGTGGAACGCCGACCCCAGCTGCGCTGGCGGTGTTGCATGAAATTGAATCCTATCCACGTGAACTGTACACAGGCTATTTGGCTTGGGTGAAGGACACGATCTATGCCAACGTGCTCTTGCGCACCATGAAATGGCATTCGAATGGAATTCAGTTCTTTGCAGGGGGTGGGATAACAAAGGACAGCGTACCTTTGAATGAGTGGATGGAGACCGAATATAAGATCTCTGCCCTCAAGGACGCTGTACAACTCAAATGACGACCACCAAGCATACGGCACATTGGACCTTAGAAGCCCTCGCTCAGGCAGGGGTGAAGAACATTATATTTTCTCCCGGCTCTCGCAATGCACCTTTGATCATTGCAGCAGAATCCTTAGGGACTTTTGAAATGACGGTTCTTGGCGATGAGCGCAGCGCCGCTTTTCATGCCTTAGGACGCAGTCAGGTGACTGTAACTCCAGTAGCGGTTTGTTGTACCTCGGGAAGTGCATTGGCCAATTATTACCCGGCCGTGCTCGAGGCTTACTACGCCCACGTGCCACTTATCATCCTTAGCGCCGACCGCCCTGAGGAGTTTATCAATAAAGGCGAGGGACAGACTTGCGTACAGCGTGAGTTTTACGAGCCACATGTGGCGGCGAGTATTCAGATTGATGAGGAGGATTCCTTTGAGCAAGTACAAAAAGCCCTTCATTACGCCATTAAAGCCATGCACTTTGAAATGCGCCCCATCCATTTGAATGTGGCCTTTCATGAGCCGTTATATGGGCAGGGAGAGGCGCCAAAGTCCATGCAGTTGGAATTGGCCGCGGATCAATTCGTAAAACATGGTCTGCCGGAATCTGTAGCATCGCCTGATTTTAGCAAGTTTGAATCCGTCGCCGTTGTTGCTGGACAATTATTGCCTAAAGAATCTGAGATGGTGCGGATGCTTTTGAATGAAGGCGTGGAGTGGACACTCTTTGCGGATCCCATGAGCGGTTTACTGGATCATCCGAATACTGCACCCATGGAGGCACTGTTGAATCTACAGCCCGATGCGGTACTGAGTATTGGGGGACAATGGATCAATAAAAAGCCGAAGCAGTATTTACGAGGCTTAGGGGTTAAAAAACATGTTCATGTTGATGTGTTTCAATGCTGGGATGTATTGGACGCAAATGTTGAGCATATTAGGTTTTCACCGAACCTCTTGCGGCACTGGAAATCTGCCACGAATTTTATTCAAGTTCGACATGATGAACGTTCTGCAGTAACGCTCCCCTGGTCTGATGCTGGGGCTTTTCGCCTTATCATAGATCATCTTGATGCACAGTCGGTTTTGCACCTGGGGAATAGTTCGGTAGCGCGCTATTTTAATTATTTCCCAAAACACTTAGCACTTTATGGCAATAGAGGGGTAGCGGGTATAGATGGAAGTTTAAGTACGGCCGTTGGCGCTGCTTTGGCTGATCCAATGCGCAAGCACACGGTCATTTTAGGGGATCAAAGTTTTCTGTACGACCACAATGCGTTGTATGCGCAAGAATTGCCTCAAAACCTCACCGTTTGCGTATTGAATAACGGCATTGGCGGAATCTTTGATTGGCTCCCGGGTACGGCTAGTACAGGATCGAAAGCACAGAAGATTTTTGCCAACGCGCAACAGGTCAATTTACATTCGTTGGTAAAGGCGTTTAATGTGGCCTTCGTTGGTGTTGAAAATGAACAAGAATTGGCCACGGCGCTTACTTCGGTGAAGAGATTGACCGTTATTGATTGCAAAACGGAACAGTCCATGAATTTAAGTGCGTTGAAAATTATTCAAGAACATGGCAGAGCTTAAACATTGGATTTCCGCTGCACGGTTGCGCACATTGCCATTGGCCTTTGCTGTGATCGCATTGGGGACGGGATTGGCCTACAAGGTCAGTGATGGTGTGGATTGGCGCATCTTTGCCTTGGCCGTTTTTACATCTTTCGCGTACCAAGTATTATCAAATTATGCCAACGATCTTGGCGACGGGATGCGCGGTACGGACGACCATAGAACGGGTGAAAAGCGGGCCATTGCCAGCGGATTGATCACCATCCCGGCGATGAAGCGCGCCGTGAGACTGTGGACTGTTTTGGCGCTGATCAGTGGAGGGACATTGGTCTTCCTGGCCTTCTTTGGTCAGGTGTTGTTTTATGTGTTTTTTGCATTGAATATTGCTGCAGTCGTGGCTGCGACCTCTTATACGATGGGGCCGAAGCCCTATGCTTACTGGGGTGGAGGTGATTTCTTTGTCTTCTTGTTTTTTGGTTTGGTCGGGGTGCTAGGATCGGCGGCCTTGTATGCGCCGTTGCATGGGAGTTTTGTGCTTCCGGCCTTGGTGGCTGGGGCCTATAGTGCCGCAGTACTGACCTTGAACAACCTTAGAGATATGGATACGGATGCCAAGGCAGCTAAACGGACCTTGGTGGTGCGCATGGGCAAGAAGTGGGGCCGCGGTTATTTCAAGACCTTACTGATGATTGGAAATGTGCTGAGTTTGGTTTTTGCGCTGTATTGGGCGCTCCTCGATGGAAATCAGGCCCTGCTCGTATTTCATATTTTCTTTGGATTGTTGATATCGCGAGTGGTGTTTAAGCCATTTACGAATGCCCAAGATTCCATGATGTTGGACGCCTTGCTAAAGCCCATGGCCATGATGACCTTGCTCTTTTGCGTGGGTACAGCTGTGGCTCTAAACATTTAATGATGCGCGCGAGTTTCAGCTCATATGACCTGATTTTCAAGCAGCCTGCCGGCACATCGCGTGGGGTGTTGCGCAAAAAGCAGAGTTATTTTTTAAAAATTGAAGATGCTTCGGCGCCGTTTCCTGTGGGATGGGGCGAGGTCGGCATCTTGCGTGGATTGAGCATGGACGATGTACCTGAGCTCGAAACGCAGTTGCATTGGACGGTCCAAAACATCGCGTTGGGAATGGAAGAGTTGTATGCGGCCAATGCGCAGTTTCCTAGTATTCAGTTTGCCTTAGAGCAGGCCTTTAGCCATTTGCAGCACGGTTTTCAGCATTTCCAAACGCCGTATAGTCGCGGCGAGGAATCCATTGCGATCAATGGATTGATTTGGATGGGGGACGAGTCCTTTATGTTGGATCAGATCAATCGCAGGTTGGAGGAGGGCTTTACCACGCTGAAGATGAAGGTGGGAGCCATTGATTGGGCGACGGAGCGGGCCTTGTTGGAAGGCATTAGAAAGGAATTTTCACAGGACCAATTAACCTTGCGCGTCGATGCCAATGGTGCCTTCACCTTGAAGGAGGCGCTTGAGGTGGATGCGGTATTGTCTGATCTTGCCATTCATAGCATTGAACAACCTCTCCCAGTTGAAGACCGCGAAGGATTGACCGCCTTAGCAGCGACGACCAAGGTTCCTATTGCTTTGGATGAAAGTTTGATAGGATTGGTTGAAAAAGAGGAGCGCGAAAAGCTACTCGATCAGATTAGACCGCCATACATTATTCTTAAGCCAAGTTTTATTGGTGGTTGGCGCGGTGCTGACCAGTGGATAGCACTGGCAGAGTTCCGTGGCATTGAGTGGTGGGCGACCAGTGCATTGGAGAGCAATGTGGGAATGAACGCCATTGCCCAGTGGGCTTCGACAAAGAACAATTTGTTGCCTCAAGGTTTGGGTACGGGGAGTTTGTATACGAACAATTTGCCAGCACCTCATCGGGTGGCGGGTGGCAAATTACAATTGGCCGCCGATATTCAAAAATCTTGGGATCTCAGCGCGTTGGCTTAAACTGACATGCGCATGGAGAAGAATACGGAGCGTCCTGGGGCGACGATTCCACTTGCATAGGGGCGGTAGCGTACGTCCATTAGGTTCTCTAATCCCACTCGAATTAAGATATTTTTCGAGAAGTGGTAGGAGCCTTGGAGGCTGATGGTGTACCAAGAAGGTGAGTAGGGCAGACCATTATCGTTGATGGCGTACATGTGCAACTTTTCGGACTCTGAGAACGGTATATCTTCTGCATCTACCGAACCATTGTATCGCAAGATGAGATTGGTACGAATCTTTTCTCTGCTGTAGCTCAGGGTAGAGGTGGCATTGAAGGGGTTCACGTGGCGCAATGGGTTGCCTTGGCTGTCCATACCGAAGGGGTGAGACCAGTGTAAAAGCCAGTGGAGGTTTTTAGAGATGTCTGAACGAATGCCAAACTGGTATCCCCATACCCAAGCATAGTCGATGTTTTGCACCGCTAGCACTTGAGAAAGTTCTCCTTCGTAGAACACGCTGTCGCGGCCGCCAAAGTCGAACGGTGCACGTTCCATCGCTTCGTCTAGGAAGCTGTAATAGAAGCACGCGTCCAACGCCCAACGGTCTCCGAGCTTTTGCTTCATGCCCAGTTCGGCACTGTACAATCGCTCTTCGTGGAGATCGGGGTTGGGAATGATTAACGCCCCAGGTTGTGAATCAAATACTTTGCTCGCGTCATCTATGTTGGGGGCACGGAATCCGGTACTTAGGTTGAGAAAGTATTTGAACGTGGGTCGGAAATAAGTGAAGCCTAGTTCGGCTGAAGGTGCGAGGAATTGGAGGTCGACATCTTGTACGAAGCCGTTGAATGAGATGGGGGTGAACAGGTGTACACCGTTGATTCGAACACCACCGCTGGCACTGAGTCTGTCGCTGAGGTCGGTGTGGAGCATGGCGAATCCGGAGGTACTTTGCCAAAGACTGCCGTTGGCGTAGCGCGTTTGCGCAGGCCAGGTGGTATCTGGAACGAGCTCATGATAATTCCACGCTGTACTGGTTAGGTTGTTTTGGATGTATTCGGCCCCATAGACGAGTTTGGTTCGTGGGCCCAATTTTTTGCTGGCATCCACATTGAATTGGCCAATGTAAACCTGCTCTCGCTGCACTTTACCTTCTAAATTTTTAAGCTTTCTTACATCGCGGCTCTCCTCGTAATACTGTCCAGCCACGGTGACCTTAATCCAATCTGAGAAACGAGTGGTGGTACGGTTTTCCGCGGCGATGTAGCCTAAGGACCAAATCTGTGGGCCGTAATTCCATTTGGCGTACTTAGGCATATCACCTTTCATTTCCATCATGCGGTCGTATCGTGAGATGTCTGTGGTGATACTGCCGTGGAGGCCTGCTTTGATTTCGGTACGCGGGGAGATGCGGATTTTGAATTTGTTGGTGAAGTTACGCTGGTCGTAGCCGGTGTTGACTTGGATATAGGGGTTTTCGTTGACCAAGATGGTGTCGAGGTTGCCGAAACGGGCGGTGTAGAAGTTTGTAAGGGTGTTGTCGAGGTGGGATTCGGGCGTCCATCCAAGGACATTTTTACCCATACCAACATCCTGATATTGGGAGAATGTGACAGACGTCATCCCGGCCCAATTCAATCCGCCGTAGTTGATTCGGAAATTCGGTCGACGGGCTAATTGGCTACTTTGATTCGATAAGGTGAAGACCAGACTTTGCAAGACCTCTGTGGAATCGCCATAATGTGCTTCGTAAGTATTGATGTTCATCACACCGCCCATAGCGTCCGAGCCATTCAATACGCTACCTGGCCCTAGGCTGATTTCAAGTTTAGCAATGGATTCGGGATCCAAGCTGATCACATTATGGACATTTCCGGCGCGGAAGATGGCATTGTTCATGCGGATACCGTCGACGGTCAGCAACACTCGAGAGGTGCTCATTCCTCGTATCATTGGGGACCCACCGCCGCTTTGACTTTTTTGTATGAAGATATTTGGGTCAATACCAAGGGCATCGGCCGCATTGGCTTGGTATTGCTCGTCCATGCGCTTAGAATCGATGGTACGCACTTCTTTGGCCGTGCGCTGGTAATCCTGTTTGATTCGATTCGCGTTGATTACGACCTCTTGAATGTTGAGGACGCTCTCTTGGAGGTAAATGTTGTATTCAAGGGTGCCCAATTCTAATCTGGACACAAAAGCAGGGGAGTAGCTGGTGTGGTAAAACCCAATAAGATCGCCGGGTGCGCCATCGGGCAGGAGTAATCTTCCCAGCGGGCCAGTCTCTCCCACGAAGGTTTGGTTGATCATGACTGAAACCCCTTCAATAGGCTCTTGACTTTGGTCTGTCATGACTGTGACCCATCTGAAATTTTCCATACCTGTGGCCCTCCCTGAGAGGGAAAAAACCAACGCGATGGCGTATATTGAAATGATTTTAAATCGGGTCATAAGTGCGCACACCTACGCAAGAACTATACCGAATTAACACTTTTTTAATGCCGACCACATTTATTTGGAATAACCAGCGCTTTACGCCAATAGAACTTATTGATTTACAAGGGGTTTCGGTCCATGTTGCGGGGGTCCAAAAGGTGGTGAAATTTTGGCTTTCTGACGCTGAATTTCTCCCGATGTCCACCAGTGGAAGTACGGGGACGCCTAAAGTTTGGCATCATCCTAGAGCGAGATTGGCACAAAGTGCACAAGCGACGTTGAAGCATTTTGGTTTGGAACCTGGTGCGGTGGCGGTTTTAGGTCTTCCTGCGGACCGTATTGGCGGTGCCATGATGGTGATCCGGGCCTTGGTAGGGGCGTTGGAGTTGTATTTGGTAGAGCCCAAAATCTCCTTGGACCTCCCTAAAACCGCTATTGATTTCATTCCGTTGACTGTTCCGCAATTTCAACATTTGACTTGGCAAGAGGGGATAAAGACGGTCTTGCTAGGGGGGAGTGCCGCTCCTGTAGCGTCATGTCCGGAAGGCACCGAGGTTTATGTTGGCTATGGCATGACAGAAACGGCCTCCCATGTGGCAATACGTAGATTGAACGAAGAAGTGTATCGTGCGGTGGGAAGTACTCGCTTTTCATTGAGTGCAGACGGTGCCTTGGTGGTGCGGTCGCCGCACTTGGGCATAAAAGAATTGGTCACTAATGATGCCGCTCTACTGCACAACGATAGCGAATTTTCAATAGAAGGACGCTTGGATTTTGCGATCAACTCTGGGGGCATTAAGATTCATCCAGAGCAGTGGGAACAAGTGCTTGCAGTAGAAGGCATACGTGCCGCAATTGCCCCATTAGATGATGAGGTTTTCGGCCAAATACCCGTGCTGATTCTTTCCAACCAAGAGCAGGTAGCGCAGGCTAGAACACTGCTAAATACCTGGCCTAAAAACCAACGCCCCAAGCAATACCTGTTGCTTGCACAGTGGCCGGAGGTGGCCGGAGGTAAGCTCGACCGTCGAGGCATTTCCCTCTGGGTTAAATCACATCAGGATCGCCTTTGCCTGCTCTAAGAAGGGTAGGCACATCACCGCTTAAATCAATAACTGTGGAAGGGATGTTATCTCCCCAACCGCCGTCAATGATAAAATCTGCCTTTCCAGCATATTTCGCAACGATTTCATCCGGATCGGTGGGGTATTGCAAAATATCGTCGTCGTGGTGCAAGGAGGCCGAGGCGAGCGGGCGTCCCAAGCGTTCCGCCAAAGCCAATACGATGGGGTTATCTGGAATTCTCACCCCAATAGTGCTTCGCTTTTGCCCAAGCTTGCGGGCCAGATTAATGTTGGCTTCAAGTACCAAGGTGTAAGGACCAGGTAAACATTTCTTCACCAGTTTAAAGGTGGGGCCGTCCAAACTTTGTGTGTATTCGGACACCTGTGAAATGCTGGTGAAAAGAAAGCTAAACTCAGCTTCCTTCACAGATTCTCCTTTGATTTTAGCCAATTTCTCCAAGGCCTTGGGATGCTGAAAATCTCCGGCAATGGCGTAGACTGAATCTGTGGGAATGATGGCAACATCACCTTTTTCAAAGCGTGCCACACACTCTTGAACCGTACTCATATTAAGACTATCAGGAAAGAGGGTGTAGACCATGGGAGAAGAAATTTTAGCTACATTAAGGTACAAAAAAAAGCCCCGCATTGCTGCAGGGCTTTGAGTCAAAAAGTTGAGTCAAATTCAGCTGTTCGCCTTGGCATGGTCTTCCAAGAACTTCGCCAAACCGATATCAGTCAATGGGTGCTTCAACAAGGCTTCCATTGCGCTCAATGGTCCTGTCATCACGTCCGCGCCAATCTGCGCACATTGAATGATGTGCATCGGGTGACGTACAGAGGCAGCCAAGATTTCAGTTCCAAAATCATAGTTATCAAAGATGACGCGGATGCTCTCAATCAAATCTAAACCGTCGGTAGAAATGTCGTCCAAACGGCCGATGAATGGGCTCACGTATGTCGCACCAGCTTTGGCCGCCATCAACGCCTGGCCTGCAGAGAAGATCAAGGTACAGTTGGTCTTAATGCCTTTGCTTGAGAAGTACTTCAATGCCTTCACCCCGTCTTTGATCATAGGGATTTTCACGACGATTTTCTCATCGATAGCGGCCAATTCTTCTCCTTCTTTAATCATCGCCTCGTAGTCAGTAGCGATCACTTCTGCGCTCACATCACCGTCGACGATATCACAAATAGCCTTGTAGTGGGCTTTTACGTTTTCCGTTCCGCTGATGCCTTCTTTAGCCATCAATGAAGGATTGGTTGTTACCCCGTCTAGTACACCCAAATCCTGGGCTTCTTTAATCTGGTCGAGGTTCGCTGTATCAATGAAAAATTTCATGTGTTGTGGTATTGAATTTATTCCGGGTCAAAAGTAAGGCATTCCCGAGACTTTAGGGCACAAAAAAAGGGCAAGCTACTCACATCACACCGCTACGACCGACTACCCTTGCTGCGTTCCCGCCCTGGGGGATTCACCAGGAGCTGGTTGTGTGAGACTTGCCC
This sequence comes from Flavobacteriales bacterium UBA3477, assembly GCA_002378005.1. Classification (GTDB taxonomy): domain Bacteria; phylum Bacteroidota; class Bacteroidia; order Flavobacteriales; family Schleiferiaceae; genus UBA10364. Next base: position 25,424 of record DFQY01000019.1, read on the forward strand.
GGGGCAAAGTTACGTGAACAAAGTCCCCGCCACCAACGAATTTTAACAATTTTTAATAGATCCTATTGGCCTATATTTGTTGCAACCGCAAAAGAAAAGCCGACAATGCAACAAGACACTCATTTGATCAAACCTCACGGCCAGAAACTGGCCTTGATTATAATCGTCCTAGGTATCACCATGTTTATGGTTAGTTACCTGGGTGATCCAGCGTTCATGTTCAAGAATTTTTGGATCGGGTTTATCTACCAATGGTTGTTGCCTATCGCCTTAGGTGTTTATGCCATCAACAGCGCACGTAAGTCCAATGGCGGTTTCATCACATATAAAACCGCTCTAGGGGTTTCGGCCTTTGGTCTGATTTTAGGGACTGCCGTAGTAGTGATTTTCAATGCACTGATGTATAACGTTATAGATACTGACTTTAAAGCGTTGATGGAAGAGGAAACCTTGCAGTTTACCTATGATATTCTCGAAAAATTTGGTGCTGATGATGCCCAGATGGAAGAGGCAATTGCGGAACTTGAGCAAAGAGATTCCTTTGGGATGATGAGCCAATTCAAAGGCTTAACCATCGTCAGTGTGTTTTACCTCGTGTTGAGCTTGGTATTGGCTGCTATTATGAAAAAAGACGAACCTGTCCTGTAAACAAAGATGAGCACTTTAGATCTGAGCATAGTTATCCCTCTATTTAACGAGGACGAGAGTTTACCGGAATTGACCCGGTGGATTTCGCGTGTCATGGATCGCGAGGGCTATACCTACGAAATCATTTTTGTCAACGATGGCTCTACCGATAACAGTTGGCAGGTTATCCAGGAACTTCGCACGCAAAATGCCAACGTGAAGGCCATTTCATTCCGCCGCAACCAAGGGAAAAGCGCGGGCTTGAATCAAGGATTTAAGGCCGCCTCAGGCCAAGTGGTTATTACCATGGACGCCGACCTTCAAGATAGTCCTGAGGAAATTCCGGAATTGCGTAAAATGATCTTGGAAGACGGTTACGATCTAGTCAGTGGTTGGAAGCAAAAGCGCTATGACCCTATTACCAAGACACTTCCTACCAAGCTTTTCAATGCTGCCACACGCCGCATTTCTAAAATTAAACTCAACGACTTTAACTGTGGACTAAAGGCCTATCGCCTGGAGGTAGTACATAATATCGAAGTTTACGGTGAGATGCACCGCTACATCCCGTTTTTGGCTAAAAACAAAGGATTTGGCAAGATCGGGGAGAAGGTAGTGCAGCACCAGGCCCGCAAATACGGCACGACTAAGTTTGGTTTAGATCGATTCATTAATGGCTTCCTCGATCTGGCCACCCTAGCTGTGATGGGCAAGTTTGGTCGCCGTCCTATGCACTTTTTCGGCGCCGCTGGAACACTCATGTTTACCTTGAGTATCGCCCTGTTGGCCTACCTTGGTGGGTACAAGCTTTGGGCGCTAAGCGCTGGGATAGAGGCCCGATTGATTACTGAAAATCCGCTCTTCTACATCCTCCTAGCCCTGACCATCATGGGCGTTCAACTCTTCGGCGTGGGATTCATTGCCGAGTTGTTGTTGCGCGAGAGCAATAAGAAGCATGATTACACGATCAACGATAAAATAGGTTTGGATTAATGGCCCAAGCTGCCGATTCCCCAAAGTATGCTTTGATTTCGCCGACGTTTAAGCGCCCGGACGAAGTCACCGAATTCCTCCAAAGCCTTACCGCGTTGGACTACCCGCAAAGTGGTTTCGAAATCATCTTGGGCGACGGTACCCCCGGGGATGCATTGCGACCAGAATTGGCCCCTTACCTCGACCAATTACCGCTTCAGATCTATTACGAAGAATTCCTACCCGTCTCGGATGCCCGCAACCGCGCAGCCTCCTTGGCCACGGCTCAGTATTTCATCTTCCTCGACAGCGATTGCATCATCCCGCCCGGCTACCTCCGCGCTATTGATGCTTTCCTCGCCGACCATCCGGACATCACACTTTTCGGCGGTCCCGATGCGGCCTCAGCCGATTTTACCGACCTGCAAAAGGCCATCAACTTTTCGATGACCAGCTTCCTTACCACCGGAGGCATACGCGGCGGCAAAAACACTCTGACGTCCTACCAACCGCGGGGCTTTAACATGGGCATGAGCGCGGAGCTCTTCCGTTCGGTCGGGGGCTACGACGAAAACTTCGTTTGTGGCGAAGATGTCGAGCTCAGCCTTCGCCTACAGAAAGCAGGTGCCATCAGTAGGTTCATCCCTGAGGCCCATGTATACCACAAGCGTCGCGCCACGCTCAAACAATTCCGCCGCCAGGTCTTTCGCTTCGGCGCCGCCCGTCCCTTGCTCGCCAAGGCCCACCCCGGCAACCTCAAAGTGACCCACCTTTTCCCGTTAGTATTCACACTATACCGTCACCTTACGGCCATCCTTGCTGTTCTGGGCATCTTCTATTTCCATAATAGCCTGTTCGCGCTACCCTTTGCACTCTATGTTTTGTACATGCTAGGGGTATTCCTAACCGCTTTGCGCCAAGAAGGACTTTTGGTCGCCATACGCGCCCTACAAACCACCAATACGATGAACGAAGGATATGGTATCGGTTTCCTGCGCAACTTCATCGAGGTCTATCTCAAGGGCAACCCGAAGGGTATCAAGCTATAACTCTTACCTAAACCACCGTCTGCCATGGCCACACACGCAACTCCCGAACACCACGCCCGCGTTGCGGCCCTAACTTTCGCTGGGGTATATCCTCACTATGTGACCAAAGTCGAAAAGAAGGGCAGGAGTGAGGCCGAGCTGCTCGAAGTAATCGAGTGGCTCACGGGCTATACCCAGGCAGATTTGGACCGCCATATCGCCGCAAAATCTACGTTCCAAACCTTTTTTGACGAGGCTAATCTTCATGCCAATGCCCACCTGATCACCGGAACAATCTGTGGCTACAAAATCCAAGACCTTGACAATGAGCTCACGCGGGCGGTTCGTTATCTTGACAAGCTGGTGGATGAATTGGCCAAAGGGCGTCCCATGGCGAAAATCCTTCGCGGCTGATAACCTGAACTTTTCCACATTTCTTGGACATATCAATCCATGGGGCCAATTTATTTGGACAACCCCCAGCCCATGTCCAACCCGAAACATTTTGTCATTACCGTCGGCGATTACCGCGATTCCCGTGGCAGATTCTTTTCGCTGCGTACCCCGTTCCACCGCCCTTTGAACCGCGCCCTGCATCGTATTGGCGCGAACTGGGACAAGCAGATCAAATGTTGGCTGCTTCGTTACAGCAAAAAGAATTGGGCCGCCCTTCAATCTACTGCGGCCAATTTCGGTACGCTTGAAGTACTTACACGTCGCCCACTCCCCACGGCAATACTCAAAGAGCAGCCGAAAGAAACCCTGTCGATACTGGAACAGTACCAAAACATGCTCTATGCACGAGGCTATGCCCAGAACACCATCACAGCCTACGTACAATTAATGACTCCTCTCATCGCCGATCTTCACCCAATATTCCCGAATTCCTACACTCTCGCTCAAATCAACACCTATCGTGCTACTCGACTCTTTCGAAAATCCAATAGCACCCAACGCCAATTCGTCGGCGCCCTTAAACTCCTCCTAACGCTCTACAATAACAACATCGCACCCTCCACGCTGGTGCGTCCACGAGCTATAAAATCCACCCCCAAGGTCATCGCCATCAACCAAGTCTTAACGATGATTGCCAAAACGCGTAACCTCAAACATCGCTTAATCATTTCCTTGCTGTATTCCTGCGGCCTGCGTAGGGGAGAGATCATCTCGTTAAAATGCACCGACCTCAATCTCGAGCGAGCTACCATCCACATCCGCCAAAGCAAATGGGGCAAAGACCGAATGCTCCCACTTCCGCAATCACTGCTACCGCTCCTCAGAGAATATGTTCATTTCTTTCAGCCGAAAACCTACCTCTTCGAAGGACAAACTACCCCGCAATACAGCGCTACTTCCATCGCGAACATCGTTGCTCGCGCGGCTAAAAACGCCGGTATATCACAACGAATCACCCCGCATATGCTTCGTCATAGTTATGCCACCCACCTACTAGAAAAAGGTGTGGACCTTCGATATATACAAGAATTACTAGGTCACAGTAGCATTGATACTACAACAGTCTACACTCACGTCGCAAAGAACACGACCTTATCCATTGAAAGTCCCTTAGATACTGCTGTACGGGACCAATTGGCACAAAAAGTTGATTCCTCGACGAATGAAAATAAAATACCCCCGTGGAAACCTCTGAATTAATTAATACATTAACAGAAACTAATAAAAACCCAACCACAACTTCTTTCACGCCCATAACAACCCGGAAAAAGAACAATTAACCTGTACAATTACCATTTTACTGGTGGACCTTCTCACAACGGGCATAAACCAGGGCATAAAAGAAGTTGTCCAGCATAAACGATGGCGTTTGAATCTATGACTCTACTCCTCTTTTTTGTATTCATCATTTTTGTTTGGTTATTACCGATCCTCTCGATCTTGTCCTCAAGCAAAACATCAGGTAGTGAAAAGCTGGCCTGGATTCTTGCGGTATTGTTCATCTCTTGGTTTGCTTGGATTTTCTATCTACTTCTAGCGCCACTAAAGAGAAAAGAGTAGGATTTGATATTCGAACATTTCCAAGGCCATCTCGCGATACTTTACGCTGCACAACTTCGTTTATAAAAAGTTCGCCTTCACTCTGCACATTGTCAAGGATTGTGGAGAATTAGAAATTATTCACAATACAGGTGTTCAACCATCTTTCCCTACTTTTGATACGTAATACCGCAGGTATACGTTTATACTTGCACCCAACGAAAGAATCCTTACATGACTATCATTGCCGGACCCTGTGTGATTGAAAGCCAAGCGCTGTTGCGAGAAGTAGCAGGGGAATTGGCCAGATTAAAAGACGCGTACGGCGTAGAGATCTATTTCAAAGCCAGCTTTGATAAAGCCAATCGCACATCATTAAGCAGCTTTCGCGGTCCCGGTATTGAACAAGGCATTGCCATGTTGGAGGCCATTCGTGAAGAATTTAGTCTGCCCATTACTACAGATTTTCATACCCCTGAGCAGATTACGGAATACGGACATCGCGTTGATATCGTTCAAATTCCTGCCTTCCTTTGCCGCCAGACGGATATGTTGATCGAAGCAGGGAAGACTGGGAAAATCGTGAATATCAAAAAAGCCCAATTCCTTAATGCCGAGAAGATGCAGTTCGCTGTGGATAAGGTGAAGTCCACGGGTAATGACCAGGTATGGTTGACCGAGCGCGGTACGTTGTTTGGTCCAAGCGAATTAGTCGTGGATTTTAGAAATATCCAAAAGCTTGCCGCCTTAACCGACCATGTGGTCATGGATTGCACGCATTCCGCGCAAGAAACCCAGAGCAATGATGGCACTACTGGTGGCAATAGAGCCTATGTACCGTACTTCGCTAAAACGGCAAAACTTTGGGGGGCGAACACCTTCTTCATTGAAACGCATCCAAACCCAGATGAGGGATTGTCGGATGGCCCAAACATGCTCAAGCTAAGCGATCTTGAGGCATTGATAAAAGACTTGTTATGATTCGATTGATCATTTCAGATTGCGACGGTGTGCTCACCGACGGAAAACTCTATTACGGGGCCGAAGGAGAGGTGCTCAAAGTCTTCAATGTGAAAGACGGTACTGCGATCAAAGCACTCATGGCTGAAGGTATCAAATTTGGCATTGTGAGCGGTCGTGGTTCTGCAGCCTTGGAAAGACGTGCAGAAGAATTGGGCCTTGATTTTTGCCAAATGAACATTAGTGATAAGGCTCAAGCGGTTGCTAGCATTCGCGAGCAATATGGCGTTGCGGTGGACGAAACGATTTTCGTGGGGGACGATACCAACGATTGCGCTGTGCGTTCAGAATGCGGTCATTTATATGCAGTGAACGATGCGGCTGAAGCGTTATTGAACATCTGTGATGTGCAGCTCAAGACGGCTGGAGGCGCTGGTGTTTTTAAAGAAGTTTTAGAACGTGTACATGGACGTTAATCAGCACATCAAACAAAGCATCCAAGCTCAAGCCCAATCGTTGTTGAACATGGCAGGGCAGGACCATAATAATTACCAAAGTGCGGTAGAACTCATCGATACGATGTCTGGAAAGTTGATCTTCACTGGAATGGGCAAGAGCGGGATTATCGCACGAAAATTGGCCGCTACTTTTTCTAGTACAGGAATCCCTTCCTTTTTTGTCCATCCTGGTGAGGCCTACCATGGCGACCTCGGTATGATCGAAGCCAATGATGTTCTTTTCGCCATTTCTAACTCTGGCCATACGCCTGAGCTCTTGAACTTACTTCAGTATAGCCGCGCAAAAGTTGTGATCGGACTCTCTCAAAGTCACGATAGTGCCTTGGCCCAATTCTCCACTGTGCACCTAGAATGCCAGGTGGATAAGGAAATATGTCCTCTGAATTTAGCCCCGACAACCAGCACTACTGCTGCTTTGGTGATGGGAGATGCCATTTGTGCAGCCCTAATGGAACTGCGTAAATTCTCCAAAGATGATTTTGCCAAATTCCATCCCGGCGGCACCTTAGGGCGCTCGTTGTTGACCAAAGCAAAAGACCTGATGATCACGCAAGTACCCATGGTCCATCCGGAAGATGGCCTGCATGAAGTCTTATTGCGCATCTCTGAAGGTCGTTTAGGACTAGTGGCCGTCGGTACGCCTACCGATGTACAAGGCGTGATCACCGATGGCGATATCCGTCGTGCCATGGCCTCGAGCTCCAATCCTAATGCTTTGGTTGCTTCAGAAATGGGTACGAAGGCGCCTGTTTTTATTGATGAGTTGATGGGGGTGAGCGAAATGGACAAACTATTCCGTGAGAAGAAAATTATCACGGTCTTGGTGGGTTCAGCCCAAGATTTGAAAGGTGTGGTCCAATTCTATGATATCCATGGCTAAAGCGATTTGCATCATTCCGGCGCGATTGGAATCTTCGCGATTTCCCAACAAGATTCTTACAGACATTCAAGGAATGCCCATGTTTGAGCGCGTATATCATATTGCTCAAGTCTCAGGTGTGTTTTCTCGAGTATTTGTTGCATCACCGAATCCCGAAATTCTTGAGTTGTGTGAGCAGCGCGGAATTACTGCCATTGCAACCTCCTTCGATCATCCGTGTGGCAGTTCCCGAGTATTTGAAGCATCACTTCAGGTAGAAGAGGATTGGGATGTTGTTGTCAACCTCCAAGCAGATCAGCCGTTTTTACCAGTTTCATATTTGAAAACGGTGGTTGAAGCGATCGATGTCAATCCCATTGCCACTATCGCCTATACATCCGCAGAGGTAAAAGATGAACATACCGTAAAAGTCATTCGCAATAAAAAGGGTGAAGGAGTGTACTTCAGTCGATACTCCATTCCCTTTGTCGTACACAGCGAGTCGTCCGTTAAAAAATACTGCCATCTTGGACTGTATGCCTATAAACGTGAGTTCGTATTGAATTACGAGGGGGATTTCAGATCTGATCTAGCGTTGCAGGAATCCCTTGAACAATTGGACTTCATCTATCAGGGTTATAAGATCGATGTCGCTATAGTTCCCGGAGCAGTTCCGGAGGTGAATACTCCTGAGGATTTGGTGTTGGCCAAAGGTTTAGGGTTGTTATAAACATCCAATTAAAAGACAATCAATTCAGTACTATTCTACTTACATTGAGTAGAAAATAATCGCTATGGAAGAGTTTGAATCACAGCAATCGACTAGGAAGGAAGAATTCATGCTTGTTCAATTATTAGTCGGTGTAGTATTGTTATGGCTATTGAGTCTAATGGCTATCTATTGGATTGGCGACGATTGGTCAATACGCGGAACAATTGGAGATACGTTTGGAGCAGTGAATGCGCTGTTCTCAGGATTAGCTTTTGCTGCCTTAGTGTATACAATCATTCTTCAGCGACGAGAAATTCGATTGAATCGTTCGGAGATTGAATTGAATCGAAGGGAACTTGCTAAAAGTGTTAAGGCACAGAATGCGTCGCAATTGGCCCTAAAACAGCAAGTAGCTCAAACTCACTTAAGCGCCAAAATCAATGCAATGAATACAATCATTGGATATTATACAAGCCAGATTGAAAGCGATAAAAGTTCTCCTGAAGTTGTTGAGAGAGCGAAGGAAAAACGTCGACAGATTATTCATCAAATCGATGTACTAATTGATGGTTTGGAGGATAGCGAAGTAGAGTAATATTTGAGTACTTTCGACCCGCCCTATTGTAATGGGCGATTATATGACCAACGAGGTTGATATTCAGAAAATTGTAGCGGTAAGTGATGCGCTGCTGGCCATCACCGACGATGTAAAAATCCTCCGCAATATTGCCTGGGAAGATCATGTTCAACAAGAGTTCTTCCGTTACGGCGCGCAGCGATTGCCCTTTGTGGAATACCCGAAATATGATGCAGCTCCTGTATTGGAGCGAATTGCGGCCGTACGCAAGGAAATAGCTGAGGTACCACACATTAAAAAGTATGCTTCCCGTATCGCGGAAAAGTTAGAGAGCAGCGCCTATTTGTTGGCTACTAGAGGTACACCTGCGTTCTTCGAGCATTCGAAGGATTTGTATGGTGAGCCCACCAATGAATTGGAAAACGGGAGTTCCACCATTATTGATCTTGCTAACCACTTTGACCGTCTCTTTGACCTCGTAAAACACGAGGATCTAGGTGCGGCCGTCGAGATGCCCTCAGTATCCGCTGAAACCTTAGCGCAGAAAATGCGGGAGGCGGTAGATCAAATGTTTGGGGAACATGCGCCCGAGGTAGTCATGGACCCTAGTTTGGCTTCGAATGCGTTGGCAGGGCGTCGTCGTATTGCCATTCGTCCTACAGCACAGTTCAATGATAAGGATGTCGATCAGCTCATTCAACATGAGGCTTTTGTGCACGTTGCGACGTCCATAAATGGTCATTTACAGCCGTATTTGAAGATCTTAGTCGAAGGGCATGCGGGTACCACAGCTACGCAGGAAGGTTTAGCGGTATTTGCTGAGTTCATCACTGGAAATATTGATTTGGACCGATTACGCCGTTTATCAGATCGCGTCATCGCCATTCAGCACGCCATTGATGGTGCTGATTTTATCGATGTGTATCGTTACTTCCTAGAGAAAACGGATCATCCAGAGCAGTCCTTTCAGAATGCTAAGCGTGTGTTTAGAGGTGGTGTAATGACCGGAGGGGCGCCTTTTACCAAGGATATCGTCTATTTAGAAGGATTGGCAGATGTCCACAATTTCTTGCGCCTGGCGGTGGCTAAAGGCAAGTTTGATTACCTGGATTTATTGTTTGTCGGAAAGCTGAATATTGCCGACCTACCCACGTTGAAAAAATTATCTGAGCTGGGTATAGTAGCGCCACCGACTTTCATGCCGCCTTGGATCATGGATAAGCGTTATTTATTGTCTTATTTGAGCTATTCTTCATTCTTGACGACGTTCGATTCTTCGTTGTCGTCACCGTTCTACGAGAAGATTTTTGATAAATACGATTAAGGAAATTGGTCCCAAAAATCGTAACTTAAACAACGGCTCATTGAATGCTGCCATGGAAAGCGGCCGATTAGCTGCTGAGGGACTGAAAGAAAAACGCCAAGGCATCTTTGCGTAGCCACGTTTTTATTGATGATCATCGCCTCTCTGGAGGTGGTCTTTTAGATGGCGCAAAAGATTCTTGCCGTAATGTCTGTTGGGTCGATGGGCCTTTTTCTTATTCGCTCGCTTGCCGACACGCTTGTCCTTAACTAGATCTTCGAGGTCCTTAGCCTGCTCTATTTTTTCAAAATCTCGAATCTGGGTGCGTTTCATTTCAAATACTCTGCTATCAACTATTACATAGTACCTTTGTTAATGTTCACATATACCTAAAAGAATTGGACCATGGCCCAACTAGAATGGCAAACCGTCAAGGAATACGAGGAAATCACATTTAAGCAGCTTAACGGCGTCGCACGCATTGCGTTCAACCGTCCTGAGGTGCGCAACGCATTTACTCCAAAGACCGTAGACGAGCTTTGGGAGGCACTCATCCTGTGCCACGAGAGCCAAGAAATAGGTGTTGTGCTTATCACCGGTGAGGGACCCTCGCCTAAAGATGGTGGTTGGGCATTCTGCTCCGGCGGTGACCAACGCTTTCGTTCTACCACTGGATACAAAGGCGAGAACGGCATCAACAGGTTCAACATCCTGGACGTTCAACGTCAGATCCGATTCATGAACAAGGTAGTAATCGCCGTAGTACCTGGTTGGGCAGTAGGTGGTGGTCACAGTCTACATGTAGTGTGTGATATGACCATAGCCTCAAAAGAACACGCCATCTTCAAACAAACTGATGCGGATGTAGCGAGCTTCGACGGCGGATTTGGTTCTGCCTACCTCGCTCGCCAAGTGGGTCAAAAAAGAGCACGCGAGATCTTCTTCCTAGGTGCTGAGTACTCTGCGCAAGAAGCCTACGAGATGGGCATGGTAAACAAGGTGGTACCGCACGAAGAGTTAGAGCAAACGGCTTACGACTGGGCCCAAGAAATCATGACTAAGAGCCCTACGGCCATCAAGATGCTGAAGTTCGGGTTCAACCTCATCGACGACGGATTGGTCGGTCAGCAAGTGTACGCAGGAGAGGCCACGCGCTTGGCCTACGGTACAGATGAAGCCGTTGAAGGCCGCAATGCCTTCTTGGAAAAACGACCTCGAGACTTCTCTAAATTTCCGAAGTTCCCATAATGGATGCCATTATAAATAGAAAAACCTCGAAGGTATTAGCTACAACCCCTTGGACACCCTCATTGTCAGAGGGGGAAAGAGAGGAATTGGTCCAAGAACTACTTACACTGGCTGCTGCGGCTCCTTACCACTACGAGAGCACGGCAAAGTATCGTAATGATTTGGCCTCAGGATTGCCATTCCGATGCTATGTGGCCGATGCGGCACGTTGCCGTGCGGCGGTTGATTACGCAGCGGCACAAGAGGTTCAGGCGGGTAAAATTTCCGAGATGCTCAATGCTGCTGAGGTGTTGTTTGTTGTGACTTGGCTGCCGGATACTTTCGGAGAGCCGGTCGTAGGTCGAGAGCCAATTCCCTTCACGGGCAACTTGAGAAATATGGAGCATATAGCGGCTACTGGAGCAGCTATTCAGAACATATTAGTCGGCGCGACGGGGTTGGGGTATCCAAATTATTGGTCTTCAGGCGGAGTGCTTCGTTTTGATCCGATGCGCTCATATTTCGAGGTTCCTACTGAAGAGATCATTCTTGGGACCTTATTTGTCTTTCCAAAGGATGCTGAATCGCGCGCTGATGAGGTCGTGCCAGGTAAGCTGCGAGATAAGGGTAAGGCGTTGGATACTTGGTCTTTAATTGTTTGATATTAATAAACGATAGTAGTTAAAAATGTCTTCGTTTACATACCAATCATCTATGTTCGTTAAAGTGTCTGGTAAGGGAAGCTTCCAATAATTATTTTCTTCAAATATTTTTTGTAATGATTCTCTCTTTTCTGTTATTCCATTATGCTCTACGCATATTATAGAGAAGGAATATTTAGAAAACTCAAAATTCTTAATTATCTCAAGTTCGCTACCTTCTGTATCGATTGAGATGAATTCTATATGCTTCGGTGCATTGAATTTATCTAGTAAGTCGTTCAAAGAAATAGTTTTAACCAGGTATTTACTACTTACAGTTCTCTTTTTCTTATCTGAGTTGAGATGTTTCATCAAAGTATTCCCTCCTTTCCATTTACCAGTTTCGATAAATTCTAGGTCAAGATTAGATTCGCTAAATACACAGTCTGTTTCAATGTGTACATTTCTGTTATTCATTAATTTTTTATGCCACTTTTTTGCTGGTTCTGCTACAATTCCATTCCAACCCATACGCTCCTCGAGATAATACGTATTTGAATTTGTTATGCCGTCTATTACACCAAATTCAACAAAATATCCTTTCTTCTTATTCCTCAATAATAGGGTAATGATATATTCGTGTCCATGCTGAGAATATGTTTTTCCCAGTTTGAGGTTTGGATTTATTTCGCTGGCAAATATTTGATACTTGTCTGAATGAGAAAAGAATTTATTCCTCAGGAACTTAATTACTTTCATTTAACTGTAAATCCTTTTGAATTTTCAAAAATAGCTTTTTCTCGTCCATTCCATCTAGACTGATTAATACCGGAATTTCCCCACGAGGGTATAGCGCTAACACTCCGTCAACAGGTTTGTCAATGAGTAAGAGGTAGCGCGCGGTGTTAGGGCCTTTGAATTTGCCTTTAGCCACTTTTCCAGTGGAAATGCCGTGTGAGCGAATGGTGATTTCCGACAGGAATTCGAACAAGGA
>DFQY01000034.1:0-330 GCA_002378005.1 Flavobacteriales bacterium UBA3477
CACAACATCAATTATTCGTACCTAGACAGTACGGGCTGTACGACGTACGGCAACTTTGCGATGTCGGTGAGTGTGGGTCCTGCCACGCCGGTAATCATTAGGGTGACCTCGACCCACTTAAGCACGCACCAGCCGTACACGAGCTACCAATGGTTCTTTAACGGCAATCCAATAGCAGGCGCTACTTCGCAGACCTATCAGGCGACGGTCGGTGGGAAGTACAAGGTGAAGGTATGGAACGACGGGGGATGTGAGAATATCTCAGCACCGTTCTTCGTAGGGGCAGTATCTACCCCTGAGTACACGGTCCACGACCTGGAGATCTTCCCG
>DFQY01000034.1:718-2276 GCA_002378005.1 Flavobacteriales bacterium UBA3477
GAACTACCCAGCTGGGGTATACTTATTAAAGCTACGAACCACGGAGGGTGTAGTTAGAAATCAACGAATCATCGTTCAACATTAATAGAGACGAACCATGAAAAAAGTAATTTTAACACTAACTACTGTTTTTTGCCTTCAAGCACAAGCTCAAAAGGTTGATGCATTAATAGATGATTACATAACCGATAGGTTAACACTACAAGTGTCTATTGGTAATAACTTTGATTTATACCAGCCACTCAATGACGCCAATCTGGTATTAATCCCTATTCGAGATTTTAGAAGCTTTTATTCCGATTATGACGTCTTTGCTTGGAACCTTGAAGGTCAGATGTCTGTAGCCCTTAATCCGGTATGGAGCCTTTACGCTGGAGCCAGTATGGGAACGATGAGCGGCTCAAATAATACGGATTACTACCGTGCAGATATGCTATCAGGAGATATTGGGTTAAAATTCAATATTGCCAATATGCGTATCAATCGTAAGCGGTCAAGATTGACATTGGTGCCACTTGCAGGCCTCAGTTATAATTACTTCAATAGTGAATTATTCTATTTATCGGACGTCACACCTCAGCACAGCGAAAGCGGCTTTGCTCCAGGGCTAAATGTTGGTGCAGAGTTGGATTTTTCACTAACTAAAAATATAGCTGTTTATGGCTCAATGGTTAGACGTGGGTTCCAGCACGATGGATTAGACGGCTGGGACTACGGTGGTAATGGAGACAACTACCTACGAACTAATGTGGGGGTAAAGATTAAGTTAACAAAGACCCTAGAATCTGAACATGCTTCAGATATAAACATTTGGGACCTCGCTTCAAATAACTCAACGAACATTATCAATAAGGCTCCACAAGAAAAGGATATTTTGGAGTTTAAGTATTGGATGAACAACTATGTCGTTGGTGATAAAGAGGACTATGAGAATGGTAGGAAATTGAACCCCACGTTGTATGTAGTTCGCGGCTTAACCTACAATATCAAGAATACGGCAGAGGATCATCCTTTGCGTTTGAGTAAAAACCCGAAACGCCGCAAGAATCCAGCTGGATTATCCAAGAATGGTATTCGCCCAGACCACGGTATAGTAACCTGGAAAATACCGATGGATGCTCCGGAAGAGTACTATTACTATTCAGACATGACAGATTCTATCGGTGGTGTGATTAAAGTACTTAGCCCATCGGAGGCATCTACTAAAAACAAAAAAGTAGTCAATAATGAGGGGGATACTATACTAAATGTTACTGTAGCACCAGCAACAGAGCCTAAGGATGACTTTGCCTTTGATGTTGGGAAAGACCATATTAGTGTAGGTGATCCGGATGAATACGAAGACGGTAATAACGAAGACCCGGTCATTTATGTTGTTCGCGGTGGGACATATCGTCTGAAGAACGATTCCGACAAAAATCCATTGCGTATCGGCAAGAGTCCAGGCGATAAAACCGACCCAAAAGGTTTAGAAAAGAATGGAATTACCGGCGATGACGGTACCGTAGAATGGAAAGTTCCGTTGGATGCCCCTGGTGAGTACTATTACTACTCAGGG
>DFQY01000034.1:2666-3098 GCA_002378005.1 Flavobacteriales bacterium UBA3477
GAATTAGACAAGCTTCGCCAGCGTGAAGAGCAGGTATTTGACTTTGACGTTACTGACGATCATGTTACCGTTGGTGATGAGTCAGACTATGAGGACGGAAACAATGAGGAGCCCACTATCTATGTAGTACGCGGTCAGACCTATAAAATGAAGAACAAGGCCAATGATAAGCCTTTGCGATTCAGTAAATCTCCCGATAGCCAAGAAGATCCAAAAGGATTGGAAGACAATGGCATTACTCAGGAAGATGGAACCATTGAGTGGTCAATACCATTAGATGCGCCAGAAGAATACTACTATTACTCGGAAGGTGATGATGAAGTTGGTGGTGTGATTAAAGTGTTGGGTCCTGGCGAGCCTCAGCAGGCGGATAACAGAGATTTGTATGCTACGATTAACCACATACTCTTTGAATTAGACAAGCTTCGCCAG
>DFQY01000034.1:3213-20421 GCA_002378005.1 Flavobacteriales bacterium UBA3477
ACCATTAGATGCGCCAGAAGAGTACTACTATTACTCGGAAGGTGATGATGAAGTTGGTGGTGTGATTAAAGTGTTAGGACCGGGTGAGGCTCCTGAATCGACCGATGACGAAATCTTAGATGAAATAGAAGATTTAAAAGAAGAGGTTGAACGCCTCAAGGCGATGGCACTGCAAGCGCCGGGCGATTCTTCTGTTATCATTACCACTGTTCAATCGGTTGAATCATCTCATGTTTACGAATTTGATGTAACGGATGACCATGTGACAGTAGGAGACAGGGACGACTATGAGGACGGTAATAATAAAGAGCCCATCATCTATGTTGTTCGTGGCGAGTCTTATAAGTTAAAGAACAACTCTGAAGACAAGCCATTGCGATTCAGTAAGTCCCCCGATAAGCAAGAAAATCCAAAAGGATTGGAAGACAATGGGATTACCGAAGAGGATGGAACCGTAGAATGGGTAATACCGTTAGACGCCCCAGAGGAGTACTATTATTACTCTGAGGAAGACGACGATAAAGTTGGCGGTATAATTAAAGTTTTGGGCCCTAATGATGATTGGAAAGAATATGTAGATGATGAAATCTCAAAACTTCAGGCTCAAATTGCGGAAGGTTCACGAGATACGGCCGTGAACATTACAAATGTTCAAATGGTTGCCCCAGCGGCAGATGATTTTATTTTCGAGGATCAAGATTCTGTCTACACTATTGGTAAAAATGGTGATTACGAGGAGGGCAACAATCAAAATCCTACTATATATGTGATGCGTGGTCAGACTTATAGCTTTAGAAATAATTCCGAAGAGCATCCACTGCGTATTAGCCGAAAAGAGGCAAAGCGAGACGATCCTAGAGGGCTGGAAAAGAATGCCATAACCAAAGAAGACGAATCCGTTTCATGGAAGATTCCACATGATGCACCGGACGAGTATTATTACTACTCCGAAGCCAATGACACTTTGAGGGGAATTATCAAAGTTGTTGGACAAGGAGGAGGTGATACCTATGATGTTGATATGTCTCAGGATTTTGACAAGATTGTGAACGACTTACAGACACGTATGGAGGAGGAGTTGACAAATCTTAAATCTGCAGACGATATCGAGCGATTCGAGGGTGGTCATCACCTGGTTCTGTTTTATGATGTAGATATTCATATCCTTACGGAGGACCAAAAGAAAAAGATATTTGAATTTGTCTACAAATTGAAGAAAGAATCGGCTGGTTACGAGTATAAGTTAATTATCTCAGGTTTTGCCGATGTTCGTGCTAGCGCTGCATATAATGATGCTTTGAGACAAAGACGTTCTAATGAAGTGAAGAAGTTCTTAAAGCAGCTTGGGCTTGACGTTCCTACAGAGGATCGAACAGCACCACACACTTATACTGGTGAAATGTTCCTCGACCGCCGCGTTGAATTAACCATCGAAGTAACCAGAACTAGTGATTAATAAAAATCATAGGTAATCTAAGTCCCCGGTTTTCCGGGGACTTTTTTTTGGTAGTATCCAAGGGTAATCTGGCGGTGAATATTCTTCACTTGTTCAAATCCCACAAAACATCATTCTGAACAGCCAAAATAATTGGTCCCAGCTTAACTCTCCTTCGACTCGAATGTCCTAAATTCACGGATTCAAGATGGACGAAGCGCAACGCAAGCAAAGAAAGTACGACGAAGCCTACCTGCGCATGGCAGAAGAGTGGGCGCAACTCAGTCATTGCACCCGCAAAAAGGTGGGCGCGCTGATTGTGAAGGGTCGTATGATTATCTCCGACGGATTCAATGGAACGCCCACGGGTTTTGAAAACCCTTGCGAAGACGAGGAAAATTACACCAAGTGGTACGTGCTCCACGCAGAGGCCAATGCCATATTAAAGGTAGCCTCAAGCGCTGCTTCGGCAGAGGGAGCGACACTTTATTTGACTCTGAGTCCGTGCAAGGAGTGTAGTAAATTGGTCCATCAAGCTGGAATTAAACGCCTAATATACCGCAATAAATACAAGGACGATAGTGGCCTTCGCTTTTTAGAAAAAGCCGGGGTTCGCATAGAACAATTGGACCCACAGTGAAACCCCAACGCCTAGTACTTTGGATCACTGCCTTCTTTGTAGCGGGCATCAGCATCGGTTTGAGTTTCCGGGAATCCATCTCGTTCAACAGGGGGTCTTCTATGGACCGGTTCTTCCAATACCTCCAAGACGAATATGTAGATACGCTCGACATTCCGGCGCTTCAGGAAGAGGCCATGGACTACATCTTGTCGGGCCTCGACCCACACAGTGTGTTCATTCCAGTCGAAGATGAGCAGCAAATTGCCGAAAGGATGCAGGGTTCGTTCTCCGGGGTGGGGGTAGAATTCACCATCTATGAGGATACCTTGGTCTTCGTCCATATTATGGAAGGCGGACCTGCGGAATCCTATGGTTTGATGGCCGGAGACCGCATTTATGCGATCGATGGCGATACCATAGTAGGACCAGATTTGACCAACGATGTGGTCACAAACAAAATCAAAGGGCCGGTCGACACCTACGTGGTGTTCAGCATCATGCGCGATGGCATGTCTATTACGGCCGCGGTTCAGCGCGATTTCATTCCGCTCAAGAGCGTGAGTGGCACACGTATGTACGGCCCAATGGGATACACCAAGATTGAGCGTTTCGCAGAATCAACCACCGAAGAATTAGAAGCAGCATTGGCCAAGCTTTCCGAGCAAAATATGCGCGGATTGATTTTGGATTTACGCGATAATCCAGGGGGATACTTACACGAAGCGGTGGACATTGCCGACCTGTTCTTGGACGAAGGCAAAGTCATTGTCAGTACAAAGTACAAGGACGGACGGACACAAACTGCCGAGTCGACAGGCGGTGATGGTTATGAGGATTTGCCCGTTCACATAATTCTCAATGGACAAAGCGCATCGGCATCAGAAGTGCTTTCGGGGGCCTTGCAGGATCACGATCGCGCCACTATTTATGGTTCAACTTCCTTCGGAAAGGGATTAGTCCAAGAGGATAAATTATTGCCGGACGGTTCCACAGTGCGCTTAACCGTAGCTTACTACTATACGCCATCAGGTAGGTCCATTCAGAAACCTTACGATGGGGCCGACTTACCAGGAGAGATGGAAGGCCTTATTTTCCAAAGCGACAGTGGAAAGGTGTTGCGCACTATCGGAGGTATTGAGCCAGATGTGGAAGTAGTCAACGATACCACAGGTTCGTATTTCTGGGGCTTCTCCTTTGGCACCATTGATGATTTCGCCTTCCAATGGGTAGACAATCACCGAGAATCCATTGCCTTGTGGGAGTACGAGCGATACTTCGATATGGTCATCGTCAATGACGGAATGATCTATGAATTCTTGGATTACGGTGGCTATGGCTTGATGCTAGAGGATTTGCCATCGGACCAATTAAGCGATCTCGAATTGATGCTCAAAGCGGCCATTGCGAAAAACATCTGGGGCTTTGACGCCTACACAGCGATGCTCTTGGATGAAGACCTCATCTTAAAGGAGGTGGTTAAAAAATCTACCGGGACCTTAGAATAAAAAAGAAACCCCGGGCATGGCCCAGGGTTTACTTTATGAAGTTTTGCGAGATCTTAGTGCTCGTGACCTTCGTGAGATTCTTCAGCAGCTTCTTCAGCAACCTCTTCAGCAGTTGAATCTGCTTCTTCAGCAACTTCTTCAGTAACTTCTTCCATTACTTCTTCTACTGCAGGCTCTTCAGCTGGTGCTTCAGCTTCTTCTGCAGGTGCTGCACATGCAGTCATAGCTACTGCTACTACTGCTGCTGCGAACCATTGTACCTTTTTCATAACGCGTTTGTTGAATAGATTAATAACAGTGGAAAATTAATTGAAAATCAAAAGACTACGCAATTTTTTCCTTTAAAGTTTTGCAAGTTGTGCACTAAGGGCCACTTTTTCGTTCACCAAGGCCGGCAGTTCATTTACCGAAATACGAATTTGTTCCATGGTATCGCGGAATCGTACTGTTATGGTATGGTCTTCCAAACTTTGGTGATCTACGGTCACACACAATGGAGTTCCTGCAGCATCCTGACGACGGTAACGCTTTCCAATCGCGTCTTTTTCGTCGTAGTGTACCATGTGGTCGAACTTCAATAGATTCACAATTTCTCTAGCTTTTTCGGGCAGACCATCCTTCTTCAATAGAGGCAGAACGGCAACTTTATAGGGCGCCAAAAATGCTGGAAGGTTCAACACGGCACGCGAAGATCCGTCTTCCAATGTTTCCTCTTGGAGGCTTGTGCTCAATACCGCCAAGAACATTCGGTCCAATCCAATAGAAGTTTCTACTACATACGGCACATAGTTTTCGCCGAGTTCTGGATCGAAGTACTGTAGTTTCTTACCACTGAATTTCTCATGCTGGCTCAAATCAAAATCCGTACGGCTGTGAATGCCCTCTAATTCTTTGAATCCAAAGGGGAATTCAAATTCGATATCAGCAGCAGCATTGGCATAATGGGCCAATTTTTCGTGGTCGTGGAATCTGTATTTCGCAACATCGAAACCTAGGCTCTTGTGCCAATTCAATCGGCGCTGTTTCCAGGTCTCGTACCATTCCATCTCCGTGCCAGGGCGCACAAAGAATTGCATCTCCATCTGTTCAAACTCGCGCATTCGGAAGATGAACTGACGTGCTACGATTTCATTTCTAAAGGCCTTACCTATTTGTGCAATACCAAATGGGATTTTCATGCGGCCGGTTTTCTGAACGTTTAGGTAGTTCAAGAAAATTCCTTGAGCCGTTTCTGGGCGCAAGTACAATGTAGTTGCATCCTCGGCAACAGAACCTAATTGTGTGCCGAACATAAGGTTGAATTGCCGAACATCTGTCCAATTCATCGATCCACTCACTGGACACTTTATTTCCTCGTCTTCTATCAATTGCTTAACATCTGCGAGATCCTCTGCCTCCATCGCCTTCACGAATCTGTTCATGATAGCAGAGATCTTGTTTTGGTAGCCCATCACGCGTGGATTCGTGCTCAAGTATTGTTCCTTATCAAAGCTCTCGCCAAATCGCTTTTCAGCTTTTGTAACCTCCGTATTGATTTTTTGACGAATCTTCTCTACGTGGTCTTCAATCAAAACATCCGCGCGGTAGCGCTTCTTACTGTCTTTATTATCAATCAGCGGATCATTAAAAGCATCAACGTGACCAGAGGCCTTCCATGTCGTTGGATGCATGAAAATCGCCGAATCAATTCCGACAATATTTTCGTGCATTTGCACCATTGCACCCCACCAATATGCCTTGATGTTGTTCTTTAATAAGGCACCGTTCTGTCCATAATCGTACACAGCACTTAATCCATCATAGATTTCGCTGCTTTGGAAGATGTAGCCGTATTCTTTGGCGTGGGAGATAACGTTTTTAAACTGGTCGTCTGACATGTTGATGGGCTGTATTAAGCGTTAAGTAGAGGTATGAGGTTGGTGAAGAATAGCTTCACGGCAATGGCAAGCAAGATAATACCGAAAACCTTGCGTAAAATGCTCAAACCACCCGGTCCTAGGACGCGTTCTAGGCGTTCTGTATTCTTTAAAACGGCGTAAACCACAATCATGTTGGCCACAATGGCAATGAGAATGTTGATCGTGGCAAATTCAGCACGTATGGATACTAGAGAGGTCATAGTACCTGCGCCTGCAATAAGCGGGAAGGCGATGGGCACAATGCTGGCAGTATTGGGTGTCTCTTCCTTATATAGGGTGATGCCTAAAATCATTTCCAAGGCCAAGAAGAAAATCACCAAGCTACCTGCGATGGCAAAACTTTGCACATTCACCCCAAGCAAATTCAGAATGCTCTCTCCGACAAAAAGGAAGACGATCATAATGGCACCCGCAACAATGGTCGCTTTTTCGCTTTGTAAGTGGCCGACTTTCTTTCGCAAGCTCACGATAATAGGGATGCTCCCGAGAATATCGATCACCGCGAACAAGATCAAAAAAGCACTAAGTGCATCGTTATAGTTAAATCCCATAGCTATTCAAATAGTAGTGCAAAATTAGGGTCTTTGGTTGACCTGAGCACTTAAAACCGATATTAGCTTTGTATTATGATAGAATTGGACGGAAAACTGCTCTCTGCAGATATTTTTAAAAAGGAATTTGTCTGTAACCTAGGCGCTTGCAAAGGTGCTTGCTGTGTGGAGGGTAATGCCGGTGCCCCGTTGGACGAGGAAGAAGCTAAGTTGTTGGACCAATTATATCCTCAGTTCAAAAGCTACCTTACGGATGCCGGGAGGGCAGCCGTACAGGCCCAGGGCAAGAGCGTTAAAGGTTTGGGAGAATTAGAAACGCCGTTGATTGACGGGAAAGAATGCGCCTACACAGTCTTTGAAAAAGACGGTACAGCATCTTGTGGAATCGAAAAGGCATATTTAGATGGCAAGATCGAATGGAAAAAACCCATTAGTTGTCATTTATATCCAATCAGAGTGGCGAAATACACCGACTTTGAAGCCTTGAATTACGACCGCTGGAGTATTTGTAATGCAGCTTGTTCTTTAGGTAAAGAATTAAAAGTGCCCGTGTACCAGTTCTTAAAAGAGCCCTTAATTCGAAAATACGGGTCAGATTTCTACAGTGAATTGGAAAATGTCGCAAGTAATTTCGCCGCTGAATAAAGTCTAAATTTCGAGCGTCAATTGAAACGTTTAGAGCATCCTAGAGTAGGGTTGCTATGTCTCAATATTGGCACAAAAAAGAGTTGTTAATAACTGTGGGAAAAACCCGGTATTACCAACTTGATATTCCTCTAAATGATGGCCATGTTTGTATAGGCCGATTGCAACGCCCAGTGGACGCTTCGGACAAAGCCGCTTATTACCAAAACACTTAAATAACTGATTTTCAGCTGTTTAACACTATTTTAAGCGGCTTGACAACTATTAATTTATTGTACGATGCAGCAAGAACCCATACTTCAGGAAAACAAAAACCGCTTTGTAATTTTTCCAATCCAGCATGATGATATCTGGCAATGGTATAAGAAACAAGAGGCGTCTTTTTGGACCGCTGAAGAGATCGATTTGCACCAAGATGTAGTAGACTGGAAAAAATTGAACGACGATGAGCGCTACTTCTTAAAACACATCCTTGCATTCTTTGCGGCGTCGGATGGTATCGTGAATGAAAACCTGGCGGAAAATTTCGTGAATGAGGTACAATACTCTGAGGCGAAATTTTTCTATGGTTTCCAAATCATGATGGAGAACATCCACAGTGAGATGTATTCTCTTTTGATCGATACGTTGGTCGATAGTGATTCAGAAAAAGATGAATTGTTCAATGCCATTGAGCGTTTCCCTGCCATCAAGAAAAAGGCGGATTGGGCATTGCGTTGGATTGAAAGTGAATCTTTCGCGGAGCGATTGATCGCCTTTGCAGCAGTGGAGGGTATTTTCTTCTCTGGTGCCTTCTGTTCGATCTTCTGGATGAAAAAGCGCGGCTTGTTGCCAGGTTTGGCTACCTCAAATGAATTCATTTCTCGCGATGAGGGTCTCCACCGTGATTTTGCTTGTCACCTACATAATACTCACCTGGTGAATAAGGTGCCAGTAGAACGCATCACCCAAATCATCGTTGAGGCATTGGATATTGAGCGTGAGTTCATCACGGAATCTTTGCCAGTGAATTTGATTGGTATGAATGCTAAACTCATGGCGGAATACCTTGAGTTCGTGACCGATCACCTACTAGAAACATTGAATTGTCCAAAAGTCTACAATACTGCAAACCCATTTGATTTCATGGATATGATCTCACTAGAAGGGAAAACGAACTTCTTTGAGAAACGTGTCTCTGAATACAAAAAGGCTGGGGTTGGTGAAGAACAGAGTAGCCATAACATCGATGATGCTTTTGCAGATTTGAATTTCTAAGACAACAACACACACATTTTCCGTAACTGTATAATCTCCGAGAACAACCATGATGCGCGTATTAAAAAGGGACGGCCGTAAAGAAGCGGTCAAATTTGACAAGATCACTGCACGAATTGAAAAACTATGTTACGGCCTCAGCGAATATGTTGATCCTGTATCTGTAGCGAAACGTGTTATTGACGGTGTCTATGATGGGGTGACCACTGCTGAGTTAGATAACTTGGCGGCTGAGACCGCTGCGTCTATGACAATCAAACACCCTGATTATGCCAATCTTGCGGCTCGCATCGCAGTAAGTAACTTGCACAAAAGCACTAAGAAAAGCTTCTCGGAAACAGTTACTGATTTGTTTGAATACATCAACCCAGAGACGGGTAAACCAGCGCCACTAATCGCGGACGATGTATATGAGATCATCCAGAAAAATGCGGAGTTTTTGGATTCTCAGTTGATTTATGATAGAGATTTTAGTTACGATTACTTTGGATTCAAGACACTAGAACGTTCTTACCTGTTGCGCATGTACGGCAAGATTGTGGAGCGCCCTCAGCACATGCTCATGCGTGTGAGTATCGGTATTCATAAAGATGATCTTGAAAGCGCTATTGAGACTTATGAGCTCATGAGCAAGAAATATATGACGCATGCTACTCCGACGCTTTTCAATGCGGGAACACCGAAGCCTCAGATGTCTTCTTGTTTCTTGTTGACGATGAAGGAAGATAGTATTGACGGTATTTACGACACGTTGAAGCAAACGGCGAAGATTTCTCAAAGTGCGGGTGGTATCGGATTGAGCATCCACAACATTCGCGCTACGGGGTCATATATTGGTGGTACGAACGGTACTTCTAACGGTATTGTACCTATGCTTCGAGTGTATAACGACACAGCGCGTTACGTAGACCAAGGTGGAGGTAAGCGCAAGGGGTCTTTCGCAATTTACGTAGAACCGTGGCACGCTGATATTTTTGAATTCCTGGATTTGAAGAAGAACCACGGTAAAGAAGAAATGCGCGCGCGCGATTTGTTCTATGCTATGTGGATTCCGGACTTGTTCATGGAGCGTGTTGAGACAAACGAAGATTGGACCTTGATGTGTCCAAATGAATGTCCTGGTCTATTCGATAGCCACGGTGATGAGTTCGTGAAACTCTACACGAAATACGAAAAAGAGGGCCGTGGACGTCGTACTGTGAAAGCTCGTGAAGTATGGGCTAAAATCATGGAGAGCCAGATTGAGACAGGTACACCGTATATGCTGTATAAGGATGCCGCTAACCTGAAGTCGAACCAGCAAAACTTGGGAACCATCCGTTCATCAAACCTGTGTACTGAGATTCTCGAATATACTTCTCCGGATGAGGTAGCCGTTTGTAACCTTGCATCCATCGCATTGCCTATGTTCGTTACAGAGCAAGGCGAGTTTGATCACCAGAAACTATTTGACGTGACCTACAAGGTGACAAAAAACTTGAACAAGGTGATCGATCGCAACTACTACCCAGTGGTAGAAGCAAGAAACTCAAACATGCGCCACCGTCCTGTTGGTCTTGGTGTACAGGGGCTCGCAGATACCTTCATCAAATTGCGTTTGGCCTTTGATTCTGAAGAAGCTAAATCCTTGAATATGGAGATCTTCGAAACTATGTACTACGCTGCGGTAACTTCTTCAAAAGATCAGGCCATTGCGGATGGACCATATGAAACATACAATGGTTCACCTATTTCCAAAGGTAAATTCCAACACAATCTATGGGGTGTGAAAGACGGAGAGTTAAGTGGACGCTGGGATTGGGAAACGCTACGTGGTGAAATAAAAAAGCATGGTGTTCGCAACTCATTGTTGATGGCACCTATGCCAACAGCATCAACCTCTCAGATTCTAGGAAATAATGAGTGTTTCGAGCCATATACCTCAAACGTATACACGCGCCGCGTGCTTTCAGGCGAGTTCATTGTGGTGAACAAGTACTTGTTGAATGATTTGATTGAGCTTGGATTGTGGAATGAGGACATGAAAAATGCTCTAATGGCTTCAAACGGATCTGTGGCAAACATTGAAGGCGTTCCAGAGAACCTAAAAGCCATCTACAAAACCGTTTGGGAGATTTCAATGCGTGATATTTTGGATATGGCAGCAGATCGTGGTTTGTTCATTGATCAAAGCCAAAGTCTGAACCTCTTTATGGAGGCTCCAAACATGGGTAAGTTGACGTCGATGCATTTCTATGCATGGAAGAAAGGATTGAAAACGGGTATGTATTACTTGCGTTCTAAGCCTGCTACTTCCGCGATTAAGTTTACCGTGAAGAAAAATGCTCAAACCGATGTAACGCCTGGCGTTAGCGAAGGTGCCACTGCCGGTAAAGTAGATAAAGCTCCTGCCGCTGCCGCTGTAACAGAAGTAGAAATTGAAGCTAGAGTGAAAGCCCAAAAGGCAGCGATGGCGACGATGAACGATACTCCTTCTGATGCCGATAAAATCGCCTGTTCGATTGACAATCCGGACGAATGCGTTTTATGCGGATCATAAACTTCCTAAAAGATTTTTCAAACCCCGAGTCTTCTCGGGGTTTTTTGTGGAATTAAGTTGCTCATTATGTGTGTATTAATGGATGAGAACACTTTGAATTTCCAAAAAAAAGATGTACTTTACTTAGGAACAAAACCTTTACGTTATGCCAACGAATACTACAGCAGGTAGGGGAGGCAGTGCAACCAAAATGACCAAGGGCCAGTTATATGGCCAAATGGCCTTGGTTATAGCGATCATCGCGGGCATTGTAATCTTCACCGTTATCGTCGTTTAAGAATCTCTAATTAGGGGTTGTTTATTTCTGCCGTAGACTATCTTTGGTCCACGAATGAAACGCCTATTTCAAATTTTTGGAGGAGGTCTAGGCTGGAGTCTAGGTGGACCTATTGGTGCTCTATTAGGAGTCGCCTTCGGGAACATGGTGCATGATTTAGTTCATGGAGATGATGTTCCTCGCAGTCGAAATAGTAAAGGGGGATCCCCCAGCGACTTTCATATTTCTCTTTTGGTTCTTGCTGCTCGCGTGATCAAGGCAGATGGAAAAGTTCAAGAGAGTGAGCTTGACTTTGTGCGCCAACAGTTCGTAAGCATGTTCGGCAAGGAAAGAGCCAACGAAAGCTTCAAAGTTTTTAAAACTATAGTGGATCAACCAATACCTTTGACGAAGGTTTGTACACAGATCAATAGTTTTACCACACACGCCACGCGATTACAGCTCATTCATTTTCTCTTCAAACTCGGTCTTGCAGACGGTCATTTACATGATCAAGAATTGGCCGAAATCAAACGCATTGCGCGCTACTTACGCATCAATCCTTATGACTTTGCTTCGATAGAAGCGATGTTCCATAAAAACCAAGATGCGGATTGGGCGTTTAAGGTATTAGAGGTGCCGAACACAGCTAACGGGTCTGAAGTGAAGAAAGCCTATAGAAAAATGGCAATGAAGTTTCATCCCGACCGTTTGGTAGATGCTGGAGTTGAAGCTCAAGCGGCTGCGAAGGAAAGCTTCTTGAATGTGCAAAAAGCCTACGAGCACATTTGTAAACAGAAAGGTTGGAACTAATGGGAACCCTAGATACGATAAAGCGACCAATTAAGCAGGAGATGTCGACCTTCGACGCTCGCTTCCGTGCCCATCTGAGTTCTAATGTTCCTTTGGTCGACCGTGTCATGCGTTACATGGTGAAAAGGAAGGGGAAGCAACTCCGTCCTATTCTCGTCTTTTTGAGTGCCAAAATTCAAGGCGGTGTTACGGACGCTACCTATGTAGGCGCCTCATTGGTAGAAATCATGCATACGGCTACCCTTGTGCATGATGATGTTGTGGATGATGCCGACCAGCGCAGAGGGTTCTTTTCGATCAATGCGCTGTGGAAGAACAAAATTGCCGTGCTTATTGGAGATTACCTGCTGTCTAAGGTGCTACTATTAGCAGTAGAAACAAAGCAATATTCGTTGCTCGAGCACGTGAGCGGCGCGGTGAAAGCCATGTCAGAAGGTGAATTATTGCAAATAGAGAAAGCAAGGAAACTGGATATTACGGAAGAAGTGTATTTCGAAATCATTCAGCAAAAGACGGCTTCTTTGTTGGAGACTTGCTGTGTGGTTGGTGCGGCGAGTGCCGGAGGAACTGATGAGGAGATTGAAAAATTCAGAATGCTCGGCAGACACCTGGGTCTAGCTTTCCAAATCAAAGATGACCTCTTCGATTTTGAACGAGTGAATTTGACAGGAAAGCCGGCGGGCATAGATATCAAGGAACAGAAAATGACATTGCCCTTGATCAAGGCTTTGCAAGAAGCAGAGCCAAAACAATGCCAACACATCATCAAAACCATCAAGAAACATCACGACAGACCTAAGAAAGTACAAGAAGTGGTGGACTTTGTGAGACAATCAGGTGGCCTGGAGTACGCTCGTGGTAAAATGCTCGAGCATATCGATCAAGCCAAAGAGATTCTCTTTAACTTTCCTCAAACCGAAGAACGCAATGCTTTGGCACTCGTTCTTGATTATACCGCCCAAAGAAAAAAATAATCATGGAAGAGATTGTAGGAATACCCATGGAAACCATTCAAAACAGCATTTTAAGCTGGGCCAAGCATGTGGTCTTTGCGCTGCTTATATTTTGGATTGGAATGCGCATCGTCAAATTAATGATGCGTGCGCTGAATAAAGCACTACAACTTCGTGAAGTAGATCCATCTTTGACCACTTTCTTGCAATCATTGGTGAAGATTGGTCTGCAAGCAATGGTGATCATTGCCACCATCAATCAGCTCGGTGTAGCTACAACTTCCATAGTTGCTGTTCTTGCTTCTGCCGGATTGGCCATTGGTATGGCGTTGAGCGGAACTTTGCAGAATTTTGCAGGGGGCGCGATGATTCTGATGTTTAAGCCTTTTAAAGTGGGTGATTTCATTGAAGCCCAAGGGTATTCAGGAACCGTTCAAAGCATACAAATCTTTGTAACGGTATTAACTACTCCGGATAACAAACAAGTAGTGATTCCAAACGGTGGTTTGAGTAACGGGAGCTTGATCAACTACAGTGCACAGCCAACGCGTCGCCAAGAATGGACCTTTGGCATTGATTATGGATCAGATTTAGACGAGGCAAAACAGATTATACGCGATCTATTAGAAAAAGATGAGCGTGTACATGCTGAACCTGCCCCGTTAGTAGAGCTCGCGGCATTAGCAGATTCTAGTGTAAACATTATTGTACGCGCTTGGGTGAATACTGAAAACTTCTGGCCGGTGTATTACGATATGAATACTGAAGTCTACAAGATTTTTACCGATCGAGGCATCAGTATACCTTTCCCACAATTAAATGTACATTTACAGAAATAAGTAACCTTTTAATCAGCTTGCTTGGCCACCCCAAAAGGGTGGCTTTTTTGTGCAGAGAATGTATCTTGCAATGCTATGGCCAGAATCCCACAAGAGACTATTGAACAAATCTTTTCGACCGCTCGTATTGAGGAGGTGATCGGAGAGTTCGTTCAGTTGAAGAAGTCTGGGAGTAACCTCAAGGGTTTGAGTCCGTTCAATAACGAGAAGACCCCGAGTTTTATGGTCAGCCCTGCCAAACAGATCTTTAAAGATTTTAGCTCGGGTAAGGGTGGTTCGGTGGTCACGTTCCTCATGGAATTGGAACAGATGACTTATCCTGAAGCGCTTCGCTGGTTGGCCAATAAATATAATATTGAGGTGCCCGAAGAACGCCCTCAAACGGCCGAGGAAATAGAAGCGGGCAATCACCGTGAAGCGGTATATCTCATTTCAGATGTCGCCAACAATTGGTTTCAAGAGCAGCTCCACCAGACCGACGAGGGC
Source organism: Flavobacteriales bacterium UBA3477 (assembly GCA_002378005.1). Classification (GTDB taxonomy): domain Bacteria; phylum Bacteroidota; class Bacteroidia; order Flavobacteriales; family Schleiferiaceae; genus UBA10364. Next base: position 17,034 of record DFQY01000034.1, read on the forward strand.
CGTGCTGTTGGCTTAAGTTACTTCAAGGAGCGCGGCTTTACAGACGATACTATCGCTAAGTTTCAGCTGGGATATAGTCCAGAGAAATCAGATGCTTTTGCACAATATGCGCTTGAATCTAAATACAACGAGAAGGCGCTAGAGGATAGTGGAATTTCCATGAACGGGGATCGCGGTTGGCACGATAGATTCCGCGGACGAGTGATGTTCCCTATTCATAGTATTTCTGGGCGTGTACTTGGATTTGGTGGCCGTATTCTCAAGAGCAATGTCAAGGCCGCGAAATACCTGAACTCTCCCGAGAACCCGATCTACCATAAGAGTAAGGTTTTATATGGATTGTACCAGGCCAAACAAGAAATCGTAAAGAAAGACGAAGCGTTCTTGGTGGAAGGATATACAGATGTACTGAGTTTCCATCAAAATGGTGTTCACAATGTGGTTTCTAGTTCTGGAACTTCTTTGACGGAAGGTCAGATCATCATGCTCAAGCGCTATTCTTCGAACATTACCTTATTATACGACGGGGATGCAGCTGGGATTCGTGCGAGTTTCCGAGGATTGGACATGATGCTGGAAGCTGGGATCAACGTTCGTGTGGTTCCTTTCCCTGATGGCGAGGATCCGGATAGTTTTGCCCAAAAACACAGCACTGAGGAATTGGAACAATTCTTAGCGCAGCAGCGCAAAGATTTCATCTCGTACAAGACCAGTGTATTGCTGGAAGAGGTGGGCAATGATCCGTTGAAGCGTGCAGAGATGGTTCGCGATGTGGTGGGCAGTATTTCTAAGGTGCCGGATGCCATTGGCCAGGAAGTATTTATCAAGGAAGCTGCGAAGATCTTGGATATTGATCCGCGTGCACTCCATGAGGAATTGGCTCGATTACTTGATGCTCAAAACCGCCAAGCTAGACGTAAGCAGGCTGAAGCACCGCCGATGGAGGCCCTGCCGCCCACGGAAAAGGTAACTACTCCTTTTGGTCGCCACCAAGAGGAAAAAGTCATTCACCTCATTGTTGCCCGCGGCGTAGAGGATATGCTCGAAGAAGATCTAGACCCTGAGGAAGTGGTGCCTATCAGCATTACGGAATGGGCTGTAGAAAATATTGAGAAGGATAATATTCCTTTTGAAACGCCCATTTTCCAACGAATGTATGATTTAGTCAAAGCTGAACTCGAGGCAGGTCATGTGCCAGATAGTGCTTGGTGGATCATGCAGGAAGATACGGAGGTAGTCGAAGTAGCCACGAAGGCTTTGACGGAGCCTTATGTATTGAGTGATTGGAAGCGTAAGGATATTCACTTGCCGATAGAGCGCAATACGATTAAGGATTTGGTTCAAGAAACGGTGCTACGGTTCAAGTCTATTTGGGTGGAGCGTAAGTTGAATGAGCTCAAGGCCCAATTCAATGCAGAAAACGTTGATGTCGACTACTACATGACTGCCTTTGATAAATGGAATAAAGTGCGTCAGCAGATCAATGAGGAACTGAATAGGATTGTTTAGGCTTCCAGACCTTTGACGATTCTTAAGGCCTCGTATAATCTGTCCTCGAAAACGGGCTCTCGTAAAATGAGGTAAGGCCTGCCCAATTCCTCTAATAAATCCACAAACTTTTGGTGCAATTCGTCACGACGATGACCGTCTACGCGGTATTCATCTTCCTTGTAGGTATTGGTCGGTGCGCACAAAAGGTAAAATGAAGGTCCGCCAGGCGCTAACCATTGGGCATCCTCGACGCCATATTTATCCGTTCCCCAAATGGCCAGCGTCAATCCGTCGGTATCGAAAATCTGTTGCCCTTCTTCGTAATATCCGTGATGCTTTTGAGCAAGTAATTGGCCCTTCGCAATAGCATCGAAATGCTCCTTAGGAAAGGCATCCATAGAAGGTTTAGGGTCCAATTTTTCCAAATACTCCCGGGCAAACTCCCCACATAACTCACGTGAAAGTGCCTCGCCTACAGCTTTAGCCAAAGCGCTTTTGAAGGTGCTTTCGACCCCTGTGAAAATCAAATGCATCATCATAAATCCAGTTTCATCATGACCATTTGCTGCCCTTGCCAACGCTTCAAATCCTCGGCGTTCATCCTTTGGCCTGCGGCAAAGTCCTCAATGGGTTGTTCGCTGTAGCGTTCAAAGTCCAATTTTTCTAAAACACGCGCGCTGGCGGGATTACCGGTCAAGGTTCGCCCAATTAATCTGGGCAGTCCCATTCCTCGCGCCCACTTCACGGTTGCCTCAGCACATTCCGTGGCCACACCCTGGCCCCAAAATTTCCTGAAGAACCGATAGCCAAGATCTATACCCCAAGGATTTTTCTTCAGGCCGCACCATCCGAGTGCCTCTCCTGACTTTCTGTCCTCCACCATCCAACGGCCATAACCGTCGCGTTGGTAGTTTAGGTAGGTGGCGATTAACCCTTGGGCCGCTTCTATTGAATCAAATCCAGCATCTCCGCTAAAATGTATCACTTCTGGATCCTGATTGAGCTCATAAAGCCAAGAAGCGTCGCTGAGGTTCCATTCACGAAGTGTGAATCGCTCCGTTTCAATGGGCGCCATCGGCCTGCGATGTGTAGCTAGGCAGATGTAGGTGCCCTCATGAAACACCCCTTGAATCAAGCATGCCTTGGCCACCTCACGACCGTTTGTAGGGTATATCCATGCCATCCCAATCCATCCACTGTCGTCCGAATTTCTTTCGAGCGTGGTGATGTGAAGGTGTTCCCGGAAATCTAGGCCGCCCGCACCATAAAGCTTGAATAAACTTTCTTTAATCCCCCAAGTGAGCTGCAGGGCATCTTGCGCACCTAGGTCTTCCAATAAACATTGCTCGTCTTCACGGACAAATTTGGAAGCTATCTTCTTGAGCTGTAATCGCTCAACCTCCACATCCACACCAACGGCCAAGGAAGGGGAGTGGGCTGCTACAGCCCCCGTTTTGCAGTGGGATAAAGAAATAGGGCCGCTGGGGTGTTCCGGCTTGCCACCCTTAAAATGCATTTGTTGCAGGTCTTGGCCCAAAATATCTTGGAGTGCACTGCGGCTAGCGGCCATCTCATTGCGCTTGGCTTTAGAGCGAATGCGTTGCCATTTTTCTTGGTCCTCCAAGCACCATAGATCGGAACATTGCCCATGGTTGGGAGTGGGTTGCCAACGGACTTGGACCTCCTCATTCAATGCCGAAAAGACTATCGTGGTACTCATCTTTATTACAAACTTTTGCGCTCCGCTCTTGTTATGTACCTTTGCAGGACTTAATTGACAAGAAACAATGAGCGAAGTAACGCAATACATTCCTTACAAAGTTAAAGATATGTCGTTGGCCGAATGGGGTCGACAAGAAATCAAATTAGCCGAGGCAGAGATGCCAGGTCTTATGGC
>DFQY01000037.1 GCA_002378005.1 Flavobacteriales bacterium UBA3477
AGGTCGAAGAGCGAATTAGAATAATAAGCACTATCTTCATGTGGAGACAATTTTGGAAAACCCGCGTATGAAAAATCTAATTTTAATTGCTGTTGCTATGATAGGAACACTTTCGAGCTGTGATAAAAACACTCCTGAATACACAATGGAAGGTAAGTGGGTCTATCCAAATAATAGCTTAAACACAATGTATATTTATGAAAATGGCATACGATATACATACTATTGTGTAGGCCCTGACTGTGACTCACTATACAACACCTTTCAAGCGGGCGACACAAACGCCTTACCCTCCCAACTGAACTACACATTTGTAAATGATACGCTTAGAGTTGATTTAAACTTTGGTAATGAATTAGTTACTCCAATTACTTTTGAATGTGATGGCGGCAAGGCTAATTTTATAACGCCAGGTTATAGCCTAATTAGATTGAATTCTGGCTGCAATTAGACGGACTTCTAATTATTTACCAAGACTGAAAGAAGTACTCTTTCCAGATGAATTACTCTACTCTCCGGTGTACGTCTTTAAAATAGTGTTAATCAATACCGCTTCTTTACTTATTGGATGATCTCGATACGAGACCAGCTCTTATTAGATAACTAACTATTTGCTATTCAGTTATTTGCATTTAGTATTTCTTGCGCATAAAAAAGCCCTGATGCTGTGCATCAAGGCTTTTCCTTGTAGCGGAGGCAGGACTCGAACCTACGACCTTCGGGTTATGAGCCCGACGAGCTACCAACTGCTCCACTCCGCGCTAATAGGACGGCAAATATAGGGTGGTGATTGGCATTCTACCAAACTATTCCTAAGGTAAAAGAGGAATTTAAATGTCTCGTCATTGAGCGACCACACTTTTACTGATCCTCTTTCAAGTTTATCGATGATATTGTGAGGGGCATCTTACTTTTTTCTTAACTTCCTGAAAATCAAAACAAATAAACTTTAAACCATGAAAAGACTATTGACTTACACCCTTCTACTAGGTTTGTTCTCTTGCACTCAAAATGTTGAAGAAGCCTCGAATGTCGAATCAATTGAAGAATCATCGGTACAGGAAAACATCTCGCAGATGTCAATTCACCTTTTTGATCTACCTGATGGTATTAGTGAAGATGAGTACATCGCAGATATAGAAAAACTTAATTCTTTCTTCATTGCCTCAGGTTATGGTAAAAACTATACTGTACTGAAGGTTGATGATGATAATGAGGCAGATGAATATCGATATGCTCTGGTGAGTTCTTACGCAAGTGCTGAAGCATATGCCGCATCACACGACCAAGGTCCAGAATATGATGCATTTGTGGATGAATTTCTAGCCAAATATCAGGCAATCTTCGACACCGAAATCTATCGTAAGGTATTTACCATTAACTAATACTATATGATTTCTAAGAGAATAATTGGCTTCATTTTCTTCCTAATAATTGGTGCCACCATGAACGCTCAAACAAAAAAGTACTTTATACATTTAACCTCCGACCCGATTAAAAATCCTTCAGCAGCATTAATGTCTATTCATGCGGCAAGCGAAGCGTTAAGCCAAGGACATGAGGTTACTTACTTTGCTGCAGCTGATGGCGTTCAAATTTTTATGAAAGATGTCATCTCAAATATTCATGCCGCCACAAAGCATGGCGGTGGGGATTTCAAAATGAGTGAAATGGCTATATCGAAATTAGAACAATTTTCAAGAGAGGGCGGTGTAATTCACGTTTCAGAAGGATCCTTTATGACCTATGGAGTTACCCAGGAAAATGCATCCGAAATGCTCATTAGAGTAGAAAATATAAATTGGAGTTACCCAAAACAACTCATTGAAGAAAGTGCAAAAGCTGACCTTGTTTTTTCTTATTAAAAGCAACCTCCTCTAACCTAGTAATTAGAATTATTAATCTGGTCCAATTGGGCCATAACACTTGATAAACTATGGAAGATGGAATGCTCGTTCCTGTAATTATTGCATCAGTACTCACGTTAATGTGTGTATATGGTGTCATCACACAAAAGCTAATTTTCACACGACACGGACTATTTTGGTTCGGTATTATGGTGTTCTTAGCCAACATGATATCAGCTGTTCAAACTGGTGGCACAGGTGAAGCTGAGATGATTATGATTTCAACTGGGTTATTGTACGGACTGCAAGCAGTTTTGATGTATCCATTTATTACTCATCCATTTGACAACTCCAATAAAGCGGCCTATTTCGCCCAAAAGAGAATTGCCATTTGTATCACTTCAATCAACGGTGTGATACCCGTTTTACACTTGCTCGGTTTCGATTTAGGAATACCTGATATACTCCCAATCTATCATGGAGTCATTGCCCTTCTAGGTGTAGGCATGACTATCAAGTTTTTCCAAGGATCAGTGGTGGTAAAATAACAACCGCCTCAAAGCCCAGGGGTTTGATTATTCCTGGGCTATTCTATTTTCCAAAAATATCTTCGAGGTATTTCGGGCCTTTTTGGATTTCAATTTCTGTCAACACCCGCTTCAATTCGCCACCCTCAAGGAATACGCAACTAGAACACAACTCCACCACTTCTTGCATGATATGGGTAGAGAAAAGGACTGTTTTATCGGCCGCAATACTCTTGAGTAAGGCACGGATTTCAACTAATTGTGCTGGGTCCAAACCTGTGGTCGGTTCGTCAAGAATCAACACGGCTGGATCTGGTATCAAGGCGGCGGCTAATCCCACACGTTGGCGATAACCTTTGGATAAGGCACCAATTTTTTTGTGCTGCTCTGGCCCCAAAATAGTTTGAGCGATGACCTCATCTACTCGGGAATTAGACACCTTATATACCGATGCCACATAGGCTAAATACTCCTTAACATAGAGCTCGAGATACTGGGGATTGTGCTCTGGCAAATACCCCAATGTGCGCTGCACTTTCAGTGGTTCATCCACCACATTTACGCCATCGACTGTGACCGTTCCTTCGTCCGGAATAACCGAGCCAGTAATGATTTTCATGAGCGTACTTTTCCCTGCACCATTTGGTCCCAATAATCCAGTGATTTGCCCACGCTTTATCTCTAACGAAATGGCATTTAGAGCCTTCTGAGGTCCATAGGATTTGGTGATATTTTCGACTAGGATGCTCATGATTTAATCCCCATCAAATCTAAGAAGAATGCATATTCCATGGCGGTCTCTTTCAAGGCTGCAAACCTACCTGATGCGCCACCGTGTCCTGTGTCCATGTTGCAATACATCAGTAGTGGCTGTTCTGGATTCGTGCGAGTCTTTCTAAGACGTGCCATCCACTTTGCGGGCTCCCAATACTGAACCTGACTATCGTGCAGTCCCGTAGTGATGAGCATGGCAGGATAATCCTGAGCCTTGACATTATCATAAGGGCTGTAGGATTTCATGTAGTGATAGCTGTCCTCATTCTTAGGATTGCCCCACTCGTCGAACTCACCGGTAGTAAGGGGAATATTTTCGTCCAACATGGTGGTCACCACATCGACAAAAGGTACGGCAGCGATCACACCACGGAACAAATCCGGACGGTCGTTTACCACTGCACCCATCAACAAACCGCCGGCACTACCTCCCATCGCCATAAGGGTTTCCGAGGTGGCATAACCTTCCTCGATGAGTGCCTCGGCACAATTAATAAAGTCGGAAAATGTGTTTTTCTTTTCAAACATCTTACCATTCTCATACCAAGGACGGCCCATGTATTGGGAGCCACGAATGTGGGCAATAGCATATACAAATCCTCGATCGAGCAAACTCAGCCTAACGCTTGAAAACGATGGGTCGATGGTGATTCCGTAACTTCCATAGCCATACAGCAAGGTAGGGTTAGGGCCGTTTTCGCGGAGCATGCTTTTCTTGTACACAATGGAAACAGGCACCTTCGTGCCGTCGTTTGCAGTCGCCCACAAACGCTTGGTTTCATAGGCACTGGCATCATAACCACCCACTACTTCCTGTTGCTTCTGTACGGTCTTTTCACCCGTCTTAAAATCGTAATCGATGATGCTTCCCGGGGTGGTTAGGGAAGTATATCCGTAGCGCAAGTGTCCCTGATCAAAACTAGGGTTGTTGCCCAGATAGGCTGTATATACCTCCTCTTCAAAAGGAAGGTAGTATGCCTCTCCGCCCCAAGGCTGAATACACAACTGCGTTAGGCCATTAGAGCGTTCCTCAAGCACTAGGTAATCAGAGAAGAGCTCCATAGATTCGAGATACACTTCCTCTCTATGAGCGATAACATCTTCCCATTGTGCTTTGGAAGGATTTGTAACAGGTGCTTTGACCAATTTAAAATTGGTCGCATCATCCGCATTCGTACGAATGTAGAAGTGCTCACCAAAGTGGCTCACTCCATATTCCAATCCGCGCTCGCGAGGCTGGATAAGTTGAAATTCTGCGAGTGGCTCATTTGCCGGAATGAATCGGTACTCATCGCTCACGGTCGAGCCACTACCGATGATAATGTATTCCTTGCTGCGTGTGTTATATACGAAGGTCGAGAAGGTCTCGTCCTTTTCTTCAAAGATGAGTTCGTGCGTGCCGGTTTGGGCATCCCAACGTTTGATCTTATCGCTGCGCAGAGTTTCCAAATCTTTCGCAGTGTAGAACAAATAGTTCCCATCCGCACTCCACGTAGAACCGCCGGTACACTCGTTCTCCGTCACGATATCGATGGCGCCGCTCACCAAATCCTTGGTGTATATAGTGTAGATTCTACGGCTCACAGTATCCACCCCAAAAGAAATTTTCTGATTTGATGGATGCATGCTCAAGCCAGTCACTTGATAATATTCGTGACCTTCCGCGAGCTCATTTACATTCAGCATGATCTCTTCTTCCGCCTCTAGCGATCCCTGCTTACGACAGTACAACGGGTACTCAAGGTCTCCCTCGTAGCGGGTATAATAGAAATATCCGTCCAATTTGTACGGCACAGAGCTATCGTCTTTTTTGATACGAGCGACCATCTCATCGTATAATCGGCCCTGTAAATCCTCAGTGCCGGCCATGATTTTCTCACGGTAGGCATTCTCAGCATTCAAATAGTCAATGACTTCCGGATTCTCGCGCTCGCGCAACCAGTAGAACTCGTCCATACGAGTATCCCCGTGCTCGGTCATTTCAAATGGGATTTCTTTTGCTCTAGGTTCGCCCATAGGCATCGTATCACTCATAGTGCATTGGGTAAGAAGGGTCACAAAACTAAGACCTAAGATTGCCTTTTGTCGCATTAGGAAAGTATTTTAGAGGTGTGATCGGAAAAGGTCCCTTAATGTACATAATATGAAGCACTCCATCCTAGTTCTTTGCTGCACAGTTTTACTTACAAATTGTAAACGACCGGAACGCGTATTGGACCTTCAAGGTCACCGCGGCGCACGCGGCCTGTATCCAGAAAACACCCTTCAAGGTTTTACAGCAGCTCTGGAAATTTCTGAGGTGCGCACCTTGGAATTGGACCTGTGCGTTACCGCCGACGATGAACTCATTATTTCCCACGAACCGTGGTTCAATGAATCCATCTGTGAAGTGGCCGATACCATTCACGAAGGATTTGCCTATAGCTTATACAAGATGACCTACGACAGTATCGCGCAGTTCGATTGCGGGGCCAAGGGCCATCCGGATTACCCGAGTCAACAACCCACCCCGGCCCATAAGCCCTTGCTCAGTGAACTTTTTGCCACCATCCAAAGCGAAGGTTTGCGCTGGCCACATTTTAATATTGAGATTAAAAGCCATCCAACAGGCGATAACATCTACCACCCTAGACCACATAAGTTTGCAGCATTGGTGGCCACCGAATTGACTGCCGCAGACGCGCAATATCCCGAAGCGGATCTTCTCGACCACATTTCCATCCAAAGTTTCGATCCACGGGTGCTAAGAGAAATGCGCAAGACGACGTTAAGGGTAAAATTGGCCCTGCTTAGTGAGGAGGAAACTTCGCCGGCAGAACAGATGGACGAACTGGGCTTCCCTGTCGACATCTACAGCCCAAATTACGAGCACGTGACGCCTGAGCTTATTTCATGGTGCCACTTCCGCAGGATCGCAGTGATTCCCTGGACTGTGAACGATCTGGAGCAGATGCAAGCATTGGTCGACATGGGCGTCGACGGCATCATTTCAGATTACCCAAATCTATTTGCTGATTTAATTTATTGACCGGCTTGAGCACGCGCTCTCTGCATGCGCTGCATCCCCTGCTTCGAACCTTCGTGATTTGGGTTATAACTCAATGCTTCGCGATAATCCGCCTCTGCATTCATTACATCGCCCAATAGTTCATAACAATACCCACGGGCGTATAGGGCACGGTGATTCACGGGCTGAATACGTAAGGCCGTATTGAAGTAGCCGCGGGCTTCCGGATACATTTGCAACTGCAAGTGAATGTATCCGAGGTTGAACCAACTCTCTATATCATCTGGGTCCAATTGTGTACAGGTCGTGAAATCCTCCAA
>DFQY01000025.1 GCA_002378005.1 Flavobacteriales bacterium UBA3477
GGGTAGCGGGATGCTTCGTTGGATATAAAAGCAGAATCTTCCGCCGTGAGCTCTAAATATTGCCCAGTCGCCGGACTGATTTTAAGGGCAGGGTTTGCATGCTCGTATTGGCTGGCAACTAAATTTTCCAGCCCGGCAAAAGCACTGAGTACCACTGCCATGGCTGCGGTTCCTAAGGATAGTCCTATTAACGCTGTAAGCGACATCAGACGTATAGCACCTAATCTTCCCTTTGAAAAGAAGTATTTACGAGCGAGATAGGTGCTGAAAGATTTCACCTGTGATTATTTGATGGGACTTTCGCCTTCACCGCGCAACAGGCGGTCGATGTTCTCTTCGTATTCCAAGCTGTCGTCTACATAGACCATGAGCTCTGGAACCAAACGTAACTGGCTTCCAACGACATGGCCTAAAGCACCGCGCAATTTTGCGTTGTTGAGTTGCAAGAAATCGAAGGTTTCCTTCGTTTTAGCTACGGGAAAAATGCTCACGTAAATTTTAGCCACACCAAGGTCAGGACTCACGCGCACTTTCGAGACGCTGAGTAGGGTACCTGGGAATTGATCTTTAGCCAATTGCTGTAAGATCGTCGCCATTTCCTTCTGAAGGAGCTTGGCGATTTTAAGTTGACGTGTGCTTTCCATAGGTGCAAATTTACGCATTGCCGCGTAAGCGCTACCTTCGCTGCAACGAAAAGAACTATGAAGGCATTTCTTCGCATTATTCGAACCATGGCCCCCTTTGCCAGTTACATAGCGTTGGCGGCCGTTTTCAACCTCCTTACGGTGGTTTTTAGCATAGGTTCTATCGGTGCGCTTATTCCTTTGCTCAACATTATTTTCGACACGCCCGGCTCAGACCTAGTGGGCGCTGCACCCTGGAAAGTAGCTCTTTCGGAGCGTGTAGAAGCCTACAAAGATCTACACGGTGCATCGGCTACCCTGGTACGAATCATCCTTTTGGTCTTCACCATCTTTATTGGGAAAAACCTTTCGAGATACGCCGCCTTGTGGACCTTGGCGCCGGTGCGTAACGGGGTCGTCGCAAATTTCAAACAAGCCCTGCATGATAGGTGGATTGTGTTGAGTTTGCGCCAACACAGCAAATGGCAAAAAGGAGATTTACTGACCCGCGCTACGGCGGATTTAAATGAAATAGAATGGTCCATGCTCAAGGGGATGGAGGGGTTTGTGCGCGATCCATTGATGATTTTAGGAACTTTGGCAGTGCTTTTCACCATGAGCCCTACCCTGACCTTGTGGGCGTTAGCTATTATCCCCATATCCGGTGGTCTCATCGCAACGGTAGGCAAGAGCCTGAAACGCAGCGCTAAGGAAGCCCAGGGGCTACTAGGTCAGAATACTACTGCGCTAGAAGAAGCATTATCGAATCTGCCCATTATAAAGAGTTACGCCGTTGAGTCCCAAATGAGTAATGTGTTCGCTCAAAGTGTGCGTCAATGGCAGCGTACAATGACCAAGGTGTTCCGCATGCGGGACCTAAGCTCGCCTATTGCCGAAGTCTTGGGCGTAAGTGTATTGCTTGTAGTACTTTATCTCGGCGGCCAGGAGGTCTTGTCCGGTAAGCGTCTAACCGGTGGAGAATTAGTCGCCTTTATTTTGTTATTCTACCAATTAATTCCTGCGTTCAAAAACGTCACCAACGCCCTCTACGACATCCAAAAAGGCAATGCCAGTGCGGAGCGAATCTTTGAGGTTTTGGACATGGTCGTACCACCCTCAGGAGACGAGCCTGTGGTTGAAGCGGATTGGAAGGAAGATATCACCGTGCGCGACGTTCGTTTTGCCTACGACGACCGCGATGTACTACAAGGCTTAGACCTTGTGATTCCAGCGGGGAAAACAACTGCACTCGTGGGCCCCTCAGGTGGTGGTAAAAGTTCACTATTGTACTTGTTAGCGGGGTTTGATCATCCACAACAAGGAACAGTCACTTTAGGATCTAAGGATTTGAAGGAGGCGAATATGGCCAATTACCGCAAAGGGTTGGTCTGGGTACCACAGCATCCATTATTGTTCAACGACGGGATTCAAGGAAACATCACATTCAATGCAAAAGGAAGCGAGGAAGGCTATAGAAAGGCCATTTCGGCGTCATATTGTGATGATTTTGTGTCCAATTTCGACGGCCAAACCATCGGCGAAGGCGGAAAATTCTTGAGCGGTGGCCAACGTCAACGCGTGAGTATTGCACGTGCCTTCTATGCCAATCCAAAACTCCTATTGTTAGACGAAGCCACCGCGGCACTTGATAACGAGAGCGAAGCAAGGGTACAGCAGTCCTTAGATGCCTTAATGAAAGGGCGAACCACGGTTGTGGTGGCGCACAGATTGAGCACCATTAAGCACGCGGACCAAATCGCTTATGTGGAGGAGGGGCGAATAGTAGAATTGGGCACGCATCAAGAACTCCTATCCAAAGGCGGGAAATACGCGGCATTGGTTAACTTAGGAACGCTAAACGCCAAAGATGGAACATCTGAATAAAATCGAACACCTCGGC
>DFQY01000041.1 GCA_002378005.1 Flavobacteriales bacterium UBA3477
CACATGACCATCCAAACGGCGGTATTGATTGAAACATTAGTAGAGCTAGGTGCAGATGTGACCTGGTCGTCTTGTAACATTTTCTCGACCCAAGACCACGCAGCAGCGGCTATCGCAGCAGCGGGTATTCCAGTATACGCTTGGAAGGGTATGAACGAGGAAGAGTTCAACTGGTGTATCGAGCAGACATTATTCTTCGGTGAAGACCGTCAGCCATTGAACATGATTTTGGACGATGGTGGTGATTTGACCAACATGGTATTTGATGAGTACCCAGAGTTGGTAGCAGGCATCAAGGGATTGTCAGAAGAGACGACTACAGGTGTTCACCGTTTGTACGAGCGTGAGATCAACGGAACGCTTGTACTTCCAGCGATTAACGTAAACGACTCTGTAACGAAGTCGAAGTTTGATAATAAATACGGTTGTCAGGAATCTGCAGTAGATGCGATTCGTCGTGCTACTGACGTAATGATTGCAGGTAAAGTTGCCGTCGTTGCCGGTTACGGTGATGTAGGTAAAGGTACTGCGGCATCATTGCGCGGTGCAGGTGCTCGTGTGATCGTTACTGAGATTGATCCTATTTGTGCATTGCAAGCAGCGATGGACGGCTTCGAAGTGAAGCTTATGGAAAACGCTATCCCACGTGCACAGATTGTAGTTACAGCAACAGGAAACAAAGACATCATCACTGGAGAGCACTTCAAGTTGATGAACGATAAGACTATCGTGTGTAATATCGGCCACTTCGATAACGAGATTGATATGGCATGGTTGAACGGTGCCTACGGCGATACAAAGGTGGTGATCAAGCCACAGGTGGACCTATACAACGTAGACGGCAACGAGATCATCGTATTGGCAGAAGGCCGTTTGGTGAATCTAGGTTGTGCTACCGGTCACCCTTCGTTTGTAATGTCAAACAGCTTCACGAACCAAACGTTGGCTCAGATTGAGCTTTGGTTGCACAGCGGCAAATACGAGAACAAAGTGTACACGCTTCCTAAGCACTTGGATGAGAAAGTAGCTCGTCTACACTTGGAGAAGATTGGTGTAGAGCTTGAGACCCTTCGCAAAGACCAAGCGGACTACATCGGTGTAACGGTGGAAGGACCGTTCAAGCCGGAGCACTACCGCTACTAAAATTTTTAGATTTTCATTGCGAGCCGCGTCGAAGACGCGGCTCGCTCTTTTTACCCCCTATTTTTTGCCGTTGGCATAGTTTTTTAGACCTTTTAGGAGTAATAACACACCGATGAAAAAAGCCCTGGTTGTTTTGATTGCACTCTTTGGTAGCATGGCCGCGAAAGCCCAGGCTAACCTTGTGATTAAAGAAGTGGACATGGGTTTATTGGCGGGATACCATACGTTATTAATCGACCCGGCAAATTTTGTGTTGGGAGAGGAATACGAATTAGGCGCTTATATGCACGAAACGACCAACGGTGCTCTGTTGGCGGTGACGACGTCTTACGTACGCAACGGGGCCTTCGGTACGAATTACAATCTCCCGTTTTTCGCCATTGGAAAATTTTCTACAGCGAAGTTGAAGGTGGGCAAGTTGTGGGAGGGTAATTTCTTTGATGTGATGGTTGCGATGGGCTTAGGGTATTTCTCCGGGGCCGATTATTCCGAAAAGCAAGGGATGATCGATTTGGTCTACTTGGACCCAGAAAACCCCGTATCAAACTTCACCATTCCTATTGAGTGCAACATTCAGTGGTACGGTTTCGACGGCAGTATCAATGCCATCGCGCTCAAATACGAGCTCAACAGCTGGAACAACTATCTAGGGGTGGGCTTCACTTACCTACTATAACATGTCAAGGACCTTGCACAATGGTACCGCGAGCATTATGCTATTGTGGGTGCATTTGGTGTGCCAATTCTTGATGTGGATGGGCGAGGGTATTACGATTTTCGCTGGACGTCAGACGGATGGAATTGGGTCATTTACTTTCTCTACACCACCTTCATCTTTTTTATCAGCGCCGGATTTTACTGGCTCGTCTTTGCAAAGGGCAGGCGTTCTCCGTGGAAAGTGGGCCTTTCGGTATTCTTTGGGTTTGTGTGTATAATGCTAATTCTTTTGGGGCTGCAAACTCAAAGTGAATGGCAATAACATAAAAAAAGCCCGTAAACGCATTGTTTACGGGCCCGTATTAAATTTTCAGTGGCAATTAGCTACCGCAAGCTTCGCATTCTGGATTGTCGATGCTACATGCTTTTGGTTGTTCTGCTTGCTCGAGTTCTTGAACGAAACTAGCGAAGGAATCGTCCAATTGGAAATCATTTGCGCTCATGGTATATAGTGTTTTGTTTTTGACTTATCTCTAAACTACCCATTCCAAAAATTGATTCAACAAAAACTTTTTGTGCGTTATTAACAAATTGAGTTTTTGATTTTGTGGGAGTTAGACCAATTGTTTTTGATAACTTAAAGTTTGCACACGGAGAAAGTCAAAAGCGATTCTTCAAATTTGAAATATGGGTCTACAGAAAATGAAAAAAACCACCTTTCTCCTCCTAGTGTCCGCACTTATATGGGGTACGGGCGCCTTTGGACAAACAGGTGCACGTGCTGAATACATTCAGGAATATGCCCAAATCGCTGTAGATGAAATGAATAGATCCGGTGTTCCGGCGTCCATCACCTTGGCACAAGGGATTTTGGAGAGCGGGAACGGCAAAAGTGAATTGGCCCGAAAATCAAACAATCATTTTGGGATCAAATGTCACAGCTCTTGGACCGGTGAACGCGTCTTTCACGACGATGATGAGAAAGGGGAGTGTTTTCGCAAATACGACAACGTGCGCCACAGCTTTGAAGACCACACGGACTTTTTAGTGCGCGGCAGCCGCTATGATTTTCTATTTGACCTCGACCCAACAGACTACAAAGGATGGGCGAAGGGCTTAAAAAAGGCCGGCTATGCCACTGCCCCAGATTATGCGGACCGATTAATCAAGATCATTGAAGACGAGATGTTATACAAATACGACCGCGAAGGAGATTTCCCAACCGGCGGAGATTTGGCTTCAAATGAGTCCGAGCAGAAAACGGGTCCCGTAGTGGATGCTAAGGGCCGTCCCGTGAAGAACCCCCGCCAGCGCTTTATTGTACGTCGCATGATCGAGGCGGGCTCAAGGGTGCCTTTTGTGGTATTAGCCACGGAGGAGCGCATAGAGTATGTAGCAGATTCATTGAACTTGCCCGTGGCGGCATTGCTGCAATTCAATGATATGAGTTGGGAAACTCAGCTTGAGCCGGGCGATAGAATATATATCGACGAAAAGAAGGGCCGCGGTGCGACGAAAACCACCATCGTGCGTACAGGGGAGACCTTGCGCGCCATTAGCCAGCGCGAGCAAGTAAAATTGGCCAAAATCTACAAGTATAACGGATTTTACGTCGGTTATCAGCCTATGGTTGGCGATGAGATCAGGCTACGCCCTGTAGGCATTATCGAGCGGTTCCAAGGCCGGTAGCCGTGGCCAATTATTTCTTCGAAAGCTTCTGAACAACAGAGCCAATGATGAACAGTCCCGAACTTACGGTACCCATCAACAGCAGTTCGGGCGCACCCATGAGGTGATTGATTTTAAAAATTGAACTTAAAACCAAGCCCCCTGCGCCTAAAATTCCAGTAATTCGAATAAACTTTTTCATGAACCACAAGGTAGGGCTTGTGTGTTGTATCTTCGCACTGTCTCAAAGGGGTGCCCAGAAAGTCTTTCGACCTACGGGCTGAGAACATACCCATAGAACCTGGGCAGGTAATGCTGCCAAGGAACGAAAGCAATATTTGTGTAACAACACGTTATTGCCCCTTGACGTGGTTTTAAAAGACCAATTTTCATGAAAAAATTCATGTACTCCGCAGCCGCTGTAGCACTTTCGCTATTTGCCACTGCACAAGAATCGACTGATACAATCATGGTCGATATTATTCCATTGCCTCGCCTTGAACTTAGTGAGGTGAATGTATTGGGGACTTGGGCGCAAAAGAACGACCCAATCGCACAGATCAACCTAACGCAAAAGGATGTTGAAGCGCTGAACACCGGTCGCGACCTTCCTTATGTACTACAAGATGTCGCTGGCGTCGTTAGTTTCTCTGATGCCGGAAACGGCGTAGGATATACGAACATGCGTGTGCGCGGTTCAGACATCACCCGTATCAATGTTACCCTTAACGGTATTCCTATGAACGATGCGGAGAGCCATGGCGTGTTTTGGGTGAATACACCAGACCTTATGTCTTCCACGAACGCCATCCAATTGCAAAAAGGGGTAGGGACCTCGACAAACGGTTCCGGAGCCTTCGGTGCTACCCTTGGGATGAGTACACTGGGTGCAGGTGATAAAAGTGCACGCCTAACCTTGGGTGCGGGTTCATACGGCACACAACGCGCGACCTTCCAAGCGAGCACCGGCCGCACTAAAGATGGTTTTTGGATGAACACCCGCATCTCGTCCATCACTTCAGACGGATATGTGGAGCGCGCATCTTCAGATCTACAATCGTACTACGTGAGCGCTGGTTTTGCCGGCGGTGGTCATTTCATAGAAGCTGTTCGCTTCGGCGGCGGTGAGCGCACTTACCAGGCATGGTATGGAATTGATTCCACGACCATGTATGGCGGCGCTTGGGATGCCGCTCCAAGTTCAAATTTCGCCGGTGCTATTTACGACGACATGTGGAACGTTGTAGGTACTTACGACGACCAAGTAGATAATTACGGTCAGGAGCATACCCAGTTGCACTACCGCTACGCCAACCTCTTCGGTGGCACCTTCACAGCGGCCTTACACCACACGGCAGGCGCAGGTTATTACGAAGAATATAACCAAGGGTCCGTTCTAGGTTTAAGTTTCATGGACTTTGGCCTTTTGCCGTACTATACATCAGCCGGTGACACCATGGCTTATGGTGATGTGGTCACACGTAAGTGGTTGGATAATGACTTCTATGGTGCAATCTCTTCTTGGACCTATGATCGAGATAACCACCGCGTTCAGCTTGGCGGTGGAGTGCACCGTTACGATGGCGCACACTTTGGCCGTGTCATTTGGGCGAATAACCCAAACGTAAGTACCCTTGATGGAAACTATTACGACGGTGATGCGCGTAAAGACGATGCGAACGTATACGCGAAATATGCATTTACGAAAAACCGTTTATTAGTCTACGCAGATGCCCAATACCGCTACGTGAACCATAGTTCAACGGGTGGCTCAGCGACGGGACCGGCAAACTTTGAACGTGCCTTCAACTTTTTCAATCCAAAGATTGGATTGACCTATGACCTCGGTAAAGACCAAATCTTGGGTGCATATGCGGGGGTTGGCCATCGCGAGCCAAACCGCTCGGATTTGCAATATGCGGATGATGCGAATGCCATGAAAGCTGAGCGCATGTTGGATGTGGAGTTGAACTATCGCAAAGCGGCCGATAAGTGGGTTTTTGATGTTAATGCTTACCGTCAGCAATATCAGAACCAGTTGGTCTTGACGGGTGCGATTGATGCTCAGGGGTATCCAATCCGTGAAAATGTTGGTCAGAGCTTCCGCCAAGGAATTGAGTTAACTGGTGCGTATGAGTTGACCTCGGCGCTTTCAGCGACGGCCAATGTGGCTTTAAGTCAGAACGAGAATGTGAACTGGGTCGGTGATCCTACTTCTTCAGTTGTGTATAATACGCCTATTGCTTTTTCTCCTGGCGCAGTGGCTAGTGCACGCTTAACGTATGCTAAAAAAGGCTTTGAGGCGACCCTTTGGAACCAATACGTAGGCAAACAATATATGTCGAACGAAGGCATGGAGGCACACAGCCTACCGGCTTATCATATTATCAATGCACGTACCCAATACACTTGGAATTGTACAGATATGCAGCGATTGATCGGATTTGTGGAGTTCAGAAACTTGGGCAACACTTCCTATGCAGCCAATGGATACATGTGGGGCGATATCCCGTACTACTACGCACAGGCGACTTTCAACATTATGACAGGTTTGACTTTCGAGTTTTAGGCCGAAAAATTTTAGGCATTAAAAA
>DFQY01000049.1 GCA_002378005.1 Flavobacteriales bacterium UBA3477
GAGAATTATGCGATGAGTAGGAAGATGGCAGAATTGGTCCTGCTTCCAAAGATTGAGGCTTTCGAAGGAGAGGTAATTGTGGCTACAGGAACCTCGTGCCGCCATCAGATTGCAGACTTCAGTGAACGAAAAGCGGAACACCTCGTTGATACATTATGGGCGCAGTTAAAAAGATCTTAGAACGCTGGGTAGTCTTCAGAGGAGGACTGGCTGTATTCGGTACGTTGGCAAGGATGAAAGCGTACGGATTGGCCGGAGCGATGAGCAAGAGCTCTGCCAAGCTGAATCTTAGTTTGAACAAGCCTGAGGTAGCCACTAGCGTGGACGAGTTGGGCAAGACTTGGGTGAGTTTGATGCCGCCTGATGCACAACATAAGTTCAAGTTCACGGGGAGCGATGAGAAGACGGCTTTCACGGAAATTCACATCAAATGCCCGCTTCGAGACAGTGGAGATCCACATGCGTGCTACCACCTGATGAACTACGACAGAACGTTGATGGAAAAGGTTGGGGGCCAATTGGTCGTGCTAGAAACCCAAGCCAATTCTGGCAAAGACCATTGCAAGCTCGCTATTCGAAAAGCGGGTGAAGATGTTAGTGATCTGGTGCCGGCGCACCTTCGATAATTATTCCTCCGCGGCAATCAGTCTAACCCCGAGGTCTTGGATTCCGTAAAGTAGCGTGTCGCGCATCCCGTGTTGTACGGTCAGAGTATAGCGTTCGCCCTTTCTGAATCTAACGGCACTGTTGCCTACAGGAACCATCATGGTTTTGAGCGTGCTCATGCCTGTTCCGTTCCAACGGCCCAATTCATCTGCGAGGTGCACATTTACGGTATCAGAATAAGCAATACCGCTTTGAGTGCGAATGGTGCGGAAGAGGTATAAGTTGTTATACGGGTAGTCCGTGAGGTGACGAACGTAGAGGCTCATGAAGACTGGAGCACCGCTGTCCTGAGGAATCCATTGGGCCTGAACTACGCTATCCATGTGCCATTCTTGATTTTCAAATGTGGTGAGCTCGTCTAATAGAGGCGGCGCACTACATGAAAAGAGAAGAAAACCTCCAAAAAGCGCTAAAATCATGCGTTTTTGGCTCGTTTTGAACGATTTCTGAAGGTTTTCAATCATTTTTAGTCGTTTTTCTGCGGTTTTTGACCTTTAGAAGAATTGCCGTTTCCACGGTTACGACCGCCGCGATTGCGGCCACCACGGTTGCGGTTTCCGCCTTTACGCTTAGGTTGGTCGAATCTGGTAATACTGTCCTCGGCATTACCGCCTACGAAATCTGCCACTTCGACTTCCGCTTTCTGACGCTTCTGCTCTTCGTAGCGGAACTCCATAATATCATCTGGATATTCGCCGCGCTGGTTGGCTTCAACGATTTCCAAGACTTGGTCCAACTTCATAGGGATCCAATTCGTGAAATCACTGTCTAAGGCATACCAAAGCATCTCCTGGAAGATGTCCATCTTCTGGAAGACGGCAGTACCTTGCGCGAGCTTCAACTTTTTGCTTGGGGATGGGAAGCGCTTGACCGCCTCCATGTAGCTATCTAGTTCGTAGTTCAAACAACACTTTAGCTTTCCACACTGTCCCGCCAATTTTTGTGGGTTCAAACTCAACTGCTGGTAACGCGCCGCCGCGGTATTCACACTGCGGAAATCGCTCAACCAAGTCGAACAACAGAGCTCACGGCCACAAGAGCCGATACCGCCTAAACGCTGTGCTTCCTGGCGCGCCCCGATCTGACGCATTTCGATGCGCACGGAAAATAATTGGGCCAACTCACGAATCAACTGACGGAAGTCAACACGCTCTTCGGCGGTATAATAGAACGTCGCTTTAGATCCATCGCCCTGATATTCCACATCGGAAATTTTCATGCTCAGACCCAGGCGTTGTGCCACATCGCGCGAGCGCATCATGGTATCTTTCTCTAAGCCACGAGCACTTGCCCATGTTTCAAGATCTTTTTCTGAGGCCTTGCGGTACACCTTTAAAACAGGCTCCTGGTCCTCAATCTTGAAGTTCTTTTTATTCATTTGGAGCTTGACCAGCTCCCCGGTGATGGAGACGTTTCCTATGTCGTGTCCGGAGTGGGCTTCTACTGCTACTGCATCTCCCAGCTGTAGTGGGAGTCCGTCCGCATTGTGATAAAACTCTTTGCGTCCGTTTTTAAATCTGACCTCTACCCAATCAAAAGGTTGATCGGTTGAGGGAAGTTCCATATTTGCAAGCCAGTCAAAAACCGGCAATTTTCCGCATCCTCCGGTTCCACAAGATCCATTGCTTTTGCAACCCTTGGGAACGCCACCACCGCTACTACAATTACTGCATGCCATGGTCGTTATATTTATGTTGTCAAACAAGCACAAGTCGTGTGTTGTTTGCGATACTAAGGTCGTAAATTGAGCCCATGATTAGACGAATAAGTCCAAAAATTCTCCTCACCCTCTTCACCGCCCTCTTGCTAGGCCTACCGGCTCAGGCTCAGAGCGATAAAGTTCGTGGCGCGGAGCCCTTTGACTTCTGGGTCGACCACCTGCCCTACAATAGTTTCTATCATATTGCCGCGCTCGACGACCGCACCTTCGCCGCGACAGAAAACAGTCTTCTCATAGTTCATCAAGGTGAGTACGAACGCCTGTCCCGAGTCAATGGCTTAACCGGTTCTAACATTACTGCGCTTGCCTCGGATGAAAACAGCCAAACCATATGGATAGGCTATGCGAACGGCCGGCTGGATATTTGGGAAAACGGCTCCATTAAACCCATTGTAGATATAGAAGAAACGCCTTCCTACACCGGGTTAAAACAGATCAATGACTTCGCGTTTTACAATGGCAAGGCCTATGTCGCCACAGATTTTGGCGTAGTCGAATTTGATATCACCACTCGTTTGGCAGGGCGTACATTGTTATTAGGGGCCAATTATTCTACCATCCCCATCCAATCTTTCGACATCAGCCCAAACGGCACCCTTTGCGCCTATTCTTCCAGCAATGCTTCCAATTTTTACTTCGGCGATGTAAACACTTCACTGCCTAATTGGACACAGCGCAGCTACCAACTCTTCCCAGATAACTCCAATCCAGACCACATTACCTATTTCCCCATGGAGGAGCGCTTCATTTTCGGTTGTGACGACCTGACCTCAGGCACCTATACGTTGGCGATGTTTGAGGCAGGAGGAAATTGGTCCGTGGAACCCTATTCTTCCCCTTTCCAAAGCGCCGCGGGCTGGCAAGGCATTCAGGATATACAAGTCAAAGGAAACTATCTTATTGTCACACGAGATTTCAATGTGTTCATACGCCAATCCACGGCCAAAAACACCTTCTCAGACTCCCTCAACATCTCCAACGCTCTGTTTGCCCCCGGCGTCCTTCGCCCCACCGCCGCCGCCATGTTGGCGGATCAAAGCATTCACATTGCCAATCTGCGCAGTGGTGTCCTCCGGGTAAACTCGAACGGCACCACCGGGCGCTACCATCCCTCGAGCCCTTACAGTGCATCGGCTTTCAAGCTCCGTGCGTACGGCAATGGCCGCAACGGCTCCTACTCGAACCCCGGCGGCGATGGCGGACCAACGTTCGGTGGCGTGATGCTCCTGCCAGGAGCATTGAATGAAATTTGGACCAAAGTCTTCCTCAACGAAGGACCGAGCTATTACAAGGGCCAAGAGTGGACCTTCAAAGAAACGACTGCGCTTTACGCAGTCAATGATATTGTCGACGCAGCCTTCAGCATGTATGGGACGGGGGCGTCCACCCTCTACCTCAGCTCATGGGGAAAAGGCATTGTCCACCTCGAAGGAATGGCAGACCCGACCTACCTCGAGGATACCATCGCACTGTACAATACGACCAACACCGACGGCGCCTTGAAAGGCGTAAATGGCAACGCATCCGACCTCAGAACCGGGGGCATCACCTTCGATGATGATGGCACCTTGTGGGGCGTACAGAGTTTAGTTTCTACCCCATTGTTTTCGAGAGATGAAGAAGGGAATTGGGACTCCTATTCCCTCAGTCCAGGCGCAGACGGCGTCGCATTGAAAGACATCGTCCACCACGACGGAATGCTCTTTATCCAAAGCCGGACGAATGGCATCTACGGCTATAGAATTTTCGACGGCGCCAAACGCAATCTCTCCACAGGCTTAGGCTCGGGCGATCTTCCATCCGACCACGTCTTGTCCATGGCCCTAGACCACGACGGTGAACTTTGGATAGGAACGGATGAAGGATTGGTAGTGCTCTACAGCCCAAGCAACCTCTTCGACGGCGGCAATGCAGATGCGCGACCCATACTTTTTGAGGAAGATGGTGTGGTACAAAAGCTCTTAGGAGAAACGCCCATCACCTCCATCGTCGTAGACGGCGCCAACCAAAAATGGATCGGTACCCGCGGTGCCGGCCTGTTCTTGATCGGTGCGGACGGCCTCAGCACCCTGCAGCATTTCACTTCAGAAAATAGCCCCTTACTCTCCAACAATATTCAAAGCCTCGCCATCGACCCGACCTCTGGAGAGGTAGTCATCGCCACAGAACTGGGCGTTATCGGCTATCGCGGCACGGCCACTCCAGGCTACCTCGGCATCTATCCCGAACTCTTGGTCTACCCGAATCCTATTCGTCCGGGTTACGAGGGTCCAATTCTCGCACAAGGCTGCCCCGAAAACGCACAAATCAAAATCACCGACGTAAGCGGAGGCCTAGTCTACGAGACCGTAGCCGATGGTGGACAAATGCGATGGGACGGCATTAATCATCACGGAAAAAAGGTAGCCAGCGGCGTGTACCTCATCTACGTGAGCGATGATTTAGGCGAGATCACCGCTATGGGAAAAGTTCTTATTGTCCGATAATCTCGGGTGCCACATTTCGTTATTTTTATACCCTATGGCAACGACCCCCACTCCCAAGAAGCCGCGGTCATTCCGCAAGCAGGTCATCTGGACCATCGTCGCAATTACCAGCCCGGTTTGGGGGCTGACCCTTATGCTATCGCTCACGGTCGCGGAGGTCTTCTATCCGTTGCCAAACATTGAGCAAATTGCCAACCCTGATACCAAACTTGCGACACAAATCATTTCTGAAGACGATGAAGTTTTGGGTTCATTTTTCCGTGAAAACAGGACTGCGGCTACCTATGAGGAGTTGACTCCATGGTTGGGCAAAGCGCTAGTGGCTACTGAAGATGAGCGTTTCTATTCCCACAGTGGTGTAGATGCAGAAGCATTAATTCGCGCGGTGGCCTACCTAGGAAGTAAAGGCGGGGGATCGACATTGACGCAACAATTGGCCAAAATGCAGTTCTCGGAACCGGCCACCAACCTCGTAGAGCGCATCATGCAGAAGTTCGGCGAATGGGTCATAGCCGTGCGTCTTGAACGTCTCTATACCAAGGAAGAAATTATCACCTTGTACTTGAACCAGCTTGACTTCCTCTACCAAGCGGTGGGTATAAATTCTGCCGCGCGCACCTACTTCAACAAAAAGCCCATCGACCTAAATATTGAGGAAGCCGCAGTCTTTGTGGCCATGGCAAAAAACCCTTCGCTGTACAACCCAAAACGCTCTCCAGAACGCACCAAGCTTCGTCGTGATCAGGTCTTCGTTCAAATGGTGCGCAATGGCATGATCACCGAAGAAGAAAAAGACAGCCTCCAACAAATCCCACTGCAACTCAACTTCCGACCGCAAAGCCACAACGCTGGTCTAGCACCGTACTTCCGCGAATACCTGCGCGGCTACATGAAGGACTGGATCAAGAACTACGAAAAACGCACCGGCCGAGAGCTCGACCTCTACAGCGGTGGCCTCAAGATCTACACCACCATCAACGCCGAGATGCAAGAGAACGCAGAGGAAGCGGTGCAAGAGCACATGAGCAACCTACAGCGCGTCTTTGATATCATCAAGGAAGACCGCAAATACGGACCGTTCTACTTCGATGAAGACCCGGCAGGCAATGTGAAGGCCATTCTCGATCGAGCAATGAAAAACACGCAGCGCTACCGCGGCCTGAAAAAGAAAGACGCGAGCATGGACAGCATCCGGGACGTATTCAATACCAAGATTCCGATGACCGTCTTTACTTGGCAAGGCGATAAGGATACGGTAATGTCTCCGATGGACAGCATCATGTATTACAAAGGGCTGTACCAGGTCGGTCTGATGAGCGTCGAACCGCAAACCGGATTTGTCAAAGCATGGGTCGGTGGAAACGACTACCAATACTTCAAGTACGACCACGTCAAGCAAGGAAAGCGTCAAGTAGGCTCGACCTTCAAGCCCTTCGTCTACGCCACCGCCATCTTAGAAAAGAACTACAGCCCTTGTCTCCAAGTTCCGAACGCCAAAATCTGTATTGAAAAAGGTGAATTTGGGCTACTGGAAGATTGGTGTCCTTCAAATTCTGATGATAAATATGGCGGCACAAAGAGCTTAAAGCATGCCTTGGCAAATTCGACAAATACAGTCACTACCTTCCTAATGAAACAGGTCGGTCCTCGGCCCGTCATTCGTTTGGCCAAACAGATGGGAATCAAAGAAGATATTCTAGAGGTGCCTTCTATCGCATTAGGAACCGTCGACCTCAGCGTCTATGAGATGGTCGGCTCCTACACCACGTTCGCCAATAAAGGACGCTATGTTGAGCCCATTATGGTTACCCGCATAGAGGATAAAAACGGCACCGTGTTGGAAGAATTCACTCCTGAAACGCGTCAAGTGATGAGCGATAAGGACGCCTATATTATTTTAAAGCTTTTAATGGGCGTAACCGAAGACGGAACAGGTATGCGATTACGTCATGATTATATCAAATACAGAGAAAATGTAGTCACGGGATATCCTTACGAATTCACCAACGAAATCGCCGGTAAAACAGGTACGACTCAGAACCAATCCGACGGTTGGTTTATGGGTGCTGTGCCAAACTTGATAACCGGAGTTTGGACCGGATGTGAGGATCGTGCCGCGCACTTTGGCGGGAGCTTAGGAACCTACTATGGACAAGGAGCTACAGCTGCGCTTCCCATCTGGGCCGTGTACATGAAGAAGAATTACGCCAATCCAGAGTTGGGCATCAGCAAGGAGCCGTTCGAGCGTCCTAAGGGCGACTTAGGTGTGGATGTAGATTGTGTGCCGACCAGCTTTGACTTCCCTGGTGAAGGCGATGATTTCGACGAAGAGCTTTAGATCGTAGGGTCCAATTTTTCCAAGTACTCCGTAGGCACTATTTCCCGATCCACCGGGGTAACTACAAACGTACTGCTCGACGAGCCGTAGCCAACGCTCTGTTGGCGTCTGGCAACTTCTCTTTGGTTCTGCATAGAGACTTGAACTCCCTTTACAATTCCCCAAGCAGCACTAACGATGATGCCAAAATAAGCCACTACACCACCTATAATCAATCCCGCAATGGCCGTCCATCCGTCGCCTGGATCTGCAGCCAGCGCGACAAGAAAAATTCCCGTTCCCGTTCCTAATGAGATAAGCGCACCTTTGCCGGCAGCCTTGGCCCCTTCTCCCAAGCTCGAAGGCAAGGGTCGGAGTTCTTGAATTGCGACGCCTCCCCCAACTTCTTGCGGTCCCATATACAAGAACTGTTGATGTCCTGCGGAATCCTGGCAGAGGGCATAATAGAATGCGGCATCCGTTAAAAGCGTTAGGTAATCCGTTTCTGAATCAAAGGAAAACTCCGAGATCTCCGCCTGGTCTGTCACCACCGCCACTACACTATACCCTTCGTCAATGGCGCCGGTTAAATCATAGACCACCGGCATGGATAAAGGACAGGGTGGTACTTCTGCAAAAAGTAACACAGGTAAAAAGGCAAATAGGAACAGGAGCTTTTTCATGACCGACGGTTTCCTCTAAAATAAAAAAAGCCCCGAACGAATCCGAGGATTTTAAAATCTTGTTGTTTTTCTAGTACATCTCCATATCCATGCCGCCGCCTTCGCCGCGGTTCACATCGCGACGTCTGCGCTGTACTTCACCAAAATTGTAGGTAAGGCCAAACTCAACGACGCGAGACATCCAACGGAATTGTCCTTCTTGTGTCCAGTTTGGACCGGCGTTCTCGTAGTTCCATCCCATGGTGTTGAAGATGTCTTGACAGTTAATAGAGAAGTTTAACCTGTCGTCCATGAATCCTTGTTTGAAGCCACCGCCCACAAAGTAGAACGGGCGACCAATACCTTGGGCACCCACCCTCTTACTTCTGTAGTTCCCCATCAGCTGCAAACTTGCATCTTTCCATAGCGGGGTGCTGATCATGGTGTTCAATCCGAAACCAAAACCGCTATTGTTCCATGTTCTGCCATCAACTTCCCCGCGCACTTGGCTGTAGAAGTAGTTCCCGCCGATGCTGGCAAAACCACCCTTGTTGCCGAGCTTGCCTCGATAGTTTAATTCGAGACCGGCATCCTCACCGTCGTTCAAGTTCCGGAAGGTGGTCAAATTTATCCCTGTACTGTCCACGATGTTGAACCAATTAATCATGTTGCTCTTATCGCGGAAATACAAGTTGGAAGTGAACGTACCGCCCTTTTGCATGATGTGGGTATATCCCGCTTCATAGGCTCCGGTAAATTCCGGCAAGAGGTACGGGTTCCCTTGACGCAAGTTGAACGGATCACTGTAGTCGATAAACGGGTTCAATTGACGACCGCGTGGTCGCTCTACCCGTCGGCTGTAGCTGATGTTCAGTTCACGGCCACGAGCAATCTCATACGTCAAGAAAGCGCTTGGGTACACCTGGAAGTAGTTATTGTAGAAAGTAGAATCCTGAGTGATTTGGGTGGCTGTAATGTTCGCCTGCTCCGCACGTAAACCAAGCTGATAGCCCCACTTTCCTTTCTTAAATCCGTAGTTTGAATACGCAGCAAAAATGTTCTCAGAGTATAAGAACTCGTTCACGCTAAGTGGATCGATCGCCGTTACACCCGTACTGATATCGGTATTGAAGCGCTCAAAACCGTCGAGGTCGTCGCGCATGATGACCTTCACCCCAGATTCTAAACGGGTAGATTCACCCCACTTTTTGGTATAATCTGCTAGGCAATTGAACTCCCATTGGTCGCCATAACTGTGTGTATTATAGCGCATCGAAGGCGTTTTTCCACCATTAACGCCAAGGGTATCCTGCTCAAAGTCCATGCGGTCGTCGCGCATCCCATCGGTATAGGAGAAACGAACGTTCAACGACTCATCTTTCGAAGGTTTCCAATCGTAAATAGCATCCACGCTGTTGTTCCAGCTCGTACCGTTTTCCTCAGAGTACTGACTAATCGCGTAGGCGCTATATGGTGTAGTCCAGTCTGTGATCTTGTCCTCAAAACGCGGACGAAGCCCTTGGTTCAATGTGCCCTGAAGGGTAAAAGTATGTTTGGTACTTGGGGTCCAATCAATCCCTGCTTTGATATTATTACCATTGCGGCCGCCGAAACCCTCTGCCTCTTGATAGGTGGTGTAAGTACCGTCGGCGAGTTGGCTGATGCGGTTGGACCAATTCGTTCTTGGGTAACGCCCAGAGCTGTGTCCGGCGTTGAAGAAGTAGTTGATGTTTTCGTTTTTGTAGTTGAGGTTCACCCCGGCGCGCACTCGGTCCGCTCCTGACCACGAAGTATTGACAGAGCCATTCAATCCTTGCAACGCGCTTTTCTTGAGCACAATGTTAATCATGCCCGCGGTTCCGTCCGGATCGTATTTCGCGGATGGGTTTGTCATCACCTCAATTTTCTCAATGCTGTTCCCCGGCAAGGCCGCCAAAAGGGCACTTAGATCTTCACCAGTGAAGCGCGACGGACGACCGTCAATCATAATACGAACAGCGCTAGAGCCGCGGAGGGTTATGTTCCCTTCGATGTCCAGTTCTACGGATGGGATATTTTCTAAAATGTCGGTGGCAGATCCTGTTTTACTGAGGATGAGCTTAGACGGATCATAGACTTTGCGGTCTATTTCATTGGTCATGAATTGGCGTTCGGCCTCCACCGTGACCTCCTCAAGCTCAATACCCGAAGATATGAGGGCAACATTGCCGAGGTCTTGCTCAGTACCATCACGTCCTAAACGGATTTCTTGCGTCAAGGTCTTGTAGCCGACAAAAGCAAATTCTACGGTGGTCGGTCCTAATGCGATGCCTTCCACCATGAACTTTCCTTTCTCGTTAGACATACCGCCAGTGACCAAATCTTCACTGAGTTTGCTCACAACTTTGATGGCCGCGAAGGCCAAAGGTTCTTGGGTTTCTGAATCTACGAGGGTACCAGAGATCTTACCAATCTTCGGCATTTTAGATGGATCAAATCCACCGCGACCGCCCGGTTGCTGTGCCATGGCGGGGATGCTTAAGCTAAGGAAGAAGGCCACGAAGACCTTGAAAAGTTGGTTCGTCATGAGTTAAAGACGGGTATTTGGGTCAAAGGTTTAACCGATGCGCAAAAACCATGCGAGAACGGCAGCCCAAATATATAAGACTATATCGGCCTAAAATGTTGAGAATGTGTGAAAATGCTAAACGACTCGGACACCGATGGAGTTGCGCACACGAATGCGACGCAGGACCACTTCAATGAGAAGGAAGTTCAACGCTGCAAACAGTTCAAAGAACACCACATGCATATACGGGAAAGATTCGCTTCTAATCACCAATGGGTTGTCTACGATTGGCGGCTCCATCAAGTACATGTAGTTTCCACCCGTAATCAGGTTTACTCCCAAAGCAATAACGGCCATCAGCTGTATACGTCCAAAGTTGCGCAGCCAGGCTCCTTTCTCTAGCGGCTGTTGATGCACATAAATAATGTATAGGCCAACCGCAATGATAGAAGCATGATTCACGTAATAATCGAAGGCATATATAGGATTGATTCCATGAGTAAACTCTGGCGTCAACAAGCTTTGTAGCCCTCCAGCAATTCCGGTGAAGGTGACCAATTCCCCCATCCACTTCTTACCCACCAAGAAATACCCGATGATTAGAAGTCGCGAAAACCCGCACATATGAATAGGCAAACTGCCGCCCCAAGTAAATTCCCCTCGGCTCACATACAGCGAGGTCATTCCCGCGAAAGCGAGAAGAAGGACAAAGGCCCAACCGCGTTCAAAGGCTCGGCGCCCCTGAATACTTAGATTTCTCCCGAGCCAAATAGGGAAAGTGATAATCAATAAGGATACTGCCCAACCGAACCAGTAGAGCAATGAATCCGGAGTGAGTGCAACATGTAGTTCCATAGTGCGAGGTGATTAGTTCACTGCCGGTTAAGGGTGTCTCAATATAAAAAAAGGCGGCCAAAATAGGCCGCCTTTTGCTAAATTAATGTCTCTTTTAAGACTAGTTGTTCCCTAGAATCAGGGGCAAACCGTCGTCGCCACCTACGACCACAACCTTTGTGTTCGGGCTCTCCGCCAAACGCAACGTGGCCTCGATTCCTTTGTCTTTCAACACCTTGTCCGTCAAAGACTGGCTCAAGATGCGGTTTGCCGCAGCTTTACCTTCTGCCTCGATGCGCTGACGCTCGGCTTCTTTCACGGCACGTGTCAAACGGAACTCGTACTCAAGTGCCACTTGCTCTTGCTCTAGTTTGCGCTCGATCGCCTGCTTCAATTTATCTGGTAGACCTACGTCGCGTATCAATACCGCATCCAACTCAATGTATTTTTCTTGGATACGAGTAGCTGCTAAAACGAAAATCTCCGTCTGTATGCTATCGCGCTTAGAACTGTACAGCTCTTCTGGCAAGTATTTACCAATGACCTCACGCGTCGCCGAACGAATTTCTGGTATTACAATGCGCTCGTGGTAGTTCTCGCCCACTTCGTTGTGGAGGTAACCGATGTTCTCTTCGATAGGACGGTAGCGGTAGGAAAGCTCGGCCCGAATGGTCAAACCATTGGCACTCAACACTTCCATCACTGAACGGTCTTCTTGAATACGTGTGCTGTATACAAACATACGGTTCCAAGGCGCGATGATTTTCAAACCTTGATCGTATACTTTATCAACTTTCAAACCAGAGAATAGGTCATACTGAACGCCCGCCTCCCCGGCATCAATTTTCACGAACAGGCGCGACGAAAATAGTAGGACGAATAAGAAAACACCAAAGGCTGGGATCAACCATTTTGGAAAATTTGGATTCATATAAATAGTGAATTAGTTACTCTATGTAAGGTAGCAAAAAGTGGTCCAACGGCGAAGGCTTGTCAACGTGTCATGGAAAATGGTGGAATTTCCCACTTTTGGCTGATTTCGGGCCAATTTTATCCCGTTTTCGTCCGATTTCACTCAAAAACAGAGTAAAAACTACATTTTTTCGCACTTTTCTGACCCTTAGGTAAAGAGCTCGGTTAGGACCTCCAAGCTTTTGAATGTCCCAAAACTGTCGAGATGGATATTCATGAAGCGCTCTAAGCCTTCCAATAATGATCGGCGTCCAGCCTTTGGAATGTGGAGCGGTCCCTCGAAATCCCAACGCAGGGCTTCGCGCAAATACTCGCTAGTCCCGGCATCTAAATAGGGATGTAGGAGCGACGGCTCGGATAAGAAGGCGCCGTCTTGGAGATCAAAAAATTGGTCCCCCGTAACCTTCTTAGCCTCTGGGCCAAAACCCAAATATTGTGTCAACTTCGCCCAGATGGCCAGGTGAAAAGCAGCGGGCAATTCATCCAAGGTATCCAGCGCCAAACATGCGCCGCGCACAAATTCGAACTTCGCTTCATTGGCCTCCTCCTCGCGAAGGCTTTTGGTAAACAACTCGGCCAAAAACAACGCCACCGCATTGCGCACCGGATCGTAGGGAATGGCCGTGTAGGTCAAATCCATATTCGCCTCTTTTATACGCTCGAGCTTGCCCTCTCCTTTGTGCGTGTGGAGTAATTCCACTAGTGTGAGCGGCAACAACATGCTTGAACGCACCGCGCCTCTTTTACTGCCCACGCTGTTCACCAAGAAGCTCAGCAACCCGAACCCATCCGTATATACACGTACGATTCGGCTACTGTCGCCGTACTTGAGCGAACTCAAAACAATGCCCTTGCTGTGGTGGTAGTTTGCCATAGGATAAAAGTACTTTTTTGCGTCCGGTTTAAACAAATTCTCTCGCACCTTGTCTTATTTAAGTACCCCGTCCCTAACCTAGTTCAAGGGACAACAAAAAACCCGAGCCTGCGGCTCGGGGTTT
>DFQY01000005.1 GCA_002378005.1 Flavobacteriales bacterium UBA3477
AAGTAGTTGCTGAAGCTGAGGAAGCTACTGCAGAAGAAAGCGCAGAGTAATTGTGCAAAAGGAGCAGTGTTTTTCACTCGGTAAAATCACAAAACTCCACGGGTACAAAGGTGGTCTTATTTTACATATAGACTCTTCTACTCCACAATACTTTAAAGATTTGGAATCAGTTCTACTGGACATCGACCAGGAACTGGTTCCATTTTTTTTGAGCCAAAAAGGAAAATTAAACGGCAAGAAATTGCTCATTTACCTCGAGGATGTTAGACCTGAGGATGCCCAAAAATATGTAGGTCGTGAGGCTTATTTGCCTGAATCCATGCTTCCCGAGGCAGAAGATGATTCGTATTACGACAAGGCTATCATTGGATTTACGGCATGGGCTGGACAGAATGAACTAGGTCAAGTAGTTGATGTCGTTGAAAATTCAAGCCAAAACCTCTTCGTTGTAGAAAAAGGTGAGCGAGAATTCCTAATTCCCGCAGTAGATGCGTTCATCAAAGGAATAGACACCAAACAAAAAATCATTTATCTTGAATTGCCAGAAGGTTTACTCGACCTGTAACTCAAGATGAACGAAAAACCCGCTTACGATCCCAGTTCCCTGCAGCTGATTTATTCAGTGTTGTTAATGGCCCAATTAGTCATTACAGTTGTGGTCATGTATGTAGCACAAGATCAGGCTAACGTACGGTTCGAATGGGGCTATTGGAATCATATCGTCATACCGCTCATCGCAGGTGTACTTGGATCATTGGGCAAATCCATTTGGAATAAGGGGTTGGTTAAGATTAGTCAAACTCAGGAGATAGAAGATAAACTGCAGGTATTAACTCGTATTCATATTTGGCAATGGGTGATGGTAGAATTAGCCACAATACTCCTACTTACCTACACCTTGATGGAATCCAACTTCTTTTACTTCATTTTTGCCTTGGTCAATATCATCTATTTTTTCACCTTGCGTCCTAAGATTTTTAGTTTGACTGGAGGCATATGAATTACCTCAAACCGTTCGAAATGAAAGAATTCACCGTGGCGCATGATCAATGTGCAATGCGCGTGAACACCGACGGATGCTTGCTTGGTGCCGTTGCGGGCGAGGAATTCGAATCTGACCAAATCCAACATGTCCTTGATATCGGCACGGGAAGTGGCGTCATTGCGATGCAATTGGCTCAACGCTTCGAAAAGGCCTATGTCGACGCTGTGGAAATCCATGGCCCTAGTGCAAAACAAGCTACGGAGAACTTCAGTAAAAGCCCTTATGCAGGTCGAATGGTATGCTATCACGAACCTATTCAAGAATTCGAGCACAATCTACTATATGATTTAATCGTGAGTAACCCTCCCTATTTTGAGACAGGGCCCACAAAATTAGATACAGGTATCGCTGCTGCTAGGCATGCGCTAACACTTGATTTTAAAAGTTTGGTGATGAATGCCGTACGATTATTAAAAAATAATGGTCAATTCTGGGTGATCCTCCCTTGTGACCAAAGCGACCGTTTCTTAGACGAAGCCATGGACGAAGGCTTGAGCTTGAAGACTATTATCCATGTGCATTCTAAAGCCGAACGTGAAGCCAACAGATGTATTTACGGTCTATGTAAATGTGAGGTAGACGAACCTATTCGCAAAAAGATCACCTTATACCAGGAGGACCACCATTATACCGAGGAGGCACGTGAAGTACTCTCCCCATTCTACGCTTCGCTTTAGTATCCGCTGTAAGGGACTGATTTCTCGTAGAATTGGACCCCGAAATCTGAACTAAGCTCCTCTAATATAGGTCCGTACCATTGAGCAGTCATCGGTAATTGTACGCCCGTACTTTCTATTTTCCCTTCTAGGATTAAGCGTGCTGCAATGGCCAATGGTAATCCAACTGTGGAAGCCATAGCTGTCTGTGTGGCGCTCCGCCCCTCCACTCCCATGGAACTTTCGACCATGAAGCGCTCGCCATCCTTTTCCCATCCAATTTTATGGTACATCACAATCAAATCCTTGTCGGTTTCTTCTAAGGTCCACACCTGACGTAGAATGTACTCCAGGCACTGCGCCGGTGAACCCGATTCGAATGGGAACATTTGTGACGAAAACAACCCTGCCCAAATTAGTTTATCCATCAAATCCGAATCCTGTGGAATACCAAGGTAATACTTCAACTTCAACTCCACACTGTCCTGAGGGTTATACGCTAAGAAGAGATTGGTAAACTCCCGGAATGAAAGCAAATGAGTATTGGCGATTTGGTAGGAGTCGTCTGTCATTCCTAGTTTTACAAAGGAATCCCATGCACGGGCAAAACCTGGCCTACGGAGTGTACCACGATAAAGTGTTTTCACGTGCTCTAGTCCATATACCTCTCGGTACTTTAAACTATCTCTGTTGGCTATTCCTTCAAATTTTCCAAAGCCCTCCACATTCATAAATTCCGTTCTACGGAAGACCATGTGAGGGGGAATGTATTTATACTTCCCTTCCTGAATAAACTTCACTGCACCACCTTGACCGGCGAGTACTACATTTCGAGGATTCCAAGTAAACTTGTAACGCCAAGGGTTCCCCTCTTCGGAAGATGGACTCAGCAAACCACCAGTAAAACTTTCGAAAAGCACCACCCTGCCCCCATCGCTGCGAATGGCATCAAGAAGCTTCATAGCGCTCATGTGGTCAATTCCGGGATCTAGCCCACACTCATTTAAGAAAACCAATCCTTCGCGCTGAGCTTCACTGTTCATTTCGTGCATCTCTGGCGTTGCATAGCTGGCCGTCACTAAATGTGCACCAAATTTCAAGCACATCTTCGCCACCGGTAAATGCATGTGTGCGGGAACCATCGAAATGACTAATTGGCACCCCTTGATTTCCTCTGTTAGCGCTTGCTCATCCTGAATATCTAAGGCACCGGACGAAGTATGCGGCACAACCTCACCGAGGCGCTTGGCTGCCAAGGCACCGTCTCGATCCACCACTCTGAGTTCCCAATAATGCGATGCTATTCTCTTCTTTAGGTATGGAACCAATTGCTGAGTGCTCAAACCAGCACCAATAAGTAAGATTTTTTGACGCATGAAGCGGTATATACTAAATAGTAGTTGTTACGAATTCAACTGTATGCGGAATTACCGTCATAAATATAACACATCTTACTTCCGATTTGAACGTAACTTATAGCCATGAAAAAATTCGCTGCACTCTTCGGGGCATTGGCCGTTATGCTAGGCGCGTTAGGCGCTCACACATTGAGAGATGTTTTAGATGTGAACGCCATGAACAGTTTCAAAACAGCCGCCACGTATCAGCTCTTTCACTCCATTGCACTCATTGCCCTGCCAAACGATCCAAAATTTAATTGGACCATGCGTTGCTGGGTAACTGGTATTATTCTCTTTTCAGGCAGCATATACCTTTTGGTCTTCGATGAACTCATGGGAATCAACCTCTCTTTTATTGGTCCCATTACCCCATTAGGAGGCCTTTTTCTAATCGCAGGTTGGTCTTTGCTTTGGTTCGCATTTTCCAACAAACCAAAACATTAGGATGATTTCTGATTTCTCGTAGATAATTTTTGACAATTAAGGCCCAATTCTATTCAGAGGTCTATACATTTGTCATACCTATTATAGAACCAACCACATTACGAATGACCACCCAGAACCACCTTGAGTTTTTGAACTCATTGGGTATCATGCCGAACGTTGTGTATAGCAACTCGCATCCAGATATTTTGGAACAGCATAGTCTTGACCGAAATATGGCTGTGCGCTCAACTTTTGGTGCCCTAGCTATCCAAACTGGAAAATTTGCCGGTAGAAGTCCCGAAGATCGTTTTATTGTTAAAGATTCTTACACCGAAGATGCCCTTTGGTGGGGAAGCATCAACAAACCGTTCTCTACTGCACATTACGATCTTCTCAAAAGGGATATTAGCCAATACTTAAGTGAAAAAGACGTTTATGTACGAGATGGGTTCGCAGGTGCTCACCCTGCTTATCGCATGTCATTGCGCGTTGTGAACGAGTATCCCTGGTCGAACCAGTTCGCTTACAACATGTTTTTACGGCCTAGTGAAGAAGAATTACAAAACTTCTCTCATGAATGGACCATATTAAACGCTCCTGGCTTCTTGGCAGACCCTGCTAAGCATGGCACTAGGCAAGCAAACTTCGCAGTATTGAACTTCACAGAGAAGTTTATCCTAATAGGTGGAACAGGTTATACTGGGGAGATTAAAAAAGGGATTTTTAGTGCCTTAAACTTCATCCTACCTTTTGAGAAAAATGTATTGAGTATGCATTGTTCCGCAAACGTAGGCACCGAAGGTGATACTGCAATCTTCTTCGGATTGAGCGGTACCGGAAAAACAACCTTGAGTGCAGATCCCGAGCGCAAACTGATCGGAGATGATGAGCACGGCTGGTGCTCAGACAATACTATCTTCAATTTTGAAGGAGGCTGCTATGCTAAGGTCATCGACCTTTCAGAAGAGAAAGAACCGGATATTTATCGTGCCATTAAAAAACATGCTATTCTCGAAAACGTCATCATAGACGAAAACGGGAATGTCGATTTTACAAATACGAGCATCACACAAAATACTCGTGTAAGCTACCCCATCGATCACATCGATAATATTCAACCTGGGAGTCTTGCACAAAACCCAAAGAATATTTTCTTCCTCACCGCCGATGCTTATGGAGTCCTCCCTCCCATTTCGAAGTTGAATGCCAACCAAGCTGCGTACCATTTTATCTCAGGATATACAGCTAAAGTAGCGGGGACTGAAGAAGGTGTAAATGAACCCAAGGCCGTATTCAGTGCCTGTTTTGGCGCTCCATTCATGCCATTACACCCCACCTATTATGCTACCATGCTTTCAGAAAAAATGGAAGCCGCTGGCGTGAACGTATGGCTCATCAATACAGGATGGGTTGGTGGAGCTTATGGTACAGGCAGTAGAATTAAATTGAGTTATACACGTGCTATAATTCGTGCCGCACTTTCTGGAGAATTACAAGATGTAAATTATATCGAGCACCCCATTTTAGGATTAATAATGCCAGAAGAATGTCCGGGCGTTCCAACAGAATTGTTAAACCCTAAAAATACTTGGGTTGATAAGAGTGCTTACGATCAACAAGCCATCATACTGGCCAAGAAATTTGAAGAAAACTTTAAAGCATTTGAAGATCAGGCATCCCCTGAAATTCTTAAAGGAGCCCCTAACCTCTATGTATCGGCTGAATAGCCAGACGTAGATGTGTTGTGTTCGAGCCCGCGTTTTTACGCGGGCTTACTTTTTCCACAAAAAGCCGTTGGTAACTCTTCGAGAATTCTAAAATCTTAACTTCCTCCTAACCTGGTCTTTCGGTAATTTAAAGCAAACATCTCTGTTATGCCTGCCAAGAAAACAAGCACTCGTAAGAGCAAGCCCCGCAAAATCTTTGTTTTAGACACTTCTGTTATTCTTTTTGACCATAATTCTATCAACTGTTTTGAAGAACACGACGTCGTTCTACCCATCTCAGTGCTGGAAGAATTGGACGAGTTTAAAAAGGGACACGATTCTAAAAATTATGAGGCGCGTGAATTCATTCGCAATCTTGACCGTATAACAGAAGGCAAAGATTTTACGAATTGGATTCCACTAGAGGGAGAACATAAAGGCTCCATTAAAGTCATCATGGACACCTCTCGCACGGGCGTCGATGCTGAAAAAGTGCTGGGAAGAAAAATGGACCATCGCATCATCAACGCAGCGTTGAACATAGCAGATGAGAATCCAGGCCGTCCTACCATACTTATTACCAAAGACATCAATCTAAGACTCAAGGCCAAAGCCTTAGAGCTAGAAAGTCAAGATTATTTGACTGGGAAGATTAAAGACGTAGACTCCCTATTCAAAGGCAAAGAGACCATTGAGAATTTCAATGCCATTACCCTTTCGAACCTATACGAGCACAAGGCATTGGAGATCGATGATGTCATCGCAGAAAACCCTGACTTCTCTCCTATTCCAAACTGTTTCTACATTCTAAAATCCGAAACGAGCAGTGGTCTGGCCTACTATAACGCACACAACAAGACTTTGGATCATGTCGAGAAACGGAGCATATACGGCATTAAACCGCGTAATGCGGAGCAAGCCTTTGCCCTACATGCTATATTGAATCCAGATATTAAGTTGGTGAGCTTGACGGGAGTGGCAGGAACAGGTAAGACGCTCATTGCCCTTGCGGCCTCACTGGAGCAACGTAGAGATTTCAAACAGATCTATTTGGCACGACCTATAGTGCCATTGTCAAATAGAGACTTGGGGTATCTACCGGGCGATGCGAAAGAGAAGATTAATCCTTATATGCAACCGCTGTGGGATAATCTTAAGTTTATCAAGAACAACTTCTCTGATCGCGACAAGGAGTACAAACAATTAGAGGCCATGGTGGAAAAAGAGAAAATTGTCATTACCCCGTTGGCCTACATTCGAGGCCGCTCATTGGCGAATATAATTTTCATCGTTGATGAGAGTCAAAACCTCACGCCACACGAAGTCAAAACCATTATCACACGTGCAGGTGAAGGCGCGAAATTCATTTTCATGGGAGATGTTCGTCAAATAGACACTCCCTACCTCGATGAACAATCTAATGGATTGAGCTACCTCGTAGATAAAGTCAAAGGACACGATATGTACGCACACATCACCTTAGAAAAGGGCGAACGATCCGCCCTCGCCAATTTGGCAAACGATTTGCTATAATACCAATAAACCAAAACTATCATGGGCAGAACTATTCTTTACACCGCAGTATCACTGGACGGATATATTGCTGATACACAAGGTAAAATTGACTTTCTCGACCATCCTCGCTTCGATTTACCCGATGAGGACTACGGTTACGAAGCATTTATGGAGGGGATTGATACCATTGTAATGGGATACAATACCTATGCACAAATCTTTCAGTTTGAAGGCGGATACCCCTATAAGGGTAAACATAGCATTGTCTTAAGCCGTGATACAAATATTCCATTGGCTGATGAAAATGTTGAGGTATTTACCGAAGGTTCAGTAGCTCTTCTACAAGAGCTTAAGGAACAAGGCAAGCATATCTGGATTGTGGGCGGTGGTGCCACCAATGCTAGGTTCCACGAAGCAGGTCTCATTGATGAGCTAATTCTAACCTACATCCCTACCATGCTGGGAAATGGCATTCCACTATTTCGAGAAAATGAAGGGAAATCAGAATGGAAAACTGAAGGCGTTCGATCCTATCCCAATGGGCTGGTTCAGCTCCATTTGGTGAGAAGCTGATCTAACTTTTCCTGCAGTCCTTGAGGAGTACCTGAATTATCTAAGACCTGGTGCGCTAAGCGCAATCTTTGCTCATCAGAGATTTGATTCTTAATTCGAGCCTCAACATCTTCCCTAGTCCAATCTGAGTTCCTACTTAGAACTCGAGAAATTCGTATTTCCTTTTCGGCATGCACTACCACTATGGTTTGACAACTTTGGTCGTCAATTTCTAGAGCAAGAGGGCTTTCTTTGAAGAGAAGAGCGCTCGTTTGAGCATTCCGCCACTGCATAAAATCTTCATGCACACGTGGATGTACGATAGATTCAAGGGATTGTTTAAGATCTGGATGATTGAAGATGCGCTTCGCTAATTCAGGACGATTCAATTCGTTTTCCGTGTATATAGCAGGGCCAAATACACCTATGAGTTGTTCTCGAATTTGGGGATCACTTTCCATAAGTGCCTTGGCTTGTATATCACTGTAGTAGACCGGATATCCTAGTTGTTCCAGGTAGCTACAAACCGTACTCTTTCCAGAACCTATACCGCCAGTAATGCAGATTACTTTACTCATGGCTGTACATATTTTGGTTCGTAATTCAGCACCTCTACTCCAGGAGCAAGAGATCTGATATCAACCCTGAGCCTTTGATCCTCCATGCGCCATTCTAGGGCTACATAAGACTCCGGAGCATTTACCAAAGTACTCATTGGGCCACTCAACCAAAGGATAATAGGGTAATCCTGATTTTGAAAACGAAGATATAATTGTTGTTCTACCTCCGTCCATGCGTCGGCACTCGCGGAAAGATTTAACCAATTCACATTTGCACTGATATACCTTGGAAGCTTGTCTAAGGGCAATTCTTTTTGATCCATGCCGTCCCAAACGAAGGAAGGAGCAGTAACGGTCGGTTGAAATTCTGTCAACATGGCCTCGGGACCTATACATTCAATACTATCTGGCTCTAACGTCGGAAGTTGTATCCACCGATGACTTTCTGGAATAGAAATATTTTCTGGAGATAGTAAAGCGACAGGCAAGGTTTTACTGACCAGCGCACTAGAAGGAAAAATCAGGGAATCGCCCGACCAATTAAACCTATATT
The DNA here is from genome assembly GCA_002378005.1 of Flavobacteriales bacterium UBA3477. Taxonomy (GTDB): domain Bacteria; phylum Bacteroidota; class Bacteroidia; order Flavobacteriales; family Schleiferiaceae; genus UBA10364. The sequence continues at coordinate 8,414 of DFQY01000005.1, forward strand.
CTCGCCCATACTCCTGCTGAAGAATAGTTTGGATATCCACATTGAGCAGGTATACACTCTTTTTTGACGTCCTGAAAAAATCATCTGAATTAAATAGGATCAACCGTTGATCAAACCTATTCATGAATAGGGCATCCAGCCCACTTGCTTCAACTATGACATTCAATTCTGACGTACTATCCTCAAGCCACAAACCATCCACGGTACCTCCTAAAGCAATGAGTTCAAGATTGATTTGACGTGTCACCTCAGTATTGGATATGCGCATGGCTAACCATACAGCAAAGGCAAAGCCAATAAAAAGCAATGCTTCTAATCCTTTATTTGAAGAGATTTTCGACATAAAAAAACCGGCTTGTGCCGGTTTCTAAGTTACAATGTTACTTGCTGTATTGGGCACTGAGATCTTTACTCACCGCACTTTTTTCGATTTTAAGTCGAGTGTTTTCACTCTCAATGATCAAATGCGTGTCCCCTACTTCTAAAATTTTAGCATGAATACCAGAAGTTGTGACGATACGAGCTCCTTTCTTCACCTCTTGTCTAAACTTGTTCTCTTCCTTTTGCTTCTTCATCTGAGGACGGAAGAAGAATAAATACATCACGACAAGGATGAGTACAAAAGGTAATAGGCTCATGGCACCGCCTGGTGAGGTTTGCTGTAGAAATAAAGTTGTCATTATTGTTCGTTTGAAATTACGGTTGACGTGATGTTCAACACTTTTGATTGAGGAACGGCATTTGTGGTCAACGTCACACGCTTGTCTTGACGACCGGCACGCCCTTGAGAATTAAAACTCACTTTGATTTGACCCTTCTGACCCGGCGCTATGGGTTGGCGCGGCCAATCTGGTACCGTACAACCACAAGAACCTTGGGCATTAGAGATTATAAGAGGACCTTCACCTTCATTCGTAAAAGTAAAGGTGTGCTCCACTACTTCTCCTTCTTGTACTTCGCCAAAATCGTGGAATTCTTCCGCGAAAGCAATGGTTGGTAAAGCGTCCATCATAGCTTCTGTACCAGAAGCTGCATCATCAGATGATTTAATTCGATCTGTTGCGCTGCTGCAAGATGCTAGTGTGATTGCGACTAAAGAGGCAATAAAAAATGTGCGTTTCATAATTAGTGTTGCAATTATTGAATCATTCCACGGCCCACCTTATTGATGAGGCCATCCTCCTGCAAATTAGTAACGATTTTGTCAAGTATACCATTGATGAAGGCAGAACTTTTGGGTGTACTGTATTGCTTGCTCAAATCCAGGTATTCGTTCAACGATACTTTTACCGGAATCTCTTCAAAACCTCGCCATTCAGCAATGCACAACTTCATTAACATGATGTCCATCTTGGCAATTCGGTCGCTTTCCCAATTTCTACTCTTACTTTCAATTCTATCCTGACTGTCTTTATTAAACTCAAAGTATTTACGCGCTAATAAGGCACCAAAGGCGGCATCTGATTCGTCCTTGAACAGAGATGGGATAATAAGCTGTTCTGCGTCCTCTTTCCAGCTGGCAATGACCTTACCCGACATCATTTGAGCGGCATCTATGTCATCACTCCATGCCGCTTGCTCATCTTCATAAATATCGTGAAGAAGCTCATTTTCTGCAATGTAGAGTTGATACACCTCACGAATGAAACGCTTTTGTTGAATAAAATCCGGAGTTCCTAGAACGAAGTTATCGTAAGACTCACTTGCAAATAGCGCGTCCCATTGCTTGCGAAAATGTTGATCATAATCTGACCAACTAGCATTCGAGCCTTCCACTAGGGTATTCAAGGCGGCGCTCTCCTTACACAAGGTCCAAAACTTGAGTTGGGTGAATTTTGCAATGCGTTCCATCAATGCATGATCCGGCTGTTGACGCTCAGAAACTCTTTGATATTGACGCACTGCTTCTTGATACAATCTCAGGAATGCTCCCATATCCCAAGCGAATAAGCGATGCACCTCATTGAGACTCTTGTTTAGATTCTTCAACAACAAGGCAGCGTCCATGCTCTCGTCTGTACTTTGGGCAAAAAGATGGTGCAACACCTTGATACGAATGTGGCGTCTAGTAATCATTAGAATATATCAATGCAGGTATGCGGGTTCAGAATGAACGACTTCATCAAAGAGGTGTTATTTTTGTGGCTCCGCATGTAAAGGACTGTTTTTACTGCGGCAAATATACATCCTCACGTAGGCACATAGCACCATGCAAGCATTAAAAAAACTCAATCCCTATTTCGCCAAACACAAATGGTTATTGATAGCGGGTGCGTTTTTTGTGATCATATCGGTCATTTTCAAGCTTTTCCCTGCCCTATTCATTCGGAATAGCTTTGATGCAATCGCCGTGATCATTGAGAATTACCGAAATGGAGTGGCGCAAGATGGTAATGTGAGCGGAGAATTGGTCCGTTATGGCCTGTACATCATTGGAGCAGCCGTATTGCAAGGGACCTTCATGTATTTCATGCGCCAAACCATTGTGGTGATGTCTCGTCACATTGAGTTTGATCTGAAAAACAAAGTATTCGAACATTACCAGCGATTGACTCAAAAATTCTATAAGAACAACAGCACAGGGGATTTGATGAATAGAATTTCCGAAGATGTGAGCAAGGTTCGTATGTATGTGGGTCCCGCCATCATGTACGCCTTAAATACTGGATTCACCATTATTTTAGTTATCATTATCATGATTTCTGTGAGTCCTAAGCTCACCTTGTTGACCTTAGTTCCCCTGCCATTCCTGGCCTTCCTAGTATATCGTGTGGCCAATTTAATCCATACCCGTTCCCGCAAAGTACAGGAGCAATTGAGTGAACTCAGCACTTTTGCTCAAGAATCATTCTCCGGAGCGCGCGTCATTAAAGCCTACTATAAAAGTCCTTGGTTTAGTGCGAATTTCAAGGAACAAGCCATAGAATACCGAAGTGTGAATGAGCGATTATTCCGTGTGAACGCTACGTTCCAACCATTGATGATTCTCATGGTGGGCATCAGTACATTAATTACGATCTACGTTGGGGGTAGATTATATTTTGTAGGCCAAGTAAGTGCTGGAAATATCACAGAGTTCATTTATTACGTGAACCTATTGACTTGGCCCATCGCCTCCATAGGTTGGGTGACTTCCCTAGTCCAAAGCGCCGATGCCTCCATGCAACGATTGGATGAGTTCCTAAAAGAACAACCTGAATTCTCCAATGGCACGCACACGGCATCTTCGTTCGAAGGCCGTATTGAATTCAAGAATGTTTCCTTCACCTACCCAAATAGCGGTATTACAGCGCTAAAGGATGTTTCCTTTACTATAGAGCCGGGCAATAGTCTAGGAGTGCTCGGTAAGACTGGTGCCGGTAAGAGTACTATAGCAGCACTCATGGTGCGCCAATACGATCCTACTGAAGGTGTCATTTTGATAGATGGCGTTGATATTAAAAATTGGGACCTGCCTACCCTAAAATCCTATTTAGGATGGGTGCCACAAGAAGCCTTCCTCTTTAGCGATACCATTGCCAACAACATAGCCTTCGGAATGGATACGATGGAAATTGATGCGGTCAAAAGAGCGGCTAAGGCGGCTGGGGTGCATGAGAACATCATGAGCTTTGATAAGCAATACCAAACCAAGGTCGGCGAACGCGGCATTACCCTAAGCGGAGGACAAAAGCAACGTGTGAGTATTGCACGTGCCTTGATAAAATCTCCCAAGGTCATTGTCCTTGACGATTGTTTGAGTGCAGTAGATACCGAAACGGAAGAGCAAATTCTATCTAACCTTAGAAAGGCAACAGAGAACTTAAGCGGCATCGTCATTGCCCACCGTGTTAGTAGTGTGAAGCATTGCCAACAGATCATATGTTTGGATCAAGGAGTGATTATCGAAAGAGGGACTCCGGCGGAACTAGAAACTGCAGGAGGCCATTTTGCAGATCTCATTTCAATCCAACTTGAGGGGCAGTTCGAAGGTTCCTAACGACAGTGTTCATTACTTTTTTAGCATTTCGATAAGCAATGGTTTACTTTTGAGTTTACCATTTCTGAAAGCACATCTTTATGTCACAAATAATCGCAATTGCCAATCAAAAAGGCGGCGTTGGAAAAACCACGACCGCGGTAAACTTAAGTGCAGCCCTAGGGGCACTTGAAAAACGAGTTTTACTGGTGGACGCAGATCCACAGGCAAATGCTACTAGTGGATTGGGTATAGAGCCAGATCAGGCGCTACAAGGCACTTATGAGTTGATCGAAGGCGCGAAGACTGCGGTAGAATTGGTCCTAAAAACTGATGCACCTAATGTGAGTATTATACCTGCACATTTGGATTTAGTAGCGGTTGAACTCGAAATTATTGACCAACCCAAGCGCGAGTATTTCCTCAAGAATGCATTGGAATCAGTGGCCAATGACTATGATTATATCATCATCGACTGTGCCCCTTCCCTCGGGCTCATTACCCTAAACGCCTTGACTGCAGCGAACTCTATACTAGTGCCTATTCAGTGCGAATATTACGCATTAGAAGGATTAGGCAAGCTATTGAACACCATTAAAAAGGTACAAGAACTACACAATGAAGACCTCAGTATTGAAGGGCTTTTGCTGACCATGTTTGATAGCAGATTGCGTTTATCGAACCAGGTTTCTGATGAGGTGCGTAATCACTTCGAAGGATTAGTCTTTGAAACGGTCATACATCGCAACGTCAAACTTAGCGAGGCACCTAGTTATGGGGAGAACATATTGAAGTACGATGCTGGTAGTAAGGGCGCTGAGAATTACCTTACTTTAGCACAAGAGTTACTGGCTAAAAGCGCATAAGCATGGCAAAACGAGCAATGGGAAAAGGTCTTTCGGCCATTTTGGGAGAAGAAATAGCGAAAGTGAATAAAGTCACCGATGCCGGAGCTGAGAAGCTCGTGGGTCAGGTGGCTATGATTTCATTGGATGCCATTACGACCAATCCTTTCCAACCTCGATCAAACTTTGATAATGATGCATTGGTAGAATTGGCCCAAAGCATCAGTGAACTCGGTATTATTCAACCCATTACCGTTCGCAAGAATGGCATGAAGTTCGAATTAATTTCGGGAGAACGTCGCTTCCGTGCTTCGCAGATCGTTGGTTTAGAAGAGATTCCCGCCTACGTGCGCCTCGCGGACGATCGCAATATGTTGGAGCTCGCCATTGTAGAGAACCTTCAACGTGAGGACCTAGATCCAATCGAGATGGCTTATTCCTGCAAGCGTATGATGGACGAATTAGGCTTAACTCAGGAAGAAGTTGCAAAGCGTTTGGGAAAAGGACGCTCTACAGTGACCAATTTTCTGCGCTTGCTCAGGCTTCCAGCCATCATACAGGCTGAATTGCGCGACATAAATCGCAACGAAAGTCTTGATGAGAATAGCGACGGAACCACGTCAGCGGTTTTCAGTATGGGACATGCGAGAGCCTTATTGAACTTGCCGTCTGAAGAAACACAGATAGATCTCTACAAGAAGATTCTAAAAGGAGGATTGAGTGTACGTCAAACGGAGGCGCTTGCCGCTGCCATTAAGAAGCCAAAGGATAAAGCACCAGAAGTTCCTGTGCAGCCTGGCATGAAGGAATTAGGAAAAGAATTAGGGCAATACTTCCAAACTAAGGTGAACATACAAATGAAACCTAGTGGTAAAGGACGTATTCAAATTGACTTTGATTCTGACGACGATTTACAACGCATCATCTCGAAATTCAACTCATGAGATGCTTATTGAGTGTAATCCTACTGTTTGCTTGCTTTTCTGTGAAGGCTCAACATGCTGATTCCACTCATACCGCAGATGAATTACACAATATCAAACTAGCTACTACCCTTTCTCTCATTCCCGGGGGAGGACAGATTTACAATGGTAAGTATTGGAAAGCCCCAGTTTTCTGGGCAGGTATAGGCGGTACTGCATATTACTACGGGCAGCTCAATGCTCAGTTCAAATCGTACGAAAGTGTATTGCAGTTTATCATTGATAACCCGAGCTACACCACAAGAGCAGAGTTAGAAAGTGCCGCACCCGAAATATTCACTGGCATACCCTCCCCGTTTTATCAAACATCTGTAAATGGTGTGGCCCAAGAAGCAATGGGTTATATGGAGCAATTACGCACCCAAAGAGAGTACACATTGTTCGGGATTTTAGGCATTTATTTATTGGGGATTTTAGATGCCAACATTGATGCACATCTCCATGATTTTGATGTAAGTGATGATTTAAGTATCAGTCCACAATTAACTCAAAAACAATATTTTGCAGGTAAAGAGAGTGCTATCCAAGCCCCCGGCCTGTCCCTAACCCTTTCCCTACCATGAACATTGCCATTATAGGATATGGACGAATGGGTAAAACCATCGAACGAATTGCCCAATCAAGAGGCCATCATATCGTACATATTCACGCAGGAGGCCCAATGGATTTGGATGCAATGAAAGCTGTAGATGTGGCCATCGAATTCACCCAGCCAAAAGCAGCGGCAGAGAATATTTCCACACTTTTGATGCATGGCATTCCTGTGGTTAGCGGAACCACTGGTTGGTTAGAGCACAAAGCATCTGTGGATGCCTTGGCAGAGAAACAAAAGGTAGGATTCTTATATGCGTCCAATTTTTCTCTCGGCGTGAACTTGTTCTTTGTAATGAATGAGAAATTGGCTGCCATGATGCACTCCTACCCTGAATTCAAACCAGGTATTCATGAAATCCATCACACCGGTAAAAAAGATGCACCCTCCGGTACGGCAATTACCGCCGCGGAGGGCGTACTTCAATCCTACAACGAATTGAAAGGTTGGACTATGGATGAGGATGACCAGGCATTGCGCATTACCGCAGACCGCATAGACCCTTACTTTGGAACCCATGAGGTACATTACACCAGCGACATTGATACCATCACTTTTGCCCATGAGGCGAAGAGTCGTGATGGCTTTGCTTTGGGGGCGGTTATGGCGGCTGAATGGCTACCAGGAAAGTCCGGAAGCTTTGGTATGCGTGACGTTTTGAACCTCTAATCTTTTCACAATACCCTAACAACCATTTCCTCTTAAAAGAAATAGATTCGCCCTATGGAATTTATCATATTCACCTTAGTACAAGCACTGTGGTTTGGAGCCATCTCTTGGAAGTTCTACGTTGCCGCCGACCGCAAAGCTTGGGAGGCATTTATCCCAGTGTATAATTCATACGTACTCGTAAAGATTGCCGAACGACCTGTGTATTGGGTACTGCTGTACTGTATTCCGGTTGTGGGCGTGGTCATGGGTATTATCATGGTCTACGAACTGCTCCATGTGTTTAAATTCCGTAAGACTTGGCAAACGGCAGCGGTAATGGCCACTTTTGGGCTGTATCTGGGCTATTTGAATTACAAGGAAAGCTTAAAATACTGGGGGCGCGATGATGCGTACATAAAGAAAAACCTAGGCGAAGGGATTAATAGCATTTTCTTCGCAGTAGTCGTGGCGACAGTTATTCGCTCCACGACGTTCGAGGCTTATACCATTCCAACGAGCTCGATGGAGAAAAGCTTGATGGTCGGTGATTTCTTGTTTGTATCAAAGATGCATTACGGGGTTCGTGTACCTATGACGCCTATTAGTTTGCCTTTGGTACACAACAAGGTGCCGTTTGCGGGGGTTCCCTCCTATTTGAATTGGCCACAGATTCCTTACCTCAGACTTCCTGCCATTTCCTCTATTAAGTCCGGCGATCCTGTGGTGTTTAACTATCCGATGGACAATATGCCCGTGGATAAGAAGGAAAACTACGTGAAGCGCTGTATTGGAACTCCCGGCGATAGCTTGGAGATTGTGGATCGTACGGTGCTGGTCAACGGCAATGCCTTCAGATTTCCGGACCGCAGTTATCCACAATACTTGTACTACGTCAAGACGGACGGTCGTGGATTCTCGAAGAGTTGGTTGAAAGAAAGATTGGACATCAATTACCTCACGAATGAGGAAATGCGTCAATATCCTACCGATCAGGATGTGTATCAACGCACTCAGGACGAATACATTATGTTCCTACAGTCGAGACATGTAGAAGCTATTTCGGCGCTCGAAAATGTAAAAAAGGTATGGCCTATTGTCGCTCAGCGCCCTGGAACACCTATTGATTCAACACTTCCACAAGGATTGATAGATATACAGATGGGACAAGCGGAGGAGATTCTATTCCCAAATCCAGATACAGGACATGGGGAGCGACCGTATAGCGATACTTGGGATAATTTTGGGCCTATTTATGTGCCGAAAGCAGGCTATACCGTTGAGCTCACGCCAAAGAACTTAAACAGCTACAGACGTCTCATAGGTGAGTATGAAGGTCACGATTTGAAGATCAAAAAGGATGGTGAAGTACTGATTGATGGTGTAGCGGCAACATCTTATACATTCGAAAAGGACTATTACTGGATGATGGGTGATAACCGACATAACTCTCTAGATAGCCGTAAATGGGGCTATGTACCCGGGGATCATATTGTCGGAAAGCCTGTATTTATATGGATGAGTTGGGATAAACACGGTGAGGGTTTGAAAAAAATTCGTAGCGAGCGTGTCTTTACCACGGTCAATGGAGAGGGCGAGCGTAAGAGTTACTTCTGGTATTTCATCGCTGTGATTGCACTATATCAAGTGGTCCAATTCTTCCGTCGTCGTAAACAAGGATAATGTCTGGCGTTGTTCTTTCTACCGCATACTTCCCTCCCATTGAGTGGATGGCGCATTATGTGCAACAGAACAGCATTGCCCTAGAGAGCCACGAGTTTTATCAAAAACAAACCTACCGAAGTCGGGCGCTGATTGCCGGACCGAACGGCACACAGATTCTCAATGTTCCTGTGAAGCGCAAGGTTCGTGAGATCCAGCATAGCTTGATTAGCTATGAGGAGGATTGGGTCAAAGACCACGTAAAAGCGTTGGAGAGTGCCTATGCCAAGAGCCCGTTCTATGAAGTGTTGATGCCGGATATCGTGGCGTTGTTGAGAGAAAATCGAACGACCTTGTGGGAATTGAATTTGGGTACCTTGGAGCTTTTTGAACGTTGGTTGGATGTGGATAGAAAGTGGGAATTATCCGAGCGATATGAGCTCGAGGCCCGTGGATTGGACCTTCGCAACCTTAGTCCTAAGTTGCCAAGCTCTCTGGAGTTCACAGAATATCCACAGGTTTTTAAAGATAAAAATGGTTTTCAAAACAACTTGAGTGCCTTAGATCTGTTCTTTAACTTAGGGCGTAGCTCGTGGGACTATCTCACCGAGCTTGAACTATGACAAGAACCACATCACATTCATGAACCTATCCTTCAACAAAAATGACGACGAGCTGAGACTCTTGCTCAGTGAATTAAGGAAGCGTCAGGCCCAAGTAGAATTGGGCGGAGGTGCCACCAAACTTCAAAAACAGCGCGATCAAGGCAAGCTTACCGCACGTGAACGTATTGCCTACCTCGTCGATGCCAAAAAACCGTGCCTAGAAATTGCCTCCTTTGCGGGCGATGGCATGTACAAAGAATATGGTGGATGTCCTGCCGGAGGCGTCGTCGTGGTTTTGGCCTATATCAAAGGGCGTCAATGCATTGTCGTGGCTAATGATGCTTCGGTAAAAGCGGGCGCCTGGTTCCCCATCACGGGAAAGAAGAACCTCAGAGCACAGCAAATCGCGATGGAGAACCGCCTTCCCATCATCTATTTGGTGGATAGCGCTGGGGTATTCCTGCCCTTGCAAGATGAAATCTTCCCCGACCGAGAGCACTTCGGGCGTATATTCCGCAACAATGCCGTGCTATCGAGTATGGGCGTTCCACAGATTTCTGCCATCATGGGGAGTTGTGTGGCGGGCGGGGCCTATTTGCCCATCATGTCTGACGAGAGTTTAATTGTCAAAGGTTCTGGAAGCATATTCCTAGCCGGCTCGTATTTGGTAAAAGCCGCGATTGGTGAAGATATCGATAACGAGACGCTAGGTGGAGCCGATACCCACTGCAATATCAGTGGAGTAACGGATTACAAATGTGAAAACGACCAAGAGGCCCTGGATACCATTAAAGGGTTGGTCGACAAACAAGGTGCCTTCCCTAAGGCGGGGTTTGATAGAATAGAATCCGTCGCTCCTAAGCATCCAAGTGAAGATATTTACGGGTACATCCCCCATGATGGCAAGCCTTTCGACAACATGCCCATCATTGAATGCATCGTTGATGCGGACAGCTGGCAGCCTTACAAGGAATCCTATGGACAAACCATACATTGTGGCTATGCCCGCATAGACGGCTGGGCCGCGGGCATTGTGGCAAACAATAGGTCAATTATTAAAAATGCCAAAGGTGAAATGCAGATCGGAGGTGTGATTTACAGCGACAGCGCAGACAAGGCAGCTCGTTTTGTGGCCAATTGTAACCAAAAGCGCATCCCACTTATCTTCCTGCAAGATGTTACTGGGTTTATGGTCGGATCTAAAAGCGAACATGGAGGCATCATCAAAGATGGAGCCAAAATGGTCAATGCTGTGGCCAATTCTACGGTGCCGAAATTCACCGTCATTACCGGCAACAGCTTCGGCGCGGGGAATTATGCCATGAATGGATCGGCATACGATCCAAGGCTGATTCTGGCGTGGCCAAATGCCAAACTCGCCGTAATGGGCGGTGCTCAGGCGGCTAAGGTGCTTTTACAGATTGAAAAATCTAGCTTGAAGGCCGCTGGGGAAGAATTGGACCCAAAGGCGCTTAAAGACCTTCAGGAGAAGATTGAAGCGCGCTACGAAGCACAGATGAGCCCGTATTATGCCGCTTCTAGACTGTGGGTAGATGCAGTTATTGATCCTGCGAAAACCCGAGAATGGTTGAGTTATGGTATTGGAATGGCCGACCATAATCACGATATTCCACGCTACAACCCCGGAGTAATTCAAACCTGATGAAAAAAGTACTGGCTGTATTTCTGTTGAGTACCTCGACGCTCTTCGCACAAAGCATGCAGCATAAGCGTATTTCTGTTGAGTACGCAGGTACCTTTGATCCGCGATCGGCCAATCCGGGGGTGATTTCCTTCCTCTATCCTACGGGAGCTCCAGTTCCTGGTGGCGAGGGATATAAGAGTTATTTAGCGGCGCAAAAGGCAGTACAGGATTATCGCAATTTCCCGGCGAGTGCTGCGACGAATAAAACCACGACCACACCGGCACCCACTGCCGGCTACGGGACTTCTATCTACAGGTTGACGCCTCAAGGCAATCCCTTTGATTTTAGTGGAGGTATTCCCAACGACAATGCCATGGCCATCAGTAAGGACGGAATCTTGTGTGCTGCGGTGAACAGTGTTTTTTGGGCACAGGACATCCATACAGGGGATTTGGTGATGCCCAGTCCTGTCGGTTTGTTCAGCCTGCAGCAAATGGCGAACGGTTCGAGTTTTGAGAACTTTTACGACCCTAAGCTCATTTACGACCCTACACAGGATAGGTTCGTTTTGGTTTTCCTCAAAGACAATGATGCAGCGAACAGTAAGATTATTGTATGTTTTAGCTCAACTAACGACCCGGCGGATCCATGGCACATGTACCGCTTGGACGGAAACCCGCTAGATAACAACCGCTGGACGGATTTCCCCGCCGTTGCCTTGAGTGAAACTGGTGTGGTCATTACGGGAAACCTTGTCATCCCTAATGTGAGCTGGCAGGTAGGCTTCGACGGTTCTGTGATTTGGCATTTAGACAAGGCTGCCGGTTTCAGCGGCGGAAATGTGATGGCTACGGTCTATACGCAGATCAAGCATAATGGCCGATTAGTGCGCAACCTCCACGCCGTCAGAGGCCACGACAATATTGTGGATCGCCTTCAATTCTTAAGCAATAGAAACTTTGACCTTCAAAACGATACCATCTTCCTCGTGACCTTACATGAAGGTGATGTGGATACCATCGTGGATGTAAAAGCGCTCGTGACGAATTTGCCCTATGGTGTACCGCCTAACGGAAAGCAAGGCGATACAGATACTAGCGATGCTACTAAGGGACTACAAACCAACGACGGCCGCGTTTTGGGAGCTATTCAGAAAGATGATTGGATTCAATTTGTCAGTACTACGGCGCATGGTAATAATGCCAATGCCGGGATATATCATGGTTTCATTTCGAGCGTAACATCAGCGCCGAAGGTTACCGGGCGAGTATTGTGGGACCCAGTGCGTGATTTGGCTTATCCAAATATTACTTGGACTGGAGTGCATCCTAAACAAACTCAATGTTTGATCGGGTTCAACTTCTCCTCCATTGACGGTCATCCTGGGATGGGCGCTGTTTTGATTGGCAATGATACCACCTTCTCTGACCCTATTGATTTGAAAAACGGTACGACCTATGTGGATCGACACAGTGATAGTTACGAGCGTTGGGGTGATTATTTCGCAGTACAGCCGATGTTTGATGCCAATGGAGAGCTCATTCCTTCGGAAGCGTGGATGGCCGGTTTCTACGGCGATGGACCGAACCAGAACCGTACGTTCATTTCCCAAGTCTTCAGCAACGATACCGTGGTCCCACTCCATCCAGACGGCGGTCGTGTTTTCCCAAATCCAGTGGCGGACAACAGCATTGTAACGGTTGAGTTTAACCTTGAGGTAGAACAAAATGTCGAAGCTCGCCTATATTTTGAAAATGGCCAATTAGTTCAAGAACTCGCTGGCCGCCTACTCCCCAGTGGTCCGGCAGAACTATTCCTCGATATGAGCACCTTGAGTCAGGGCGTATATATCATCAAAATTCTAGGAGATGCCGGGTTTGAAAAAGTCGAGCGCATCGTTCGCTTATAAGCCTATTAGCTTAATAGACTGTTAATAAACCGTCAATTATTGTTTATAACCATGGTTTTGAGCGGATTATTGGTATATTTATACCATAACCAACCAAAACGAAATAATTATGTACCCTTTTAAAACTATTCAAAAACCCGTTGTGGTCATTGAAGGACTGCCTCACACGCAAGTGGAGGAATCAGAGAACAGTCCAGTAGAAGAGCTTTTCACGTAGACACTTTTTGTGTTTTGTTTATTTGTTTAACCCGCGTAAAACGCGGGTTTTTTTATGCCTTTTTTCTCAAGGCATAGCTCACACCGTATACCATTGAAGAAGTTCCGATGCTCACAAAGGCAATGGCTGGATCAATCTTACCAGCAGTGTACATCATCCATAAACTAGCAGACAAACTCACGATGGTCATAACTACCAGAGCACGCACCAAACTTTGTTTGTGGTGCTTTCCGGCCCATTCGTAGAAGATCACTGGGGATATACCTATACCCAATGCTTTAAAGGTGACGACTATGTCTTCAATTCGCTGGAAGAATAGTGCGATAAGTAATGCTAGAATTCCTACAATCACTAGGGCTTTACGGATACGCTGGATCCCCTCCGGTGCACTCTCCTCCTTATTTGGGAATAGGTCGTTTGTCACATTCAAGCTAAGCAAGAACAGATAGGTGTCTGAAGTACTCAGAATGGCTGCGAAGAATGCGATGAGTACGGCAATTTGAAATTCTGGCGGGACCAATTCCGTAAATGTCCGCAACACCATCATTTCTGCATGTTCGTTAGTGATCCCTTCTGAAATAGGAAATTGGGCACGTGCAATCAACCCTACGTACGTAAGCGCCACCGTCAATAAGATGTTCACTCCTGCCCCTACGCCGAAACTTTGCTTGACGACCTTTTCATTCTTCATCGCGAACACTTTTTGCCAGTAATCTTGGGTGGCAAAGGGCGTTAGGATACCCAATAGTAAGAACGCAACGATATTTACCGGACCTGCATTAAAGGGCTCATACATTTCTTGAGGCACATCTCCCCCTTGCTGAATGGTTAAACTCACTAGGATGAGGACGAGGAAAATGACCATGAATTGGAACATATCGGTCTTAACTACAGAACCAAATCCTCCGACCAACAGATAGGTCAACACACATACCAGCATGCTCACCTTAGCGATGTTCACTGGGATGCCGCCGAGTTCATTCAGTAGATTTGAGCCAACAAGGAGTTGAGTACTTAACAATCCCACATACCACACGAAGATGGTACCTATGACCCAACGGGCTGTTTTGCGGCCGTAGCGGAAGACAAAATAATCGGTCAAAGTAAAAAATCCATGTTCTACCCCAAGTCTATATATCTTTAAAGCGAAGGGTATAAACAACAGAAAACCAAGGGTGTAACCTATAAATATCCAAGCAGCGGAAATGCCGTAGATATATACAAAACTGGTGTACACCATCAGTGTCACGGCGCTTACAAAAGTTCCACTCAAAGTCATCAAAGAAGGGAAAAACCCCATACTTCTGCCACCTAGAGCAAAATCATCTACGGAATTAGTGGAAGTCATTCTTCCCAATAAAATTCCAATGATGGTAAAGCCTATGAGTACTAGAATGAGTGGTGTTGTGGACATATTGAGCGATAATGGTTTAGATACTAAGATAGGGGTATCCATCGAGACGAAGGTTTAGGCTGCATTGTATTTTATCTCGGTGAACAATTCGATTTATAGCGGGTTAGTTAGTTGTCTAAACGAAGGCTATGAACTACAAATCCTACAATTATATTTTATTCATCGCCGTTATGCTATTGTTGGTACCAGATACTAGCAAAGCTCAAAACTGCATTAAAGCCACGCCCTACACCGAAGCATTTTCAGGAACAGGCGGCGGCTGGTTTCCTCCCACTAGTTTTTTCAATCAAGGGAGCATCAACAGTTGTTGGGAGCGCGATTCCGGATTTACTTGGATTAAAGCCCCAACTGTGACGGGAGGTAGTAATTCATTGACAGGACCTTCCGGGGACCACACCAACGGAGGCAATGGCTATCTAAGTGCCGATAATAATGTCTATGCCTTCAATGATTTCGACGCAAAACTCGTTACGCCCCCTATTTCACTAGCCAACGATACGGCGCCTCAATTATCTTTTTGGTACCATATGTACGGTTCGGAGATTCAAATGCTGCGCATTGAAGTGCGGGAGCTTGGAACGACGAATTGGACCCCTATGGATACTATTCTGGGAAATTCAGGAGGTTTTGTGAGTCAATCTAGCCCGTGGCATGAGTTCCTGATCCCGTTGGATGGTTTTATTGATGATACGGTCCAATTCCGCTTTACCGCCCAACGCCAAATCTCAGCCCAATTCAATGGAGCGAACTGCCGCGCCAGTTTAGACGATTTATCCATCACAGAATGGGACGGTTCCTGTAGAGTCCCACTAGACCTTCGTATTGCGGCGAAAGGCGTAGCCAATGCGGTGGTGGAATGGCGCACACTGAATCCTCAATCGACCTATGAAGTACAATATGCCCAGGGCAGTGGAGTACCCTCAAGCGGTACCACAAGCATCACCGCCGGGACTACCTTTAATTACACCGGATTGGCCGCGAATAGCACCTATACCTTAAGAGTACGTGCGATCTGCGCCCCCGGAGATACCTCAGACTGGTCCTCGCACATTACCATACAAACGGATTGTGGGGTCTTTGCAGCACCTTGGGAAGAGGATTTTGAAGGAAACTCTTGGACTGCTACTACGAACTGGACCGAGCAAGGCACATTAGATGCTTGCTTTTCAGATAGTGCTTCTGCTCTTCATTTTTGGAAAGTATGTAGCGGCCCGTACAATGGCGATTCAGGACCAAATACCGACCACACACCTTCCGGATCAGGGAAATATTTGACCATCAACCATTTTAGTACGTCGAACGTCTCCACCTTCAAACCAATGTTGATCACTCCATGGATTAGCTTAGATTCTTTGACCACTCCGGAACTCTCTTTTTGGCTGCACGCCTATTCAAATAAAAGAACCATTGGAGATTTGTCGGTTTTGATCGAAACCTTGGACGGTACAACCACCAGTGTTTTAGACACTTCAGGCAACCTCCAGGCCACGCAAACCTCCCCCTGGAAAGAGATTGTCATTCCATTGGCCCAATTCTCCTCCGATACCATCCGAATAAAGTTTCGATATACTGCCATTCAAACTACGCGCTACCAGCAATTGTCCATTGATGATATCAAAGTGGATGAGGCACCCACTTGTCCACGACCGAAATTTCTCAAAGTTCTCTCGACCACGACTACGGGCGCGAATTTGGACTGGTCAAGCGGCGGAGCCTCCTACCATCAGGTTAGGTACCAACGGGTGAATGCGTCGAATTGGACCATTGTAACCACTAATTCCTCTGATGCCGTGCTAAGCGGATTGCAGCCAAATAAAAAATACCGCTGGGAAGTTCGAGATTCCTGTGGGGCAAATGATAAGAGTATTTGGGTGCGTGGTCCTTCTTTCTACACGGCGTGTACAGTATTTACAGCACCTTATTCCAATGATTTCACCAATAATCAATGGCAAGGCCCTTCCCCATTTCTAACCACTGGGCAGATTGGCAATTGTTTTACGCGTTTCGAAACCTCAGGGTATTATTGGACCGGGGCACGCAGTGGTTTCGATCACGTGGTCTTTTCGGGGCCCAATTCCGACCATACAGGTGGGTCCAGCGGTTATATGTTTACCAGACCCGAGACCGCTACATCTGATACAGCGAATATCGTATTGCCAATGATAGACCTCGACACCTTGCTTAGCCCTGAGTTTAGCTTTTGGTGGCATATGTACGGTCAGGCCATAGATCGTTTGAATGTCTACGCTAGAACGCCTTCGAGTCCAGAAATCTTGTTGGGAAGTATTGTAGGATCGCAAACGGCCTCTGCTTCTGGGAATTGGACCAAACAGACCTATTCTTTAGCCCAATTTCAAGGCGATACCGTTATCATTCGAATGGAGGGTCGCAAAGGCACGGGTAACATTTTTACGAGCTTCTCCGCGGTCATTGCCATAGACGATATCGAGATCGACGAAACTTCCACATGCCCCGCCCCTGTTCAGCTGACGGTTTCAAACGTTACGAGCAATACAGCGACCATAAGCTGGCAGGGCACCGCTGTGAATAGCATCTTGGAATACGGTCCTGTGGGCTTCACTTTGGGAACGGGACAAACGATCAATCCTGCAAGCTCACCAACTACGTTAACGGGGCTTACAGGAAATACCACCTATGCCGTATTTGTACGCGATAGCTGTACCACGAACCTACTGAGCTCCAATGTTACTATCAACTTTACCACCGTCCCTTGCCCTGCCGTGACCGCCTCCGGTAAT
>DFQY01000048.1:0-983 GCA_002378005.1 Flavobacteriales bacterium UBA3477
TTGTTCAGAACAGAGTTCGTAGGGGCGGTACCCATACGCGCTGTACCCATCTCGTGGATTCCCATTCCAAGGGCGTAGTCGCTCTCGTAAGCGTATACATCTTTGAACCCAGCGGCTTCCAACATATCCACAGCATCCTGCTTCATGTCTTCGCGCATCTTCATTTCATTTTCTTTCAATTCAGCGTCGATCGCCAAAACCGGTAATCCCCATTTGTCGGTGCGGGTCTTGTCAAGACTGATCATGTTATCATGATAAGGTAAGACTTCCCCGAAAGCAGTCATCCCCATGCTCCAAGAACCTGGTTTGCTCATGCTGTCTTTGAAATCTGCGCCTATACCCATTTCTCGAACCCCTCGACGCCAGTCGCTGCGCGATGCAGAACCTTGGTACCCGAAGCCGCGCAAATAGTCGCGCTTGTCGTCGCCCCAGTTGCGGAATCGAGGAATGTAGAATCCGGTAGGACGCCCGCCGAAGTAGTATTTATCTTCGTCGCCTTCCCAATTTCCATATGCTCCCACTCGGAAGTGGTGGTCCATTAAGTTGTGGCCTAGCTCACCTGAGCTCGATCCCAAACCGCCTTCCCAAACGTCAGTGGCACTGTTCATTAAGATCCAAGTAGAGTTCAAGGCTGAAGCGTTCAAGAATACAATGGGTGCAGTGTATTCATAAGTCATGTTCGTCTCGGCATCCAAAACGATCACCCCTTTAGCCTTCTTGCCGTCTTTATCGTAGATCAATTCCTTCACGATGCTGTGCGGACGCAAAGTCAAATTCCCAGTCGCCATAGCAGCAGGAAGGGTAGAGGCTTGCGTGCTGAAGTAGCCGCCGTAAGGACAGCCTAACCAACATTTGTTGCGGTACTGACATCCTGCGCGGCCTTTGTGTGGCACGGCGATGTTGGAGGTGCGGCCAATGATTAATCTGCGCTTCTCATCAAAAGACTTACGAATGCGCTCTGCTGCTGTTTTCTCAACACAGTT
>DFQY01000048.1:1344-3511 GCA_002378005.1 Flavobacteriales bacterium UBA3477
ACGTGCTCGTACCAAGGGGCCATATCGTCATAACCAATAGGCCATGGCGTGGCAATGCCTTCTTTCTCATTGGCCAAGAAATCTTCGCGGTTCCAGCGGTAGCTCTGGCGACCCCACATTAGTGAACGTCCACCTACATGGTACCCGCGGTACCAGTCAAAGCGCTTTTTCTCAGTATATGGACAATCTTGGTCGTCCACCCAGAAGTGCGGGTTGAGTTCGTTCAAAGGGTAATCGCGTTTTAGAACCGGGTTGCGGTCTTTCTGCGCTGTGGTTGGTTTTCCGCGGTGTGGGAATTCCCAAGGGTCCATGTTTGTGGTGGTGTAATCCTTGATGTGCTCCACGTTGCGGCCGCGCTCCAGCATCAAGACCTTCAGGCCTTTCTCTGTGAGTTCTTTTGCAGCCCATCCGCCGGAAATACCGGATCCTACTACGATGGCATCGTAGTGCATTTGATTTTCTGCCATGAGTGAGTTGAGTTAACGATTGTCTAAGTTAGGTGTTTATATCTAAATTTTCTTTTGTTCTGAAGGCTGCCATCCTATTGAATAAATTCGTCGTAGCTGCGACGCATGCTCTCTTTCAACGGCTCTTTGAATATGTACTCCAGGGCAACATATCCTTCAAAACCGGTGGCATCAATGGCCTGCATGACCGCCGGGTAGTTGATCTCCTGATCGTTCCACGGCTCATTGCGGCCCGGCACTCCCGCCACATGGTAGTGCCCATAATATTGGTGGTTCTCCTTGATGTTCGCCACCAAGTTCCCCTCCATAATTTGCATGTGGTAGATGTCGTACAACAGTTTAAAGGAAGGACTGTCCAATTTCTTAGCTAGCTCCACGCCCCATCGGCTGCTGTCCGCCATATAATCCGGGTGATCGACGATGCTGTTGAACAGCTCCATCTGCAAGACCACCCCGTGCTCCTCGGCCAGCTTGACCATAGGAATTAACGACTGTACCGCCTGCTCCATTCCGGCTTCCTCACTCAAACCTCTACGATTCCCGCTGAAGCAAATAAGGTTGGTATATCCAGCTTTCGCCACGCGTGGGATCATTTCACGGTAGCGCTCGTGCAGCACCCCCTCAAACTCGGCATGGATGAATCCGTCCACGAGGTTGAGTTCCGCGCCGTTGCACATGCTGCTGTCCAGTCCGTGCTTTTTCAGGTAGTGCCAATTCTCCGGTCCCACCAAATCCACCGCTTCAATCCCTTCGGCGGCCAACCATCCGCACAGCTCCTCCCAATCCAGGTCAGTCACCGTCCAGTGGCTCACACTTCGTTTATAACCGAAAGCGCGCTCGGTTTTCGCAACCGCTCCCTCCGTTTGTGCCACGCTCGCCCAAAGCGATCCCGGTACAGCCGAAGCGGCCCCCAAGGCCATAAGTCTTTTGATGTGGTCGCGGCGGTTCACTTATGAATGTTTGCGACGGATGTGCAAGTGTATTCCAGCGAAGATGGCAATCAACGCCACAGGGATATAAAGGGTTGTCATAATGACTTTGCGCCCGGCTTCCACTTCAGAAAGTCCGACCATCAACTCATCATAGAATCCACCCATAAATTGCATATAAATACTTACTGCGAACATCCCCGCAGCACCAATAACCGCCATGCCCACAGCACCTGTGGAAGGGAGGTAGGTGGCTACAAAACCAATCATTGTTGGCCAGAAGTAGGTTACTCCGATACCAAAAACGAAGGCGCTAACGAACAGCATAGAGCCGTCCATAGTCCCCATCATGTATAAACCGATGGTAGTGAACAAGGCACTAAAGAGCAACATCCCTGTGGTAGAGAAACGCTCCACGACCGGAGCCGCAATACCGCGTCCAAAGGTCATCACCCCAGAGGTAATGAGCAGGATTAGGATGGCGTTGTCGCTGACACTTTTTAGAAGCACGTCAACGTATTGATTAATGAACAGCTCTGAAGTTGCCGTTCCTAACATGGCGATGGTGATAATGATGTACAGAGGATTGAGTAGGGCCTTGTACATATCAGAATCTGACACCTTATTCGCTACACGCTCAGTAACCGGGAATTCCATGCGCTCCATTTGTAACGCATACCAGATCGTTGGTAGCAGCATCACGGCCATCATCACTTGCCAGCTCAGGCCTAGCTTGCCGAAGCTGAAGGCAACGAGGGAGCCGATGACGAT
>DFQY01000048.1:3784-3957 GCA_002378005.1 Flavobacteriales bacterium UBA3477
GGGAACCAGAGGTGGAATTGGTTGAGTTTGGTGGTCTTTTCTTCTGGATAAATAGAGGCTACTAGGGGGTTACATACAGCTTCGACCATACCGTTGGCCAAACCGATGAACAAGGTGCTGACCCAAAGGGACCAGAATCCACCTGCGAAGATGGTGAGCAAGATGCCCGCAAA
>DFQY01000048.1:4261-4657 GCA_002378005.1 Flavobacteriales bacterium UBA3477
TGGCCTATGTAGGCCAAGCGCATCAAGTTTTTCATGCCCACCTTATCCACTAAGGCACCCCCAATAATCATACTGACAGGGAAGCCCCAGAAGGCAGTGGCTGCGATACGGCTGAGTTCAGAACCGTTGAGTTCGAATTCTACGCCCAGGTCATTTAAGATCCCGGCGCGAATACCAAAACTCAAACTGGTGACCAATAAACTCGCACAACTAGCAATAAAGAGAGAACGACGGTTGCTTGTAGTGGCAGTCATAGTTTCGAGTGTTTTGTGTTTAGGAAGTGTCTAAAATACATTTTATCGGCAAACATTGATTAGAATTGGATTCAACAGGCCGATTATTTCACAAAATCTCACCCTTACAACAAAGCTCAATTGGACATTTTCCACTACTTTG
>DFQY01000033.1 GCA_002378005.1 Flavobacteriales bacterium UBA3477
AGTTACTTGATCCAAGGTATCCACATCCTTACCGGCTGCTTTCCAAGCATCAAATCCACCCTCCAAGAATCCTATTGAATTGTCGTAACCTACACGAGACAAACGTGTTACGACTTCTTCTTCGCGACCTGGCTCAGCGATGATAAGAATAGGTTGTGTAATATCTAGGATCAACGCACCTACCCACATCGCAAAGCTACCGTCGATACCGATGAAGATAGATTGTGGTACAAACCCTTTGATGAAGGTATTTTGGTGGCGTGTATCAAGCACCAAGGCCTCTGTTTCGTTTGCAGCAGCTTCAAAAGCATCTGGCGATAATGGACGAAGACCTTTCTCCATCACTTTATCCAAACTTTCGTAACCCATCTTGTTCATGCGAACGTTTTCTGGGAAATAGGCTGGAGGAGCACTCAGACCGTCTGTCACCTCAGCAACAAACTCTTCTTTAGTCATGCTAGCGCGCAACGCATAGTTCGTTGCTTTTTGATCACCAATGGTGCCCACAGTTTCTTTACTCATGTTTTTACCACATGAAGAACCCGCACCGTGACCAGGGTATACGATAACATCGTCAGCCAACGTCATGATTTTAGTACGCAAAGAATTGTACAATGTCGCTGCCAATTCCTCTTGAGTCATAGTTGCCGCTTTTTGAGCCAAATCTGGACGACCTACATCTCCTAGGAACAATGTATCACCAGAGAAGATCGCGTGGTCTTTACCACTCTCGTCTTTCAACAAATAGGTTGTACTCTCCATAGTGTGACCTGGAGTGTGCAATACGTGAATCTCTACATCACCTACATTAAGTACTTCACCATCTGTAGCTACGTGACAGTCAAACTTCGTGTTTGCCGTTGGACCGTATACGATGGTTGCACCCGTTTTCGCCGCTAG
This sequence comes from Flavobacteriales bacterium UBA3477, assembly GCA_002378005.1. Lineage (GTDB taxonomy): Bacteria > Bacteroidota > Bacteroidia > Flavobacteriales > Schleiferiaceae > UBA10364. Next base: position 901 of record DFQY01000033.1, read on the forward strand.
GTCAAGGTGACCAGAAACGAAATCCGCGTGGAAGTGTGTTTCCAAAATGTATTTGATTTTCACACCGTCCTTTTCCGCACGGTCAATATATGGCCCTACTTCGCGAAGTGGGTCAATAATCACAGCTTCTCCATTAGAAGCGATGTAGTAGGCACCTTGTGCCAAACATCCAGTGTAAATCTGTTCTACTGTCATGATTCTGAATTTTTAGTTCTCTATGTTCTTACAATTGTTTTCCTATTATGTAGACGGCCATGAAAAGGACAAACCATCCGAAGCCTTTCTCCAACTTTTTACCGTCGATAAATTTTGCTAAATAAATCCCTATAAAGATACCAACTACTGCAATTGCAGTAACTGATAAAAGTAAGGTCCAATCAATTTCTAAATCAGGGCGTTGCACATCTCCAATGAAACCAATGAGGCTCTTCGCTGCAATGATCAACAAGGATGTTCCCACTGCTTTTTTCATTGGAATTTTAGCGAACAAAACAAGTGCCGGAATAATCAAAAATCCACCGCCAGCACCAACAATACCTGTCAACACTCCAACTACTGCTCCTTCTGCAATGATGGCCGGCACGTTAAATTGTGGCTCTACCTCAACTTCACCTTCCTCACCGTCTTTGCGCTTATCACGAATCATACTTATGGAAGCGGCTAGCATCACCAACGCAAAGAAGATCATAATGGCAATATCCTTAGTAAGGACGAAATCACCAATGGTTAAGATCTCAGCAGGAATAGCCGGAACTAAATACGCGCGAGTGGCATATACTGCGATGAAAGCAGGAATGGTAAAGACCACTGCAGTCTTGTAATTCACATTGCCTAATGTAGCATTTCGAATCCCACCCACTAAGGCCGTAGTACCCACAATAAATAATGAGTAAGCGGTACTTAATTCAGCAGAAAACCCAAACAAGTACACTAAAACAGGTACTGTTAGAATAGAACCTCCACCGCCAATGAGGCCTAGTGAAATTCCAATGAATATTGATGCTACGCATCCAATAATGTCCATACTGTCCGATTTAGTACCCCAAATTTCAAGAATCTAAAACGAACGAGGTGTGACTCAGCGCACACTAGAACAATATGGCAGACATTTCTTCCTGAAGCTCCCTAGCAGCCTGGCCTGCAGCGGCTGCAAAATCCTCTCCATTACTCTGATAAATGATACCACGCGTACTATTTACAAGCACACCGTATTCCTTATTTGTCGCTTTTTCGAGTACATCCTTTAATGAACCGCCTTGCGCTCCCACTCCTGGTACTAAGAAAAATGATTCTGGTGCCGCAGCACGAACTTGTTCCAAATATTCGGTTTTGGTGGCGCCGAGCACGAACATTAATTGGTCCGATGTCGCCCATTCCTGCGCCTTGCGCACCACGTTCTCAAACAACGCTACCCCATTTTCATCCTTGATGAATTGGAAATCAAAAGAACCTTGATTCGAAGTCAACGCCAAGAGAATGACCCATTTACCATCGTAGGCAAGAAATGGACTTACGCTATCTACCCCCATATAAGGAGCCACAGTCACGCTATCAAATTCGAAGGTATTGAAAAATGCATCGGCATACATCTTTGAAGTGTTGCCAATATCACCCCGTTTTGCATCGGCAATAGTAAAGACCTCCGGGTAAGATTCATTCAAATAGTTGATGGTCTTCTCCAAGCTTTGCCAGCCTTTCACGCCACAGCTTTCGTAAAACGCGATATTAGGTTTGTACGCTACTGCATAATCAGCTGTAGCATCAATGATGGCTTTATTAAAAGTAAAAATAGGGTCCGATTCCTTCAGCAAGTGAGGCGGTATCTTATTCAAGTCCGTATCCAGACCCACACAAAGTACGCTGCGCTTCTTCTCTATCTGTGCTACCAATGCTGCCTTGTCCATATTAATAGGTATTCCCCTCTTTTAACTTCTCCGCGTTTTCCGCCATGTGAAGTTCGTCAATAAATTTCTGAATATCTCCATTCATCACATCCCCAAGATTATAGGTCGTCAGCCCAATTCTATGATCGGTTACCCTCCCTTGTGGATAGTTATAGGTACGAATCTTGGCCGAACGGTCTCCCGTACTGACCATGGTTTTACGCTGGGCCGCCTGCTCTTCTTGCTTCTTTTTGAACTCAAGATCATACAATCTCGAACGCAACACCTTCAATGCTTGTTCGTAGTTCTTATGTTGCGAACGCCCATCTTGACATTCCACCACCAATCCCGATGGCAAGTGCGTTAATCGAACGGCACTTTCCGTTTTGTTTACGTGCTGTCCTCCCGCACCTTGTGAACGGTAAGTATCTTTCTTTACATCTTTCATATCAAGATCCACATCCACATCTTCCGCCTCTGGTAAGACCACTACGGATGCCGCCGAAGTATGGACACGACCCTGGCTTTCGGTCGCAGGAACGCGCTGCACACGGTGTACACCACTCTCATATTTCAATATACCGTACACTCCTTCACCGCCCACTTCGAAAGCAACTTCCTTAAATCCTCCCGCAGTACCTTCATTAACCGTAATGACCTCCAGGGACCAACCGCGCTGTTCCACATAACGTTGATACATACGGAACAGGTCACCAGCAAAAATGGCTCCCTCATCACCACCGGCACCTTGACGAATCTCTACCAACGCGTTCTTATCGTCCTCAGGATCTTTCGGAATGAGCAATACTTTGATATCCTCTAGCAACTCTTCAAAAGCTGGCTCTAACTCTTCGAGTTCCATCTTGGCCATTTCTTTGAAATCTGCGTCCGATTCTTCTCTGAGTACCGTCTTAGCTTCAGCAATACGGCTTTCCATTTCTATGAACTGCTCGCGTGCCTCCACCAAAGGCTTGAGGTTTTTATATTCTCTGTTGAGTAGCACATAACGCTTGGCGTCCGAAATGATATCGGGCTGGATAATCAAATCATTGACCTCGTTAAAGCGCTGAAATACGACGTTGAGTTTATCGAGCATTATTTGCTGTATTCAAAAGTTCCAAACTCACTCGAGATGGTCAAATTTTTGCCCTCCCCAGCTTCCACTCGGCCCACTACCTGCGCTGGAACGCCAAATGATTCTGAGATGGCTATGATTTCCTCTGCCAATTCCGGCGCTACATACAATTCCATGCGATGGCCCATATTAAAAACCTCATACATTTCTTTCCATGCCGTGCCACTCTCCTCTTGAATCATTTTGAATAGAGGAGGCACCGGGAACAAGCTATCTTTAACAACATGCCCTTCTTTAAGGAAATGCAAAATTTTCGTCTGCGCACCACCAGAACAGTGTACCATCCCATCGATCTTGTGACGGTACTTATCTAAAATTGATTTGATGATAGGCGCATACGTTCTAGTCGGACTTAGTACTAATTTCCCCGCATCCAATGGTGTATCGGTGGCTTCGGTCAATTGTTTTGAACCTGTATACACCAATTCCTGTGGCACTGCCGGATCAAAACTTTCAGGATACTTGGACGCTAAACTCTTATCGAAAACATCATGGCGCGCACTGGTCAATCCATTCGACCCCATCCCGCCATTGTAGTCACTTTCATAATTCGCCTGACCAAAGCTGGCTAAACCAACGATAACATTTCCGGGCTTGATATTGGCATTATCTACTACATCGCTGCGTTTCATGCGCGCGACCACGGTTGAATCCACTATTATAGTGCGTACCAAATCTCCTACATCTGCGGTCTCACCCCCGGTGCTCAAAATATTCACACCGAACTTTCCGTACTCCTCAATGAGCTCCTCCGTACCACCTATTATGGCTGCGAGTACTTCAGCGGTAATCAAACCTTTGTTGCGACCGATGGTCGAGCTGAGCATGATGTTCTCTGTAGCACCAACACATAAAAGGTCGTCGATATTCATAATAAGTGCATCTTGGGCTATCCCCTTCCAAACACTCACATCGCCCGTTTCTTTCCAATACATGTAGGCGAGGGAACTCTTAGTCCCAGCGCCGTCAGCATGCATAACCAAACAATAATTTTCGTCTCCAGTCAAGTAATCCGGCACGATTTTGCAAAAGGCTTTAGGAAACAACCCTTTATCGATGTTTTTAATGGCGTTGTGAACGTCTTCTTTCTGTGCGCTTACGCCTCTACCGGCGTAACGGTCTGATGATGTTGTACTCATGCTGCAAAAATAAAGAGAAAGCGCGCACGGGAGACCCGTGCGCGCTTTCATTTATTCTAGTGGCAACTACTTGATCTGAATCCAGGATCCTACAATCAGGTCGTTGTCGTTTTTAAAGTCATTCAATTGCTTGATATCCTTCGCGCTCACACCATTCTTCTTCGCGATGGTATTGATTTTATCACCGCGTTGTACTTGGTAATGTGAGGCATCGAAATCAGTGTAATCTCCATTCTTGGTAATCTTGATGACCATTCCCGGCATAGGACGCGCACCTTGCAAACCACCATTGAGTTTTTGCAATTCTACCACATTCATACCGTTGTCCATGGCAATTTTACCCAACGAACGATCCTTAGGACCAAGAGTCAAAGTTTGACCGATAGGATTCTCATCCTTCTTCGGCTTGGCAGTGCCACCGGCTTCCCCACCTTCTTCAGAGGCTACTGGGGCACTTGGCACATAATCATCACTCAATACCTTGAAGTCAGTACGACGGTTCACCTGGTTAGCCACCTCTTGAGCATCGGCACCTTGGCGACGGATGAATGATTCTGTCAATACGCTTCCGGCATCAAATAGATCCGCGCCTAAGCCTGCGTAGTTTTGAGGAATTTCAAACGGTTCACTTTCACCCATACCTACGGCAGTCAAGCGATCTGCAGGAATACCTTTTTCAATGAGGTATTGCACACAGCTCTGGGCACGGTTTTGAGAAAGCGTTTGGTTCTTTTCCTCGATATCACGGTAATCCGTGTGTGAACGTAGCCCAATGGTAATGGTAGGGTTGCGCTGCAAGATGTTGTACACCGTATCCAAGGCAACTTTACTTTCCTCACGCAAGTCCCATTTCGCTAAGTCGAAGAATACGTTTGGAAGTACGATAGGCACTTCGATAGGATCCATCACGAGTTTTAAGTAGTAGGACTTCACATAGGTACGTTCCTCCTTGATAGGTGAATAATCACTCAACATAAGGTCTTTCGTACTCACATCCCCTACTGCCGTTAAGAAGCGCTTGCGGCTAAGGTTTAATTTGTAACTCTTATCCTCTCCTAAGATTCCTCTTTCGATTTCAAAACGGCCATTAGCGTCCGTAGTAATGCTGAAGTTATTTCCTTCCTTATCGCTCACCTCAATAGTAACGTCCTTCAATGTTTTACCATTCTTAGCGCTCACCACAGTTCCAGTCACTTCAAACTCTTTAGACCATTCGGTAACGTGCCATATGTCGTGCTCGCCACGAGTTCCCTTGCGGTTTGAAATCACAAAACCTTTCTGGGTATTATCTCCTGGCACCCAGCGCAAGGCGATATCATCGGCCTCTGAGTTCACCGGGCTAAGCATGTTCTCCACATCACCGACAGGCATTCCGTTTTCGTCGAGTTTCACTCGGAAACAGTCGAAACCGCCCATTCCTACGTGTCCGTTTGAAGAGAAGTACAGGTAACCATCACCATGTGCATATGGATACAATTCATCACCACGTGTATTTATGTTCAAGTTCGTAGGCGCATTCCACTGACGGGCACGACGGTCGTACGTAGTCATATAGATATCCTTACCGCCTTTACCTCCGTTGATTTCACCTGCGAAGTACAAAATGTTGTCGTCAGGACTCAAGGCTGGGTGACCCACTGAAGCACCACTGTCCAAAGCGATTACTACAGGCTCTGGATTCGCCCAATCTTGTCCAACAAGTTTAGTCGTGTAAATGGCACAACCAAGCTTGACGTTTTTCACCTTCATACATTTGGTGAAATACATGGTCTTGCCTCTTGAATCAAAGGTCACTACACCTTCGTGGTCTTTCGTATTGATGACTTCGCTCATAGGCACCAAATCTCCCCAATTCACTTCATCATTCGCGTTGGCCTCTTGGCCACGTTTTTTCTTTTTCTTGGCACGCTCTCCCTCGATTAAGTAAATATCTGAGAAACGTTGCCCTGTCCAGCCGTCTGCTTTACGACCTGTAGCATCGTCACGCATAGAAGAAATCATCAACGTCAAATCCTCCTTGCCACGCTTACCGGCATAAGAGATTGCATAATCTGATTTCTTAGAGTTCAAGTCCTTGGCATTATCCAGTGCGAATAAAGATGCTTGAACAACCCAGTTTGCAGCTTTTTGACAAGATTCAATGCCCCTATCTGCACGAGGATCACCCGGTACGGCTTTTTTGTAATCTTCGTATGTTACGATAGCATCTTCATATTCTCCCTGACATTGAAGCATTTCTGCATATCCCAGTACTGCAGTCGGGCCGAATCCCATCTTATCGGCACGTTGGTAGTAGCTGGCAGCACGTTTGAATTCACCATTGTAGCGGTAACATTCCGCCATGTTGAACGCAATGCGTTGCTTCTGATCAGGTGATTTTTCTTTCGAAAGTGCCTTCGTATATATCTCCAATGCGGTCGTATATTCTTTGGCGTCAAAGTATTCGTCTGCCTTGACTGTTGTCTTATGCGGTTCAATTTCAACCTCTTCTAAAGCAGCATCTTGCGCGATTACTGCCAAAGGAAGACAAGCGAGTACAAAGGTCCAGGTTCGTAGGATACGTTTTTGCATTTGAAACGATTCTCTAGTGTTTAAGCGTCCACCAATATAGTTAAAAACAAAAAAGAAACCCCGCCGGCGCGGGGTTTCTATTTGAATGATTCGAAAAAAGTTCGAATTATCTCGTGAACAACATTTCACGGAATTTCGGCAATGGCCATTGTTCGTCGTCAATCATCAACTCTAGCTTGTCGCTTTCGTAGCGGATTACCTCGAAGAAAGGCTTCACGTTATCGTAGTAAGCAATTGCTTTATCACGAACATCTTCTAAAGCGTTTGCAGCCTTGCGAGCCTCGATCATCGCATCCTTAGAAGAAAGGATTTTAGAGATACGAGCGCTGATTTCTTTGATCATTTCCAATTGCTCTTTCGCTACGCTATTGAAGGTTTCCGCATCCATAATTTCCTTCAAACGCTGTACGTTGTCAATCAAAGTATTTTGGTATTTGATTGCCGTAGGAACGATGTGGTTACCTGCGAGGTCGCCAAGCACACGAGCTTCGATTTGAATCTTCATGAAATATGACTCCAATAAGATCTCGTGACGAGCTTCCGCCTCGCGGTGGCTCATAACACCCATAGCTTCGAACATTTTCAAGCTCTGCTCGCTTACGTATGCATCAAGTGCACGTGGTGTTGAAGGCTCGTTTTTCAAACCGCGCTTCGCAGCTTCTTCCTTCCATGCATCACCGTATCCATCGCCTTCGAAGCGAATGGTTTTGCTTTCTTTAATGTAGCGTTTCAATACGCTGAAAATAGCTTCGTCTTTTTTCAAGCTATCTTTCTCGATCAATGCATCTACATCTGCCTTGAACTCGATCAACTGCTCTGCCATCGCCGCGTTCAATACAGTCATCGGCTGTGCACAGTTTGAGGCAGAACCCGCTGCACGCAACTCGAACTTGTTTCCTGTGAAGGCGAACGGTGAAGTACGGTTACGGTCAGTGTTATCTAGCAATACATCTGGAATCTTACCTACTACGTTCAATTTGAGGTCGGTCTTTTCTTCCGGAGTCATTTTACCACCTTCTATATTTTCTAATTGGTCCAATACAGCACTCAACTGCTGACCAATGAAGACAGAAATAATCGCTGGAGGAGCCTCGTTCGCACCCAAACGGTGCTCATTACCTGCTGAACCGATAGACGCACGAATCAAATCTGCGTGACGGTAAACCGCTTTAATGGTATTGATGAAGAAGGTCAAGAACATCAAGTTGCTCATCGGCGTAGAGCCTGGAGCCAAAAGGTTTACACCTGTATCTGTTGCCAACGACCAGTTGTTGTGCTTACCTGAACCATTGATGTTCGCGAATGGCTTCTCGTGCATCAATACACGAAAGTTGTGACGACGCGCCACTTTCTCCATCAAGTCCATGAACAAAGAGTTGTGGTCTACCGCTACGTTTGCTTCTTCAAATACAGGAGCAAATTCGTATTGTGCAGGTGCCACCTCGTTGTGACGTGTTTTTACAGGAATACCCAAGATGCGGCTTTCGTATTCCAATTCTTTCATGAATTCAATCGCACGCTCTGGAATAGATCCAAAGTAATGATCGTCCAATTGTTGTCCCTTCGCTGGCGCGTGTCCTACAAGAGCACGACCTGCCAACTGCAAATCTGGACGTGCAGCAAAGTAGGCTTCGTCAACCAAGAAGTATTCCTGCTCCCATCCTAGAGTAGCATTTACTTTGGTTACGTTTTTATCGAAGTATTTACATACTGCTGTTGCAGCGGAATCTACAGATTGCAATGCGCGCAGTAGTGGCGCCTTATAATCTAATGCTTCACCAGTGTATGAAACGAACACTGTTGGAATACAAAGTGTCGTACCAAAGATGAATGCTGGTGATGTTGGATCCCAAGCTGTATAACCACGAGCTTCGAAAGTGTTGCGAATACCACCGTTCGGGAAAGATGATGCATCTGGTTCTTGTTGAACCAACATACCTCCTGAGAACTTCTCAATGGCCTCTCCATTACCTGTTGGTTCGAAGAATGAATCGTGCTTTTCTGCCGTGGCGCCAGTGAGTGGCTGGAACCAGTGTGTGTAATGCGTTGCTCCTAAGTTCAAAGCCCAAGCTTTCATACCTGCAGCTACTTGATCGGCAATGTTACGGTTGATTTTGGTACCGTTGTCCATTGCGTCAATTACCGCCTTATAGGCTTCAGAGGTCATGTATTCACGCATTGCTTTTCTATTGAAAACGCGTGAGCCGAAGTAATCTGAAACTCGCGTTCCAGGTGCTTCGAAGTTCTTAGGCTTGCGCCCCATTGTTTCTTCTAATGCTAGAAATCTTACCGTTGGCATGTGGTTAAAGTTTTAATTGCAGCAAATATACCCCCTAAAAAGGAGGGGTGCAACCAAAAATTATTAACTATTTACCAAAAACACCCCCTAAAGCAACAGGTTAGCAATGAAGAATAGGTAGATTCCTAGCAACAATGCCCCTTCTAGGCGGTCTAACCTGTCCTTGGTGAACCAACCCATCAGTGGAATTATTAACAATGAGAGGCCCACGCTCACCCAAAAGTCTGAGGTGAAGAGCGCCGGGTCGTAGGTTGTGATGGGCTGAATGAGCGCAGTGAATCCCAAGACACTCAGGATATTAAAGATGTTTGAGCCGATGATATTGCCGATAGCAATGTCCGATTCCCCTTTGCGTGCGGCCATCATACTCGCTGCTAATTCCGGTACGCTAGTGCCAAAAGCTACAAGAGTGACGGAGATGAACCGCTCGCTCATCCCGAGGACAGCTGCGGCACTGGCGATGCCCTCGACGAAGTAGAGCGCACCGAAGCGAAGGGCCGCGGCACCCCCGAATAGGTAAAGAAGACCTTTGAAAATGGGCATGGCTTCAACTTCCAGATCATCCCCGATATGGAGCTCGCGATTTTTGCGCGCACTGCGGATTTTTACCACATTGTATCCTACCAAAAGCAGCACAAAAATGAGGCCCTGCCAAAATTCGAGTCCGCCTAACCAAAGGAAGAGCCCTAGGAGCAGGTTGGCCAAAAGGAGAAATATCCAATCCTTTCTATAGGTAAGCTGCACGGCCTGCATTTTAAATACGATGGCTGTGAGGCCAAGAATAAGGCCAATATTAGCAATGTTAGATCCGATGACATTACCCAGGGCGATATCACTGCGTCCGTCCAATGCAGCCACGACGCTTACCCCAAGTTCAGGGGCACTGGTGGCAAAAGCAACGAGTGTGAGACCAATGACTACTCGAGATACTTGGAGCTTTAAGGCGAGGCCAATGCTACCACGAACTAAGAGTTCGCCACCAGCGAGCAATAGTCCGAATCCCAAAAGGAGTTTGACGATGATCAAAGCTTGGTTCCTCTTTTAATGGTATCGGTGACCTCCTTGAAGGCGTCTCTCCCCTCCTGCACTGTTTTCTTGACTTCGGTTAGACCGTTGTCCTCAGTGTTGTCCAAAATTTCACGTTTGATATCATTCGTGGCATTGCGCACTTGCTTGATGATCTTCGCAGCAGAGCGTGCCATAGTCGGAATTTGGTTCGGACCGAAGAGTAGCAAGAAGATGAAGGCGATAATGATGAATTCGCCGCCACTGATATTGAACAAGAGGAAAGTTTGAATCATAGCACGAAAATACATCAAAAAAAGCCCCGCTACTCACGAAGCGGGGCTTTGGTCTTTCAAAAAAATTCGGACTTACTCCTTGTCTTTCTTCGTGGAGTCAAACATCACCGGTGTAGCGATGAAGAGTGAGCTGTAGGTACCCACTAGGACACCCAACAATAGCGCGAACATAAATCCGCGGATAACCTCTCCACCAAAGAGGAAGATCACAAGAAGCACGAAGAAGGTCGTCAACGAGGTGTTGAACGTACGGCTCAACGTCTGGTTGAGAGACTTATTTACTCCATCAAGGAAGTTAGCCTTACGAGATCCCATGTTTTCACGAATACGGTCAAATACAACCACCGTATCGTTCAACGAGTATCCAATTACCGTCAAGATCGCTGCGATGAAGGCTTGATCTACTTCTAATTGGAAAGGCAATACACCATCCAACAAAGAGAAAATACCCATCACAAACAATACATCGTGCACCAAGGCAACGACAGCACCCAGAGAGAATTGCCACTTACGGAAACGACCCAAGATGTAGAGGAATACTACAATCAACGATAAGATGATGCTATATACCGCACCCGTCTTAATATCATCTGCAATAGTAGGTCCTACCACGCGAGATCCTACTAGACCAATGGCCTCTTCTGTTTCGTCAGTGAAGAAATCTTCAGGAGCAATACCCTCCACGAAGTACCCTTTGACACCAGCATACAATTTGCTTTCTAAATCCTCATCAACTGATGTTCCGGTTTCACCGATGCGGTAGTTGGTTGTGATAATTACCTGGTTTGCATCACCCAGGGTTTTCACCACTGGAGTAAAGCTATTGCCATCTGCATCCACGAATTGCTCGCCAAGAGAAGCTGCTACATCGCTCACTTCTACCGGTTGGTCAAAACGAACCTGGAATGAACGTCCGCCGACAAAATCAACACCGAGGTTCAACCCTTTGGTAAAGAGCGAGAACAATCCAATAGCGATAACAACAGTACTCACACCATATGCGATTTTGCGCTTGCGCAAGAAATCAAAGTTGATGTTGGTGTACCAATTCGCTGTGGTCTTCGTGGAGAACGCAACCGCTTTCTTCTTGTCCAAACGACGCTCGAATACCAAGCGAGAGATGAACAAGGCAGAGAACAATGAAGTCAAAATACCAATGATCAACGTAGTGGCGAATCCACGAATTGGACCCGTACCAAAAGCAAATAGAATAATACCTACGATTAGGGTAGTAACGTTTGCATCGATGATGGCGCTATTCGAATTCTTATATCCATCTACAATGGCAGCACGCAAACCTTTACCTAAGCGCAACTCCTCACGGATACGCTCGAAGATGATCACGTTTGCATCTACCGCCATACCGATCGTCAACACGATACCAGCCATACCAGGAAGGGTCAATACTGCACGGAAGCTTGCCAACAATCCGAAGATGAAGAACATGTTCACGAACAAAGCTAAGTTAGCCACCAAACCTGCACCGCTGTAGTAGAAGTACATGTATACCAACACCAACAAAAGGGCGATGGCAAATGAGTTGATCGAATCTGAAATAGCTTCCTTACCCAAAGAAGGTCCTACTACATCAGCCTGAATAATACGAGCTGGAGCATCTAGCTTACCGGCACGTAGAATGTTTGCCAAATCCGAAGCTTCTTCTTGAGAGAAGTTACCAGTAATCTGCGTACGACCACCTGCGATTTCATTTTGAACCTGTGGGTAAGAGTATACGTAGTTATCCAAAACTCCCGCCACAGAACGCTTTGGCGTTTGAGCCGCCGCTTCTGCAGTAAGACGTTGCCACTTCTGTGCACCAGAGCCGTTCATGGCCATGGTCACGATGTTGCGGTTGTATTCGTCCAAATCTGGGCGAGCATCTACGATCACTCCACCGTCCAATTCTGGCATGTTATCACGGTTGCCTTTGATGGCCAACAACATGATGATATCTGATTCTGGCTCTGGCTTGTTATTCCACAAGAATTTCGCACTACGTAATTCCGTGTTTATCAACTGCGCAATCTCTGGACGTGCCAACAAAGCGTTTACTTTGGCTGTATCGCGGATCAACGCATAACCTACGCGAGGACCTTCAAGCGCCATACCGCTCTCACTTACCCATGGACGGAATACTTCGAACAATGGGTTGTTGGTGTTCATAATATCTGTAGAATCAGCTACCTCTTCTTCTGCTACTGTGCGATCTGCATCGCCTTCGATGTTCAAGTCACTCAAGTCTAGTGCCGGAGCTTCTTCTGTAGCTGGCTTTTCGGCTTCAACGATGTCGCGCAACTTTTCATTTGCCGCCACCAAGAATGGCAATACCTCGCTGCCTTCATACATGTTCCAGAACTGCAATTCTGCAGTGCTCTGCAAAAGTTTCTTTACACGAGCAGGATCCTTAACCCCTGGTAATTCCACCAAGATGCGGCCCGTTCCTTCCAAACGTTGGATGTTAGGCTGAGTCGTTCCGAACTGGTCAATACGTGCACGCAATACCGTGAATACGTTGGCAATAGCAGCTTCAACATCACGACGAATCTCAGCTTGGATGGCTTCGTTTGAAGCATTGAATCCAACCTTCTCTGTCATTTCTGGTGTACCAAATAAACTCGCGTCGCTCAACATGCGACCACCACCTGTTTCTGCCACCAATGCATCAAATTCTGCAAAGAATGTGTTCAAATAGTTGTTTTGTCCTTCACTCTGAGCGGCGTCAGTATTGGCAAGTGTCTGTTGGAATAAAGGGTCTTGAGCATTTGCTACTTGACCTTTGAGTACGTCTTTTACGCTTACTTCCAAGATAACGTTCATACCCCCTTTAAGGTCGAGACCTAGGTTCATTTCGTTCTTCTTGACTTCAGCGTAGGTGTATCCCATTAGAGGGTATACCTCCTGCGACATCATGCTATCTAAATAGGCTGATTTAACCTTAGCATCCCCAGCGGAAAAAGCCTCCGCATCACTTTCCACGCCGTTCGCAACCCATGAAAAAGAAAGCTGGTAGAGTGAAGCCAGCCCTAGAGCGATCGCGAAAGCGGTAATTAATCCTTTGTTCTGCATCCTTCGTTGGATTATTTCTATTTTTCAATAACGCGCAAATATAGGCAAGTCACCGTGCCTAACCTAACAGTTTTTCTCGGAAGACCGCACTATCTTAGCCATATGTACAACCTCATGAACAAAATTCGCCTTTTAGGCGCCATACTCCTTAGCGGAATGTATGTTTCTGCCCAGTCCTACAGCAATCGATTGAGTTTTGATTGGACCGTGGGCCCCACGGTAATGAGCGGCAGTGATACAGTGGATTACGCCTTTATGGGCGGGGCCGATTTGCCTCAATGGTCGCGCGTCGACCTCAACCTCGACGGCACCGAAGATTTAGCCATTTTCGACCGACAAGGCAATCGATGGATCACCTTTTTGGCGGAGAACAATGAATGGATTCCTGCACCACAATACGCAGAAGAACTCCCTGCGGTGGAATATTGGGGACTGTTTAGGGATTACAACTGCGACGGAAAAAAGGATCTCTTCGCTTTTGTTTTAGGCGGCATGGGCGTTTGGGAAAACACCAGTACAACGGATTCCTTGAGTTTTACTTGGGCCCTCAGCGGCAACTACCTCACCACCAACTCAGGTGGCACCACGACCAACCTCTATAATTTCGGCAGCGACATTCCGGCCATCGTTGATATCGACGACGATGGGGATTTGGACGTGCTCACCTTTGGACAACGCTCTACCATCGAATGGCACGAGGGCCAAACACAGTGCGGCTTGGATTTCTCGATGAACACAACTTGTTGGGGCCGATTCGAAGAAAACCTCTCCACCAACAACCTCACCCTAAACGGCTGTGCAGGCGTCCAGAAAATGGAAATCGTCGGCAAATCCTCGGCAGGCATGCACGCAGGTTCCACACTTCTCGTGCTAAACCTCAACGGAGATACCTTAAAAGACGTACTCATTGGCGATGTAAGCTTTACCAATCTCGTCGCGGCCTACAACGGAGGACATATGGACAGTGCGTTTATGGTCAGCAAAGACACGCTATACCCCACGGCCAATCCAGCCAACATTAGGTATTTCCCCGCACCGTTTTATGAAGACCTGAACTTTGACGGCACCCCGGATCTAATGGTCAGCCCTAACCTGAACGGCTCCATCAACACTCGCAACGCCTGGCTATACGCCAATACAGGTGCTGCCAATAACCCAAGCTGGAGCGCCCCAGATTCTTCCTTCTTAGTCCGCGACATGCTCGACCTCGGTTCGGCAACAAAGCCTGCCTTAGTGGATTTAGACTTTGATGGAGATTTCGATTTAGTCGTAGGGTCCATGGGCAAATACCAGGGCCCAAGCACTTACAAAAGTATGCTAGTGTACTACAAGAACACCGGCACCAATACGAACCCAGCCTTTACACTTGCGGATTCGGATTTTGCCAATACAGGATATAATAATCTGGGCGAAGAGCTCTGTCCTACGTTCGCCGATCTCGACGCAGACCTCGATCCAGATATGATCGTAGGAGCGAAAAACGGCCTGATCTACTATTACGAGAATACCGGGAGCTTCTTGAGCCATAGCTTTACCTACCGCGGCGCCATTCAAAGTATTGATGTGGGCAATCACGCTACGCCGTATTTGGGCGATATTAATGGTGATGGTGTGGCCGATTTGCTTATCGGAAACGAAACCGGTACGGTAGCCTATTATGAGAAAACCGGCACTTGGCCCAACCTCTTTACGCTCAACGCCAGCCAATGGGCCGGCATCGACATGGGCTCAACCACCGCACCGAGTGGGCACAGTGCTCCCGCACTCATCTACGGGACAGATACCACTCTATTCATCGGCTCCGAAGATTTGGGCGTGGTGCAAAAGGATTCCCTGAAAATCATCACCAGCGGTGCCACCGCTTCCGTGGATCTCAATCTCGGTGGCGGTACACAATCCTCAAGCAGCCGCATCGAAACTCCCTTTGGAGGATCTAAGCGCAACGGGCGTACCCAAATCATTTTCACCAAAGACGAGCTCATCAATGCCGGCGGACGCTTCGGACAAATTGAAACCATAGGATTCGAGGTGGGCACCAACAACAGCCTCTACCTCACCCAAGGATTCAACATCAGGTTCAAGCACATCTCAGATACCGCCCAGACCAATTTCCATAGCCAAGACCTCACAGAAGTCTACAGCGGCATTCGCTTAATGACCACCGGATGGAACGACATCCCACTAGATCTTCCCTTTACTTGGAATGGCGTTGACCACCTACTTGTGGAAATCTGTTTTTCAAAACACGCACAGACCGGAGACATTCCGGTCATTCTTCAAAGCACCCCATTCCGCGCCATGCTCTATGGCGATGTGAGCAACTGGAACGGCATCACGAACAATGGCTGTGGCATGCCTTACGGCGGCAAACTTAAGTTGCGCCCGAATATGAGGTTCAACTTGGTCCCTACCTTAAGAGATATGGACGCCCATTTTAACGCTGCCGGCAAGCGCCTGCACCCTGCCGTGGCCGACCTCAATGCAGACGGCTATCCTGATGTGATCCTAGGTAATATGAGCGGTGGCCTGCATTATTTCGAAGGCAAAGCCTTTAATAACATCAGCGTGGAAGAAACTCCGGCCCAATCGCCAAGCTGTATTATTTTCCCCAACCCAACCTCGAACAGGATTTTGTTCCAATGTACCGACTCGTATCTAGAGCAAGCCCATCTACTAAGCCTTCAAGGCGAACACATCGGCACCTTGAGCACGACCGAAGAAAACATACTGGATCTACCCGCAGGCATCTACATCGTAGTTCTGTACCTAGAGGACGGACAGCGCGAAACCCATCGATTGATTATTCAATAATGCCCAGTGCACTCATCCTAGTATACGATAGCCCCTGCACCTTGTGCAATCGAACGGTACAATGGGTATTTGAAAAGGACACAAGCGAACGAATTTTATTTACCTCCCTACAAAGTAATTGGGCACAAGCAAACGTCCCGCCTTCCTTGCGGACCGTTGATTCTGTGCTTTTTTTTGACGGCACACAATGGCACGTAAAAAGTGATGCTGTGTTGTACCTACTGCGGGAACTCCCAAGGCCCTGGCCCTCATTCTTTGAACTGCGAATCATCCCTAGAGCGCTGAGAAATGTAGGGTATAATCTTTTGGCCCAATTCCGTTATCGACTCTTCGGCACCGGACATTGCGCCCTTCTGCCCAAAGAGCGGGTTTTGGATGAATTGTCTTCAAGGGATTTTCACCCCTATGCGTGAAATGAAATCTACGATAGAATGGAACTTTATCTTGTACTTGTTAGAATTATTAATACTCAAGATGACTCAGTTTAGAATACTTCTCACAATAATCATTTTCCCTTTTACGGTTTATCCACAGGAAAATAATAATAGTCACGACTCAATCAGAAATATCTGGCAAGATTCAACGGGGGATATTGAAGAAAGAATGAATGCTGCGAAGTTGTTCTATACAAACTATGGAAGAAGCTCTCCAGATCAGACAATAATTGCTTTAGAAACATATATTAATCTAGCCCGCAATGTTCGAGACAAAAGAGAAGAAGCTGGCGGACTTGTGAATCTTGGTAATGTATACCGCGACTTGGGTGAATTTGAACAAGCTCGTACTAACTATGATATGGCTCTTATGCTCGCCACTAATCTAAATGATAAATCATTGTATGGAGTTGTTACCGCGAATATTGGGAATCTTTATAATGATCAAGGCAATCTTTTACCAGCTTTCAAGCAATATAGCAAGGCTCTAAGAATATTTATAGAAAATGCAGATACACTCTTTACAGCTTATATGTATTCTAGTATTGGCAACATTAATCTTAAAATAGAAAATTTTGAATTGGCTGAGGCTAACTATATAAAAGCCACGGAAAAGTTCTCAATGCTTGGGCTTGAAGCGAATTCAATCATTGAAATGAACTTAGCGAGAATTGCGTATGAGCAACAGGATTATCCTAAGGCTAATAGTCAATTTGAGGAATGTCTAACTCAAGTAAAGCTTAAACAAGATTACGTACTTATTATAGGCTGTTTACAATATCTAACAAAAATCAACGTACAGCTGAACTCTGATGAGAAAGCCCTTTTCTATGCAAATGAGGCTTTTAAAATGGCAATCGAATATGCTAATCCTTATCTAATCGAAGAGACCAAGGTGGAGTTAATAGATAGTCAAAGTGACAATGATTGGATAGTGAGTATTCAAGAATCTCTCAATAATAAGACAGAGTTTCTTTCAAATGAAACGAAAGAGAGAATCTATAAAAGACTCAGTAGGATTTATCGCGACAGAAAGGAATTTGAAAAAGCATTATCTACATATCAGCGCGAAGTAGAATACAAGGGCTTAAACGATTCCATCAGATCAAGTAAACTTTTAATAGCAGAAACCATTCTCCTCGAAGAGAAACTTGCTCTAGAAAAAGATCGTTCACAAGAGAAAATAGAAACAATCCAAACCAACATCAGACTCACTGCATTCTTTTTCTCTATCATAATGATCATGATTATCGTTTCATTCCTTTTAGTTAGGCGTTCGAAAATAAAACGAAGCCAATTATTGGAACAAATAGAGAATCTTAAAAGGGAACATAAATCGCTAGTACTGACTATTGATGAAGAATCAATACTGAAAAGGGAGTTAATTGAACGTGAATTAAATCAAAAGCTTAACGAAACTGACTGGAAGGTTTTAATCTTGTTAGAAGAAAACCCTCTTTTTTCGAACAAGGATATTGCGGACAAAATGTTCTTAAGTACTGAAGGTATAAGTTCATCATTAAGAAGAATGTATCTCTATTTTAATATTGGTGAGACTCGCTACAAGAAGATAGCGCTTATCATGAAAGCTATTCAAATCTCGAAATCGAAATAGTTACGATTCACCTCTAGGCGTGAAGATTTCAAAAACAGTGCCTCTATTTTTGATTTCAACATTTAAACTAAATCAACTTATATATGAAAAACTTTCTCTTTATAATAATCTGTTCATTGTCTTGGAGTAGTTTAACAGCACAAATAGATTGCAGCATGCTAGGTATGGCGGTAAATGTCTCCGATACAGGTAAAGTTGTACTTTATCATTCAGGGCCATACTTGCTTTGGCCAAGGGAGCATAACGTGATTTATTGGGATATTTCTGACCTTCAAGGTGGTTTCGTAGCTCAGGACACCACATATGGAGAAAATGCAGGACACTATACATTTTTTCATTCAATTCCACTAACGGATTCTATAATTGTCTCTGCTGTAATCATTAATGACTCCGTTTATGACATGTCTTCAGGGAATTCTTCTTTAATGGCTTGTCAGAATATCGATACCTTATATTGGGAGCCAGATACAATTATCCCGGGAACTATCCTATACAGGTGGGAGTTTGTAGGAGGACCAAATGGTGGTGTAAGCGTACTTTCAATAAACGAGAACGATGTTGAAATTGCTATTGCCCGAATTTATCCCAATCCGGCATCCACTCATTTATTAATTGACAATCTATCGGAAGGGATTAGCTCCATTACCATCTACAATAGTTATGGGCAACAAATCTTTACTTCAGAATGTCCGAATCAAAACATAATCATAAACGTTGAAGGTTGGCCTTCCGGACAATACGTAGTCTGGATAAATCAAACTCCCACACAGCTCATCAATGTCGTTCATTGATTTACTCGATATTGGCTCAAGTATTTCAGTCGACAAATTAAGAAGAACTCACTTTTTGCAAAAAAAATACGAGCCGCCCTGCGGGCGGCTCGTATCAAATCACGAAAATTTTTCGCGCTTATAGGTTCGCATCTAGTGCGCTGTTCATCTTGCGAACAGCCTCAGCAGAAGCTTCAAATTTTGCTTTTTCGTCGTCGCTCAAGTTAAACTCAACAACGCGCTCCCAACCGTTCTCACCAATAATCACTGGCACACCGATACAGATATCGTCTTGGCCATACTCACCGCTGAGCAATACTGAACATGGGAACATTTTCTTTTGGTTGCGTACAATTGACTCTACGAGCTCAGCACCAGCAGCACCTGGAGCATACCAAGCGGAAGTACCAATCAATCCTGTCAAAGTTGCACCACCTACCATTGTCTCTTTAACAACATACTCTTGCTGCTCTTCGCTCAAGAACTGAGTTACTGGCATGCTGTTGTACGTAGCGTGGTTGATCAAAGGAATCATTGTAGTATCCCCATGACCACCAATTACTTGACCTTGAAGGTCATTAGGAGAACAACCTAGTTGCTCTGCCAAACGGTACTTGAAACGGGCTGAATCCAAGATACCACCCATACCGATGATGCGGTTTTTAGGTAATCCTGAAGTCTTAGACGTCAAGTAAGTCATGGTATCCATAGGGTTAGAAATCACAACGATGATGATATCGGGGCTGTGCTTGATCAAGTTCTCTGTTACCGTTTGTACAATCTTTGCGTTGGTGCCGATCAATTCTTCGCGTGTCATTCCTGGCTTACGAGGAATACCTGAGGTGATGACAGCTACCTTCGAACCGGCAGTCTTTGAATAGTCGTTGGTCGAGCCAACTACCTTTGAATCATAGCCGTTCAAAGTAGCACATTGGTTCATGTCCATAGCCTTGCCTTCCGCAAAACCTTCTTTGATATCGAGCAATACAATTTCCTCTGCGAGCTCGCGGCGAACCATGTTCTCTGCAACCGTGGCACCTACGTTACCGGCACCTACTACGGTGATCTTCATATGTATGTGATTTTTAGTTTGTTTGACTGCCACAAAGGTACATCACGGACAACCGATTTTCATCGATTTTTAAATAAATCCGGTCATTTGCTATCCCCTGATTTATTCGCGGTTCTTCCTTAACTTTGTGGCTTGAAAAGATTGACGCAATGGTACTCCTAAAACTCATCGGCATCACTATCGTATTGGTTGGACTTGGCTTCGCCGGGATCGCTATTAAAATTTGGGCAAAGAAAGATGGTGAATTCGCTGGCACTTGTGCTTCACAGAGCCCTTTCTTAAACCAGGATGGCGAGACTTGTTCGTACTGCGGGAAGAACCCGAATCAATGCGACAATAACCTAGAACAAGCTTAATTCAGCTCGTACTGGGACCAGTTTGAAGTGGTTTGAACTTCGAACTCTCCGTATTTATTTCCTAAGATAAAATAGCCTTCCGTATTGGGGAAGCGCTCCACCATCGCTTTTGCTCTAGTAAAACCTGATACCATACAGGCAGTAGCTAGGGCATCGGCAAAAGTGGCATTGTTGGCAATAATGCTCACGCTCAAGAGATTGCTGATCACCGGCTGGCCTGTTTCAGGGTCGATGGTATGTACGACACGCTGTCCACGCTCGTCCACCCAGAATTTGCGGTAATTGCCGCTGGTGGCTAGTGACATGCTATCCAAGACTACAATGGTTTGGTATTGTCCAGCGGAGCGTTCTTCTTGAGGCTGCTCTATACCTATGCGCCATTTGCGTCCATCGATATTGGTTCCCTTGCAGCGTACCTCCCCTCCTATTTCTATCATGTAGTTGTGGACGTTAGCGTTGCGGAAGAAATTGGACACAATATCCACCGTATAGCCCTGTGCAATGGCATTCACATCTATTTCATAACCCTTTGGGAGTGCGAATTTCTCCAACATGGGCCCCGGGCGACTTGCCATAAGGCCTTTGTAGCCCACGAAATTCATAAGGCTATCCAAATTGATACTGTCCTTTCTTGTGCCTCCAGAAAAACCCCATGCTTTGATCAGCGGCGCGATGGTGATGTCGAAATCACCATTGGTCAATTCACTGATGTAGATGGATTTGAGAATTACGTTTTGAAAGTCGTTGCTTACATACACAGAATCTCCACGGTTTAGCCTAGAAATCTCGCTGCTTTCCACCCACAAACTCATTTGCTGATCCATGCATTTGAGAATGGAATCTATGTCTTTACGGTAATCTACGCCTTCAGGCACAAGGTAGCTAATGCTAAATGTGGAGCCCTGTGCGGGCCCTTGGTTGGTCATTTGGACCAATTCCGGTGCACTTTGACAGGACCAAAGCAGTGGAAGGAAGAAAAAAGCTCGTAGTAATTTCATGGGATGAAAATAAAAAGCCGCTCCATGCGGAGCGGCTTAGGTTATCATTTTTTTCGATTATCCACCGAAATCATCGAAGCTTACGTTCTCTGGTGGTACGCCGAAGTCGTCGACCATTTTAAGAACCGCAGCATTCATTAGCGGTGGTCCACAGAAGTAGAACTCGATATCTT
This sequence comes from Flavobacteriales bacterium UBA3477, assembly GCA_002378005.1. Taxonomy (GTDB): domain Bacteria; phylum Bacteroidota; class Bacteroidia; order Flavobacteriales; family Schleiferiaceae; genus UBA10364. The sequence continues at coordinate 22,524 of DFQY01000033.1, forward strand.
CTGGTGCATCGTGGTGGTTCAAGTAGTTGTCAATCACCGCTTGGTGAACGAAACCGGTGAAACCATCACCATCTGCCTCCATATTTTCTTTCGCCTGCCAGTTATCTTCTGGTAGTGGCTCAGACAATACAATGTGGAACTTAAAATTCGGGAACTGCTCCTCAATCTGACGGAAATCGTCGAGATAGAACAACTCACGCTTCGAACGACCACCGTACCAGTAGCTCACCTTACGGCCAGTGTTCAATGTGTGGAACAAGTGGAAGAGGTGTGAACGCATTGGCGCCATACCCGCACCACCACCGATGTACAACATTTCAGCCTCGGTTTCCTTGATGAAGAATTCACCGTAAGGACCTGAGATGGTCACTTTATCACCTGGCTTTTGATCGAATACGTAAGAAGAACATACCCCTGGATTCACGTCCATCCATCCGCCTTTCTTACGATCGAACGGTGGCGTTGCAATACGAATGTTCAACATCACGATATTACCTTCTGCAGGGTGGTTGGCCATAGAGTACGCACGGAATAGTGGCTCTGGGTTAACCATCTTGAGATCCCATAGCTTGAACTTATCCCACTCTTCTTTAAACTCGTCAGGAGCTTTGCCCAATTTCGGATGAGAAGTAATGTCAATGTTTTTGAAATCTACAGTTGTTGCAGGTACATCTACTTGGATGTAACCACCAGCTTCGAAATCTAGTGTCTCGCCTTCTGGAAGCTTCACCACGAACTCTTTGATAAAAGAGGCAACGTTGTAGTTACTTACTACCTCACACTCCCACTTCTTGATACCGAAGATCTCTTCAGGTACTTTCACGTTCATGTCGTTCTTGACCTTCACCTGACATCCAAGACGCCAGTTATCCGCGATTTCCTTGCGGTTAAAGAAGCCTGTTTCTGTAGGTAGGATTTCACCACCACCTTCAGTTACCTGACACTTACACATACCACAAGTACCACCACCACCACATGCAGATGGCAAGAAGATTTTCTGGTTGCTCAATGTTGAAAGAAGGGTTGTACCACTTTCTACTTCGACATCATCTCCGTTGATGTTCAGCTTAACTGGACCGCTTGGGGAGAGACGCGCTTTTGCTTGTAAGAGTATGGTCACGAGGGCCAAGATGACCACTACGAAAACCGCTACTGCTGAAATGACTGTGCTTGTTGCTAAAAACATGATGCGAACCGAATTATAATTTAATACCCATAAAGCTCATAAACGCGATACCCATCAAACCAGTAATGATGAAGGTAATCCCGAGACCACGCAAAGGAGCAGGAACATTTGAATAACGAATCTTTTCACGGATGGCAGCAATGGCAACGATGGCAAGGAACCAACCGATCCCTGAACCCAAACCGTAAACGGATGCTTCAGCGATGGTTCCGAAGGCACGCTCTTGCATGAAGAGTGAGCCACCTAGGATAGAACAGTTTACCGCGATAAGTGGCAAGAAGATACCCAAGGCACTGTAGAGCGCAGGAGCGAACTTCTCTACAATCATTTCGATCAATTGGACCATAGAAGCAATAACTGCAATGAACATAATGAACGACAAGAAGCTCAAGTCGACATCTTCAAAACCAGCACCTAGCCATTTGCCCAGAGCGCCCGGCTGTAATACGTAGTTTTCCAACAACCAGTTTACCGGCAAGGTGATCACCAACACAAAGGTTACGGCAATACCTAGACCTACTGCTGTTTTCACGGTTTTGGATACCGCCAAGTACGAACACATACCCAAGAAGTATGCGAAGATCATGTTCTCGATAAAAATCGAGCGAACGAATAGATTGATTAATTCTTGAAACATGGCGATTAGTTTTCTTCGATGAGTTTAGTGTTTTTCGCACGCTGCGCCCAAATGATCAGACCGACAACGATCAATGCCATTGGAGGGAACAAGAAGAACCCATTGTTGGCGTAGAATCCTGTTCCAGTCTCCGCGTTGATGTACCAGCTCTGTGGGATTACTGGGACCCCAAGCAATGTACCTGAGCCAAGTAATTCACGGAAGAAGGCTACCGCAATCAAGATTACACCGTATCCGATCGAGTTTCCAATGCCGTCCATAAAGGCTTTCCAAGGACCATTACCCAAGGCGAATGCTTCGAAACGACCCATGATGATACAGTTCGTAATGATCAAACCTACGAAGACCGAAAGCTGCTTGCTTACGTCGTAGGCGTAGGCCTTGAGGAATTGGTCCACCAAGATTACCAAAGAGGCAACGACCACCAACTGAACGATAATACGAATACGGTTAGGGATGAGGTTACGAATCAAAGAGATGATCACGTTACCCGCTGCCAATACGAACATTACCGATAGAGACATTACGATGGCCGGCTCAAGTTTAACCGTGATCGCAAGTGCTGAACAGATACCCAATACCTGTACAGTAATAGGGTTGTTGTCGTTGAAAGGATCAGAAATTAGCTTTCTATTCTTCTTTGAGAACAACGACTCTTTTTGTTTTACTTCTGTACTCATAGGGATTAGATGTTTTTGAAGTATTCCGCGTACGGTGCCAAACAATCGGCCAACATATCATTCACTCCGTTTGAAGTAATGGTACCTCCAGAGATACCGTCTACCGCGTAATCGCCGCTAGAGGTTCCCTTTTTAACTACAGAGATAGATTGGAACATACCCGCTTCAGAGATTTTCTTTCCAGGGAATTGGTCCGTGAACATTGGCGTAGTGATTTCAGCACCCAAACCTGGTGTTTCACTCTTGTGGCCAAAGTTTGCACCTACCACTGTGTTTCCATCCGCTTCCAAGCTCATGAAGCCCCAAACCGGACCCCACAGACCTTTGCCGCGCATAGGCACAATGTAGAAGGTCTCACCATCTTTGTTTGCCACGTACAACGGCACCTCACGGTCCATGTTCGACGATTTGATAGCCGTAGCCATATCTACGTTAAATCCAGTCGCGCGGTCTTCACTCACTACTGCCCCACCCTTGATGGTCAAAACTTGAGTGATGACCTCGTCGTAAGCTGCTTGAGCTTCGCTGCGATCTACCTCAACTCCTACTGAAGCCAAGATGCTTTGCATTTTTTCCTGCTTCACGTTGCTTTCCTGCTTCGATTTCAAACCGAGGGAAGCACCCGAGAGCAATACCGCCACCAATACTACCATCACGGTAGCAAATGTGTACGTATATCCGTTGCTGTTTACATTCATAGTTCTAGAGGTTTAGGCGTGAGCAACGCGTTTTGCACGACGCTTGATATTGGCTTCTACCACGTAGTAGTCAATAAGCGGTGCCATAACATTCATAAATAGGATGGCCAACATAATACCTTCTGGGTATGCTGGGTTGAATACACGAATCATGATTCCGAAGAACCCGGCCAAGAAACCGTAGATGTATTTTCCAGTTTCTGTTTGAGCAGCACTTACAGGGTCAGTAGCCATAAAGACCATACCGAACATGAAACCACCCAACATTAATTGGTGCAATGGATTCAATCCCATGAATTCGTTCACTGCAAAGACGTTGAAGATTCCCGCCATCACGAATCCACCTAAGAAGAAGCTCAACATGATTTTCCAAGAACCTACTCCTTTAAATACAAGGAACAATCCACCTAGAAGAATAAGTAATGCTGAGGTCTCACCGATAGAACCTGGGATCAATCCCAAGAATGCGTTCATGAAAGAGTAGTGACCACCGGCACCGAACTGAGCCATCACTGCATCGGTGGCAGTATTGCCTAGGCCTTGACCTACAGTAGTTGCAAGATCACCTAGCGCTGTAGCACCTGAATAACCATCTACTACTTCGCCGCCCTTGGTGTTGATCCATACTTGGTCACCTGACATCCATGTCGGGTAGGCAAAGAACGCAAAGGCACGAGCCGTAAGCGCTGGGTTCAACAGGTTCATCCCTGTTCCACCAAATACCTCTTTACCGATCAATACGGCGAAGATGGTACTTACAGCCACCATCCACAATGGGATATCTACCGGCATAATCATAGGAATCAACAACCCTGAAACCAAGAAACCTTCGTTCACCGGGTGGTTGCGCTTCCATGAGAAGTAGATCTCCACACCCAAACCTGCGGCATAGGTTACGGTGATCAACGGTAGCATCTTCAAAGCACCAAAGAGGAAGCTATCTAAAAGTGCAGCTTCTTCACCGATGGCAGCGAAGTGCAATCTACCGATGTTCCACATCCCAAATAGTAGGGCTGGAACCATGGCGAAGATTACCGTCACCATCGTGCGTTTCAAATCAATTGCGTCACGAACATGTGCACCTGAGTGCGTCGTGTGATCAGGAACGAAAGCCATCGTCTCCAATGCGTTGTGCAATGGGTAGAGTATGTTTCTTTTGCCATCTTTTTCAACCAGCGGTCTAGTCTTGTCGAATATGTTTTGTACAAACTTCATAATATGGCTATTACATCATTTCTTTTCTGAGATCATTCAATCCGTCGCGCACAATCTGCTGCAACGGCAACTTAGAAGTACAAGCAACTTCCGCAATAGCGAAATCCTCTGGCACTACTTCGTAAATACCCAACTGCTCCATCTTTTCGATGTCTCTGATCAAGATGCTGCGAAGCAATTGTTGTGGAAAGATGTCCATGGGAATGAACTTCTCGTACTCCCCGCTCACTACAAACGCGCGTTCTTCACCGTGCATGTTGGTGTCTAGATCGTATTTGCGGTTCGGGAACAACCATCCCCAGAAGGCACGGTTGGTAGAAAACTTACCAAAACCTGGAAGTACCCAACCAAAGAATTCAGTTTGGTTCCCTTCAGGAATGGCAGTGAGTTGTGCTTTGCCGAAGCTCAAGAAGCCATCAGTGGCCAGTTGAGTTCCTGTCAACACATCACCTGCGATAAAACGAGTGTTTTCTGCATTGAAATTTGCACTTATGAATCCATTTAGACTTACTCCTTGTAACATGGTAGCGTAGCCAGTGTTCATTGCTTTCGAACCTGTAACTGCTACTTTGTATTCTGGAGCGTATTCTCCAGATAGGAAGGCACGACCAATAATGGGAAGGTCTACGGCATTCACAGTCCAAACTACCTCACCTTTGTTAATAGGTGCTGCCTTTGCAATCTGCGTACCGACCAATCCCTTTGGATGCTTTCCAGAGAATGTAATGTGAGTAGCACCTTCTGCCTGTAGCTCAGCAACTGCTGCTGCATCGGCATCGTGGCTCACATATACTTTACCTGAAGTCATCAAGGCCAAGGCGCTAATGGCAGCTTGCACTGCTTCACCTTTGCCGGCTAACTGTGTGGCTAGATCTCCATTCAACGGTCCGCTCTGGATACCGTTTACAAAGATGTCGCGAGGCTGTTCGTTCATGCTAGCCGCTACGCCATAAGGGCGAGTGGTAATGAAGGCGCCTACACCTGTGTTAGAGAAGTGAGTTGCTGCAGCCTCGCGATCACCTTTTTTAAGGTCGAACGCATCGTGCTTGGCGTAGCTTGTTTCGCTATCGGCCAACAACAAAACAGCCAAGATTTTACGCTTTGCTCCGCGTTTGATCTCGGCTACTTCTCCTGATACAGGGGCACAAATTTTTACTTCTGGACGGTCTTTGTCGAAAAACAAAGTATCACCCGCCAATACTTTTGATCCAGCTTTCACTGCCAATTTTGGCGTAATACCTGGAAAATCTAAAGGACTTACGGCGTAAGTTGAGGCGCTGTGTTGCCCGAGATCGTTCGAAGAAGCTTCGCCGACCAACTTAATATCGTAACCCTTACGAATCTTGAAGGTTTGAGACATCGTACTTTAAGTATGATTTTGGGTCGCAAAATTAGAACACAGATAACTTTTAGCCACAAGAAATCGGTACTAATTGTACCTTAGACACCAATATTTTATAAAAATGTCTGTTCATAAGTCCGTGATATTAGTCATAGCCTTATTTTGTAAGGTTTTGACGGCCCAAATCCTCACCGATACTGTGGCTTTTGATTACCTGAAAACAGTGCAATTGGCCCCAATAGGTGCGCCTATGGACTTCCCTGCCTATGAATTAGGCAAGAAACAAGGGCTAGAATTCAGTTTTGACGACATGGCCTATGAGTGGAACAACTACGGATATCGCATTCAACATTGTGATAAGAATTGGTACCCCTCAGACCTATTAATCAACCAATACCTCGATGGATTTGATGGAAATTATTTGACCAATTTCGCTATCAGCGTCGGCACCTTTGTTCCGTACACACATTATAAAACGAACATCCCGAACGAATACATCCGTCCAAAGATCAGCGGAAACTATGTGTTGGAAATCTTTCAAAACGACGACCCCGAGGACATTATCATTCGCCGTCGCTTCATCGTCTATGAATCCTTATCGATTCCCGCGGTCGAGGTCATTCGCGCCGTGGATATGGTGAACTTTAGTACAGAGCAGCAAGTCAATGCCCGCGTGGCCCTGGCCGGCTACCCCATCCAAGATTATTTCAATGATTTAGACCTCAGCATCCTTCAAAACCGCCGCTGGGACAATAGCCTCAATGGCCTTAAACCGACCTTCATCAATGACGGCATGCTCGAATACAACTTCATGGGCGAAGGATCTTTTGAAGGTGGCGTGGAGTTCCACACCTTCGACACCAAGCGCCTGAACCAGGTAGGCATGGGCGTAAAAGTGAGTCAGCTCGACTCCTGTTGGCAGGTCTTTTTGGACGAAAAGAAGAACCGCAGTATCGCGGTGTACAGCTTTCAACCCGACATCAATGGGGGCCGATTAATCCAGCGCGCCGACGTCGGAAATCCGGATTTAGCCGGCGACTACTGCGTCGTGGAATTCTACCTAGAAAGCCCTGAGCTAGAGGTTCCAATATATGTTTTCGGTCAATTGACCAACTGGCAACTACTCCCAGAATTCCGTTTGGAATACAATTACTCACGCGGCGCCTACTCGGGTAAAATCTTACTCAAACAGGGTTACTACAATTACGTATTTGCCCACCCCAATACCGAAGGTGGCGCCAGTACCGAGTTGACGGAAGGCACGCACTGGCAAACGAAAAACGATTACACTCTAATTTTGTACAACCGCAGTATGGGACTGCGCTACGATAGAATAATTGGCTACCTTAAACCCTCAATTGTTAACCGATGAGAACACTCCTTT
>DFQY01000017.1:0-6550 GCA_002378005.1 Flavobacteriales bacterium UBA3477
CAATTTCCCTGCAAAAACCCCCACAGGGATTGTGCCTCCTTCGAGGATGTGCGTGCGGTCTTCCCTTGTTTTCATTCCCTGAATTGCGGCCACAATTCCCTCCACCGACATCTCGAGACTTTGATCGATCTGGCGGTGAATGGCGGGTTGGAAGGCCGCACGCATGCTAGCATCAAAGAGTTGAGGAATGGACTCGCGGATAAAGGCATTGTGATTTTGTTGGACCAATGCTGCTGCCTTGTCCCTCATCAACTGACGCGCCGGAGAATCGGCAAGTGGCGTAGAGAAAAACAGCCCCAATTGCTCGAGCTTTTTAGGGTGCATTTCAGCATAGGCTAAGGCGACATAACCGCCCATGCTGTGGCCTAGGAGATGGAAAGTGGGGAGCTGGCAAAATTGGACCACTGCATCCACAGCCTCAGCCATGAACTCCATGGTGTGTGCCTCGTCGAAACAATCGCTCTGTCCATGACCTGGCAAATCAATCATGAGTACGGGCCCATGGGTGTTCCAGGCATGCGACAATCCGTCCCACATGCGAGAATCTTCCAAAAAGCCGTGCAGCAACACCAAAGGCTTTTGCGCTGGATTTCCGTGCAGCCATTGGTAGTGTAGTTGACCGTCTTTAAAAGAAAGCAGGGCCATTACTGGGCCATGAATGCCTCTATTTCTTCCACTGTCTTCGGAATGGCACGCGTCAAGTTTTCATGACCGTCTTTGGTGATCACGATATCGTCTTCGATACGAATCCCCAACCCTTCTTCAGGGATGTAAATGCCCGGCTCCACCGTGAAAACCATGCCTTCCTCAACAGGAATGGTCCACAAACCATAGTCGTGAACGTCCAAGCCGAGGTAGTGGCTGGTACCGTGCATGAAGTACTTCTTATATGCTGGCCACGAAGGATCTTCGTTAGCTACATCCTCAGCAGTAATTAAGCCGAGTTTCAAAAGTTCTTCGGTCATCAGATCACCCACTTTTTTGTGGTAATCGTCCAACATGATGCCCGGACGCAGTAAAGCGATGGCGCCTTCGTGAACGCTCAAGACCGCATTATATACTTCGGCTTGACGGGCCGTAAATTTTCCGTTTACCGGGTAACAGCGTGTCACATCACAAGTGTAATTCCCGTATTCAGCACCCACATCAAAGAGTACAAGATCACCGTCATTACACTGATCGTTGTTTTCGATGTAGTGTAATACGTTGGCGTTATTTCCTGCTGCGATAATAGGAGTGTAGGCGAAGCCGCGGCTTCGGTTTATTAAGAATTCGTGCATGAATTCGGCCTCTAATTCGTATTCCCAAACCCCAGGCTTCAAGAATTTCAAGATGCGCTCGTAACCCCTTGTTGTGATGGTTGCCGCTTCACGCATGACCTCTAGCTCAAGTACCGACTTAGTCCCGCGAACGCGATGTAAAATCGGTTGGCTACGCTCGAATTCGTGGGCATGGTATTTTTCCTTGATCCATTTATTCATACGATCGTGACGCAATTCTGTTTCCACATGCGCTCTCAAATGCTCGTTGCCATTGAGGTAGATGCGCTCGGCATTCACGGCCATTTCGTTGAATACGCGCTCGAAATCCGACAACCAGAAAACGGTCTTAATACCGCTGATGTCGAAGGCTTCGTCTTTGGTATACTTGGCCCCTTCCCAAACGGCAATTAGGTCATTGGTTTCTTTCAAAAACAAGACTTCCCTAAGGCTGTTTTTATGAGCATCAGGGAACAAAACAAGAATGCTTTCTTCTTGATCTGCGCCGCTTAAAAACAGAATGTCACTGTGCTGCTTGAACGGTAAATGCCCGTCAGCACTGGTTGGATAGATGTCGTTAGACGTGAAAATGGCTAATGAATTGGGTTTCATTAGGGCAGTAAAACGACTTCTGTTTTCAATAAAAATCTCTCGGTTCAGCTGATGATATCTCATGATAGGGTCTGACTATATTAATTTAGAATAGTTCTATTGTGATTTAAACCACTTCATTGGTACAGACTAAAGTCTGTGCCGTAAATTTGACATGCTAAAATTAGGCTATTAAACTTTAAAATCGCTTATGGCATCAACTTCTAAAGGTCTTTTCGGTTCTTCACTAGCTCGTAAGTACTGGATGGCCGCTACAGGACTCTTCTTGTGTAGCTTCTTAGTTGGGCACTTATTGGGTAACCTTCAACTCTTCGTTACTGGTGAAGAAGGTAGACTCGCGTTCAATGAATACGGTCAATTTATGACGACCTTTCCAGTGGTGAAGATCTTGTCTTATGTAACGTACATCAGCATCCTTTTGCATACAGTGGACGGGATTATGTTGGCACGTCAAAACCGTGCAGCTCGTCCGGTGAAGTATGTTAAAGAAAGACAATCTGCGAATGCCTCCTGGGCTTCTCGCAAGATGGCGTTACTGGGTATTCTTACCTTGTTCTTCATTGTGGTTCATATGAAGAGTTTCTGGTACGAAATGCATTGGGGAGCCTTAGAGATGGACGCCAACGGCAACAAGGACCTCTGGACTTTGACTGTTACTGCTTTTGAGCAATGGTGGTATACTGCTTTTTATGTCCTAGCGCTTACAGGCCTAGCGTTCCATTTGAGCCATGGTGCACAGAGCGCGTTCCAAACCTTAGGTATTAATCATCCGAAGTACACACCGCTTATTAGTAAAACAATGGTGGCTTTCGCATGGTTGATCCCAGCAGGCTTTATCGCCGTAGCGGTATTCCTTTTCGTTGTTCAACCAGGTCAAGCACTATAATTCTCTTATCTATGGCATTAGATTCTAAGATTCCAGCAGGCCCATTAGGCGAGAAGTGGACAAAACATAAAGGCGAGATCCCATTGGTATCGCCTGCAAACAAAAGACTCATTGATGTAATTGTAGTAGGTACTGGTCTAGCCGGTTCATCAGCTGCAGCATCTCTTGCTGAGATGGGCTACAACGTGAAAGCATTCTGTTTCCAAGATTCGCCACGTCGTGCACACTCTATAGCAGCACAAGGAGGTATCAACGCAGCGAAAAACTACCAAAACGATGGTGATTCAGTGTACCGTCTGTTCTACGATACGATCAAAGGTGGAGATTACCGTTCAAGGGAGGCCAACGTTCACCGTTTGGCTGAGGTAAGCCGCAATATTATTGACCAGTGTGTCGCTCAAGGTGTTCCTTTTGCACGCGATTACGGTGGTTTGCTAGACAACCGTTCTTTCGGTGGGGTTCAGGTAAGCCGTACGTTCTACGCTAAGGGCCAGACAGGCCAACAATTGTTGTTGGGGGCTTACTCTGCATTGAACCGTCAGATTGCGAAGGGTCGTGTGAAAATGTACGCACGTCACGAAATGCAAGAGCTTGTTGTCGTAGACGGCAAAGCACGTGGTATCATCGCGAAAAACCTCGTAACAGGAGAGTTCGAACGTCACAGTGCACACGCAGTACTTCTTTGTACGGGTGGGTACGGTAACGTATTCTTCTTGTCAACGAACGCGATGGGATCGAACGTTACTGCTGCTTGGAAAGCACACCGTAAAGGCGCTTATTTTGCAAACCCATGTTTTACGCAGATTCACCCAACTTGTATTCCAGTTAGTGGAGAGAACCAAAGTAAGTTGACCTTGATGTCAGAGTCATTGCGAAATGACGGACGTATTTGGGTACCTGCGAAAAAAGAGGATGCTGAAGCTATCCGTGCGGGCAAACTTCATCCGAACGATATCGCTGAAGAAAACAGAGATTACTACTTGGAGCGCCGTTATCCTGCCTTCGGTAACCTAGTTCCTCGTGACGTTGCTTCTCGTGCCGCCAAAGAGCGTTGTGATGCTGGATACGGTGTGAACAAGACAGGTGAAGCCGTATATCTAGATTTCGCTGCTGCGATCATGCGCTATGGTGCAGAAGAAGCACACGTTAAAGGTGTTAAGAATGCTTCAGATGCAGATATTAAGGCATTAGGAGAGCAGGTGGTTGAAGCTAAATATGGAAACCTCTTCCAGATGTACGAGAAGATCACTGCATCAAACCCTTACAAGGAGCCTATGATGATTTATCCAGCGGTTCACTACACCATGGGAGGTCTTTGGGTAGATTACAATTTGATGACTACAGTACCTGGATGTTTCGCTTTGGGAGAGGCTAACTTCTCTGACCATGGCGCTAACCGCCTTGGTGCTTCTGCATTGATGCAGGGTCTAGCCGATGGCTATTTCGTAGCACCGTATACTGTAGGTGAATTCTTGAGCAAAGACATCCGTACGGGTAAGATCTCAACGGATTCTCCTGAATTCGAAGAAGCTGAGAAAGCGGTTCGTGAAAGAACTGAGAAATTCATCAACAATAACGGTACTAAGTCTGTTGACCATTTCCACAAGCGTCTTGGTAAGATCATGTGGAACGAGGTAGGTATGGCTCGTAACGAGAAAGGATTGAAGCAAGCCATTGCTGATATCCAAGCATTGCGAGAAGAGTTCTACGCAAATGTTCGAGTACTAGGTTCGGCCAATGGTATGAACCCAGAATTGGACAAAGCGGGTCGTGTAGCCGATCTTATAGAACTTGGTGAGTTGATGGCGAAGGATGCACTTGAGCGCAAGGAAAGCTGTGGTGGTCACTTCCGTGAAGAGTACCAAAGTGAAGAGGGTGAAGCCCTTCGTGATGATGAAAATTTCACTTTTGTAAGTGCATGGGAGTTCACTGGTGTACCTGCCGAAGCGAAATTGCACAAAGAAGACTTGGTATTCGAGAATGTTGAATTGAAGACACGTTCTTACAAATAATTCAGACTATGGATTTAACATTAAAGATCTGGAGACAAGCAAGTCCTGAAGCAAAGGGCGAAATGAAAACCTATCCGATCTCGGGTGTAGAGGAGGACATGAGCTTCCTTGAGATGCTCGATTATTTGAACGAGCAGTTGATCGACCAAGGTATTGAGCCGGTAGTATTCGATCACGACTGTCGTGAAGGTATTTGTGGTATGTGTTCGCTATTTATTAATGGTCAAGCTCATGGTCCAGGCCGTAAAATCACGACGTGTCAGTTGCACATGCGTGAATTCAAGAGCGGAGATACCATCTACATTGAGCCGTTCCGTGCGAAGGCGTTCCCTATCATCAAAGATTTGATGGTAGACCGTTCCGCTTTTGATCGCATTCAGCGCGCAGGTGGGTTTATCTCAGTAAACACCTCTGGAAACACGATCGATGCCAACGCTATTCCTGTACCAAAGGAAAGTGCAGATAAGGCTTTTGATGCGGCAACTTGTATCGGTTGTGGTGCGTGTGTAGCAACGTGTAAGAACTCTTCGGCAATGTTGTTCGCCTCTGCGAAGATCAGCCAGTTCTCATTGCTTCCGCAAGGGCAGCCTGAGGCTAAAGAGCGTGTATTGAATATGGTGCACCAAATGGACCTTGAAGGGTTCGGTAACTGTACGAACACTGGTGCTTGTGAGGTTGAATGTCCTAAAGGCATCTCACTAGAGAACATCGCACGTATGAACCGCGATTACTTGTTCGCTTCTTTGAGCAGCAACAAATAAGATCCTAAACTTAGCCGTAAGGCTAACACATCAAAAACCCCGACCGCAAGGTCGGGGGTTTTTTATGTCTTTGGCCGAATAGGAATGTAGATATCCTCTTCTGAATTTGGGTCCTCGTTTTTGTAGTTCGCGCCCAAGCGTTCGAAGTGCGGTCGATCGTCCAATACCCATTTGCTGTTTGTAAGCCATTGACTGTAGATATAGCGCCAAACAGTCGAGTCGCTGCTCAATCCCTTGTAATGAAAGACGGCGTAGGTGCCTGCAGGAATTTTAAGATGCTCAAATCCTTCAGTGGGTCCAGTAACCTCTGCGCCACCCCAGTAGGTAAAACTTGGATCTGCCGTGGGGCCGAAAACGGGTACACCTTCAAAAGAGCGTAATGAAATAAGGTCTGCATTGCAGCGGTTGCTCACACGAGAGAGTTGAGGCATCACTTTAGGCCATAGGGTCCAAGGGGTGAAGGAACTAAGAGACATGGGAGCGGAGGCGCCGCAAAGTAGTGCGCCTTCAAATTCTACGATTGTAGGTGTGATCATGCCTACAAGATAGGTCTTAATCGTTCAGTTTAAGAACCGCCAAGAAGGCGCTTTGAGGAATTTCTACGTTACCCAATTGGCGCATACGCTTCTTACCTGCCTTCTGCTTTTCAAGGAGCTTACGCTTACGTGAGATATCACCTCCGTAACATTTCGCAGTAACATCCTTACGCAAGGCGCTCAAGGTTTCGCGAGCGATGATTTTATTTCCTATGGCCGCTTGAATGGCAATCATGAACTGCTGTCTTGGGATCAATTCCTTCAACTTCGAACACATCTTCTTACCAATGTCGTAGGCGTTGTCTTTGTGGATCAATGCACTCAATGCATCTACAGGATCTCCGTTGAGCATGACGTCTACTTTTACGAGGACACTTTGCTTGTAACCAATAGGGTGGTAATCGAAGGAAGCATATCCTTTGGAAATGGTTTTTAGTCGGTCGTAGAAATCAAAGACGATTTCTGCGAGCGGCATATCAAAACT
>DFQY01000017.1:6916-44013 GCA_002378005.1 Flavobacteriales bacterium UBA3477
TTACCAATACATAGGTTCATCACTGCTCCAACGAATTCTGCACTGGTAATGATTTGCGCTTTAATGAACGGCTCCTCCATGTAATCCATCTTGGTTGGATCTGGGAAGTCGGTCGGGTTTTGTACCCAGATGGCTTGATCTGGATTCTTCTTCATGTAAGCTTTGTAGCTTACGTTCGGAACCGTAGTAATGACGGTCATATTGAATTCTCGTTCGAGGCGCTCTTGGATGATCTCCATGTGGAGCATGCCTAAGAATCCACAACGGAATCCGAAACCAAGTGCTGCTGAGGTCTCCGCTTCAAAAGTCAGCGAGGCATCGTTTAGCTGCAATTTTTCCAATGAGCTGCGAAGTTCTTCGAACTCCTCGGTATCTACAGGATAAATCCCCGCGAATACCATAGGCTTCACCTCTTCGAATCCAGAAATGGCCTCTGTAGCAGGGCTCGCAACAGCAGTGATCGTATCACCAACCTTAACTTCCTTGGCATCCTTAATTCCAGAAATTATGTAGCCTACATCCCCTGTTTTAATTTCTTTGGCAGGCGATTGCTTGATCAAGTTGATTCCGATCTCATCGGCTTCATATTGCTTGCCGGTAGCCATGAACTTCACCTTTTCACCACTCTTGATACTGCCGTTCACCACTTTAAAAATGGCTTCGATACCTCGGAATGGATTGTAGTGGCTGTCGAAAATCAAGGCTTGTAATGGCGCATCTGGATCGCCAACTGGCGCTGGGACACGCTCGATGATGGCATCCAAAATCTCAGGGACTCCTTGTCCGGTTTTGGCCGAAGCGTGGAGGATGTCCTCACGACTACAGCCGATAAGGTCGATGATTTGGTCTCCTACCTCTTCCGGGTTGGCTGAAGGGAGGTCAATCTTATTGAGGATAGGGATGATCTCTAAATCGTGCTCCAACGCTAGGTATAGGTTGGAGATGGTCTGAGCTTGGATACCCTGAGCGGCATCTACAATGAGAAGTGCTCCTTCACATGCCGCAATAGAACGAGAAACCTCGTAAGAGAAATCAACGTGTCCTGGCGTATCAATGAGGTTGAGCGTGTGCTTCACGCCGTCCTTTTGATAGTACATCTGTACGGCGTGAGATTTTATGGTAATCCCACGCTCGCGTTCGAGATCCATGTTGTCGAGGAGCTGGTCTTGTTTCTCACGGTCGGTCACACTTTGAGTAGCGTCCAACAATCTGTCTGCTAATGTGGACTTACCGTGGTCAATGTGTGCGATGATACAAAAGTTGCGGATGTGTTTCATAAGGGGCAAAAATAAGCTATAACCCGCCTTCTCGCACCTTCTTTGGTAGCTTTTGCCAAACGAGGTTGTAGCTGGTCTGAATCAGCTCTTGAATCAAGACTCTAGAAGCATATTCTTCTGCAATAACGGTGTTCCAGTGCCGCTTGTTCATGTGGTAACCTGGGATGATCCAATGATGCTCTTCTCGAAGTTCAATGTTACGCTCGGGCACATTTTTTAAATTCATTCTGGCGGGCTGTTCGTCTAAGCTGAGGCTTGCAAACATCTTCCCGTGGACTTTAAAAATAAGCGTGTATTCATCGAACGGCAAGTGCTCCGTTGCTAGGGGTAAGGAGAGCGCGAAGTCGCGTAAGGATTCGTGATTCATAGTACTTCAAAATACAACACTATCTTAGTGGAATGCAAAAGTCTTGGGACATCGAAAATTGGGACCGCAAATCCGCTTATGAATTCTTCCAAACCTTTGAAGATCCCTATGTGGGGATTCAGGTGAACCTGGATTGTACGGCCTTTGTGCAGCAGTGCAAAATGCATTCCTACAGCACGCACCATGCGTTGTTATATGCCGTGGTTAAGGCTGCGAACGCTTACGAGCCGATCCGTTTACGCAGGACTGCCGACGGTGTGGCATTGCACGATGCCATTGATATTGGTTGTTCGGTGATGCAGCGGGGAACGAAAGCCTTTGTCTTTGCCTATTATCCTTGGATTGAAGGGGAATCTGTGTCCGATTTCATTTTCCGCGCCCAACAAATCACTGTACAAGCGGCTGAAGGCATCCCATTTGAAGATAGGCCAGAGCGTACCAACTTGATATACGGGACTACCTTACCATGGCTTTCCTTTACCGGGTTTAAGCACCCTCGCAAAGGCGGAAATCACAGTGTCCCAAAGATTGTTCTGGGTAAGGTTACCGCTCAAGCAGGCCGATACATACTACCTTTCCAACTCGAGGTTGACCATGCCTTGATGGACGGCATCCACATGAGCGAGTATTTAGAGCTCCTTCAGAAAAATTTAAATCGGCTCTAAGAAATCTTTCTGATCAAGGTGTTCCATGGGGTCCCAGACCAATTCCTCAAAGTTTTGAATCTCATCGTCGATCACTGTGATTCCCTCGCTGGCGAGTAAATCTTCCATCACAGTGCTACCGCAGAAAAAGTGTTTGCCGGTAAGCAGTCCTTTGCGGTTGACCACGCGGTGTGCTGGAACGCTGGGATCGTTGTGCGAAGCATTCATTGCATAGCCTACGACACGTGCCGATCTCCCGGTACCTAAGAAGCGTGCAATGTGACCGTAGGTGCTCACGCGCCCCTCGGGGATGAGGCGGACGACGCGGTACACTCGGTCAAAGAACTCGCTGGCCATTTTATTTCTTGAAGTTGGCCCAATGTGCCATGGCATCTTCAATGCCGTCAAGCTTGAAGCGCAGGTAGGTCGTTGCCTTTCCTTGTGCCAGCCACATGCTTTCATAGTGAGTGACTACATCGAAAAGGATGCCTTCGTTGGGTAAGATTTGTTCGTGGATGTTGTGGTAAGCTTCCTCAACTTCAAGCCCGAGCATTTGAACGATGCCGTGGGTGTAGCCGTGGAGGTATTCGCTATCACATTTGAGGTTAACGGTCCCGCCCGGCTTTAGGAATTTGCGGTAGCGCATTAGAAATTCCGGATGGGACAGACGGTGCTTAGCACGCTTGTATTTAATCTGTGGATCTGGGAAGGTAATCCAGATTTCGTCTACCTCGTTGGGGCCAAAACACTGGTCAATCCAGTCGATGCGGGTGCGCAGGAAACCCACATTGTTTAATCCTTCCTCGGTAGCAGTTTTCGCTCCGCGCCACAGACGAGCGCCTTTGATGTCGACTCCAATGTGGTTTTTATCGGGATTTCTACGGGCCAATTCAACCGTGTATTCACCTTTCCCACAGCCCAATTCTAGCACGAGGCCATTGCTGTTACTGAATTGGTCCTTTGCCCAATTTCCTTTGAGTGGTAAACCGTTGCGTGCCTCTTCTGAGCTAGGCTCAACGACGCAGGACATCTGCTCGTTTTCGCGAAATTTTCGGAGTTTGTCTTTTCCCATGCGGCAAAAGTAGTGGTCAATATTCATTAAACCCTTTTCCCGCGTAAATCTTCGGGATGCATTTATTAATGCGGTTGAGCTGGGTTTGTTCTTGTTTGGCGCTCCCCACGTGGAGGATATAACTTCTTTGACGTCCCGGGGTCAAGAGGTCCCAAGCTCCTCGGAGTAGAGAATCGTTTTCCAACCAATGGGCCAAGGTTTCCGGCATAGATTCGCGCTCTGTGGGTTTAGGAACTTTGGCACCGCTTTTCTCAAGTTCGATGGCTTCGGCGATGTAGGCGTGGATGTGCGGTTCTAATTCACTTACCTGGGCACCCGAAGTGATTTTTAGATGGCGTGCGACATTGGAATTGGACCCTGCAGGTACTAATATTTTTGCATCATCCTGAAGGAGAACGCCTTTGAAAAAGCTAATGCCGCAGCTATCCTTGAAGGAATAGATCATGGCGACATTTTTCCCTTTCAGGGTGTAGGTCGGCTGGCCCCATTTCGCTTCCTCCTCCAGCCCACTTTGGAGCATAATCTCTCTCAACAGCACCAGTGTATCAGCCCATGTGCGCACCTTGCATTGTTCTGTACCGTGGAGGGAGCAACGTCCACAGCCGTCGATAAAATAGTCGTTCGGGTCCTTGATCATCATGGCTTACCAATTTTTATACGGCACCAAACTCAGTGAAGAATTGGAGTACCTTCGGTCTCCGCTGACTTCCTCGCCCAACCACTCCGGTCGAACGAATTCCTCATCCTCACGGCTGAGCTCAATTTCGGCCACTTCGAGGCCCTCATTGGCCCCTTCGAAAATATCCACTTCCCAAAGATGCTCCTCGTGCTCTACGAAATATCGTCGTTTTTGAATGGGGGGATGCTCACACATCTTCAGCAATGCGGCCGCCTCGTCTTTCGGGATTTCATATTCAAACTCATCCCGGCTGAGGCCGACGGTCAATCCTTTGATGGTCAAAAACCCATGGGTGTCGGTCTCGCGTACTCGGACGGTGCGCTCGGGATCATAGCTGAGGTAGCCTTGCGCGAAAAAACGCGAACGTTGCACGCCGGCTTTCCAACCATCGTTGGCGATTAAAAACTTACGTTCGATTTCCTTGGGCATGCGTTAGAAATTTGGGGCCACCTCGAATGAAATTTCTTCTTTGGTGGTCGGATGTATAAAACTAATGGCTGCAGCGTGAAGATGCAATCTATTGGCCGGTATCCCATATA
This sequence comes from Flavobacteriales bacterium UBA3477, assembly GCA_002378005.1. Taxonomy (GTDB): domain Bacteria; phylum Bacteroidota; class Bacteroidia; order Flavobacteriales; family Schleiferiaceae; genus UBA10364. The sequence continues at coordinate 11,495 of DFQY01000017.1, forward strand.
GTTCGTCTCCAAAAATTGGGGTGTGGAGCCCGTCCGGATGTGCACAATGAACGCGCAACTGGTGCGTTCTCCCGGTCACGGGAAAAAGCGCCATGCGCGTCTTGCCATTGTTGCGCTCGAGCACTTTCCAATGGGTGGTGGCGGGCTTGCCGTGCTCGTGACACACCATTTGGCGCGGAAGATCGTAATAGTCGGGGCGCAAGGGGAGCTCGATGGTGCCCTCATCGCCTTCTACGAGTCCATCAAGCACGGCGATGTAATGCTTTTTCAGTATTCTTTTTATGAACTGCTTTTGAACGAATTTATGAGCTTGCGGATTCTTGGCAAAGACCAAAATTCCAGAGGTGGACATATCTAATCTATGTAGGAGCACACTCCCAGTCGCTTCCGGATAGAGGGCCTTTATTCGGGTCAAAGCGGAATCTTCGATGTCCTTCCCGGGCACGGATAACATGACTTCGGGCTTGTTCACTACCACCAAATCCTTGTCGTCATAAATAATGGGCAACTCCGCCCCATCACTCCAGCTTAAAAGGGGATTAGGTTCGACCTCCACGCCCTCGAGCATGTGTCCAAGTATCGGACGGCATCGACTATTGCAAGAAGGGTAGAAGAGGCCCTGTTTGCGCACCTCATTCTTCGGCTCCTTGCCCCACCAAAACTCGCCCATACATACGGGTTCATATCCCTTTAGGTAGGCATATTGCAAGAGTTTCGGCGCGCTACAATCTCCAGCCCCAGATGGCGGTTGCTGCGTTTCGAAATCCGGAAAGAGGTCCTTGATATCTTTGCGCTCGCCGTGGGCATTGAGGAACTGGTATTGCTCAAAAATCCAAGCTTGGAGGGCATTGCTTTTGGCTCGTCTTTCCTGTTTTAATTGGTCCAATTTAGTTTGCCAAGCCCCCACTTCTTCTCGCAGTTTCTCCAGCTCTTCCTTTTGATGAAAGGCGAACTTTTTGAACTGCAACTGGGTCGAAATACTTTCTGAGGTCAATGCCGTATTAAAGCGTTCAAAAGCTTCCGCATCCATGCTCGCATTCGCGGCTTCACGTCGTTGTTTACGGTCGAGCTTTTCTTCTTTTAATTGGCGCCTACCATCGCTCAACACCTGCTCTACGCGAACTTCCTCCTCTTTCAAGAACGCCTTCAACCGCACAAATTCAGGATCGCGTTTCAAAGCCTCAATGGCCTCGGTCATTTTATTTAGCTCCGCTTCCCCAAGCTTGTATTCGGTGTGGGCCGCGTGAATATCAGCCACAGCCGGGACCATCCACTCCGGACGCGGCCCATTCAACTTCCCAGAATAAGCCGGCAGGTAGCCCAAGCTTCCTTCGGAATTTTTGACAACCAAAACGCCGAGCATTTTACCTGCTACGGCATCACCCCCCAAGAGTTCTTCGGAAAGGGTGGTGTCGCTTTGCAGTTGTTGTTGCAGATGCTCGGCAGCGGCCACGACGAGCGGGTGTGGGGTGTAGAAAAACGGATAGGTAAAGGCTGTCGGTGGCTGCGGCGCTTCACCGTCGGGTAGGTGGTGCAAAAAGTCTGTAATGAAGCAGGGGTCCATAGCGCGAAAGTCTAGGACAAAAATAGGAGTTCACGACAGAAGTTTCTCCCCTTGGATCAAGTATCAAATATCAACCCGAACTGCAGGTACTGTTTGGTGGTAGATCCAACCGTTTGCAGTAGGTAGCCCAATTGAAATTGAATATTTGACGCGTACTTATAGCCCACTCCCCCGTAGAGACGATTGCGGTCAAAATTGGTTTCTCCCGGTTGCAGGAAAATCTCATCATAGATGCTCAAATAATAGGTGCCTACCTCGATGGATGCTGTGTTAATCGGGTAAAACAGCATGCCACGGTAGCGGTACCGAGTTTTGAAGTCGCTTTCAATCCAGCGTTGCTCGTAACGGAAGCGATGCTCAAGCTTGGCTTTTCCGAAATAGGTTGAGGTAATGAGTTGTTGCCATATCCGATGCTCCTCAACCTCAGGTCCTATACGCGAACTCTGAAATTCATGATTGGTAATGTTCGCATAGCCACCCGTGAGCAGGAGCCCATTGTCGAACTTATAATTTACCCCGGTACGGAGGAGGAGCTGTTCGAGTTGAGGTTGCACGGAGTAATTACGGTGTTGTGCCTCGGTATGGATGCTCCAATGATTGTTGATTTTGTTCGTTCCGAAATACATCATCCAATTGCCCAAATCAGATTGAGCAAAGGCGGTACTCGTGCAGCACAAGAGTATGATTAGCCAGCGCATAAAAAGTGTGTTAGTTTCCCAAGAATATAGGGAATTTATCAATACTTCGAAAGAAAGTCTAAGGCCGAGTTGGCCAGAATCAATACCAAGATGAGGGTGATGATCAGGCTGAGAAATAGTGCGATGAATTGTTGACGTTTGCGCTGAGAGGCTCGGGTCTTGATTTCAGATTTTATGGTGTCCAATTCTTCTTTGCTCACCTTCTTATCGTGGGTCGGCGCGCTCCCAAATCCAGCCTTGTGTTCTTTGTCAAATACCTTCGTGCGCTTTGCTAGCGTATTGTTTTTGATCGAGCTGACCATGGCAGCTACAGCACCGCCCCAACTCATGATTTTCCTTGTGCTGAGCGGATATCTTCCACCATTAATTGGAGGTTGCGCTGTCCGCGGAATTCATTGATTTCGATCGAGGCGATGATATCAACGGCTCCGCCGGCTTGGAGGTGTCCTGCCCAAGTCCCTTGACCAAAGGCAATACCCGTCATACTCGTTGAGCTGCCCGGATGTTGCAACACCACGCGAAGGTGGCTCTCGTCCCCCCCAACGGCTTTGCTTCCGCCGGCATCTAACAAGTTTTGAATGAGGAACCTCGGGGCTTGATTTGCCTCACCGTGCGGTTGCATTTGAGAAAGGACGGCATAGAAACGCTCAGTGAATTGGTCCAAACTAGCTACCGCATCGTATTCTAATTCCGGTGTTTTCATCTCAGCTGTCAAGTTCACGGCACAATAGGCTTCGAAAGCCTTCTTAAAATGTGGCAACTGTGCTTCATCTAGCGTCAATCCGGCGGCATACTTGTGCCCGCCGAACTGCAAAATATGGTCTTCACATGCCTCAATGGCGTTGTACACATCAAAGCCAATGACACTCCGCGCTGAACCACCCAAATGATCCCCGCTCTTGGTCAAAATGATGGTCGGACGGTAGTGCGTTTCCACGATTTTAGAGGCAACGATACCCACCACACCCTTGTGCCAATGTGGTCTGTAAAGCACATTGGAATTTGGAAAATTCTCGGTGTCCAATTCCTCTTTGGCCTCCTCGAAAATTTCAGCTTGAGTTTCACGGCGGTCTTGGTTGAAGGCATTGATGCGCTCCGCGAGTTCGTCCTGTTCCGCGCGGTCGGTGCTACGTAAAAGTTCGACCGCGCGCAACCCACTCTCCATGCGCCCGGCGGCGTTGATACGAGGAGCGATGCTAAAAGAAATATCTCTGAGGGTAAGGGATTCGGGGGACTTGGCGCTCGCCTCGAGCAAACTCATAAATCCGGCACGCGCTTGTCCATTACGAATGCGCTGCAAACCAAAATGTGCTAGCAATCTATTCTCTCCCGTTACATGCACGATATCTGCTGCAATACTTACGGCACAGAGGTCGAGTAGGGGATGAAGGTGCAGATCTTCGGGCAGGCCCCAATGCTCACAAAGCGCTTGGCAAAGCTTGAAGCCAACGCCACACCCGGACAGTTCTTTATAAGGATAGGGGCAATCTGGTCGCTTGGGGTCTAGAATGGCGTGTGCCTTCGGTAAAGTTTCTTCTGGGCGGTGGTGGTCGCAAACAATAATATCTATGCCTAGTGAGCGCGCATGCGCGATTTGGTCAAAGGCCTTAATGCCACAATCCAACGCGATGATAAGGGTAATGCCCAATTCTGCTGCCAGGTTGATGCCATCAAAAGACAATCCATAGCCTTCCTTGTAGCGATCAGGGATATAAGCTTTGATAGGAAACTTACCCTCAAGAAATTCTGCCAACAGAGCTACGGAAGTGGTTCCGTCTACATCGTAATCACCAAAAATCATCACATGTTCCTGCTGAATTCTAGCCTTTTCAATGCGTTCCACAGCACGCTCCATATCCTTCATTCGATAGGGATGGTGCAGCAGGTTTAAATCTGGGCGAAAAAACGCTTTGGCGGCCTCAAAGGTGGTGATGCCGCGCTGCACCAAAAGAGCAGCGAGCAAGGGGTCTTTGGTGACTTCTGCGGTGAGCTGAGACACGGCACCCGGATCCGATATGGGTCGAGCCTTCCAGCGCATTAAGACTCTTTTTTCGTCAGGCGCGTTTGGTATTCTACGCTGTATTTATGGATGGTCGCGAAGAGGTCATGCATGAATTCAGGAGTCAGTCCTTCACCATCGCTTTTTTCAGTGCGCTCTTTAACAAGTTTCAACCAGCGCTCCATCTGGAAAATACTGGTGCCTTCTTGTTCTTTGATGATGGCAATCTCCTTCGCCAACGCGAAGCGCTGACGCATGATTTCCACCAAATTGTCATCCAATTCATCCAGTGAATCTCGCAAGGATCTCAACGCTTCACTGGCCCCTTGATCTAGTTGCTTGGGGTGAATGACTAGGTTTTTTACCACCTCGCCCAACTTTTCCGGATTCATTTGTTGTGAAGCATCACTGAGCGCTATCTCTGGAGTGATGTGGCTTTCCACCATCAATCCGTCCATACCTAGATCCATGGCTACCTGACATACCTCTGGCACAAGCAGTCGCTTTCCGGCGATGTGACTAGGGTCTACAATGATTTTGACATCAGGCATTAACGCGCGTAATCCAAAACTATGGTGCCAGTGCGGTTCATTGCGGTAGACCCCCTTTGCCGAAGAGAAAAATCCGCGGTGTACTGCGGCAACACGTTCAATTCCTACATTTTTGAATCGTTCAATGGCACCTGCCCAAAGGCTTATTTCTGCATGAATAGGATTTTTAACTAAAACTGGAATTTTCACCCCTTTTAATGCTTCGGCAATCTCTTGCACGTAGAAAGGATTCACCGTGGTACGCGCGCCGATCCACAAAACATCAATACCGGCTTTAAGTGCCGCCTCGACATGTTCGGTGTTGGCAACCTCGGTGGTAGTAGGTGTGTTAATAGCGCGACCTGCATCAATCAACCACTGCATAGACTCCAACCCCACGCCTTCAAAACTTCCGGGCTTTGTTCTTGGTTTCCAAACGCCGCCGCGCAACAAACTAATGGGCGTATGCGCCTGTAGCGCTTGTGCGGTGGCTAAGATTTGTTCGGGACTCTCCACAGAACAAGGACCCGCAATAAGCAAGGGCGATGCTGTAGGTCCGTCGAACCATTGATCAATATGTTGAATTTTCGATGCTACCATATTAGGCTCCGATGCAAACGACTAGCTCTCCTTTTAATCCGCCGCGTTCTTGCACAATAGACAGTAATTCTGATGCCGAACCGCGCAAGGTTTCTTCAAACTTTTTTGAGATCTCTCGACTGATGGTCACGGGGCGTTCTGCACCACAAAATTCGACAATTTGTGCCAAGGTTTTCTCGATTTTATGAGGACTTTCATAAAGCACTACGGTTTTGGTGCTGGCGGCAATGGATTCAAGCTTGGTTTGACGCCCTTTTTTGGGCGGTAGGAAGCCTTCAAAATAAAAGGTATCGCACGGCAAACCGCTATTGACTAGCGCGGGCACAAAGGCTGTGGCCCCAGGAAGCGTGATTACTTCTAGGTCGGCTTGAACGGCCGCTCTAATCAATAAAAACCCTGGGTCGCTGATGCCGGGTGTTCCAGCATCACTGACTAAGGCAATGGTTTGCCCCTGTTGCAGTCCTTTGATATGGCGCTCGACGACCTTGTGTTCGTTGTGCATGTGAAAGGCCTGTTTTGGGGTGGCGATATCGTAATGTGCGGTGAGTTTCCCGGTCGTGCGTGTGTCCTCGGCTAAAATCAAATCCGCCTCGTGCAACACTTTAATTGCACGAAAGGTCATATCATCTAGATTACCCACGGGGGTGGGCACGACATATAGGATTCCGGACATTAACTAAACTTTTGTTCGACAGCCGCAATGAAGCGAGCAGCCGTTTCTTCTTTTTGATCCCAGCTGTATTCGCGAGAAATCTGAGTTTCAATAAATTCCATGGCTTCGTCCAAATTGCCCAAGGTATTCAACTGACTCACTACGCGATTGAAATCTTCTTGAGAACCGTCGAAGAGGTCTTTGACGAAACCAATGCGGTCGTTCAATCCGAATTTTAGCACATTGCCGGCTAATCTCTCGTTCAAACTTTTCTTTTCAGCAGATTGGGCTGGAGCAAATATATCTTGTTGTGCAGGAACCTCTTCGGCCGCAGGCGCTGCCTCAACAGGTACTTCCTCTGCCAGGGGTTCAGAAGGTATTTCCTCCTCAGTAGGTAGAACTTCCATCACTGGAGCCGGCTCCGGCTCAACAGCTGGAACTGACTCTGGCGCTGAGGTCTCCACAGATTCTTCAACCTTTGGTAGTTCTACAACCGGTGCAGGTGTTGCTGCAGCTTCTTCATGCAATGCTTTGAGTTTTGCTTCTAATTTTGCCTTGAGGTATGCGGCAGCCTTTTCATAAGGTGCAGTAATTTCCGCCTCCAAGCTATGGTATCGGAACTCGTTAGACAGTTCCAAGAGTTGTTGGGCGGCCTCTGCGTGGGATAACCCACCGATATTCAAGGCTAATTCGGCTAATTTCTGCTCGCTGCTTTTTCTGCTAAAAGAGGGGTCTTTGCTCTGCATCTTATTCTCTACCTTTAATGCCTTGAATGTACCACTAAAGTACCTCCATGTTTCACTCAGGAATAGAATTTAACCAACAATCGGGCGGATGGATTGAAGTCGTCTGTGGCCCCATGTTTAGCGGTAAGACCGAAGAGTTGATTCGTCGTATGCGTCGTGCTCAAATTGCCGGTCAGAAAGTCGAGATTTTCAAGCCAGCTTCAGATGTGCGTTACGACAATGAGGCCGTGGTTAGCCACGATAAAAATTCCATTCCTTCGACACCGGTAGAAAGCTCTTCGAATATGTTGTTGCTTGCAGTTGATGTGCAGGTGGTGGGCATTGATGAAGCTCAATTTTTTGACGACGGCCTTGTAGAGGTTGCCAATACTTTGGCTAACCAGGGCAAACGCGTTGTTATTGCCGGTTTGGATCTAGACTTTAAAGGAAGACCTTTTGGCCCTATTCCGAACCTACTGGCCACGGCAGAATACGTGACCAAGTTGCACGCCATTTGCAAGCGTACCGGAGGTCCGGCCCACTTCAGTCATAGAATTGTAGCTGGCGACCAAACCTTCATGCTCGGAGATACTGAAGCCTACGAGCCGGTGAGCCGTGTGGTCTATAACATGTTGAACGAAAAAAAGAGTGGGAATACAGGCACATGATATCGCCGCACCTAGTGGTGCTCATATGGTAGGGCCGTCTCAGACGTTCCTGCATTTTGCCTTTGATTCCCGTCGAATGAATTCGTCGGTTCCGACGTGTTTTATTGCCCTTACGACTGTGTCGAATGATGGGCACCAATACATAGAACAAGCCATTTCTCGTGGTGCAGTAGCTGTCGTTTGTAAGGATGCCGGGCCTTGGGCAGCGCAATACCCCGGCATTAGTTTTATCGAACATAACCATCCGATCGAGGTACTGCAACAATGGGCCAGCACTTGCAGAACCTCCTTTAAGGGTCCAGTATTGGCCATTACGGGTTCCAACGGCAAGACCATCGTAAAGGAATGGATGTTCCAATTATTAGGGGCACCCGAAAACGTGCACCGTACGCCAGGAAGTTTCAATAGCTCTATTGGGGTTCCTTTGACCCTCAGTGCGTTGCAGCAAGAACATATGGCCGCAATTGTAGAGGTAGGCATTGATCGACCGAAGACTATGGCGGCGATGTGTGCCTTAGTTACTCCCACATTCGGAATTTTCACAACGTTGGGCGATGCTCACGGAGAGCACTTTGAGAGCGATGAAGAGAAGTTTGCCGAGAAGTGGCAGCTGATGGCTGCATGCGATAAGATTGCCGCGCATCGCCGGTGGATTGAACAGGCAACTACGCAAGGTTTGCATGTACCAGAAGCGCTTGTTTGGGGCGAAGGCGAGCAATGGGATCCCGCGAGGTTAGGGCTGGATACCGATAAGGATCCTCAAATCATAGAGAACAAAATGAATGCCTTCTTGGGCGCCCTTTTATTGGGCGCGGACGAAGGCGCGGCGAAAGCGCGTTTGGCAGGTTTGGAGCCCTTGGAAATGCGCATGAATTTAGTGCCCGCACGCGACGGCGGGTATTTGGTGGAAGATACCTACAGCTCGGATTTAGAGAGCTTGCATTGGGCGCTAGAAGAATTGGCCACACAGCATACCCCAAAAAAATGGGCGGTGCTCAGCACCTTGAGTGCGCCGGCATGGACGGACGCAGCGAAGGAGATGGTCGAAAAGTATGGATTTGACCGGGTTTGGTGGATTTCGAATAAGGACCAATTATCTCAACTCACCGCAGAGTTTTCAGCCCTGAATTTGGTGGATACCACGGTGCTCATCAAAGGGCAGCGCCGCTTTGGTATGGAGCATTTTGCCGCTACATTGAGGAAGCAGCCGCACCCTACTTGGGCAGAGGTGAACCTCGGGGCGATGCGACGCAACCTGCAAAAATTCCGCGCCAAGCTCAGTCCTACGACCAAGACCATGGCGATGGTGAAAGCCGATGCCTACGGGACAGGGATTTTAGAGGTGGCACGTTGGTTGGAAAATGGACATATAGATTACCTCGGGGTAGCCTTTAGCCAGGAAGCGCTGTTGCTACGCGCTCAGGGAATCGTAGCACCGATCATGGTGATGAATGCGGAACCCACGCAGTTCAAGGCCTTGGCCCAAGCGGATTGTGAGGTGGAGTTGTTTTCTATGGACCAATTAGTTCCTTATCTCCAAGACCCTGCTTCGGAAACGGTGCTTAAAATCCACCTGAAAGTGGATACAGGCATGCATCGATTAGGTTTTGTACCTGCGGCCGTGCCCGCAGTGATGGAGGAGTTGCACCGACATAAACATATCGAAGTGGTGGGTGTATTCTCGCATTTGAGTAGTGCAGGAAATGCAGAACACGACGGGTTTACCCAAGAACAATTTAATCGATTTGAAACCGCATTGGGACAGGTGCGTTCGTACTACCCAGCTGCGATGGGACATATTTTAAATACCCAAGGCATTGCAAGATTCCCGGAGCGGGAATACGAGATGGTGCGTTTGGGCATAGGGCTCTATGGTTTGGGCGCGTATGAGGGCATGGAGCCATTGGAGGAGGTGGTTCAATGGAAGTGCCGCATTTCCCAAGTAGGCGAAGCGCTCCCTGGCGAGTCCGTGGGGTATAGCCGCGGCTTTGTCACAGATCGTACTGTTCGCTATGCGACTCTTCCGGTGGGGTATGCCGATGGACTCTCTCGTCATTTGAGCGGCGGAAAAGGTCAAGTGATCATTGGCGGCCAAACGTGCACTATTCTCGGAAATGTGTGTATGGACATGGTGATGGTGGATGTGAGCGAGGTGGCCGTGGCGGCCGGCGATGAGGTAATTATTATTGGTGTCGGTCAAGGGGCAAATGAACTGGCCCATGCGGCGGGGACTATTGGTTATGAAGTGCTTACGGGAATTGGCCCCAGAGTACCGAGATTCTACCTCAAAGATTGATGCTTTCGACTGCTGAGCGCGGTCAAAGCCACCATAAAAGTCAATAGGAATACCCCGGCCTGTTTATCCAACAAACTTTCGGTCATGCTGCTCATCAATAGGGCAATCCAGGCGTAGCTCATGCTGCCAGTGCTTTGGGTCAAGCCCCAAAGGAAGATGCCTGTCATGAGCAGGAGAGCGATGATGCCCCCTTCGGCCCAGCTCTGGATCCAAACATTGTGGAAATCGTAGCGGAACTCGTGGAGGTAATAGGGCTCTTTTTTATTGTAAAATGTGGCCTCACAGTCCAATAATTTCTCGTGCAGCACATCCTCGCCATTGCCATTGCCTACGCCAAGGAACGGGGCCTCTTGAATGATATCAACGCCGTAGTTCCAGAGGAAGATGCGGTGGTTGGTCTGTTTACCTTCGACCATGCCGTCCACACTTCGGAGTTCATTGACCAAATCCTCTACGCGCGTTGAGGGTCCAGGTAGGGTTAGGACCATGGCACCCAGAACGGCCAGGGCGATGGTGCCCCATCGAAGGATGTTTTTACGCCATGAGGGATTACGGCGGTAGAGCTCGAATAATCGGGCCATGATTAACACTGGAACGGACAATAAATGAATGCGGGCACTCAGGAAAATGATGCCCACAAGCAGCCACAACACCGCTATGGCACTTGCCCAACTTACTCCCTTGGGTTCCGACCAAATCCTGCGCTCTAAAATGAGTGCCGCGATTATCAAATACAGGCTTTGAAAGTGAATGCCGAGCCTTTCGCCTAGGGCAAAATCATTGTAGCTCACCCAACCAAAATTGACTAGACTGTAGCCAAAAATCGCGGTCCAGCATAAGGTGGTGGCCCACGCAAAGGCATCGGCGAACCGGCGCCCCCAACGCTGCGGGTTCTCTACCGAAATACCATTAGCCAACACACCCATCAGCCCGAAAGGCAATATCATCACAACATCCGTCCAACCGGCCGGTCTGTTGCCGCTCCAATACACAGAAATGAGTTCCCAGTCCACAAAGGCGGCGAACAAGAGCATGGGCCAAATCTTTGGAGCCATTTTCCCGAATGCCAAGAAACCAATAGCCCAAGCGATGAGCCCGTAGATAGGGCTGAGCCATACGAGCGCTAAGGGCAGAAGAAAAGCCGCCGCATAGCCGGTGAAGCGAAATAGGTTTTGTTGCATCACCTACTTAACGCTCAAAAGTCTTTGAATAGTACTAGGGTGGTGCAAAATATCGGCGGCGATGACCACCACCTCATCGGCCTGTAGCCCACGCTCCAACGTTCCCGCCGTCCCGAATTTTTTCGAGACCAAATAATCCTCAAGGTATTCGACCATGGCTTCTTTGTCCGTTTCCAACACCTTGCCACGGCGCTCTGCAAGAACCGCCATCCAACTTTCCACATCTTCTTCCGTGATATAGTCCATCTCATCCACATCCTCCAACAAGCGTTCTAATTGGAGCTCGCCGATGCTGGTAAATTCAAAATCTTCCTCCTCTAAAACTTGTGTAAAGGCCTGCCATAAATCTTCGCCCATGGCAAAGGCAGCAGCACCTTGTTTTGGGTCCAATTCCGGCAATACGCGCCCCGCAAATTTCAAATCCAAGGCTTTGGCATTCAGCGCCGCCACAGACTCTGGATGATAAGGCGATAGCAACACACTGTCCGGGGCAATGCCCTCACCATCCACCACTGGCCTTCCAGCCGCAGTAGTAAACATCTTGCTCTCGTGCTTCTCCTCGCGCTCGCCATCTTCGTCGCGGTCGTAGTTCACCTTTTGAATACAGCGTCCGGATGGCGTGTAGTATTTGGCAATCGTCACCTTCATTTGCGCCCCAAAGGGCAGCGGGTGCACCTGTTGTACCAATCCCTTTCCGAAACTCTGCTCGCCCAAAATCACTGCGCGGTCAAAATCCTGTAATGCACCTGCTACAATCTCCGAAGCCGAAGCGCTGGCCCCGTCTATCAACACGGCCACCGGCCCTTTGGGCCAGAGGGCGCGGCCCTGAGTGCGATACACGTCTTGAATTTTCCCGCCGCGCCCACGAGTAGAGACGACGGTATCCGTGGTTTCAACAAAGAAGCTCACGATTTTCACGGCTTCCATCAACAAGCCACCGCCATTGCCGCGGAGGTCTAAAATAAAGGCGTTGGCACCTTGAGATTTTAGGTCTCGAATAGCCTTGCCTACTTCTGCACTGGCACGCTCAGTGAAGGCATCTAAGTATATGTAGCCCGTACCGTCCTCGCGAAGTCCATAGAAGGGAACGGGGTTTTGAACGATATCCTCTCGGTTGAAGGTGTAGATTTGAGTGGGGGAGTTGTAGCGGCCTATTTCTAATGTGACCTCGGTTCCCGGGGTACCTTTGAGTAGGGTGCTGACCTCCGAAGTACTCTTGCCCATAGTGGAGGTATTACTCACAGCGCGGATGTGGTCTCCGACTTGAATTCCCGCTTTGGAGGCAGGGCCGCCGGGGTGGAGGGATGAAATGAAAATCTCCTCCTCTACCCGCTGAATGGTACAGCCAATGCCGCCGTAAGCACCAGTTTGAAGCAGGCGCACATCCTCTATTTGGTCCTCGGGATAATAGACAGTATAAGGGTCTAATTGGCGCAACATTCCTCTAATAGCACTGCCCACCGCCTGTTCCACACTGACCTCATCGACATACTGGGTCTGCACCTCGCGCAAGACGTTGGTGAAGATTTCCAATTGTTTGCTGGTTTCGAAGGGATCGCCTTTCGAGGCGCTCATCATTAGTGCGGCTGCTATGGCGGTCAAGCCTAGAAGGAGTTTACGCATGGTTGGGGTTATCTTGGTTATAGGCCTCGATTAGGGCGAGGAATCCTTTTTCTAAGAACGCATAATCATTGGTCCTGTTGCCCAGGTAGCGAATGGACCAGATGTGGGTCTTTTCGGGCCGATTAATTTTATGCTTATTCAATCTATACAGCTCTCGCATCTGCCTCTTGGTGCGATTCCGATCCACGGCGCTTTTAAGTCCACGCTTGGGCACCACAATGGCCACCTGGCGGTCCACGCCTTCGGGCACTGGAGCTTCCATATATTTCAAGGAAAACGGGAATGCCTTCAAAGGCGTGCCTTCCGCGAAGAGCGCATCGAACAAAGTTCGGCTGGTGAGTTTCTCGTTTTTTGAAAATGTGAACTGCATAAAAAAAGCCCGACCGTGTGGGCCGGGCTTGAAATTTACGCTATTTCTTACTTTTTGTTGACCTCTTTGATATAATCGCTGATTGCTTTCGTCATCGAAGGGGCATCTAGCGTAGGGGCAGGGATATCTACCACCAAGCCATTTCTCTCTGCTTCCTTCTGCGTCGTCGCGCCGAAACAAGCCAAACGAGTTTTGTTTTGCTTGAACTCTGGGAAGTTCTCGTACAAAGACTTGATCCCTGAAGGAGAGAAGAATACGAGGATGTCGTAGAATACATTTTCCAAATCGCTCAAATCACTAACCACTGTTTTGAATAGAATGGCACGCGTATAGTCGATTTTTGCTTCTTCCAAGGCATCCGGAATCTGCGGCTTTAAGCTGTCTGACGAGGGCATCAAGAATTTTTCATTCTTGAATTTCTTCATCGTTGAGATCAACTCTTCAATGCGGATGCTGCCGTGGTAAATTTTGCGCTTGCGGTACACTACGTATTTCTGTAGGTAGTAGGCAATGGCCTCTGAGATACAGAAGTAGCGAATGTCGGGGCTGATTTGCACGCGCATTTCTTCACACATACGGAAGTAATGGTCAACGGCATTCTTCGATGTGAAGATGACATTTCTAAAGTCTCGAATCTGAATTTTATCCTTTCTAAAGTCGGAGGCGGTTACACCTTCTACGTGAATAAAGGAACGGAAATCGATCACAACCTTGTGTTTATCTGCAACAGCAGAGTACGGGTTGTTCTCGTTGGCAGGCTGAGGCTGTGAAATCAGGATGGATTTAACTTTCGTCTTTCGATCGTCTGACATAGTTCGGCTAGCGCATCGCTAGATATAGAGGTGTTAGTTCGAGGGCACAAAGGTACAAAACTGCGTAGACTCTTACACCAATAGTCGCAAAATGAACAAATCCTTGGTGTTTGATAGAGAAAATGACCAAGCCAACGCTGTGACCTGCGGCGAGTATGCCAAGGACTGTGTTATGTGCATCAGGCCATATCCAATGGACTGCAAGCATTAAGATTGCGGTGATGAGGTATATGAGGGCCAATTGCGGCAAGCGTCTCATACTCATCCAAGGCATGTGCTTATTGACTGGCTTGAATAAATGGGCCAAAATATCTGCCACCAAAACGCGAAGTAGCAATATCCCCGGGAGCAAGAGCAATCGCTCACCCCACATGAGCCCATCAAACGCGACGCCGAGGGCGAGAAAGGAGGCTGCCAGCACCACAGCCCACATCATCAAAAATGCACGCCAATCCAGCGGTTCATCTTCGTCCAAGGTGCCCGTGGTCCACTGCAAAAAGAATTGGGGCTGAACCAGACGTATGCCGGCCATCAACCCCAATAATGCTATTATAGTCCACTTTGCGCCCATCAGGGCACAAAATTACTGTAAAATCACGTGTTTGTACTGTGTAGTTCCGTCTAAATATGTGGCATGCACAATGTAGTTGCCGCGTGCCAAAGCGCTCACGTCCAAAACCGTCTGACCGTTCACAACCTCGCCGCTCTGGTCGAGGGCAATGAACCTGCCAAGAGTGTTGAACAATTCAACTTTAGCCAATTCCTCGTGGGCAATGCGAATGAAATCTGTTGCAGGATTTGGTCCCACAATAAGGCCTTTTAATTCGCTCTCTTCTACGTTGGCTTGACTCTTGTACAAGGTCTTCGTCTCGGTCAACACATAGTCTCCTTGGTAATTTCCGTTGCCGTTGGTGAAGTTCACTGCCACGTAAATGGTCAGACTGTCCGGGTAAGAGGAATCTTCAAAAGTGAAGTTCCAACCAATGCTGTCATTCGATACTGACGTACTTGAACTTTGATGAGTAAAGAAATTTCCTGTCTTTTTCACCCCAGAAGTTGCGGTTAAAGTGCTTACAGAATTTCCGCTCGCATCTTCTATACTGGCCATAAAACCAATTTTTGTCGATGCTCCGTTTGGCAATACCCCCAAAGCCACGTTTACGGCCTGGTTATCGACCAAATTTGCTTGATCCGTATTTATAATAATCTGCTCGCTACCGCTCGGAGAGCCGCCGCTGTGGCAGTACCCGCCGGAACAGGTCTGTCCATTCGATGCCGGAGAACCGCTGCGCCCTGAAGGTGAGCCACCGGAATTTGTGTAGGAATAATGCACCATCCCGAAGATGGCGAAAAGGAGTAGTGCTTTTTTCATAAAAACGCTATTTAGGTTGTACAATGTAAGGATATTCAATGAGTGCTTAGGGTTCAATTCTGGATAAATTTTGTTCATAATAGAACACTCAATTCCCTATTGTGTTCTAATTTCAACACCTGAAAACAATCACAGAACAATGGACGTATTTCAACACCCGGACTATTACCTCTTAGACGAGCTGCTCTCAGACGAGCACAAAATGGTCCGCGATGCCACTAGAGATTGGGTTAAACGCTCTGTTTCTCCCATCATTGAAGATTATGCGCAACGCGCCGCTTTCCCAGAACACCTGGTCAAGGAAATGGGTGAGGTAGGGCTTTTCGGTCCCTACATTCCTGAGGAATATGGTGGTCCAGGCCTCGACCATATCTCCTATGGATTGATGATGCAAGAGGTGGAGCGCGGCGATTCCGGAATCCGATCCACCTGTAGTGTCCAAAGTTCTCTCGTCATGTTCCCCATCTACGCCTATGGCTCAGAGGAGCAGAAGCAGCGCTTCTTGCCAAAATTGGCCACTGGTGAATACCTTGGATCTTTCGGGTTGACTGAGCCAAATTTCGGCTCGAATCCTGGGGGAATGACCACCAGCTTTAAAGATGCCGGCGACCACGTCATTCTCAATGGCGCCAAAATGTGGATTTCCAATGCTCCATTCTGCCACGTCGCAGTCGTTTGGGCGAAAAACGAAGAAGGCCGCATCAAAGGATTGATCGTAGAGCGTGGAATGGAGGGCTTTACCACCCCTGAAACCCACAATAAATGGTCGCTCCGTGCCTCCGCCACCGGAGAGCTCGTATTCGACAACGTAAAAGTGCCCAAAGCAAATATCCTCCCAGGCCGCGACGGTCTAGGAGCGCCGCTATCTTGTCTTGATAGTGCCCGTTTCGGGATCGCTTGGGGTGCCATCGGAGCCGCCATGGATTGTTACGATACTGCCCTGCGTTATTCCAAGGAGCGTATTCAATTTGGGAAGCCTATTGCCGGGTTCCAATTACAACAAAAGAAGCTCGCTGAAATGATAACCGAGATTACCAAAGCGCAACTGCTCACCTTCCGTTTGGGCCAGCTCAAAAATGAAAGACGTGCCTCTTCAGCACAGATTTCCATGGCCAAGAGAAACAACGTCGATATGGCCATTCACATCGCTCGTGAAGCTCGTCAAATGCTCGGTGGAATGGGTATCACTGGAGATTTCTCCATCATGCGCCACATGATGAACCTAGAGTCCGTCATCACCTATGAAGGAACGCATGATATTCATTTGCTAATCACAGGGTTAGATATTACTGGAGAGAACGCGTTCGTCTGATCGAGCCGGCTCCGAGGACCCTTCTTTTTACATGAAAACGCGCCCCTCGGGGCGCGTTTTTTAGTTGCTGATTCTGATGATGTTGATGCCGTCGAACGTACAGCTGAATTCCTTGACGGGGAGGGTGTAGGAGGTATCAATGCTCTGCCCGTCGAGGAGTTGGTATTGGTGGCTGTTGCAGCCGCAAGTCAAGTACAAATCGCCGTTGGTGCTCGATAAAATCCCACAACCGTCGGCCCAATCATAGGGACAGGCCAGTTCGTAGGCGGCGAAATCATAGAAGGCTTGGTCGTAATATCGACGGTAAATCATGATGCCGCCATGGCCTGCATTTGGCAAGTATAATTGGCCCCCAATCACCGTTAAATTGAAGCTCGATGGATCGCTCAAATAAATGGTTTCGTCCACATAAGGTTCCGGAATATCGTAGTTCACATTCGTCGAATTACATCCAACGATGGCAAAAAACCCTGCGAAAACAAGGATTAAACCTTTGATATTCAGTACTTCTAGCTTCTTCATTTCAGTAGTCAAGATAAGAGGTTTTTCATTGCCGAATAAGGCCTTCTGCGTATTATATTTACATCCTTGTAACCCAACATAAAGCCAGTTTTTATGGTTAAAAGATTACTCACGCTTGTTATGGCCCTCGGCATGGTCCTAGGTCACGCACAATCTCGCCCTGGTTCTCTCCAGGGAACTGTGAAGGACAAGCGCACCGGTGAAGTCATTCCATTTGCAACCGTCATTGTGAAAGACAAGGACGTTGTTATCACAACAGGAACGACAGATTTCGATGGAAAGTATAACATCAACCCAGTAGATCCAGGAACGTACAACGTAACGTGTAAGTTCATCGGATATGCAGATTTCAACCTCAATGGCGTGAGCGTATCACCCGGCAGACCGAAGGTGGTAAACTTTGATATGACCATTGAAAGTCAGATGATTCAAGAGGTGACCGTTATTGCTAAAGAAGAGTTGATTGAAACGGGTAAGACTTCTGAAATCGTAAGTGCAGAGGAAATTAAAAACCTCCCATACCGTAACCTAAGCCAGATCGTAGGTACGACTGCTGGGGTATTCCAGCAAGACGGTTCAGGTTCGTTCAACGTGCGTGGTGCGCGATCATCAACCAACGTAGTCTTCATTGATGGGGTAAAGGTTCGTGGTAATGTGGATATCCCACGTGATGCGATCCAATCTACCGAGGTCATTACCGGTGGTCTCCCTGCGCAATACGGTGATGTTACCGGTGGTGTGATTTCTACCACCACCAAAGGCCCTGCACCGTACTACTTCGGTTCTACTGAATATTTGACCAGCTCATTGTTCGACAATCAGCATTACAACCTAGGTGCGTTGACGCTTGGGGGGCCAATTATCAAAAACAAAGCAGGCCAGAGTGTACTTGGGTTCCTTTTGGCTTCTGAATTCCAATACAGCAAAGACGGCTCACCACGTTCATTGCCAACCTACAAGGTGAATGACGAGAAATTAGGCGAGTTGCAAGCCAACCCATTGGTGCCAGCTTCAAGCGGGTTTGGTGTATTGAATGCAGCAGATTTCTTGACACGTGAGGATTTGGTGACACAGAACTACCGCGAAAACGTAGCCGGTCGTGCCGTGCGTATGTCGGGTAACTTAAAATTGGTCACCTCAAAAACCACAACGCTTACGCTTGGGGGACGATACAACATGAGCCAAGGTGCTTCGGGCAGCCGTTTCAATGAGCTCATGAACTTCGACAACAATGGCGAGTACTTCCGTCAAGATGTTAGTGGTTATTTGCGTTTTCAACAACGTTTTGGTTCGCCAAGCGATACCTCAAGCTCTTTGATTCGTAACGCGTTCTACACCATCCAGGTGGATTTCACTCGTAACAACGGGTACAACCGCGACGCCCGTCACAAAGACAACATTTTCAACTACGGACACATTGGTAAGTTTACTACGACCTATCGTCCGCTGTATGTCTTGGGTTCAGATACCATCACCGATCCAAGCGACCCGAACTATGGCAAGGTTATGGACGCATGGACGCAGGCTGTATGGATGAGCGTCGGAGTGGATTATGAAGCCTCTGAAAACAACCCTATTCTGTCTAACTACACCTCGAACTTCTACAACTTCGTAGATAATTCGTTAATCTTCAACAGCGCACGCTCATTGGAAGATATTCGTGCAGGTGGTGGTCTTTTGAATGGTGATCAACCTTCATCCGTATATGGATTGTGGGGAAACGTTGGGGGTAACCAAGCGGGATATTCGAAATTCATGAACGATCAGTTCCGTATCACCGCATCTTCGACCTTTGATATTAAAGACCACTCGCTCATCGTGGGTGTGGAGTATGAGCAGCGTTTCGACCGTTCGTACTCTCTAGGTGCAACGGGTCTTTGGACGTTGATGCGCTTGTTGCAAAACGATGCCATACGAGAATTGGACCTTAATAGTCCAGTTGCTTCCTACGATAATAATGGCGTTTTCCAGGATACGCTTTCGTATAATCGTCTGTTCGATGCGGGCAAGCCAAGAACTTTCGATCGCAACTTGCGTGAGAAACTAGGAATGGACCCGGATGGAACAGATTGGTTGGACATCGATAGCTACGACCCATCAACATTCACACTGGACATGTTCAGTGCGAATGAACTTCTCAATATCGGTTCTGGGCAGTATGTAAGCTACTTCGGATACGACTACCTAGGAAACAGATTGACTTCTCGTCCTTCATTGAACGACTTCTTCTCTACTGATGCTCAAGGGAATTCGAACCGTACCGTAGGTGCTTTCGAGCCTATCTATATGGCGGGATACATTCAGGATCAGTTCACCTTCGAAGATCTCTTCTTCAACATTGGGGTACGTGTGGATCGCTTTGATGCAAACCAACCGGTATTGGCAGATCCATTTGTGTTGTACCCAGCGTACACCGTGCGCCAATTGGACGCGACTTCTCTAGCCGGTTACAACGTACCTGAAGGGATGTCTCCAGATGCTGTAGTATATGTAGACGATCAAGAGAACCCATCTTCAATTGTGGGTTACCGCGATGGATTTACTTGGTACACTGCCGCAGGTGAAGTAGAAGCGAATCCTAAAAATATTGCAGATATCAGTGGTGGTATCAAGCCTTTCTTGAAAAAGCCAGGGATTGAAGACCAAAAACTAGCCGTCACTGCTGATGAGAGCTTCAAGGATTATGCACCTCAGGTAACGGTGAGCCCTCGTGTTTCATTCCAGTTCCCTATTTCGGATGAGGCTGAATTCTTCGCACACTACGACATCTTGGTACAACGTCCAGATCCAGGGCTAAACCGTATGAACCCGATCACCTACTTGCAGTTGGAGAACGGACAAAACGGTAGCTTCCTAGCAAACCCTGATTTGAAACCGCAGCGCACTACAGATTACGAGATCGGTTTCCGACAAAAATTGAACGATAACAGCGCCTTGAAATTGAGCGCCTTCTACCGTGAAATGCGTGATATGATGCAGACCTTAAGTTTTACAGAAGCGTATCCTATTACCTATATCGCTTACGGTAACTTAGACTTCGGTACGGTGAAAGGATATACGGTAGCCTACGATCTGCGCCGCACAGGCAATGTTCGTTTGAACGCGAACTACACCCTTCAGTTTGCAGATGGTACAGGTTCAGGGGCCAATTCTGGCGCGAACATCGCACGCTCTGGTCAACCTAACTTGCGCTATATCCTCCCTCTTAGCTATGATTCACGTCACCAAGTAGTGATGAACATGGATTACCGTTACGGTGGAGGTCCAGCTTACAATGGTCCGGTTTGGTTCGGCATGCGTATGTTGGAAAACGCTGGGTTTAACGTAGTATTGAACGCTAACTCCGGTACTCCATACACTCGTCGTTCATTGGCTTATGGTTTGACCGACGGTGCAACGCCAATTACGGGTAACATCAATGGTTCTCGTTTGCCTTGGAGCTTCCGCATCGATGCTACGGCAAACAAAGTGTGGAACTATAGTGAAGGTCCGTTCAGCAACTTTGAAATCTACGTTCAGGTGTTGAATGCATTGAATACTCAGAACATCCTAGGGGTATACTCGTTTACAGGTTCTCCATCAGACGATGGTTACTTGAGCTCTCCTCAGGGACAGAACGCCATTCAGTTCCAAACGAATGCACAATCTTTCGCAGACTTGTACAACATCAGTTTGGCTAACCCAGGACTTTACAGTCTGCCACGAAGAATCCGTTTGGGTCTTCGCATTGGACTATAATATTTAAGAAGCACAGGAAAACAGCAATATGAAAAAAGCGTATCTCCTTTTACTAGCCTCAATCGCCGCCCTGCCACTATCAGCAAGAGAAGTGCAAGGTGCCGCCAAGACCGGTGAAACCACAGGCTCTATGAAAACCGTAGAGGAATTGTGTCAGCCGTCAAAAGCGCAAAGCGATTTGAGTATAAACAACGTGCGTGCAACCATCCTCGGTGGTGGCGACATGTGGTGGGACTTGAACACCGCTCGCTACGAGGTGCCGAAGGGTTCAAACAAGCACTCGATGTTCGCTGGGTCTCTTTGGCTCGGTGGGGTTGATGAGGGTAACCAATTAAAATTGGCCGCCATGACCTACCGTCAATCAGGGAACGACTACTGGCCTGGTCCATTGACTACGGACGGTACTGCATCGATCAACAAAGAAATTTGTGATAAGTACGACCGCCACTGGATCATCATGCGTGAGGAAGTGGACGTACACAAAGCGTGGTTGGAGTGTTTGGACGATCCAGATTGTGACGACACCGAACTTTTCCCAGGTTACGAAGCACAGATTCCTGAAAGCATTAAAGAATGGCCAGGTAATGGGGTGGATGGTGAATTACCTTACCAATTAGCTCCGTTCATTGACCGCGATGGTGATGGTGTATACGACTACTTGATTGACTACCCAGCCTACGATATCGACAAAGAATATGATTGTCGTGATAAAGAAACTGATGTACTCTACGGTGACCAAACCATTTGGTGGGTATACAACGATCGTGGTAACGTTCACACCGAATCACAGGCCGGTGCACTAGGTTTCGAAATTCGTGCACAAGCCTTCGCCTTTTCTACGAATGATGAGGTGAACAACATGACCTTCAACAACTACCGAATCATCAACCGTTCAACCTTCCGTTTGACCAATACGTACTTCTCTACGTGGTTTGATCCAGATTTGGGGAACTATACCGATGATATCATTGGTTGTGATATTGCACGTGGTCTTGGATACTGTTACAACTCAGATACAGACGACGAAGGTCCATTGGGCTACGGTTTGAATCCACCTGCCGTTGGTTTCGACTTCTTCCAAGGTCCTTTCGCAGATTACTTCGACGGTATCGATAACGACCGTGACGGTTGTGTCGACGGTGTGAAAGATCCAGAAACAGGAGTATGTGTCGCTGAAGATCCTACTACAGGGGTGAACGAGCGTATCATCATGAGCCACTTCATGTACTACAACAACACTTCTTCTAACATCTCTGGTAACCCTGCAAACGCTACACAGTTCTACAACTACATGAGAGCGTTGTGGAAGAACGGTTCAGAGTTGATTATTGAAACCCCTTCAGGTCCTGGTGATCTAGGAAACGGTGATGGATTCGTTGCCTCAGGTAATGGTACTTCAACACAGTTCGCTTACCCAGGTATGTCTTACGATACAACCGGTGCTTACCCTCCTTATTCTCCAGTAGATTGGTGGGAAAGCCCAGCGAACAAAGAGGATAAGCGTGGTCTTCACAGTGCGGGTCCATTCTCATTGGCACCAGGTGCCTTGAACTTCGTAACCACTGGGGTGGTATGGGAGCGCGACCTCATCAACAACGATCTCTTCGCTTCTGTAGAAAAAGTGATCATCGCGGATGATAAAGCACAGAAACTCTTCGACAACTGTTTCCAAGTATTGAATGGTCCGGATGCACCGGATGTTGAGATTCAAGAACTAGACCGTGAGTTGATCTTGAAACTCACCTATGGTCCCGGTAGCAACAACCTCGGGTTTAGCTACCGTGAGCGCGATCCGCTTATTACAGTGAATCCTGACGACCGCGATTCTATATTGAACGTGAATCCAGATTTCTTCGATTACACTTTTGAAGGATTCCAAATCTTCCAGCTAGCGAACAGCGACGTGAGCGTTTCAGACCTTTATGATCCGACGCAAAGCCGTATGGTGGCGCAATGTGATATCAAAAATGGCTTGACGCAGCTCATCAACTGGGAAGTGGATCCAGATTTGAATGCATTGGTGCCACAGGATATGACCTTGACTTCAAATGACAAGGGAGTCTTTACTTCGTTCCAAATCAAGGAAGATGCCTTCGCAACCGGTGATCGTACGCTTATCAACCACAGAGAGTACTACTTCACAGTAATTGCTTACGGTCAAAATCAATTCGAAGTATTCAACCCAACAACGGCGCCAGGGGGTCAAAAGATTCCATTCTTGGCCGGTCGTCGTAACATCAAAACATACATGGCCATCCCTCACCAGATCGATTCTGAGAAAGGCGGTACTATCCAAGTCGCTCAGTACGGAGATGGACCAGAAATTAAGCGTCTTGACGGTATTGGTAATGGTGCAGGCGAATTAGAATTGACACCAGAAGAGGTCAATGCTATTTTGGCAGGTAATGCTTCTGGTCAGCCGACCTACATGGGCGGTATGGGACCAGTAGATATTAAGGTTGTAGATCCACTTGAAGTGAAGAATGGCGAGTACACGCTAACTTTCGATGGTGCGAACAACAATGCAAAATGGGAAATCACCGATGGTGCAGGAGCAATCATTGCACAATCAGACTCTACGATCTCTTTCTACAATGAACAAATCATTCCTGGACTTGGACTTTCTGTTGCTGTGCAGCAGGCACCATCGCCGGGTGGTGATAATGAGGGCATCTATGATAATGGGGTGATCTTCTCTGAGATCATTTACGAAGACCCGTCGAAAGAATGGTGGTCAGGTATTAAAGATGATAAGAGTTATTCACCATATAACTGGATTCTAGCAGGAACAAATACCTTCCCAACAGAAGAGCCTGCTACACTATATCCAGATCAAAACGGTGATGCGAAAGGGCACTTTGAGAATATCGTTGATGGAACTTGGGGCCCATATATGTATGCCTCGGCAAACCAACGTGCTGTAGTAAATGGATACAATAACTACGGTATGGGTCCAGCAGTGAGTATTGGACGCAATATCGCAGATGCGGCTGATCTACACTCAGTTGATATCGTGTTCACGAGTGATCCAAGCTTGTGGACGCGTGTGCCGGTATTCGAATTGGCCGAAGATGAAAACTTGAGCGAACACGGAGATAAGAAATTGACGCAGCGTCAAGATACTTCTTGGACTTTGGAGAATGGGCAGCTAAAGCGCGCTCCAGCCATGGAACCAGGTTGGTCTTACTTCCCGGGATACGCCATCGACGTTGAAAGTGGCAAGCGTTTGAGCATGGCCTTCGGTGAAAACTCATGGTTGCCAGGTGAAAACGGTAACGACATGTTGTGGAACCCGACAGATCGCGAATTCTTGCCACCAGGCAATACTGTGAACGGCGGTTACGTGTTCGGTGGTCAGCACTACATCTATGTCTTCGCAGATCAGGATAAGATTGGCGGCAGCACTACGGATCTTGCCTACACTGGAGCGAACATCAACGATTGGCCATTGAAAGATTTGATGGGTGACCTCGTGAAATCTGGTGGTATTGGAAACATTGCTAAGGCGAACTTCTGGCGTTCCGTTCGTTGGATCGGTATGCCAACACTACGCCGAGGCATGGACTTCGATCCATATACAGAGTTGCCAACAGAAACGCGCGTACGCATTCGTATGAATACGAGCTACAACTCGCGTCAATTGGCCGATGCTCCAAACAATGGTAATCCGCAATTCTTGTTCAACACTTCGAACATTGCGACGAAAACATATATTGACACTGTGGGATCAAGTGCGCTTGAAACCATTCGTGTGGTACCTAATCCTTATTATGGATTCAGTGCTTACGAAACTTCACAGTTGGATAATACGGTGAAAATCACCAACCTACCTGAAACCTGTACGATCAGCATTTTCACTACTAGTGGTACGTTGATTCGTCAGATCCGCAAGGACAACAGCATGACCTATGTGGAGTGGGATTTGAAGAACACGTACAACGTGCCTATTGCTTCTGGGGTCTATATCATCCACGTAGATGCGGGTGACCTCGGCGAGAAAATCGTGAAATGGTTCGGTGCTATGCGTCCAGTGGATTTGAACTCATTCTAAGAGAAGAACTATTATGAAATTGAAATCATACCTCTCTATCGTTTTAACCGTAGCCACCTTCAGTGTAGCCACTGCAGGTAACCCACAACGTGCGGGTTCAGCGGGTGCTTCGGAGCTTTTAATTAACCCTTTTGCGCGCTCTGCGGGATGGGCTTCTGTAAACGTTGCGGGCGTAACGGGAATGGATGCCACTTTCTTGAACATCGCTGGTATTGCCGCGACTAACTTGAATACAGAAGTTACCTTCAGCAACACACAATGGATGGTAGGTGCCGGCATTAACATGAACGGTGCAACGCTTGTACAGCGCGTGAGTGATGTAGGTTTCCTTACCCTAGGCTTGAGTGCTTTTGATTACGGGGAGTGGGAAGTAACCACAGAAGATCAACCAGAAGGTACAGGTGCGACCATTAGTCCTCAAAGTTTGGTGATCAATATGGGTTATGCTCAGAAGTTTACCGAGAACATCTACGGGGGTGTCAATGTGAAAATGTACAGCAGCTCTATTTCAAACTTGAACACCAACGGAGTTTGTTTTGATGCAGGGGTTCAGTACCGCACCGGTGAGAACGATAAGTATAAGTTTGGTATCACGTTGAAGAATGTGGGTCCAAGTGTTACCTATCAGGGTGACGGTTTTGGGGTAACTTTGCCAGTGCCGACCTATGGTGTAGCCTATTCTCAAACGTTCGAAAGCCGTTCAGCGAAGTTCGAATTGCCGACGCAGTTGAGCATTGGCGGTTCGTACGATTGGTTGTTGCCTAAGGGTAAAGTAACCGGAGCGTTGAACTTCAGCTCAAATGCCTTTGAGAAGGATACTTACCACGCTGGTGTTCAGTATAGCTTGAAAGAATTGTTCCAATTACGACTAGGATATAAGGTCTTTGATAACCGTGCAGACGATCTAGGTACTTCTGCCATTTCGGGGATTTGTGGTGGATTTAGCTTCAATGTTCCTACTTCGGACGAAGGAAGCTTTGCCATCGACTATTCGTACCGTGGAACGACTTCTGCATTCAGCGGAATTCACTCTATTGGAGTACGCATTAGCTTGTAATTCGGAAAGTTATATACCTTTGCAGTATTAAAGTTTAAGAGAGGCCGTTTGGCCTCTTTTTTAGTAAGACTATTACAGAAATGTCATCAGTAAGTTATTACACCCCAGAAGGGTTGAAAAAGCTACGCGCGGAATTAGACCACATGAAAAGTGTGGAACGTCCGCACATCTCGAATCAAATCGCTGAGGCGAGAGATAAGGGAGATTTGAGTGAGAACGCAGAATACGACGCGGCGAAAGAAGCTCAAGGTTTGTTGGAAATGAAGATCGCCAAACTTGAGGATGTTTTGGCCAATGCGCGTGTATTGGACAGCGAGAACATTGATCTATCAAAGGTTGGAGTCTTAACTAAGGTCAAGTTGAAAAACGTCGCTAATGGCGCTACCATGACCTACAGCCTTGTAGCGGAGCAAGAAGCAGATATCAAGCAAAGTAAGATTTCTGTGAGTAGCCCTATTGGAAAAGGTCTTCTTGGAAAGAGAGTAGGAGAGATTGCTGAGATTCAAGTACCTCGCGGTACAATGAATTTTGAGATTCTCGAAATTACTATGGCCTAACATATGTCGAGCATCTTCACCAAAATTATCGCTGGAGATATTCCTTGCTATAAGGTGGCAGAGGATGCAGATAACATTGCCTTCTTAGACATTCGTCCTTTAAAAAAAGGCCACACGCTCTGTGTGCCTAAGGTTGAGGTAGACGAACTATATGAATTACCCGAGGAGGATTACCAACGACTCATGGCTTTTAGTCAGCGCGTGGCTAAGGCCCTAAAGAAAGCGTTGCCTTGTAAGCGAATAGGATCTATGGTCCTCGGTATGGAAGTTCCCCATGCGCATTTGCATTTGGTGCCTATTGAGGCCGAGCATGAGTTAAGCTTCGCGAATACGCCCTTATCCTTGAATAGTGAGGAAATGATGTCTATAGCGGCGTCTATTTCAGACGCTCTGGATTCTGCTGAATAAATTGTTCCCAATTTCCACTCCGGCTTTTTTTGCCGGAGTTTTTTTTGCTCCCTGCGCCGTGTTTTGGAGCCGCAATCCCAGTGGTCTGGTTATGATGACATACGGCCACTGCAAGGGCATCAGAGGCATCTAAGTAATTGTGCTCTACTCTAGGAAACATTCCCTTGAGCATGCCGCTGACCTGCTCCTTACTCGCATTTCCGTTTCCTACGATACTTTGCTTGACCAAACGCGGGCTGTATTCGAATACCGGGATCTGCTTAGACAAAGCGGTGGCCATACAAACGCCCTGAGCACGACCGAGTTTCAGCATAGATTGCACATTCTTCCCAAAGAAAGGGGCTTCAAGAGCCATTTCGTCCGGTGTATATAGGGTAACGATCTTGGAGAGTTCGTCGAAGATTTTAGCCAATCGGGTGTAATGGTCCAATTTCGTATTGAACTTAATCACATCCATAACCAAAGGCTTAATCTCGCCTTTGACAATATGAACCACACTGTACCCCATAACCACTGTTCCCGGGTCAACGCCCAAGATGACTTTTTCTATGGTCTGAGGTGCGGACATATTAGATCATTAATCCCACGATTGCTGCGGTGTATAGAGAGGCGACAGTACCTGCAATAAGGGCCTTGATACTGAGCTCGCTCAAATCTTTACGTCTCGACGGCGCAATGGTGCCAATACCCCCGATCTGAATTCCAATACTTGCAATGTTGGCAAATCCACACAGCATATAGGTACTAAGGATAATGGAACGCTCTGAGGCGAACAGTCCAGCATTCTTCATGTCTGTTAAAGTCACATAGGCATAGAATTCGTTCAGGATGGTTTTTTCACCAAGCAATTGCCCCACCAACAATAAATCCTCCGGAGGTACCCCAAGAATCCATGCGATTGGGCTCAAGAGTGCTCCCGTGATGAATTGCAATGAGAAGCTGTCGTAACGTCCGTTAGTGAAATCTGTCGCCCAAGCATTCAAACCGGTCCAAGAGCCAATTCCCTCCACAAAGAGGTAGTTTACTCCATAAACCAAGGCGGTAAATACCAATAGCATGGCACCGACGTTCACGGCGAGTTTCACGCCTTCTGTCGTTCCATTAGAAATGGCATCAAGGGCATTAGAACCCATGTCTTGGGAACTGATCTCAGCCACTTCTTCTACATCTTCCGTTTCAGGTAAAAGAATCTTTGCGCTGATCAAAGCCGCAGGAGCCGAAAGCACGGAAGCGGTCAATAAGTGCTTGGCAAAAAATAACTGGCGTTCAGGATCATCTCCACCCAAATAACCAATATATGCGGCCAATACACCACCGGCGATGGTAGCCATACCTCCTGCCATCAAGCTGAGCAATTCCGAACGGCTCATCTTGGCGATATATGGTTTTACAAGAAGGGGAGCTTCGGTCTGACCGATGAAGATGTTACCTGCAGCGGCGAGCGATTCAGCCCCTGATAGGCGAAGTGTTTTCTGCATGACCCAAGCCATGGCTTTCACGACTTTTTGGAGAATTCCAAAGTAGTATAACAAGGAGGTGACTGCTGAGAAGAAGATTACAGTCGGCAACACCTGGAAGGCGAACAGGTACCCAAAGCTTGTGGTATCTGTGATTAGGGAGCCAAATAGGAAAGTAGATCCTTCACGGGTGAAGTCCAACAGGGTGACTGCGGCAAGGCTGAATTTTTCAAAAGCCCAACTCACGCCAGGAACTTTGAGTACGCCCAAAGCCAAGATGAATTGGAGCCCAAGGCCCTTTACAACCATCCACCAATTAATGGCTTTCTTATTTGAACTGAAAAGCCACAACACGGCAGTGAGTACGGCGATTCCTAAAAAACTTCTCAGGATCATTTGAGCTTATCTAATTTATCTCTAAGCCTAGCGGCTAGTTCATAATCTTCATTTTCCACGGCCTCCTGAAGCATTTGCTCAAGTTCTTCTCTGCTTTGCTCCTCAGGAGTGTCCAATTCTTCTTCCTCCAGAGTCTCTGTACCGTCCGCTTCTTGTTCTTCTTGAGGTGTAATGCCGGCCTGCTCCAATAAGGAATCGAGTGCATAAATAGGGCATTCCACACGAACGGCTAGCGCTACTGCATCTGATGGGCGAGAATCAAATATTAATTGCTTGCCGTTTTCAACCACACTGTAGATGCTGGCGAAAAAAACACCATTGACCAAGCGGTGAATGACCACCTTCTCAATAGTGACATTTATCTCTTTGAGCATATTGACCCAAGTATCGTGTGTCAATGGACGGGGAGGAGCCACAGATTTTTCCATGGCAACAGCAATACTTTGTGCTTCAGCACCGCCTATAACGACGGGAAGCTTACGGCCTCTCTCACCTTTTTCGGCGAGAATGAGGGCATAAGCTCCTGACTTTCCTTGACTGTAAGAGAGTCCTTTTACAGTGAGTTCTACTTCATGCATTTAGTTGGCGGCCTTGAAGGCGCGCAGTTCCTCAATCAGCTGAGGAACAACTTCAAAAGCGTCGCCAACAATCCCGTAATCCGCCGCCTTGAAGAATGGTGCTTCAGGGTCGGTGTTTATGGCTACGATAGTCTTCGACGCGCTCACCCCAGCGAGGTGTTGAATAGCGCCTGAAATTCCTACCGCAATATACAGATTCGGGTTGACTTGAATACCGGTTTGACCCACGTGTTCACTATGTGGTCTCCACCCAATATCACTTACCGGTTTAGAGCATGCAGTGGCTGCGCCAAGCACGTCGGCGAGCTCTTCTATCATGCCCCAATTTTCAGGACCTTTCAAGCCTCGACCTGCACTGACTACGATTTCGGCTTCAGGCAAGGCCACTTTACCGCTAGCTACACTCACGTCATTAGTCGTGAGTTTGTCCGCGCCCGAGGCTTCGACTGAAGTCATTACACCCGCACCTGCCTCTTCCTTGATGCCGATGGCATTAGGAACGAAGCTGATGATAGGCAATCCACTGTTCAAGGAGATAGTTTCAATTCCCTTGGAGGAGAAAGCTCCACGCTCCACAACTACTGGGCTTGTGCTTTTAGGTGTGCCGGTGGTGTTGGTGCTCAATGCGCCGCTGGTCAATGCGGCAAGGGTAGGGGCAATAATTTTTCCCATGGCAGTTCCTGCGACAACAACGCCTTGAGCGTCGCCTACGAGCCCAGCTAATTGTGCGCCAATTCCGGCGCCAGTTTGTGCGAGTTCTAGGGTTGCGATTTCATCGGCACCGTATTGGGCCAATTGGCTCGCGTTTTCCGCCGAGGCGGAGGTGATGGCGCGTACGCCGCATCCAGCCGTGTTGGCCCAGCTGCGGGCATAGCTCACTGCTTCAAACGAAGCTTTTTTGAATTGGTTATTCCAACTTTCAACAAATACTACAATCATCATTCTTCGTTCTAGATGGATTTTGACTCTTCGTGCAACAGGCGCACAAGCTCATTTACTTGATCTGCTGGGACCAATTTCACTGCTGATTTCGCTGCCGGTTTTGCAAAGGAAACCGCTGCGGTATGACCGCCGCCCTCGGCTTCTTCTACTGCAAGAGGTTTGGTGCGAGCCGTCATGATGCCGCGCATGTTTGGGATACGGAGGTCTTTTTCTTCAACCAATCCTTTTTTACCGCCCACGACCATAGGGAGTGAACAGCTGTAAGACGCGTGACCGCCGTCGATTTCTGCTTTAGCAGTAGCCGAACCGCCATTAATATCTAGTCCTACACAAGCATTGACAAATGGAAGATCGAGAAATGCAGCGACCATGGCAGGAACTTCTTGTCCGTTGTAGTCGATGCTTTCCTGTCCACAAATGATCAAATCATACGCGTTTGCCTGTATGTGGTTCTTGATGGACTTTGCAACTGTGATAGCGTCCGTAGGGGTGGCGTTAATGCGTACGGCTTGATCGGCTCCAATGGCCAATGCTTTGCGTAGAGTAGGTTCTGTTTCTGGTCCGCCCACGTTCAGCACGGTGATGGTCGCGCCTTGGGCTTCCTTAATATGCAGGGCTTTGGTCAATCCAAATTCGTCGTAGGGATTAATGACGAATTGAACACCTGAAGGATCCAATGCCGAACCGTCCGCAGTGAAGTTAATCTTCGCTGTAGTGTCCGGTACATGGCTGATACAAACAAGTATATTCACGTGAAGGCTGTTTTTCTGCCCCTAAAATTACTATGCATGCATAATAAATCCAAAGGAAAAAAGTAGGAATTGTTGAGTTTTCTACCTCCGATACCACTTTGTGGTAGTCTACCTCCGCAATGCATACTATATTTGCCGCTCGACACATCTATTGACTATGAAGACAATCCAGTTTAGAGAGGCCGTGTGTGAGGCCATGAGCGAGGAAATGCGCCGCGACGAGAGCATCTATTTGATGGGTGAAGAAGTAGCGGAATACAACGGAGCCTACAAAGCATCAAAGGGAATGTTGGACGAATTTGGTCCAAAGCGCGTCCTTGATACGCCTATTGCAGAGCTTGGTTTTGCTGGTATTTCTGTAGGAGCAGCCATGAACGGTTTGCGTCCTATCGTGGAATTCATGACGTTCAACTTCTCGATGGTGGCCATTGATCAGATCATCAACAACGCTGCGAAAATGAAGCAGATGTCAGGTGGTCAGATCAACGTGCCTATCGTATTCCGTGGACCTACGGCTTCTGCCGGTCAGTTGGCAGCGACACACTCTCAAGCCTTTGAAAGTTGGTACGCAAACTGTCCTGGTTTGAAGGTGATCGTTCCTTCTAATCCTTACGATTGTAAAGGGCTATTGAAGAGCGCTATTCGCGACAACGATCCTGTGATCTTCATGGAAAGCGAGCAGATGTACGGCGACAAAGGCGAGGTGCCAGAAGGCGAGTACACCTTGCCTATCGGCGTAGCTGATATCAAGCGTAAGGGTACAGATGTAACCATCGTCTCGTTCGGTAAAATCATTAAAGTAGCTTACGAAGCCGCTGATTTGTTGGCTGCTGAAGGCATTTCTTGTGAGATTATTGATTTGCGTACGGTTCGTCCAATTGATTACGCAACCGTGATTGAAAGTGTGAAGAAAACCAACCGCTTGGTATGTTTGGAAGAAGCGTGGCCCTTGGGCTCTATCGCGACTGAAATCGCATACAAGGTACAATCGGAAGCCTTCGATTACCTAGATGCTCCTGTGAAGCGCATCACCACTACGGATACTCCAGCGCCTTATTCACCAACCCTTCTAGAGGCATTCTTGCCACAGGTGGGACAGGTGATTGACGCAGTGAAATCGGTCATGTACGTTAAATAACCTAGAGCTTTTTCAACTTAGGTTGAGATAAAGACTCTAAGACTTATATTTGCAGCCCTCTTTGTAAACGCAAGGAGGGCTGATTATTTGAAATCAAACCATAGTATAATGGAAAACTTGCTTTATGTAGTCCCAAGTCTTGGGCTTGTCGGTCTTGCTTACATGTTCGTTCTACGTTCATGGGTTATTAAACAAGACACTGGAACCGAAAAAATGTCAAAATTGGCCTCTTATGTAAAAGAAGGCGCCATGGCATTCTTAAATGCTGAGTACCGCATCCTTGCCGTATTCGTTGTCATTGCCGGAATCCTTCTCGGTATTATTTCTTCTGTTGTTGAAACCACACACTGGTTCATCGTAGTTGCCTTCGTGATCGGTGCAGTATTCTCTGCTATCGCCGGTAACATTGGTATGCGTATCGCTACTGATGCAAACGTTCGTACTACGCAAGCGGCTCGTACTTCTTTGCCAGAGGCGTTGAAGGTGTCGTTCCGTGGAGGTACAGTAATGGGATTGGGTGT
>DFQY01000045.1 GCA_002378005.1 Flavobacteriales bacterium UBA3477
AACTGAGCTACATCCCCATCGTGGAGGGCAAATATAAGTCAAGAGTTTGTATCCCTTGCTATACCTGAATTACAGCATTCAAAAAAATACTTGCTCCTTTTTGATTACGTACACCTAGGAAA
Organism: Flavobacteriales bacterium UBA3477; assembly: GCA_002378005.1. Classification (GTDB taxonomy): domain Bacteria; phylum Bacteroidota; class Bacteroidia; order Flavobacteriales; family Schleiferiaceae; genus UBA10364. Next base: position 123 of record DFQY01000045.1, read on the forward strand.
TTGATGAATTTCTTTTAGTAATAAAATATCTGTGTGCCGTATGCCACATTATCACTGTCAAAGGCAAAACCTACACCTATATATTTCCAGTCCGTAGATATCATATTTGAATAGTGACCTGGTGAGTTTACCCAAACCCCAACAAGGCCTGATGCAACCAGCTCTGCTTCAGAACCTATGGGGTAGGGGCCTCGTTTCGCAATATTCTCGCCCAGGCCAGAGAATGATAATCCGAGGTCAAATGCTCGAGACCAAGGAGTGCTTCCATTCTGACCTGTGTGACTGAAATAATTGTTATCCGCCATATCCATAGAATGTGAACTTGCTATAGAATCTCCAATAATAGTTTGTATCAAGGTATCTCTACCCAGTGCACTGCGAACCTCATTTGTCTTTATGGCAATTAATCTTTCTACCTGAGAATTAAAGGACAATGATTGAGTATTGCCAGAGTTCACAGGAGAGTTGTGATATGCAGTATCAATAGGGAATTCAACTTCTGGCCCAACAAATTCTTTCTTACAAGAGGCAAGCGCTAATCCAAATACACATATGTATATTAACTTTTTCATGGGTTTGAAATTAACTGTTTTTTTAACTCATCAACCTTTTAATGGCGAGTTTTAAATATCTAAAAGGTTGCCTGAATTATTCTAATTACTGTTTTACTTTATACTATAGTACGTCGCCTTATTATTAATCACTCGTACATTAGCTAAAAAACTTTTTAGACTCTTGCAACGTCGGATCCTTATATGTCTTAGCCTCCTGCTCAGTGTTTTTGAAATGCGGGGCCAATTAGCCATTAATGAGTTCAATTCACAACGTGGCTTTACGGATGAGCGCGGGAAAAATGTGGACTGGGTGGAGGTGTACAACCATTCATCGGATCCCGTTAACTTAGGCGGCTACTACTTGAGCGACAACCCCAATAATTTAGACAAGTGGCGATTTCCGGCCATTGAGCTGGCGCCGCAATCCCTGATTACGATCTGTGCGTCAGGGCGCGACGAGGTGAGGTTTCCTGCGCGGTGGGAGAGTTTGGTGCGCGCGGATAATGTTTGGAAGTATTGGAACGGGAGCGCCCCGCCGGCGAATTATGCGGGCTGGAAGGAATTGGGCTACAATGATCAAAACTGGGCCTCGGGAGCCGGGGGCATTGGCTATGGAGATAACGACGACCAAACCACCATTGCCACCACCCCTTCCATTCTCTTGCGACACGAGTTTGTGGTACAAGATGTAGAGGAGATTACCCATTTGATTTTTCACGCAGATTATGACGACGGTTTCGTGGCGTATTTGAACGGCCACGAGATCATGCGCTCGGATAATCTCAGTGCCTCCCCGGCATACCACGAGCTAACCAGCTCGCTGCATGAGGCGGTGATGTATTCCGGCGGCATGCCAGACGATGTGATGTTTGATGGGGAAGAGGTGGAGGAGTTGCTGCAGGACGGAGCCAACATCCTAGCGATTCGCGTACACAATGCATCGGCCAATTCCTCCGACCTCACCGGAAATTTTTTCCTTTCCGCTGGACTGACTTCGGCCCAGAACCAATACCAAAATATTCCTGCTTGGTTCACCCCGCCAGTGGTGTTGCCGCACGCCAGTTTTAAATTGGCCGCAGGGGAAACCATTGTTATCAGCGACACGAACGAAATTGTTATCGACAGCATCGCTATACCTGAGGGTCTTAGCGCTAATATTAGCCGAGGACGTACACCGGACGGTGTGGGGAATTGGTGCTTCTTCGATAGCCCGACCCCAGATGCCTCGAACAATCAGAGCACATGCTACTCCGGCATTACCCCTGCACCCATTGTAGACCTGCCCTCCGGATGGTACAGCTCCAGCAACCCCGTAAGTGTTACGACCGCTGCAAATGCGACCAGCTATTATACCACCAACGGTGATGAACCTGATCAAAGCGACCCTGTGGTCAATGGACTAATTTATGTGAGCCAGACCAGTGTGCTCAGCGTGAAATCCTTTGGCAACAGCAGCCAAGCCCTCCCTAGCCCGACGATAGACCGCACGTACATTATCGACGAGGACAATCACAACCTGCCGGTCGTCTCCATCATCACCGACGAGGACCACCTCTGGGATTGGAACACGGGCATTTATGTCATGGGGCCAAATGCTAGTAGCAACTACCCGTATTTCGGAAGTAACTTTTGGCAGCCGTGGTCGCGAAAGTCGCGCATGGAGTTTTTCGACCGCAACCAAAACAAGCAATTCGAAGCCATTTTTGATTTGGAAATCCATGGAGGTTGGTCGCGCGCCGAGCCACAAAAATCCTTCCGAATCGACGCTAAATCCATCTACACCGGCGACGTCGAATACCCACTCATTGAGCGCAAGCCTGAGATCACGAGCTTCAACAACTTCAACCTACGCAACGGCGGGCAGCACGGCATCTTCAATCGAATCCAGGATGCCGTATTTAGCAGATTAACCGACGGCACACACATCGACCGCATGGGCTATCAGGCCACCTTGGTCTATCTCAACGGCGAGTTTTGGGGCTTGTACGGCATTCGCGAGAAGTTCGATGAGCACTACGTGGAAAGCAATCACGGGGTGGATAAGGATAAGGTCCAATTATTAAATCGCGACGGCGCCCTCGTTGGAGATGCGAGCCACTTCAACGAATCTTACAACATCATTACCAACCAAAGTGTAAACTCTCCAAATTTCGTAGATGTTTTCAGTTCAAGATTCGATCTCAATAACTACCTCGACTACTTTATTTTCGAAACCTACATCCAAAACCGCGACTGGATGGGCATCGAGTGGGGCATCAACAACGTTAAACTTTGGCGTCAGGATACCGCTGGAGCCAAATGGCGTTACATGATGTACGATACCGACTTTGGGTTTGCCCTCTATGGCGGCAGCATATACCACAACTACATCAACCGAGCGCGCAACCCGGACTTCCCAAACCAGCATTCACAGATTTTTAATCACGCTTTGAACAATGCGGATTTCCGTTGCCAATTCGTCAATCGCTACAACGACCTCATCAACACCACCTTCCAAACCGACGTTTTTGATGCGGTGGTGGACGAGTTGAAAACAGAATTGGCCCCAGCTATCCCCGATCACATTGCCCAGTGGAGCAACCAGATGGGGCCCTATTCCTATTCCTATTGGCTAAATTCCGTGAATGGCCTGAAAACCTATAACAGTACGCGCATTCCTACCGCACGACAACACATCAATCAGAGCTTTAACCTCCAAGGGCAAAATTTAGTAGAGCTCGCGGCCGCCCCGATGAATTCCGGCCATATCAAGGTCAACAGTATCATGCCCCCGCTGCCTTGGGACGGGATTTACCATGGCGGTTGCCCCATTACGACTGAGGCGATCCCAAGCTTTGGATACCTCTTCTCCCATTGGACTTCCGATGATGCCAACTACCAAAACGCACAAGATGCCGCCATCCAAGTCGCTCTTTCCGACAACACTTCCCTCACCGCGCATTTCGAGCCCTGTGAAGAGGTAATCAGCGCAACCATTTTGGAGGTCGGCAATCAGCTCCACCCGCAAGTTTCAGAAGAGGTAAATATCTATGCCTATGAATGGCTGTTAAACGGCGCCCTGGTCTCTGAAGATAGCGTGCTCTACAATCCCGTGGATGGCGATTACACCTTAGTGGTGCGTTTTGATTCGTGTGAAATCAGCTCCGAGGCCTTCGGAATCTCTCGTGGCGATTACGAGATCCTATTGTTCCCTAATCCGGCCGTGGATGTGCTCAGGGTCCAATTCGTTTTAGGCGAAGAAGAGCCCCTAGAATTAGCTTTATTCAATACTTTAGGTGAGCTTGTTTGGAAAGAATCCCATACCCATTTTATGGGCCAATTCAACAGCACTATCGACGTGAGCACCCTGGCTAAAGGGACCTACGTATTGCGGGCCTCCACCCCTTCGGTCAGTTATTCCGGGAAGGTGTTGAAGGTGGATTAAGCCTTCGGATTTGGCAACGCATCGAACATTATCTGGTAATTGGAAGGTGCCTTTTTTCGAGGTTTGCGGTCTTTCTTTTCATGCGGTTTTTGATTCTGAGAATTGGGCTTTTCTGCACCCTCATTCTTCGTAGGTCTAGGTGATTTTTTCTCTTGCGGCTTGGCCTCAGATTTACGGCCTTGTGGCTTCTTCGCACCACGTCCTTTTTTGCCACGCTGAGGTTCGCGCCACTCAGGACCTGGGCCTAAGGTTTTAGGCGGTTGTTCTTTTTCCAATTCCCGTTCGATCAATCGCTCAATTTTCGAGAATTTGAACATATCATCTGGACAAACGAGTGTTACGGCCATCCCTTCAGTTTTCGCGCGGGCTGTACGTCCAATACGGTGCACGTAATCCTCCGCATCGCCGGGCACATCGTAATTGATTACTAAATCAATGCCCTTAATATCTATACCACGCGACATCACATCCGTCGCCACCATGATTCGGGTTTTCCCACTGCGGAAATCGCTCAATGTCTCTTCGCGCTGCTCCTGCTCGTAATCCGATGAAATCCCCTGACAGGCATAGCCTTTTTGATGCAGTGTACGAGCCAATTTCTCCACCTTTTTCTTCGTGGAACAGAAGATAATGATGGATTGAAAATCGTCTTTATCGCCCAGAATATGGCGCATCAAGGCCACTTTCTGCTCTTCGTGCGCCAAATACACCTTTTGGGTCACCCCCTCGGCCGGCTTAGAAATGGCCACGGAAATCTCTTCCGGCTCGTTCAAAATCTCTTTGGCCAAACTGCGAATCTTCGGCGCCATTGTTGCGGAGAACATCAAGCTTTGACGCTCTGCAGGTAGCGATTTTATAATCTTAATAATGTCGTCATAGAAACCAATATCGAGCATGCGATCCGCCTCGTCAAGGATGAGGTGTTGTACGGTATCGAATTTCACATAGCCGCGCGCCATGTGTGCCATTAATCGGCCCGGAGTAGCGACAATGATATCTGCGCCACCTTTGAGTGCATCGGCCTCAGCCTCCCAACTCACACCATCACCACCGCCATAAACCGGGTAACAAGATGCATTAGTGAAATAGGCAATGCCCTGGATTTGCTGGTCGATCTGAATGGCCAGCTCGCGCGTGGGACACAAAATCAATACTTGAACCCCGTCACTCGGGGCATCTGCGATTTGATTGAGCGTTGGTAAAACAAAAGCCGCCGTTTTTCCCGTACCCGTCTGGGCACAACCAATGAGGTCTTTCCCCTCCAAAATGGTTGGTATGGCTTTTTCTTGAATCTCGGTCGCCTCTTCAAAGTTCATGTAGAACAAGGCATCGAGTATGGTATCGTTGAGTTTAAAGTCTGAAAATTTCATTCAATCAGTTTAGGTTGATTTTCGCCACCAAATCAACATTATCGGAGACGAAAAGGGCGGCGGGCCCTGTTCCAACGGACCATTGTGTACGGTCGATGGAGAAGCTCGCCTCGAGGGATTTGGCCTCCGTTTGGACGACGCGAACTTCTATGGGATGCGTTTCTCCCCGCAAGGTAAGGTCTCCACGCATGTCGTAGGTGGTTTTTGGACCAATTTTGCCCACAAACTCAATTTTATTCGCTGTAAAACAAATGGTTGGATACTTTTCGGCATTCAGGAACTCCTCCTTGTTGACTACATTTCGGTCCCTGGCGGCAACGCCGGTGGCGAAAGAATTGGCCGCCACACAGCCTTCGAAAGCCATGAGCATATCCCCTTCAAAGGTTGCCTCGGCCGGTGCGCCATCGCTGTAAAACCAGCCCTGTACCTTACTTAAACCAAATTCACGTACAGTGAACTCAATCTCAATTTCTGCAGGTACAGTTCGTGTTTGCGCCACCAAAGCGTTGGCTGCAAGCACCATAACAAGGAGGTATTTCATAGGCATAGCTTAAAGGAACGGATCGAATCCATGGTCCTTTAACAACTGAAGGCGGGGTCCGTGTTCAATGAAGGTCGAAGGAAGTTTATGAAGGACATATTTTGGTCTGGGCACCATATCCTCCACCAAGGCAGCAATACCACCCCCTAAACCACCCAAACCGGTAGATTCTTCGAAAACATGAATTTCTTCAAAATTGGACAAAATCGACCCGAAATCATTAAAAAACGGCCAAACTTGAGCCAAATGGAGGTGATTTTCGTCTTTTTTCATCAATTCTGAAATCGCCCCCGTACTCACCCACAACACCTTAGAATCGCTTTTTGACAACCATTCATAGGGTGCAAAAACACCACGTTGCTCCCCTTCCGTTCTTGCCTTTGGGTAACGAATGAACAGGGGCCCTGCCGGAGGGTTTTTAGCCACCTCCTGCAACATCGCACGAAGCACTTCTCCATTTCGTGGGTTCCAAACCCTCACCCCGGGTAAATCCATCAACAATCCTTGGTCAAACACCCCGTGGTGCGTAGGCCCATCGGCACCGACCAAACCTGCTCGATCCACCAAGAACACCACCGGCAGCCCCTGGAGGACGACATCGTGGACAATTTGATCATAGGCGCGCTGCAAGAACGTGCTATATATATGTACCCACGGGCGACCGCCTGCCGCTGCTATACCTGCAGCCGTGGTCACCGTATGGGCCTCGTTGATGCCTGTATCAATGAATTGGTCCCCGAAATCTTCGCGCAATGGTCCAAAACCACTGCCGGCAAACATTGCAGGACTGAGCACTTGAATATCTTTATGTCGCGTGAGGATGTCGCGAATGGCCTCCGCAGCCCACCACTGAAAAGTAGTGCCCGGTTTGTACGACTTTGGCGCACTCAAATCTGGGCGTTTCGTGCGAATGTGAAGAACGCGTGGTCCCGATTTTTGGAGTTGATTTTTGAGGTGACCGACCAATTGGACCACATCATTGCCCTCTCCCAAATACGCGTACGACCATCCCAAACTTTCAACATAGCTTTGATACGAACCGTGATCGTGCAAGGCCCCCATCGTCGGATCTATACTCCCGTCGTTGTCGTTCAAAATCACTAATGCATCGTGACCCAATGACCCCAAGTGATTCAAGGCCTCAAAACTCTGTCCACCGGTCATCGAACCATCGCCAATAACCGCAACTCTATTGCGCTCACGACCAACCTTGCGGTCCGCCAAACACACCCCCGTGAGCGCCGAAACACTCGTCGAAGCATGGCCAGCACCGAAGAAATCAAACGGACTCTCTTCGCGCTTTAAAAACCCTGAAATCCCGCCCGGTGTGCGCATGTTGGCCAAGGCCTCCATGCGTCCTGTCAACGCCTTATGGATATAACCTTGGTGGCCCACATCCCAAATCAAAACATCTTCGGGGGTGTTTAACACGTAGTGCAGTGCAACCGTAAGTTCGGCCACCGCCACGGAGCTTTCCAAGTGGGGAATTTTATCGCGAACGCGCGCGCAGACTTGGTCCACCAAATCTTTGGTAAAAGCCGGAAGTTGCTGTGGTTCTAAAGCGCGTAAGTCTGTGATCATCCCGACAAAAATAGTCCAATTTTCAGGGCAAAATGCGGCACCATAAAAAACCCCCGCGGGGGTCTGGATTTTGCTAAATTTTTTAGCCCATCTTAGGCCTTAATCCCTAGCATACAGCGAGTTCGAAGGCTTGATGCAGCAGATCCAATTTGTTGTCGACGTGCTTGTACACGGTTTTCTTCGAAATGCCACAATGCTGACTGATTTGGTCCATGGTTACGGACTTCACTCCGAACTCTTTGAACAGTTCGAGACCGGCAAAAAGATTTTTACTTTTTCAGGATCCATAGGGGCTGGGGCACTACTTGGAAACCCCATAACCAAAAAGCGTTTCTTTTGTTTGCGCCTTCACTCAACTTTTGTGCCAAAGCCCGGTTTTCAAACTTTTTTTTGATTGTGAAAGGGCGTATTTTCATAGTATAGTGCCATCTTTGTGACAAAGACTTCTATACATGAGCATCAAACAACTCCTACACCAGCCAGCCATTGGTGAAAAAGTAACGGTTAAAGGATGGGTTCGTTCCTTCCGTAGCAACAGATTTATTGCCCTCAACGACGGCTCTTGTTTGGCCACGTTGCAGTGTGTCGTAGATTTTGAGAATGCGGATGAAAATGAGCTAAAGCGCATCACTACAGGATCTTGTATCGCTGTAACCGGTGATCTGGTAGAAAGTCAAGGAAGCGGTCAAAGCGTAGAGGTTATCGCTCAAAGCTTCGAAATCTTAGGCGACGCGCCGGTAGAAGATTACCCGCTGCAGCCGAAGAAACACAGCTTGGAGTTCTTACGTGAAATCGCTCACCTTCGTCCTCGCACTAACACTTTTGGCGCTGTATTCCGTTTGCGTCACGCGTTAAGCTTCGCCGTGCACAACTACTTTAACAAGGAAGGCTTTTTTAACTGGCACAGCCCTATCATTACGGGTTCTGATGCTGAGGGTGCGGGCGAAATGTTCCGCGTGAGTACGCTGCCTGCTTCGGGTGGTGATGTTGCTGATGATTTCTTTGGTAAAGAAACCCACCTCACCGTGAGTGGTCAGTTAGAAGGAGAACTAGGTGCTATGGGTCTGGGCAAGATCTACACCTTCGGCCCAACGTTCCGCGCTGAAAACTCCAACACCACCCGCCACCTCGCTGAGTTCTGGATGATCGAGCCGGAGATGGCATTCTACGACCTTGAGATGAATATGGATTTGGCGGAAGACTTCCTCAAATACTGTATTCAATACTTGCTCGACAACTGCCGCGAGGAACTAGAGTTCTTGGACAGCAGATTCCAAGACGAACAAAAGGGTAAGCCGCAAAACGAGCGTGTTGAACAAGGCTTGATCGAGAAACTCGAATTTGTAGTCAGCAATGATTTTGTTCGATTAAGCTATACCGACGCTATTGAAATTCTAAAGCGCAGCAAGCCCAACCAGAAGAAGAAATTCAAATACCTCATCAACGAATGGGGCGCTGATCTTCAAAGTGAGCACGAGCGCTACCTCGTTGAGAAGCACTTCAAAGCACCTGTGGTATTGTTTGATTACCCAGCCTCTATTAAGGCATTTTACATGCGATTGAACGAAGATGGAAAGACCGTGCGCGCCATGGACATTTTGTTCCCAGGCATTGGCGAGATTGTCGGCGGGTCGCAGCGTGAGGAGCGCCATGATGTGTTGAAAGAAAAGATCGCAGCGGTAGGCATTCCAGAAGAGGAATTGTGGTGGTACCTCGAAACGCGCAAGTTTGGGACTTGTGTCCACAGCGGTTTTGGACTTGGCTTTGAGCGCTTGGTCCAATTCTGTACAGGCATGGGCAACATCCGCGACGTTATCCCATTCCCACGTACCCCAGGAAGCGCAAACTTCTAAACCCCCTCCTAACCTATGCTAAAGCAGACCCTCGCACAGAAACTTCAACAAAAGCTGAGTCCTCAACAGATTCAGCTCATGAAGCTTGTGCAGCTGCCAACGCAAAGCTTAGAAGCCCGTATTAAACAAGAGATCGAGGAAAATCCGGCCCTGCTTGAAGGACGGGAAAAGTCGGAAGATACCTTAGATAGCGATGTCAATACAGATACCGACGAACGCGAAGTCAGAGATAGTTTGGAAGAGGTCAATTGGGACGATTACCTTGGCGACGAGGATACCCCGGATTACCGCACCAAGAGCAACAACTACAGCTCGGACGACGAATTGTACGAAGCCCCCGTTGTGGTCAACGAGAGTTTTCACGAAAGCCTCGTTTCCCAACTCAACCTGCGTGACCTTAAAGACGAGGATCTCGCCTTATCCATTTATTTGGTAGGAGCTATTGACGACGATGGTATTCTTCGTCGTTCCCTAGAAGATATCGTGGACGACTTAGCGTTCTCGCAAGGAATTTTTACAGAAGTGGCGCAGCTGGAAAAATTGCTAGGTATTGTCCAGGAATTGGACCCGCCCGGGGTAGGTGGTCGCGATTTGCGCGAATGCCTCATGCTCCAATTGGAACGTAAGCCCGGTACGCCGAAAGTGGAATTAGCTCTGACTATTCTTGACAGTTACTTTGACCAATTCGTCAAGCGCCATTACCAAAAACTCTTGGATCGCCTCGGCATAGATGAAGAAATGCTCAAGGACGCCATTGAAGAGATTGGCCGACTCAACCCTAAACCCGGCGGCTCCTCCAACCTTAGCCGACCGACCGAAAACATCATTCCGGATTACAACTTGCAAATCGTAGAAGGCAATTTAGAGCTTTCTCTGAACGGTAAAAACGCCCCAGAGCTCAGTCTCAGTCGACAATACCGCGATATGCTCGAGCACTACAAAGCGAGCAAGGAAAAGAACAAGGCCGAGAAAGAAGCCGCGTTGTTTGTCAAGCAAAAGCTAGACAGTGCTAAATGGTTCATCGACGCCATCGTCCAACGCCAGCAAACCCTTATGTTGACCATGCAAGCCATCTTGGAATACCAAAAAGAATACTTTTTCACTGGGGACGAAACCAAACTTCGTCCGATGATTTTGAAGGATATCGCAGAGGAAATTGAGATGGACATTTCAACCGTTTCTCGTGTGGCTTCGAACAAATACATTCAAACCCCATACGGTACCTTTTTGATCAAGGAGTTCTTCTCGGAGTCCATGACCAATGCCGATGGCGAAGAGGTGAGTACTCGTGAAATCAAGAAGATTCTCGAGGATACAGTAGCCGAAGAAAATAAACGCAAACCTCTCACAGACGATGCGTTGGCAGCCATTCTTAAGGAAAAAGGTTACCCCATCGCACGCCGGACTGTGGCTAAATACAGAGAGCAATTGGATATTCCAGTCGCCCGAATGCGGAAACAGCTCTAATGGGACGTCTCAGATACTGCATCGCCCAATTCCTCAGTTACTGCCTGCACCCAGGGGTTATGCCGACGGTCGGCACCATACTCATTCTCGGCGCTCTACCTGAGACTTTTGAATGGAATTTCGTAGCCCGAGTAGTCATGACCGTCTTTTTAGGCACCTACATCGGGCCTTTTCTGGGCATAGTAATTCTCCGCTTAGCGGGCACCATTTCCAGTGTGCATTTGATCAAACGAGAGGAACGCATTTACCCTTATTTGATTGGCGCAGCATCCATGATTGCAACCGGAAATCATTTGGAGCGCGCCGGAGTGCCTATTGAAATCACTTGGTCCATATACCTCAGCGCCCTTGTGGTGATCATCAGTACCATTTTATTGCCGTTTTTCAAAAGCAGCGCTCATGCGGCTGGGGTTTTTGCTTTATATGCTTTGTACATTTGTTTACATCAACGCTATGGCGGTGGAGAAACCCAGCATTTGGTCCTCGGAGCACTGGTTCTTGGCGCCCTTTCTTGGGCCAGATTAGAACTTCAAAGACACACTCTCCAAGAGCTTTTAAGCGGTGCATTATTGGGGTTTATCCCGATGTATGTGCTCCTTTCTAAGTGAATCAAATCGTTTACTCATTCTACTTGCTTAAGACACAATAAATGGGGATATTTACGATTCCTATAGTGGATTATTACAAGATCAAGGAAATGAAGAATCTTTTCAAAACCATTTTTACCGCTGTTGCCATTCTCGCTTTTACTAGCACAGCGAAGGCTTCTCACAATGCAGGGGGTGATATTCAGTACGAATACATCAGCTCGACAGGGGGTACGCACAAGTACAAACTCGTCATGCGTTTGTACCGTGATGTGACCGGTATTACCCTCCCCACTAACGCCACAGTATACGCGTGTTCAGCCAACTATTCTACCGTAAGTGCCACGCTTTCTGAAATTACTCCGGGAACCAGTGGTCAAGGGGTCGTGGCTCCAACGCTATTTGATTGTGTGAGCAGCACCAACGCTGGGGTAACCATCAACGTTGTGACCTATGAAGGAGAAATTACTCTTCCAGGTAATGCACCGGACTGGACCTTTGCCTTCAGCACTTGTTGTCGGAATCCTTCGGTGGATAACATCTTGAACCCTTCAAGCCAAGGATTCTACATTGAAGCAAAATTGAACAACCAAATTGGTCAAAACACTTCTCCAGAATTCGTTTCTGAGCCGGTACGTGCCTTCTGTGTGGGTCGTACTTTCAACTGGAAGCAGAGTACTATTGAACCCGATGGCGATTCTTTGTTCTACCGTATTTCTCACGTTAAAGACGGTAGCTCTTGTACGTCTTCAAACATTACATATGCAGCAGGTTGGACTTACGATCAGCCTATTACGACTTCTCCCGCGCAATCATTATCCATGAATTCTGCTACTGGTTTGATCACCTTCAAGCCTGCCTCGGTAGAGATTGATGTAATGGCGGTGACCGTGGATGAGTACCGTTTCGATCCAACGCTATATGTATGGCGTAAGATTGGTGAGGTAAACCGTGACATGCAGATTGCCATCGCCTCGGCCTGTACCCCTCAGGCACAAGCCGGTGTTCAGTTGGATTACCAGGCTCCTGGCATCTATCAAGATCCTGATAACGGTCTTCCAACTGTAGATTACAACTGTCTGGATTCAACAGTTACCTTGAAATTCAAAGTAAAGCTTGACTGTTCTTCTATCTCTCCTGATGGTACAGACTTCCGATTGACTAAGCCAGATGGTCAGCCGTTGGCTATTGAGTCGTTCACTGCAAACTGTGATGCGAACAACGAAGCAACGCAAATGACCATCAAGTTGTACAAGCCGTTATCTAAGAACGGTAAGTACTTCCTATACTCTAAGGTGGGGAACGACGGAAATACCTTGTTGAACAAGTGTGGTTTCCCGATGAACGAGTTCGATACCATCCAGCTGAACGTAACAGGGTGTTTCAACGCCATCTACGAGATGGAGAATGTAACTATCCAGGATGATCAAAACCCAGTCATTGAGTGGAGTGCAGATACTTCTTCTTACCCAGATTACCTCTTCCAAGAGTGGCAAATTTTCCGCAAGGATCCAGGTGCTACTAACTATGTGAAGGTGGGTACGGTATTCGACCAATACAAGTATAACTTCAAAGATGGCCAGATTGGTTTCATCAAAGTAGATCAAGACAGCTATGATTACCGCGTTGATATGAAACTCAACGATGATCTGCAGGGTCATACAAATGATATTCACAGCATCCTTTTGGAGCGAGACAATGGCGTTGTGCCAATCTTTGATCCAGATACTGTTCCAGTCAACCTACAGTGGAATACCTACAACGGATGGGCTGTAGATAGCTACACGGTATTCTTGCAAGAGAAAATCGGTGGCACCTGGATGGGCGAATGGATCCACGATCACGTGGCTTCACCACAAAACCCAGTCTTGGCTCCTGATACGACGTACCAGATGTTCCTAGAATTGGCCCCAGGTGAATACCGCGTTTGTATTCGTACGACCAACCCAGTGGATACACAGTATACCGCATACTCTAACTGTTTGCCTATTATCATCACTACGCCTCCGTTCCCAGATACGGTTGTTGTACCGAACTTCATCACGCCAAATGGCGACGGTGTGAACGACGGATTCATCATCCAGAACGTAGACGATTACGAAGATTTGAGCCAGTTGTCAGTGTACAACCGTTGGGGCGATCGCGTATGGCAATCGGATTACCTATACGACAACTCTAACCCATGGCGCGGAACCAACATGAACGGCGTTAAGCTCGCTGATGGTGTATACTTCTACACGCTCGAGCTCTTGAACGCTTCCGACAACTACGAGTATGTTGTCAACGGAACCGTGACCATTATGGATGCTCGATAGCATCTCAAACATGTCCCCACTCTCTTAACACGAGAACATACGGCCCGGCCCCCGAAGGGAGCCGGGCCTTTTTTATCTTTGATTCATGGCGGCTTCCCAACATATCACCAACCTGCTCAAAACACTCCCGAATAAACCGGGAGTGTACCAGCATATTGATAAGGAAGGAAAGATTCTCTACATCGGCAAAGCCAAGGATCTGCGCAAAAGGGTCAGTTCGTACTTCACGAAGAACGACCACAGCGCACGTATAGCCACCATGGTGCGCAAAGTCGCAGATATTCGTACCATCATTACGGATTCCGAAGGGGATGCCCTCTTGTTGGAAAACAACCTCATCAAAGAACACCAACCGCGCTATAACATCAACCTCAAGGACGACAAGAGCTATCCATATATTACGATAAGAAAGGAGCGCTTTCCTCGTATTTACGGCTTGAGAAACCTCACGCGTGACGGCAGTGAATACTACGGGCCATACCCATCGGTAAAGTCTATGAACGCGGTACTGGAACTCATCCGCCAGATGTACCCGACACGGACCTGTAAATACAACCTCAGCGCGGAAAACATTGAGGCCGATAAATTCAAAACCTGTTTGGAATACCATATCGGGAACTGTAAAGGGCCCTGTGAGGATTTGCAAAGCGAAGAAGATTATATGGCGGATGTAGAGGCCGCTCGTAAAATCATCAAAGGTCAGCTCGGTTCAGTAAAGCAACACCTCAAACAACGCATGATGGCCCACGCTGAGGCCACGGAGTTTGAGCAAGCACAGCGCTGTAAAGAAAAGCTTGAGGCTTTAGAGAAGTATGCTGCGAAGAGTACAGTCGTGAGCTTTAGCTTGACCAACATCGACGTGTTCAGCGTGAGTATGGATGCCGAATTTGGGTATGTGAATTACCTCCAGGTCATCGAAGGTGCCATAGTACAGAGCTATACGGTGGAGATAAAAAAGAAATTGGACGAAGAGCCGGCAGCGTTCTTACACCTCGCCATCCCTGAAATTCGAGACCTCTTCGGCTCAACTGCACGCACCATTTTTACCTCTCACCTTGTGGAACTCGAGATCGAAGGCAGCACCATTCACGTTCCGCAAAAAGGCGAAAAGAAGAAGCTCATCGACCTCAGCATCAAGAACGCGCTGTACTACCGACAAGAAAAGCTAAAGAACATACAGATCGTCGATCCGGACCGTCATGTGAAGCGCATCATGACGCAGATGAAGACGGACTTGCGCATGCCGGTGGAACCGCGTCACCTCGAGTGTTTCGACAACTCGAATATCCAAGGAACCAACCCAGCAAGTGCCTGTGTGGTCTTTAAAAACGGAAAGCCCTCCAAAAGCGATTACCGCAAATTCAATATCAAAACCGTCGAAGGTCCGGATGATTTTGCCTCGATGGAAGAGGTCGTACACCGGCGTTACAAGCGCCTAGTGGAGGAAGGAGAACCGCTGCCTCAACTCATCATTATCGATGGTGGAAAGGGACAACTTGGCGCGGCTTTAAAGGCCTTGGAACGACTCGGTTTGCGCGGAAAGATTACCATCATAGGTATCGCGAAACGTTTGGAAGAACTCTACTTCCCTGGCGACCCGTATCCGCTACATTTGGACAAGCGCTCGGAAACGCTGAAGATCATTCAGCAAGCTAGAGACGAGGCGCACCGCTTCAGTTTGAGCCACCACAGAAATAGACGCAGTAAGGGTACGTTCAAAAGTGAGTTGGAGGGTGTGAAGGGAATTGGACCCGAAACAATCAAGGAGTTATTGCGCCAATTCAAGAGCGTCAAACGCATCAAAGACGCAAGTTTCGAGCAACTCAAAGAAATCGTGGGTCACGCCAAAGCAAAGGCGCTCACCGATTACTTCTCTTCAGGTAAGTAAGTTTCCCAGCTGTGATGGAAGAACAACACCGCAGTTTCGTCGCGGTCGTTGAAGTATTGAATCATTCGCGCCACCGTCGTTATAATCTCTTTGGCCTTTTCAATGCGCTCCTTTAAGATTACCTCGATGCTATCAATGTAGATGGCCACGCCATCGCCGGCCACAGAAAGGTCTTCCGCATCGCGATCTTCTTCCTCTTCTTCGCTATCAAGGATTTTCACGATGGGCCACTTCAAATCAGCTGCGGCCAATTCTTCGCGGACCTCATCTACATCAACCACAAACTGTACGGAAATACCTTCAAACATTTTCGGGAACTTTAGCCCTGCAAAGGTCAGATAAAATCACTGATCTCCCCTAGGTCCTTCTTGGAAATGTCCGGAACCCGTGCTCCATCAGCTGCATAGCCCACGGGCATCAACAAAAAGGCGCGTTCGTTGGCTGGTCGTCCTAAAATCTTCGCTAAAAAGTCCATGGGTGAGGGCGTGTGGGTCAAGGTCGAAAGTCCTGCTGCGTGAATGGCTGCAATCAAGAATCCACAGGCAATCCCGACGCTTTCGTGCACGTAATAGTTTTTGGCTTTTTGCCCCTGCTCATCCACCTCATAGTTCTTGCGAAAGACCACGATCAACCAAGGTGCCGTTTCTAGAAAAGGCTTCTCCCAATCCGTACCGAAGGGTTTTAAATCATCCAGCCACTGCTCGCTCGCCCGACCGCCATAGAAGGCTTTTTCCTCCTCCTCCGCGGCGAGGCGAATTTGGCGCTTGACTTCGGGGTCCTGGACCGCCACGAAATGCCAAGGCTGCTTGTTGGCACCTGAGGGCGCCGATGCTGCCAGGGCAATCAATCGCTCGATGGTTTGGCGCGGTACGGGGGCATCACTAAACTCCCGAAGCGAGCGCCGTGTCGACAAGGCGCGCTCCACATTTTCGAACAAGGTTTTAGCCCCCTCGTCGTTCGATGGCCAAGGTTCGTAAGCTTTAAAATTGGGATCCATTCCCCTAAAATAAGGGACTTTATTCGTCGCTCAAGACTTTTCCGTCTTCAATGCTGATGATGCGACGGGCTTTTTTGATCACGCGGTCGTCGTGCGTGGCAAAAACGAAGGTCATACCCTCCTCTTTGTTGAGCTTCTCCATGATATCTAGGAGGTTAGCTGTGCTGGTCGAATCAAGGTTTGCTGTGGGCTCATCAGCCAATACGAATTGGGGCTTTGATGCCAGCGCTCTGGCCACGGCCACGCGCTGTTGCTGGCCGCCAGAGAGTTGTACCGGCCGCTGTCCTTCCTTTCCCTTCAAACCTACCGACTCAAGCAATTGTTTAGCGCGGGCCTCACGCTCTTCTTTTGGTCGGTCTTGAAGGAGCATGATGAAACTTACATTCTCTTGGGCACTGAGCACCGGGATGAGGTTATAGGCCTGAAATACAAAACCGATGTTGCGCAAACGGAAGTCTATAAGCTGATTTTCACTCAAGGTGGTGATGTCAACGCCGCCTATTTCGATGGAACCTGAAGTAGGCTTATCCAGTCCACCGAGCAGGTTGAGAAACGTGGTCTTCCCACAGCCTGAAGGACCTTTGAGCGCGGTAAACTCACCTTCGGTAATGGTGAGGTTGATGCCATTGACCGCATGTACGGGAACGGCCCCTTCGTAGACCTTCTCCAGGTTCTTGATTTCGATAACCGGTTTACTCATAACTATTCGCCTCGAATGGCTTGTACAGGGTTCAACTTTAAGGCACGCACAGCGGGCAGGATGGACGCAATGAGCGCCGTGGTCACCACCATAATGGCGATGATAATGTAGTATTCAGGGACAATCTCGGGATAAATGATGCTTTGCACCCCCAATTCCGCCAAGCCATCTTTTTTGCTTGTCAGATCGATGCCTATTTGCATCATCAATCTGGTACTGAGATCGCCTAGGACGATGCCGATAGGCCCACCTACGAAACCGAGCATCAAGGTTTCGATGAGGATCATTAAAAACAGTTTGCGCTTGTTCATCCCCACGGCCATGAGCATTCCTAGCTCGCGACGGCGTTCGAGGATGGCCATGAGCATATTGTTGATGATGCCGAAGAGCAGGGCCATCATGATGATGCCAAGGACCAAGACCAGCATAATGGCCATCATATCGTCGGCAAAGCCCAGCTCCGGGTTCACTTGTTTCCACGATTTTAAGGCAAGCCCTTCCGGTAAACTTGATGCAAGCTGGACGGCTTTCTCGTCGGTGTCGACGGTCTCGTTGAATCGGACCAAGACCTCATGAACGAGCAGTGTGCCCAAGGTTTTTTCCAAATCTTCGTGGTGCACGTACAGGTGGAATTCGTCCCACGTGGCGTTCAAGGTTTTGTAAATCCCAGAAACTCGGAAGGAGGCGCGGCTCAACGTTCCTTCGGCGTCTTGGAAGGTGAGCACCACCTTGCTACGTAATTTTAAACCTAGTCTATTCGCCAATTTCTCCCCGATGACCAATCTATTTCGGCCATTTTCCTCAAAGAAATCACCTTCGACCAAATTCATTGGAAGGGTGGTCTGCAGACGCTCATCCTCGGGCCACACCCCCATAATTCTTGCGGCACGGGCACTCTTCGCACTATTAATCATCCCTTGCAATACAGTGCGCTGGGCGGTACCCGCCACAAAGGGTAGTTCTTCGACTGAACGACGCAAATCACCTACAGAAGCAGGATCCCCAAGGGTTGCCGATGACAAGGGCTCCACATCAAAAGCTGCACTGTGGATTTGGGCGTGGCCTATGGTGGTCCCGATGGCCGATGTCGTGCGCTCATTGTTCATCCCAAAGGAGAACCCGATGATCAACAGCCCCGCCCAAATCCCAACGGCAATGGAGCCGATGACAATGAAGGAACGGACCTTAGAACGCCATATGTTTCGCCAAGCAACCTTGAATATCATGCGCGCATACTTTTAACGGGTTCTAACTTCATGATTTTCCAAACGGCATATAGGCTCACCAACACGCCAATGACAAAGACTATGGCGCCATGGTTGAGGTTGATGATGAACGAGGTCGTAGTATAGAGTTTGGGTTCGAAATCAAATTGTTCGATGGCCTCTTTCATCTGACCACTGAGGTCGATGGGATTGTATTTAAAGTAAAATTGGACCGGCTTAACAAGGGCCATTCCCACGAAAGCACCGCCAAGGGTCAGCATCAGGTTTTCTAAAACTGTCACAAAAGCCAGTTTCGTTTTTCGCATGCCGATGCTCACCAAAATCCCGAACTCGCGTTCGCGTTCACTGACCATCATGATCACGGTGCCGAGCAAAACAAAGGATATGATGAAATATAAAATGGTGATGAAGATCTGCCCGCCGGCCATATCTGCTTCAATGGTCTGAATGAGCTCTGGGAAGAGTTCCTCCCACTCGAGCAGCTCCAGTTCTTCACCCATAAGTGGCAGGAGTTGGGCCTTGACTTCTTTGTGGTCTGCACCGGGCTCTAGATCGACTACCGCGGTGGTAAGTAGCCCCATCCCATTGTACATCCATTGGGCCGTTTGCAGTGGCATCAGGACCAATTGCTTGTTCAGCTCAGGGTTCGAAATTTTAGCAATGCCGCTCACCATGAATTGGCCATAAGCACTGGCACCTCGATAGCCTTGACTTAAAAACATCAACGAGTCGCCCACGCTGACTTTTAAAAATTCCGCCAAACCTTCGGATACGACCACTTGGTCCGAACCTGGCGCGAAGACCTGCCCTTCGATGATCTGGTCCTGCAACTGTAATCCTGGCAACTCTTTCTCCGGCTCAATGCCCAAAACCAAACTGCCTCGATTGCTTTGCTCTGTGCTGACTAGGGAGAAACTTTCGAGCCTGCGGACCACTGAACGCACCCCATCTACCTCGGCCCATTGGTCCATCGGCAAAGTGGCTTCGTCCATGCTCAAGCCCAAACTCTGTTCGCCCCAAAATCCCTTTTGATGAATTTGCAGGTAGCCAAAGTTGTTCGCCACAATATCGTCGACCATGTGCTCCCAAACACCCACCTGAAAGCTGCGCAATACCACCGCGAAAATGACACAGAACATGGTCGCAGCGATGGTAATGATACTTCGCCCCTTGTTTCGCCAAATATTTCTCCAGGCCAGCTTGAGCATTATTGTACTTGTTTCATGTTGCTGCGCTCAAAAAAATCGGGCGCAAACGTCGGATTGAAATCCAACTTTTTATAGGTCATCTCCGTGTAGAATCCTTCTTCGTCGGCCGGAATAATGGTCAGTTTAGACGGCAGCATTTGGCCGCCTAAATCCTTAATGCCAGTCGCCTTGAGCGTCGTCA
>DFQY01000009.1 GCA_002378005.1 Flavobacteriales bacterium UBA3477
CCAGTTCACGTTGCTTTCGCTGCGGTAGGCCAAACGATAATTCAACAAGATTTCCGCTTGCGCTGCCTCGTCCATTGCTCCCCACTCTTCGGCGCTGAAATTCATTTCTTCCGTCTGTGCGGCGTTCAGTCCTTCGGTGCCGTACGCAGCAAAGTGTGCTACAAGCGTATCAATATGACGGCTTCCTCCTTCCTTGTGGTCGTACCACGCATCGAAGAGTTGAATGAATATCCACTGCGTCCATTTGTAGTAGGAAGGGTCCGTGGTCTTGAATTCACGCGACCAATCCAAGCCGAAACCAATGTTGTCGAGCTGTTGGCGGTAGCGTGCGCTATTTATTTCTGTAGTTTTTTCAGGGTGTTGGCCCGTTTGGATGGCATATTGTTCTGCCGGCAATCCAAAGGCGTCGTATCCCATAGGGTGCAACACATTAAATCCTTTCTGCTTCTTGTAGCGTCCATAGATATCTGAAGCGATGTAGCCCAGAGGGTGGCCTACGTGCAATCCTGCACCGGAAGGATAGGGAAACATGTCTAAGACATAGAACTTTGGTTGGTCCTGTGCTTGAGAGGCATGGTAGGTTCCTTCAGCAGCCCATTTGGCCTGCCATTTTTTATCGATTTCCTGATGATTGTACTCCATGGAATGAAAGAAGTGTTGAACATCGGCGAAATTAATGAATGCAGGGCAGGATTTACTATTTTCGCTTCGATGAGTTCAAAAGAGCAAAAATTTACCACTTCCAGAGTACGCAGTTCGTACTTGAGTGTTGTTATTTCCATGACCTTGGTGTTGTTTGTAGTAGGTGTTTTAGGACACTTAGTCCTCTCTGCCAAGGACTTAGGGGAAGCTGTGCGAGAGAATTTTACTTTTACTTTAGTCTTGGATGAGCGCGTTCCTGAGGAAGAATTAAAGACGATTTTGAAATCGCAACAATTGGCCTCTTATGCGAAAAGCGCTGTGCTGATCACCAAAGAAGAGGCTGCACAGGCCTTACAAGAGGATTTGGGTGAAGATTTTGTGGACTTTTTGGGATATAATCCACTCTCTCATACCATTGATGTGAATCTGAAAGCTGAAGTGGTGGCTACGGGAGATTTAGAGCAGCTCAGTGCGCAGATTAAAGCTGATGAGTTTGTATCGGACGTGTTGTACGATCCGGATTTGATTGGACTGGTCAATGAAAACATTGAGAAGATCACCTTGTTGCTCGTTGGAATTTCGATAGTGCTGTTGGTGGTTGCTTTGGCGCTTATTAATTCTAGTATTCGGCTTACTATTTATTCCAAGCGCTTCCTGCTGAAAACCATGCAGCTTGTCGGAGCGACTTCCGCCTTTATTCGCGGTCCCTATGTTTGGACCAGTGTGGGCTTGGGGCTGATTAGCGCGGCATTAAGTACAGGCTTGCTGTACGGATTAGGAATGGGCTTGGAGGCGTATTTCCCGGCGGTTGCCGCCATTTTTACTTTGGAGACCACTACCTTAGTGTTAGCGGGTGTCGTTATCTTGAGCATCTTGGTGCCGGGTATTAGCACGGCAGTAGCCATCCGACGATATTTGAAACTTAGAACAAACGAATTATACTACTAGATATGGAGAACAAAGACATGTTCCTTTTTGACCGTCGTAAATACTTGGTCCTGATTGCAGGGTTAGTAATGCTTGGTATTGGCTTTGCCTTGATGTTGGGCGGCGGTGCGGAATCACCGGATGAGTTCAACCCGGAAATTTTTGGAACGCAACGCATCGGTATTGCTCCATGGTTTTTGTTTGTCGGATTGGTCCTTCCTATCGTGGCCATTATGATGAAGCGCAAAGACGCGTAATCCAAACGCAATTTTATGACACCTATCCAAGCCATTATCCTAGGCCTTATTCAAGGTATCACGGAGTTCTTGCCCGTGAGCAGTTCTGGACATTTAGAAATAGGAAAACACCTTTTCGGTTTGAACATGACCGGTAGCGAGAGTTTGACTTTTGATGTCGTTGTTCATGCCGGCACGGCCTTGAGTACTGTGGTGGTGTTTCGCAAGGATATCGGTCGAATTATTGCGGGTTTATTGGAGTTCAGATGGAACGATGAAACAAAGTTCGCTTCCTACATAATTATTTCAATGATTCCTGTGTCTTTCATTGGGCTGGCGTTTGAAGATCAGATTACTGCATTGTTTGAGGGCCAATTATTGTTGGTCGGTGCTATGCTTGTACTGACGGGGATTTTATTGTTTTTGGCAGATCGTGCCAAGGAGACTACCAAGTCGGTCTTCGGATTAGATGCATTCGTCATTGGATTGGCACAAGCCATTGCCATTCTTCCAGGGGTGAGTCGTTCAGGGGCAACCATCAGTACCTCAGTATTGTTGGGGGTTGACCGTCGCAAGGCTGCGCGCTTTTCGTTTCTAATGGTGCTGCCTATTATTTTGGGCAAAACCTTGTTGGATACCAAGGACATCATTGCGGGTCAGGCTGCCGGTGTGGAAGTCGATGTGACCACCTTGCTTTTAGGGTTGACGGCTGCCTTTATTAGTGGTGTTTTTGCCTGTAATTGGATGATTGTCTTAGTGCGTCGTGCCAAATTGAAGTACTTCAGCTATTACTGTTTCGGCATTGCTGCCATCGTCTTACTGAGCCAATTCTTTGGATTTTGACCGTAGAGGATATCGTTTCTGGCCAAGTACTATTGGTCGATAAGCCTTTAGAGTGGACCAGCTACCAAGCGGTCGCCAAAATCAAGTACGCCCTTCAAAAAGTCACTGGAAAGAAAAAGCTCAAAGTGGGACATGCGGGTACCCTCGATCCTTTGGCTACGGGATTACTCATTATTTGTGTGGGGAAGAAGACCAAAGAGATTTCGGACTTCATGGGATTGCCTAAAGAATATGTAGCGCATATAAAGCTTGGTGCGACAACGCCTTCCTATGATTTGGAAAGCGCCATAGATGCAACGTTTCCCACAGATCACATCAATCTAGATGCCATCGAGGAAGTGCTCAAAGGTTTCACCGGCGAGATTTTGCAGGTGCCGCCTATCTTCTCTGCTATCAAGAAGGACGGTATTCGAGCCTACGAAAAGGCACGTGCGGGGGAGGAAGTAATATTGGCCCCTCGTCAGGTGGTTATTCACGAAGTAGAAATTCTGAGTTTTACGGACGAATTATTAGAGCTGAGAGTCCTCTGCAGCAAAGGCACGTATTTACGTTCCTTGGCTCATGATATTGGAAAGGCCTTGAAGAGTGGAGGTCATTTGGCGGGGTTGCGTCGTACTAAAATTGGACCCTACGAAGCCTCAAACGGAAAAGGGCCCAACGAGTGGGCCCAATATTTTTTTGATGAAGTTGCTTCCGCCTAGTCTAGGAAACGACTCTTCCACAAATTTGAACTGAAATTCTTCATGCGGCTGAAGCCGTACAATGCCGTCATGGCACTTGTAGCGAAGATCATCCAAAAGAAGAAAATCACGCGAATGTGCATGATGGTGCCAGTATCTTTAGGCCCGCGCATTACGCTTTCTGGGAACAACAGTGCCGTGAGCGCCGCAAATACAAACACGGTCTTCATGATTGTCTCGAAACTGCGGAAAGGGTAGACTAGGATCTTGCGCAAAAAATGTAAGTCATTGCCCCATTGTGCGAGTTGGTAATAATAACCATTTCCCATAGGCACCATGAGAATAGGATCTTTATCCTTTTCCGCCAGCTTAAACATCCCTGCTGGTGCAATCATCTTAAAGCCTTTGATTTCCTTGCCTTGCTTGGCCTCGAAATCTTTGATGGCATCGATGGCCTCCGAAGGGAAGGTGCCGTTGAAGTGCTTGGAATCCAGGAATCTCAGTCGGTAATCAATACACAGCGTCTTAATATCTTCAATGTGGTAAATACAACTGGCGTCTAGCGCATCAAAGTCTAATTGTTCTTCGCCACCTTCAGACTTAAAAAGGTTGCGGAGGATCCGCTCGCCTTCATTGGGTTGGTTCAAGAGTATCTTGAAGCCTTCTAACACTTCGGTGTAAGAAGGTTGCGCGTTCTTCGCGCGGATTTCACTAAGCTTTTCGAGTAGATTAACTCCCATTGTTTTTGCGCTAAAAGTTATAGGAACCTATTCCGTGGCGGGTATACTTAACAAATGTCGGAACTGTAAGGTTCAAAGTCAATTGGTTTATTAAAAACTTGACAAGGGGGGTGTCGAAATCGTACCTTTGCGCCTTTCTTATTATAAATTTCAAAGCCCGTAAGCTATGAAAATGAAACTCTCTCACTTTGACTATAAGCTGCCTAAGGAGCTCATCGCTCAAGAACCCACCTTACATCGCGACGATAGCCGTTTGATGGTATTGCACAAGGATACCGGCGAAATCGAGCACAAACACTTCCACCAAGTCATCGATTATTTCGAAGATGGCGACGTGATGGTGATGAACAACACCAAAGTATTTCCTGCGCGCATGTGGGGAAACAAAGAAAAGACCGGTGCGCGCATCGAGGTGTTCTTGCTCCGTGAACTCAACTCTGAGAGCAGATTGTGGGATGTATTGGTGGATCCTGCACGTAAGATCAGAATAGGTAACAAATTATATTTCGGCGAGGACGATTCATTGGTAGCGGAGGTCATTGATAATACGACCTCTCGTGGGCGTACGCTTCGCTTCTTGTTCGACGGTTCGTACGAAGAATTCCGAAACAAGCTCAAAGAAATGGGAGAGACCCCACTTCCGAAATACATCAACCGCGAGCCTACCCAGGAAGATGCGGAGCGTTACCAAACCATTTTCGCGAAAGAGGAAGGTGCTGTGGCTGCTCCAGTAGCGGGTTTGCACTTCTCTAAGCATTTGCTCAAGCGTTTGGAGATTAAAGGTGTACAGCTGCCAGAATTGACACACCACGTGGGTCTAGGCACGTTCCGTCCAGTTGAGGTAGAAGATTTGAGTAAGCACAAGATGGACAGCGAGCAATATTTTATGCCGCAATCTACTGCCGATGCAGTCAATGATGCATTGGCCAATAAGCGCCGTGTCTGTGCTGTAGGTACTACTACAGTTCGCACGTTGGAAAGCTCATTGACCACAGGAGGTCGTGTCACAGGAAATGCAGGATGGACAAATAAATTCATCTTCCCTCCATACGAGATTCAGATCCCAGATTCGATGATCACGAATTTCCACCCTCCAGGTTCCACATTGTTGATGATGAATAGTGCGATGGTAGGTCATGAATTGGCCATGCATGCCATCAACGAAGCCATCAAAGAGAAGTACCGCTTCTTGGCCTTCGGTGATGCGATGCTGATCATCTAATCCACTAAGATTTATTTGAGGAAGCCCTGCCAGTTTAGGTGGGGCTATTTTTATCGCAGGCCGGCCATGGCCTCGAGGTATTGGTTTGCGATTTGGGACCAATTAAAATAATCCTTTACCCGCCCTTTAGATATTTCAGCTTGTTCCGCCCTTACTTCGGATGCGGGGCGTTGCTTCAATAATTCCGTCAATTCTTCTTCATCCGACCACAAGGCGCCCAGTCCTCCCAAGACACTCGCATTGAAAGGATTGTTGTGCGCTAAGACCATCGCGCCACATCCCATCGCTTCGAGCAATGCAGGATTGGTGCCGCCTACACTGTGTCCGTGTAGGTAAAACACGGCCCGAGTACGGAGGGCATTTAGCACCGTTTTATCATAAATGGTTCCAGGGAAATGAAGATTCTTCGCGTTGAAAATTTTGCGCAGCTTCTGCCCGTACTTCGTGCTGTAATCTCCTATGGCTATTAAGGTTTCCCCGCTTTCTTCGGCCGCCGCAAGAATCTCCCAAATGTGGTTATCCGGTTGTACGCGGCCAATATGAACGTGGAAGTTTTCTGTAGGAAGTCCAGCTTGCTGTAGGATTTGCACGGCGTTTTCGGGTGCATTTACTAGATGACTGCCGTAGGCAATGGTTTGGGTAGGCTTGTTGTATTTGGCCAAATAACGGGCGATCTCTGGGTTGTCAGCAACTAAAAGTTGTGAACTTTTAACAGCTCTGCGCTCCGACCATCTCAAGAATATCGACAGCATACCGTTGTATTTGGCCCTTTGGTGTTCCAAACCGTCCATGTTGGTCATGGTTTTTTTCTTCGGCCACAGGAAGGACCAGATGCCAGAAGTGGTGTAGCCTAGCTGCAAGTAAATGTCAAAACCTTCCCGTCGTGCGTCTAGGATGCAGAGCAGGTCGTAGATGAATTGGCCCGCGAGACCGAGGGTGCGTTCGGGATTGAAAATGTGCTTGATGCATACGCCGTCTACCGCTTCCACTTTGTCCGGATGGTCGCTGGTAGTGTAGACGACGACCTCATGGCCCGCCTTGACCCAAAGTGGGGCGACTTGGGCGGCCATCTCTTCGAAGCCGCCGTAGCGGTTGGGAATTCCTCTTGATCCTAGAACAGCAATCTTCACGAGTTAAAAGTAGGATAATTCTTTGGGTCCAATTAATTTATTAGAAACCCCTTATCAAAATTCAACCCCCATGGAAAAACAATCCTTTTACGAAACGACCCAACAATGGTCTACGGCCAAACTCTTGAGCTACATCCTCAACGGTAGTGCACGCTACCAAAGTGTGGAAGAATTGGAGCAGGCGTTGAACGATCATTTCCTCGATTTTAACCGCATCCTTCAGATGGACGAAGATGCGCTACGAGAGATAAAGGGAATTGGCCCCACAAAAGCGAGGCAAATCATGGCTGTACTCGCTTTACACCAAGCATGGAGCACGCCCAAGCCTATGGAGCATGCCATCAGAAAAAGCCAAGATGCCTATGCCCACTTCAAGCACCTCGAATTCCCAGCCCACGAAGAATTTCACGTCCTCTACCTCAATAGAGCCCATGCACCGCTGGCCTGTCATCAATTGTTTAAAGGCGGCTTGACGGGTACCGTGACCGACGTTCGGCTCATCCTCAAACGTGCCTTGCATTGGAATGCTACCGCTATCATCGTGGCCCACAATCACCCTAGCGGGGCGTTGGTTCCCAGTGAAAATGACAAGCGCATGACACGAAAGTTGAGTGCCGCGGCAGATACTTTAGATATCAAGCTCTTGGACCACCTAATTGTGGCGCGTAGTGGCTACTTTAGCTTTTCAGATCAAGGATTGTTGTAATGGGAGTAGTAGCGTATGCCCGACGTTGGCATTCGTTTTTGGGAAAGTACGATCATTGGCGGTATTTATTCGCTGAATGGAACAAGCGTTTGTACCTAAAATCCTACCTCAAACACCATAGCGATACGGATAAGGAGCGGTCCATGCACCACGGTACGCGTTGGCTCATCCACAGCATCAACAGAGGGTCGGATCGCGGATCGGGTACCTATTACCACCACAGCGGTTGGACCTCTGCCTATCCCGAGACCACAGGGTATATTATCGATACGCTGCTGCGCTACAGTACGGAATCAAATTTTCCTTGGGCCAGTGAGGCTCGTGCCGCAGCTGAGGAAGCAGGGCAATGGCTACTGAGCATCCAACACGAAGATGGTGGTTGGCCAGGAGGGTATGTGCATCAAAAGCGCCCTTCAGTCGTATTTAATACCGGACAAATCTTGCGCGGGCTATTGCCGCTGTACCTTGCGACAGGAGATCGAGCGTATGCGGAGGCTGCCAAACGCGCCATTGATTGGATCTGGGACCAGCTAGACGATCAAGGGCAGTTTTCCACCAATGATTTTATGGGCGCCGTTCGGGTGTACGGTACTTATGTCGTTACACCCATTTTGGACTGGTTGCCTGAATTTCCCCATTGCCGTGATGTATGGGAAGCCCATAGTCACCGCCATTTGGAGTGGGTCTTGACACAACAAAACGAGCGCTATTGGTTGGCAAATTGTGATAACACCTTGCACAAAAACGATCGACCCATCATTCATACCATCGCCTATACCCTCGACGGCCTCTTTGATGCTGGTCAACGGTTGGGAGAACAACGTTATGTAGATGCGGCCTTAGGTGGCGCTGAGGTCCTTGCCAAGCGATTCCTTGCCCATGGGATCCTACACGGTCGTTATAATGCCAAGTGGCAAGGCTCGGAAGCCTTTATTCCCACAGGAGGAGCACAATTAGCCATCTTGTGGCATAAGATTGGTGAGCCGTGGGCTTTGGAGGTACGAGATAAAATGAATACACTACTTTCAGTCGTCGCGACCAGCGGGGCACGTGCGTCGATGGACGTGGCCGGAGCGCTGCCGGGTTCTTTCCCGATGTGGGGAAGGTATGAGAGTTTTGGATTGCCGAATTGGGCCACCAAATACCTGGTGGATACTTTACTAAATGAATGGAATGCAAAGCATGAGCGCTAAAGATATACTTCGATCACTGGTTCCTCAGCCGCTGCTGCAATGGAACAGAAACCGGAAAAAGGACAAGGTTCGCAAGGCCTTGGAAGCCCGTAAAGCTGCGGGAGATGTGTGGACTAAAGCTTCATTAGTGGAAAGCCTTAAAGCTGCTGGTGTGGTGCCGGGTAAAGATTTGTTAGTGCACAGCGCCATGAGCTCCATTGGATATGTGGAAGGTGGTCCCGCCACTGTGGTTGCAGCCTTGTTGGAGCTTGTGGGATCGGAAGCGCATTTGTTGATGCCTTCAAGCCCGGTAATTACCTTGCAGGCGGAGCACCCTCAAACCACCTTTAGCGTGGTAGAAACCCCGAGCAAGATGGGCGCTATAACCGAATATTTCCGATGCGAAGTGGCCGATGCAAGATCGGCACATCCGCTCGAACCCGTAGCTGTGAAAGGGCCAAAGGCACAGTGGTATACCACCGGTCATCACACCGACGGGACTCCCTATGGGCCTCAAAGTCCGTGGGCCAAGCACCTGGCTTCGGGCGGGCAGTTGTTGTACATCGGCACCACGCTGATCAATAGCGGTACGAGCTTGCATGCAGTGGAAGATGCCATCGGCTGGAAGGATTTTTCGTTCCCCGTGTATTTGCCAGAGAGCAGGACCTTCCCTGTGGAATTGGTTGGAGGGCGTAAGGTGAATGTGGTGACGAAGTTGCATAATCCGGCGGTCAGTGCTCAGCGCAAATGTGATGGACTTATTCCGCTTTTGGAAGCCAAAGGTGCCTTGAAGCACGTTCAGATTGGCGAGGCGCCAAGTTTATTGGTGGATGCATCTCTGTTTAAATCGGTACTTTTAGAAGAATATAGAACAAACGGGGTGACCATGTATACCCCGGAAGGCGCATGAAAAATTTAGTCCTTACCGGAGCAGGAGGGGGTATGGCGAAGGCCATGCTGCCGGAACTAGCCAAGCTTGGCTACCAATTATTGTTGACCACAAGAGCAGTGGATTCGTTGCGCGAGCATTGCGAGCGCGAGGGTATCGAAGCCCAGTGCTTCGGAGCGGACTTGACCTCTGATGAAGAGGTAAGAGCACTTTTTACTTGGGTGGAGCAGCACGGCGGTTGTGATGTGCTCATTAATAATGCCGGTATTGCCCATGCCGCTGCCTCTTGGAAGCTCGATGCTGCAGAGATGTCGCGTTTGATGGATATTAATTTTTTGAGTGCCGTACGTTGTACCCAGCAAGCCTTGGTTCAAATGCGTGCCAAGGGGAGCGGGCGAGTGATTTCCATCAGTAGTGTGGTGGCGCACAAGCCTTCTTTTGGTACCAGTGCCTATACGGCCTCGAAGAGTGCTGTAGAAGGATATATGCGCGGTGTGGCCATCGACTTGGCCCAGAAAGGTATCACAGCCAACACCATAGCTTATGGATATATGAACGCGGGCATGTTGCACGATGTACCGGAGGAGTTGTTGGCCCAAATTAAAACGACCATCCCTATGGACGCTTTTGGTCGTCCCGAACAGATTGTGGAAGCCATCAGTTATTTGCTGGGCAGTGAATATACCACGGGTCAAACCCTACACGTTAATGGAGGACAATGGATGCCGTAATAGCGATATATACGACGCAGGATAGCCCGCGGTTTAGGTGGGCGACCAAGGTTTTGCTTGGCAAGGCTATGGGCGTGTCGTATTCGGTATACAAAGAAGGGGGCGCTTTTGAACAAGCCGAGGGGTTTAAGATTAACTATAGTGCTACCCCGATGGAAGGGGTCTTTCAGATCCTTCCGCATAAGCTTATTTGGGAACAAGATATCGTGGAGCAAGAGCTCTATCCGGGACAATGGGAAGGGATTCCTACCGTATGTCAACGCCAGCAAGGGGATTTGCCCTTTGATCCTATTGCGGCTACCTTTTTCTTGGTATCGCGATATGAGGAATACCTTCCGTTTATTGCGGATGTGCACGGACGCTTTCCAGCCAAGGAAAGTTTCGCTTTTAAGAATGATTTCTTGGGACGCCCTGTCGTCAATGAGTGGGCGCTGGCCTTGGGTAAACGTTGGTTTGGGGAGTCTTTCGATTTGAGCCATCGATACCGATACTTGACGACCGTTGATATCGATAATCTTTTTGCGTTCAAAGGGAAGGGTGCTTTGCGCACTTTGGGTGCCGTAGCTAAGGATGTGGCCGCCTTTGATTTTAAGTTATTGCGCATGCGTATGGGGGCATTGTGGAATTGGCGTCGGGATCCCTATGATACTTTTAGGAAACAGCGTAACTGGAACAGGAGCGCGGGTGTAAAGGCCTTGTACTTCATGCTCTTTGCTGAGTTTGGTTCTAAAGACCGCAATGTGAGTCCGTACAGTACGGATGCGGCTTTTACCTTGAGGGAGATTGCAGATTGGGCCATGCTGGGCATTCATCCAAGTTATGCTTCGAATAGTGATTTAGATGCTGTGGGTAAGGAGCGAAAGATGTTACAGGATGTTGTGCGCCGACCAATAGAGCAAAGCCGACAACATTACTTGCGTATGCGTACACCGCATACATTTAGAAATTTGATAGAATTGGGCATAAAAGACGAGCACAGTATGGGGTATACCGAATTGCCCGGATTTCGTGCGAGCATTGCCTCGGCCTATACCTTTTACGATGTCGAACTCGAGATGGAGTTGCCGCTCAACCTTCATCCTTTCGTCTTCATGGACGTGACCTATTATGGGGATAGCTATTTGAATGTTGATGCAGAGGAAGCCTTGGCAGCGATGAAGCAATGGGTACCTGTGGTAAAAGCCGTTGGCGGCACGTTAATTTCGGTGTGGCACAACCGCACCTTTAGTGAATTTGAGCCCCAATGGAAGGGCTGGGCTGAGGTATATAAATCTTTTATTGATGCGGCTAAATCTTAAGTACATCCCACATGCAGAGATCGATTTCGAGCGTTGGGATCGATGTGTAGCCGCCACGGCACATCCGCAACCTTATGGTTTTAGCTGGTACTTGAACTGGGTAGCGCCAACTTGGGATGCGCTGATTTATGGCGATTATGAGGTAATATTTCCTCTATTCCCGCGTGAGAAAAACGGCATCTCATTTACCACGCGTCCTTATGGGACACAGGCTGTAGGCCCGTATTCCACCATTCCATTGTCCGCACAGTGGGTAGAAGCGTTGATGGAAGAAGCTATGACACATTTTTCCTATGGGGAATTCTTCATATCGCCGGGAGTGACCTTGCCGTCCCATTGGACCGGTCAGAAGAATTCGAACTTTGTGTTGTCCACCAAGGCATCTTATGAGGAATTGGCAGCCGGATATAGTGCGCAGACCAAGCGCAACTTAAAAAAAGCGCAGAAAAGCAATTTAGAATCAGCGCAATGGGCCACGACTCAAGATATCGTGCGTTTGTGGAAGCAGAATACCCAGGAGAAGACCGGCATTACCGCAGAAAACATCGATAGTTTGGCCAAGGTGCTTGACTTTTGCCTATACCAGAAAAGAGGCGTCCTCTTGGCCGTATATGACGAGGGAAATACTCTAGTTGCTGGGCAGATTTGGGTCCAATTCCAAGGTCGTTCCACACTCTTACTCAACGCCAGCTCGAGCTACGGCAAGGAATGTGGCGCGCCAACCTTGCTCATCGATCAAATGATTCAGCTGCACGCAGGCTCCGATCATATATTAGATTTTGAAGGAAGCAGCATTCCTGGATTGGCGCGCTTCTACAGCGGCTTTGGCGCCATTGATCAACCCTTTTATTTACACGTGGAGAATAACCTGCCTTGGTACCTGCGTTGGCGCAAACCCAAAACCACACGTTCTTGAAATACAAACACCTCTTCTTTGATTGGGATCATACCCTTTGGGACTTTGAGAAAAACTCTGAAA
Source organism: Flavobacteriales bacterium UBA3477 (assembly GCA_002378005.1). Classification (GTDB taxonomy): domain Bacteria; phylum Bacteroidota; class Bacteroidia; order Flavobacteriales; family Schleiferiaceae; genus UBA10364. The sequence goes on from DFQY01000009.1 coordinate 12,196, forward strand.
TGTCCCTGCGCAACCTCTATGCAGATTTGGGATTGCCGGGTTTAGGGTTGCCAAGTTTCGAAATGTTCTTCAATAAATACATCACCATCAATGACCTGAAATGGGATTTGTACCGCGCCGGGGCTATTGATAAGCAAACCCTTCGTGACACTAGATTTCGCGAAACTTTCGAGCATTTTGGGGTGAGTGCTAAGGATGTGGCATGGGAGATGGAACTTCGCTACATTAAGGAGACGCCCTATCAAAATCACTTGATTGAAAGTGCCGCTGAGGTGCTGCAAGAACTAAAAGCAGCAGGCTGTGTTCTACATGTCATAACCAATGGTTTTCAAGAAAGTCAAAACATCAAATTTGCCGAAAGTGGGCTCGAACCGCTTTTTGATTTGTTGCTCTGCAGTGACCAAGTGGGGGTAAACAAGCCGGATGCCAAAATTTTTCGACAGGCCCTTCAACTCACTGGTGCCGAGCGCAAGGAGAGTTTGATGATAGGCGACAACCTCATCGCGGATTGCGTTGGGGCAAGGGAACAGGGCATTGACCAGGTCTACTATAACCCTAAGAAGGTGCCGCACCGCGAGAAATTGACTTTTGAGATTGCGCATTTGGAAGAATTGGTCCCAATTATTTTAAACGCATAATATGTCTGTCAAAAGAGCCATTCAAGCCTACGACGTAATGATGGGAGATCACCCTCTCAAGCAACCTTTGCCTACACAACAGGTCGAACAAATCGATCCCTTTTTGCTGATCCACCACCACGCAAATTTTGTGGAGCCAGGTACGGATCGCTGGAATGCGGGGGTAGGGCCGCATCCGCACCGCGGGTTCACGCCCGTGACCTTCATGTGGGAAGGCGGGGTGCACCACAGAGATAGTCGGGGCAACAACAGTGTGGTCGACGACGGTGGCGTACAATGGATGGATGTAGGTATGGGCATTATTCACTCCGAACGTCCACCAGCCAAGCTTTGCGAGGAAGGTGGGATGCAGGAAATCGTACAGATTTGGATCAACCTGCCCAAACGTGCCAAGGGCATGGAACCCAAATATATTCCGTTGCAAAAAGACGAAATGCCCGAAGTGATCGGTCATCAAGACCTGCGCATCTCGGCCGGAACTCCCATTGCCGGTGGACCTATGGGGCCGCTTCAGAGCGCCTATCCCATCTCAAGTGTGCACGGAACGGCAGCGGCGGATGAGGCAATAACCTTTGAGGTGAAGGAAGGCGAACATGGATTGTTGTACTTGCTCAGTGGCGGTGGCAGATTAGAAGGTTACGGAATGGTCGAGGAGCACTTCTTATATGAATTGGTCCCAGGGAATCATACCCTTATTCCTTCTTCGCCGAGCAAACTTCTTTTTGTGAGTGCGGCGCCTATTCAAGAGAAATTGGAAACCTATGGTCCCTTCGTAATGAACAGCCAAACGGAAATCATGGAGGCCATGCGCGATTATCAGATGGGTAAAATGGGCTACCTCGTAGAGCGCGATATGCCTTAAGGCTTCGCTATCTTTGCCGCATGGAAACTGCCAAAAGGGACATACGTAGCTTATCTCAGGATCAAATGGTCCAATTCTTCGAGGCCAATGGCGAAAAAGCCTTTCGCGCCAAGCAAGTCTATCAGTGGCTTTGGCAAAAGAGCTCTTCGTCGTTTGACGAGATGACCAACCTCAGCAAATCCACCCGTGCTCTGCTCGAAGCACATTTCTATTTCAACCTCTTGGAGGTCGATCTCATGCAGCGTTCGAAAGATGGTACCATCAAAAATGCGGTGAAACTGCACGATGGGGCCATGGTAGAATCTGTACTCATCCCAACGGAAAAGCGCATTACCGCTTGTGTCAGTTCCCAAGTAGGGTGTAGCCTCGATTGTACCTTCTGTGCGACCGCGAGCCTCAAACGCATGCGAAACCTCACCCCGGATGAGATTTACGACCAAGTCGTCGTCATCGATCAACAGGGCAAGGAATATTTTGACCGCCCGTTGACGAATATTGTTTTTATGGGAATGGGGGAGCCGTTATTGAACTATAATAACGTCCTACGGGCTATTGATAAGATTACGGATCCTAAAGGATTGGGCATGTCGCCAAAGCGCATCACGCTCAGCACCATCGGCGTTCCTAAGCTCATCAAAAAAATGGCGGACGATCAGGTCAGATTTGGTCTCGCTATTTCCTTGCATAGCGCCATCGAAGAAAAGCGCGCCAAACTTATGCCGCTCGCACACAAGAGCACCACTCTAGCTGATTTGCGCGAGAGTCTGCAGTATTGGTACGCCAATACGGGTCGCGGGGTTACCTTCGAATACGTGATTTGGCGTGGGATCAACGACGAGGAGGCCGATGCCATCGCACTCGCAAAGTTCTGCGGCGCCATACCGGCAAAGGTGAACATCATTCAGTACAATCCCATCGACAATGGGCCGTACACGCAGGCGTCGCAAGAGGCCGTGGACATGTACAAGCGCATCCTAGAAGAGCGCCGTATTGTAGCCACCGTGCGCCATTCCCGCGGTCAAGACATCGATGCCGCTTGCGGGCAGCTCGCCAACAAGCAGGGCGAATAACTTTTACTTTTCCACACTTTTTGGAAGTCTGAGGATGAGGGTCCAATTTATTAGGAAACCCAACGACCATGCTCATCACTACCTATTCGTGCCACGCCCACACCCTTGGCGTTGCCACGCTTCAACTCCAAATCAATATTTCCCGTGGCATTAAGTTCCACCTACTCGGCATCCCCGCGCGCCCTGGAAACGAGATCCGGAATAGGGTCTATACCGCACTGCGCTCCAATGGCTGGCGATGGCCCGGCCAGCGCATCACCATTCAGTGTGAGGAATCCCCAGTTTCCATTCGTCAATACGAACTCGACTTGGCCATCGCCTTAGGCATTCTCGCCGCCTCTGACCAGCTCCGCCTTCCGGACCTCGACCAATACCTCATTGTGGGCAATTTGGGATTGGACGGCACCGTCCTCAAGGCAAAGGATCCGTACAATGCTGTCGCCCGGGCCATCGCACTCGGCAAAAAAGGAATTATCCTACAATTTGATGCAGAGTTCTCTTTTACGGCACCCTTACCTAGGGGATTTCGTATCGGAAGAGCTGCCCATCTTCAAGATGCTATAGATGTACTGCAGGCCGAGGATTGGCAACAGATGCCATTAGTCTGCGAGCATCGTCAAATCCAAGAACTACAAGAGTTGTGCTTTTCCCAAGTAGAAGGCCAAGAATTGCTCAAACGGGCGTTGGAGATAGCTGCGGCCGGAGGTCATCATCTTTGGGCGGAGGGTTCGCCGGGATTGGGAAAAACCATGTTATTGGAGCGAATCCACACGATATTGCCTCCGCCTAATATTCGTACATCGGCCTTGGTAAAGAGCTTAAGCGAGGCTCTTGGTAAAAGAAAGGTTATGCGTCCGTGCGAGTCCGTGCGATTGGAGCAGTCTTTGACCTCCATATTTGGCTGTGCCCCAGAACTCATGGAACATACCATCGATGCTTTTACCACTGGAGCCAACGATTTATCCGACGTACCCGCCCATGCCGTACCCGCCAAATCGCAGCAGGTTCCCACTTTGATTAAGAGTTTGGGAGGAGTACTTATAGTCGATGAATTGCTTAAACACAAAGAGCGGTTTCGTGCGGCACTATTAAAACCAATGGATTCGTACACTTTTCAATGTGTAGCGGCCGCAAATCCCTGTCCTTGTGGGTATTTCAATAGCCCGACACCCTGTAAGTGCACACCTATTGCCCTAGAAAATCACCGCCAGCGTTTTCAAGCAGCCCTGCGCGACCGCTTTGATATATGCCTACCTATTTCTGCGCCGAAGCAAGATTTGGCAGCATCGGAGACCAGCGCTCAGATAAAGAGAAGGGTTCATCAGGCTTGGTACATTCAAATGAACAGGCAAGGCAAGCAAAACGCGCAACTTTCTGAAGAAGAGATTTTGCTTTTAGGACTAGTGCCTCAAGATATGTATCAGTGGTTGGTGGCCCATTGTGCAGCATCACGCATCAGCATCAGAGGACGTCATCAGGTGCTTGGTATAGCCTTGACGATTATGGATTTAAAAGAGAAGCGTTGTATGAATCTCGAGGACTTACAGGAGGCATTGCTCATGCGCGATTAACGGCGCCACTTCATGTCCTTAGGATCCGGTGCGTTTTTAGTCCACTCGATTGGGCCGTCACAACCTATTTCAATGACCATGGAATTTGGACCGCCGAACACCCCAAGCATATCACTGCGCCATTGACGGAATTCTTCAATATCAGTGGCATAGCAGCTCATGGTAAGGATGGAAATGTAGTTTTTCTCAATGATGATGATTGCTGGATCCACGTGGTCCACACTGCGGTAATCACGGCCAGGGGTCACACGATTATCACCGATAAACGTTTTGAACCAGAACTTAAGCGCATACAGGATTTCATCTTCATCCTCATAAGCAAAAGTGCTCAGGTGGTAGGTGGGCTTGACTTTATTACCCAATTCATTTACCTCTTTCTCCAATTGTTTGAGCTGGTAATATTCGTGCTGTACGAATTCGGTTTCCGGTAATACCCCATAATCTGGTTCGCTCCCGTTGATGGATTTCACCTTGAATCTGTCCTCTACTTCACTAATAAATAGTTGAGTACGTTGATTCAATTCTTCTACTTGACCTTGCACCTGCAAGGCGGTTAATGCCATAAGAGCTACAAAAAGGTTTTTCATAATACTAAGTCTGCGACGACAAATGTACTGCCGCCAATAAAGATAAGATCCTTTGGTGATGCGTTGGTTTTTGCCTCATCCCACGCCTCTTGTACCGAAGCAAAGTGGTTTCCATACCTACCCATGCTGGCTGCGAGCTCGCCCAATGCTCCCGGGACCGCTGTTCGGGGACTGGTACTGCCTGTCCAATAAAACTTGGATCCTTCTATGGGTAATAATTCTAAGACCTTTTTAAAGTCCTTATCACCTGCACTTCCCAATATCCAATGGATAGTGCCTTCACTTTCCCGTTGTGCTTGCGGGACAAGTTCGGCAAATGCGTGGGCGTTGTGGCCCGTGTCACAAACGGTTTTAGGCAGATCATCAATAATCATCCACCGGCCTTGAAGTCCGGTATTTACGCCCACGCGAGTAAAACCTAAAGACCAAAGTTCGAGGTATTCCGGGAAGAGTAGGCCTAAGGCTGTCGCCGCACCATTAATATTGTTTTTTTGGTAATCCCCTCGCAAGTCGCTCTTAAACTCAAAAGTAGATGCCCAGAATAATGGTGCCTTTTGGTCATGAGCTATTTGCTCAAAGACAGCTTGGGTTTCGGAATCTTTTTGAACCACAACGGCGGGTATACCAGGTTTGATAATCCCCGCTTTTTCGGCTGCTATGGCAGCTCTAGTAGTACCTAGCCACTGTTCGTGGTCTAGGCCGATATTGGTGATTAAAGTGAGTTCAGGTCTACAAATGTTGGTGGCATCCAATCTTCCACCCATACCTGTTTCTAAAATAATCCAATCCACATTTTCGTACTCGAACCACAATAGTGCAAGCATCAGGGTTAGCTCAAAAAAGCTATAACCACCTTTAGTAAAAAAGTCTTGGTGCTTCGTGACAAATTCTACGACGAAGGATTCAGGAACCTTTATGGTGCCAATTTTTGCACGCTCTCGAAAATCAAACAAATGTGGCGAGGAGAAAACACCCACGCGCAATCCCATTTCACGCATTCCAGAGGCCATCAAATGCACCGTTGATCCTTTCCCATTAGTGCCGGCAACATGAATAGTGGGGATGTTAGTCGCAGGAAAGTCCAAGTAAGACCACAATTCCTGTGGGCTTTCAAGACCAATCTTGTAATTCTTGCTTCCGCCGTCGCGCTGAAAATTGGGCACTGCGCTATACAGCCATTGTACAGCTTCGTCGTAGGTCATTGTATTTCAAAAACGTAGACAATATATCCTACCTGCAAATCGGCACCAGATTTTGGATCCCATGTGGTTTTTTTTGCGGCTGCTTCAGCTATAGGAATCAAGCAGGTATTTGTGTATTCAGATTTTGGGCCATTTGGTATGTTCCCTCCACCTTGTGCTGAAACCACTCGTCCCTCGGAGTTAACACGTATTGTAACTACAATTGTGCCTTCTTTATTACAGTCGTTTTTAGGTGTGATTTTAGTACGTAATTCTCGTCCATTTAAATAATAGTCACCAGAATTACCAAGACCATTTCCGGTGCGATTAGGGCTCAAAGGATTTCCATTTGGATCCCCTTGGTCACCGCCACCTTTGGTAACGCCTTCACCTTGGCCATTGCCTTGATTCTGAGTGTTGAACATTCGATTCAGTCGATCTTGTTTGCGTTGACGCTCTAATTCCTCCACTGTGGGTTGAGGATCTGGTTCAGGATCTGGAGTAGTTTGCTCTTGAACAGGCTCCTGCGGTTTTTGTGCCGGATCCGGTTTTGTTTGGGTAGCAGTTTCCTCAGTGGGCTCGGTGATCACCGGTGCGTCATCAATATCCTGAGTAACGACCTCTTCCTGTACCTGTGGTGCCTCAACGGGGTCCGCTGGGGCTGGTGGTGGTGGAGTAACGGGAGCAGCTTGAGAACTATTTCCAGCCCCGTCGTCTTGATAACCAAAGTTGATGGCAATTCCTTCTTCTGGGGGCGGATCCTGGTAGGTGAGCCCATAGAATGCAAACCATAGCATTAGTAAGGCATGGAACACTATGGTTCCTATGCGTGCCTTATTTCGGTTGGTATTCTCGTTAAATGCCATTAGTTCGGATCAGTTGCGATGATCATTCTCATGTTGTTCCGGTATCCTATATCCAAAATCCGTACCGTTTCTCCTGTAGGGATGCTTTGGTCAGCGCGAAGTACAATTACGGGCTCTTCATCTGAAGTTAACTGAGATGCAGCTGCTTTTAGTCGAGACTCTACTTGGTCATAACTAATGATGGTCCCATTGAGGTCGAACTCAAGGTCTTCATTCACAGTGAGTGTAATGTTCTTTTTCTTGACCGTCTGTGCACCACTTTTTGGCAAGATGATATCCAACGCGCTCGAAGTGACTAGGGTAGAGGCCAAGATGAAGAATATGAGTAGCAGGAAGACCAAATCTGTCATTGACGACATATTGACCTCGGCACTTACCTTACTTCTTGATCTTAAATTCATAATGAGTCCCTATTATGCTGGTTCGTGCAACAAGTCCAAGAAGGCCATCGCACTGTCCTCAAGTTTATATACCACGCGATCCACACGAGTCACTAAGAAGTTGTACCCAAAATAGGCTATGATTCCGACTAACAAACCGGCAACTGTAGTTGTCATTGCCGTATAGATACCCTCGGCCATCATGTCGAGTTTTATCTGACCTCCTGCGTTCGCCATTTCTTTAAAGGTTAAGATCATCCCAATCACGGTTCCCAAGAACCCAATCATCGGTGCGCCTCCAGAAATAGTCGCCAACATGGGAAGCCCTTTCTCCAAGCGCGTGACTTCAAGCTTACCTTGGTTCTCAATGGCTTGTGTGATATCACCTAGTGGTTTTCCGATACGGCTAATTCCTTTCTCAATCATGCGTGCTACCGGTGTGCTTTCCTCGGTACACAAGGCCTGTGCACTTTCAAGCTTACCGTCCATCACCATGTCTTTGATGTTGTTCATGAAGTTCGGATCCACTTTATTCGCATTGCGAATGGCACCAAATCGCTCCAAGAAAATATACACGGCCATGATACTCAGTATTCCTAAGAACGCCATGATTAAGATTCCGCCGATGCCCCCTGAGGCCATCAGTTCAAGAATAGACATCGTTTTTTCAGTAGGTTCTTCGGTTAAAACGGCTTCGCCGCCGGCCTGAATTTGAAGGAAAAGTGGGTTCATTTTTATTCTGTCATTTACTCAAATATCCGCAAAAAGAAAGCCCCCGTTAGACGAGGGCTTTGGAGATATCAACAAGTTCGAACGACTCTAGAAGAGTGTGCGTTCAATTATATATACTGCCGCCCCTGCAAAGTATCCAACGAGTGCAAGCAGTGAAATATTCTTTAAATACCAACCAAATGGTATTTTTTCTAGTCCCATAACGGCGACACCCGCTGCTGAACCAATGATCAGCGCAGAACCACCTGTTCCAGCACAATAGGCTAAGAACTCCCAGAATACGCCGTCTATCATGAATAGACCAGTAGTGGTAACCTCATACATACCCATCGCAGCGGCAACCAGCGGCACATTATCTACAATGGAAGAAAGCAAACCAATAATGATGCTCACAGCATATACGCCGCCTTCTGTGTTTGTGCCAATAGAGTTATCCAGAGCAATCGCTAAATCTCCCAGCTGCCCCATGCTTTGCAATGAGGCTACGGCCAATAGGATACCAAGGAAGAAAAGTACTGATGGTGTATCGATTTTTCGAATTACTCCCAAGACACTAAGTTCATGACGTACCTCACTCGGTTTTCTTCGGTGAATAATATCTGTGATTAGCCATAAGACACCTAAGGAAAACATCATACCCATAAAGGGAGGTAGGTGAGTCACGGTCTTGAAAATTGGAACAAAAATCAATCCTGCAACACCAGCAAAGAACACGAAATTTCTTTCGAAAGGAGTAGTCGGATCAGTGTAATGATCGGCACTTTCTACTCGAACTGGGCGCGTTACGTTCCCTTTCATTCGGAAGGATAGAATAGCCAATGGAGCCAGTAATGTGAAAATAGACGGTATAATCAAAACCTTGATAATTCCGGCCGCCGTAATCTGGCCTTTGATCCACAACATGGTCGTGGTCACGTCTCCGATGGGCGACCAAGCACCCCCCGCGTTGGCAGCTACGACTACCATACCGGCAAAGAACCAGCGCTCCTTTTGGTCTTCAATCAACTTGCGCAGCAAGCTCACCATAACGATAGAGGTGGTTAGGTTATCCAATGCCGCTGAGAAGAAGAAGCTTAACACACCAATAATCCACATGAGTTTAACCTTGTTCGTGGTCTTGATCTTATCAGTAATCACAGAAAAGCCTTCGTGTGCATCGACCAATTCTACTATGGTCATCGCCCCAATCAAAAAGAAGAGGATGGAGGAGATTTCACTGAGGTGATGAAGCAGGTACTCTTCCACATGGTGGGCATCATGTGCGGTCATGATGTACAAGGTCCAAGTGATCACACCGGTCACTAGGGCCGCAGCCGCTTTATCTATTTTTAATTGGTGCTCGAGAGCAATTGCCGCATAGCCAAGAACGAAAACTACCAGCATTAATGTGTATACCATAATTAAATCAGCAGTTTAAGGGCGTTTGAATAAGCCTTAAATGTAATGCCTGTTTTTTGGTTATCAATAGCTTTGACGTCAAGTAGTGCCGAATTTATTGTTTCAGAAACATCGGCGAAAATGTCCTCATCATTAACAACGGCACCTTCTTGCATTAAATATCCAAAAACTCTTGCCATTCCACAATTAGAGATGAAATCAGGAATGACTGCACATTTTTGGTCGGCGAGTTCGGCAATTGGGCCATAAAAAATTTCCTCATCTGCAAACGGAACGTTTGCACCCGAAGAAATCACTTCTAATCCATTGTCCAACATCTGAGCGAGTTGCATTCTATTCACTAATCTTGAGGCCGCCGCTGGGATGAACACTTCTGCACCCATGGACCAAATCTGTTTGTTCACCTGTTCGAAGCTCATCATGTTCGGCGACTTCAAAGCATTGCCGTTCTTCTCGTTAAACAAGGTTTGGATTTCCTCGAAAGAAAATCCTTCCGGCTTTATCAAGCCACCCACCTTATCGATGATGCCGACAATTTTAGCGCCCATTTGACTCAGATAATAAGCCGCACCTGAGGCGACGTTGCCCCATCCTTGTATGATTACTCGTTTTTCTTGAACATTACCGCCCCAGATATCATAGAAGTGTTTTACGCTAACTGCAGATCCATAACCGGTAATGAGGTCGCCAACCTTAAAGGTGCCTTCTGAGCTTGGAGTGAGATTTGGGCTATCTACGGTTAAGCTTACACCGTCTTGGAGCTGCTTAATCTTTTTAGCCTTGGCAAAATCTCCTGGCTGGTAATGTCCATTGAGTACACCCTCTTGCGGATGCAAAATGCCTAATTCACTTGTGATAGGAATAACTTCCGTCTTTTGATCGACGTTGAGGTCACCCCCTGTTCCGTAATAGTTTTTCAAGAGAGGATACACTGCCTTGTACCAGCGTTCTAATACGCCCTGTTTTCTAGGGTCATTCGGGTCGAAGTCAATACCACTCTTAGCACCTCCAATAGCCGGTCCTGCGATGGTAAACTTGATTTCCATGGTCTTGGCTAGTGATAGAACCTCACCTTCTGTGAGTCCAGGTCTCATGCGGGTTCCGCCGCCAGCGGCACCGCCGCGTAGGCTGTTAATTACAACCCAGCCTTTAGCTTCAGTTTCAGAATCGTGCCAGTGGAATACAATCTCTGCGGGGCGCTCTTCAAAAGCGCGCAGTTGCTCTTTCATGTGTGCTCTGTTTAAGGGAGCTTAAAGATAGCGTTTCAAGGATAGAAAATGACCCCTGAGCTATGTGCTTTCCCACTGCCCGTAGTATGGCCTAAAACATTGATTCGTCCATGGAACCGTTCCATGCCGAGCAGCGCGAAGATGATAGCTTCTTTAAAGTCTATGAGGGCAGGTTCAGGTAGTATTGCGTGTATTCCATAGTGGGTCATGCGCTCGATGAGGTAGCCGTTTTTGGCTCCACCTCCGGTGACTAATGTCTTTTTAGAGCTAATTATACTTGCCATATGTCTTGCAATACCTTCAACATAAGTAGCCATCGCATCGGCGATTTTTATTCCCGTAAGGATGGGGAGCACCTTCTTTTGCATCCACTCATAACCTAGACTCGCCGGGGCCTGACCTAGGCATTGGACCAGCTGCTCAAGTTTTTCTTTATGAATTTCACCCGTTCGTGCCACGGCGCCATCGGCATCATACGCTAATCCGAGCTCTCCCGCCAATTCATTCAAAACAGCATTCACCGGACAAAGATCGAAGGCCCTTTCAACGCCAGCATCTAACGCAGGTTGACCAACAGAGATATTCGCAAATCCCCCCAAATTGAGACAGGCCTCATAGTTCCCGAATAGCTTATGGTCTCCGAAAGGCACTAAGGGCGCGCCCTGGCCACCCAGCAACACATCTTGCTGCCTAAAATCTGTCACGAGCGGAATGCCCGTGGATTTTGCGATGCTTGGTAAGCATCCAGCTTGGTGCGTGTATTTGCGCTCGGGTTGGTGAAAAATGGTCTGACCGTGGCTACTCAGCAGGTCGATGTGTTCGTTCGGGTAGTTGGTTTGAAAATCTAAAACACATTGGGCAGTCCAATGCGCAAAAGCCTGGGAAAATTCTTGACTTTCACAATCACTTTCATAGGTTCGCCGTGCCAACTTCTGCAAGTCTTTTGGGTAGGGGTAAAACTGGGATTGTAGGAGTTTCCAATCAGAGGAATTGGACCCCGAAAATCCTACCAAAGCAGCATCCATTCCATCGAGGGAAGTGCCGCTCATTAATCCTAAAACATTGAAGCCTGCGTTGTACATTTGCGTAACCCAATATTAATCAGAATAATCGATGAACTTCACCCTATCAGAGGAGCATTTGATGATTCGGGATGCAGCTCGTGATTTTACACAAGCGGAATTGCTTCCAGGAGTCATAGAAAGAGATGAAAAGCAGGAATTCCCTGCGCAACAAATTAAACAACTGGGCGAGCTCGGTTTTATGGGCATGATGGTCAGTCCGGACTACGGCGGTTCAGGTATGGACACCTTGTCGTATGTACTGGCCATGGAAGAGTTTTCGAAGGTAGATGCCTCGGCCTCTGTGGTCGTGAGCGTGAACAATAGCTTAGTATGCTGGGGTCTAGAAACCTTCGGTACTGAGGAGCAAAAGCAGAAATACCTCACGAGATTAGCTTCAGGCGAGATCATTGGTGCCTTCTGTTTGAGCGAGCCAGAAGCCGGTTCAGATGCTACTTCGCAGCAAACAACCGCCCTTGACCAAGGCGATCACTATTTACTGAACGGTACGAAAAACTGGATCACAAACGGCGGTAGCTGTGAGATTGCGCTTGTTATTGCACAGACCGATCGTGAAAAGGGCCACCGTGGTATCAACGTCTTAATCGTTGAGAAAGGTATGGACGGTTTCGTGGTTGGAAAGAAAGAAGATAAGCTTGGGATCCGTGGTTCAGATACGCACACGCTGCTGTTCAATGATGTCAAGGTGCCCAAAGAAAACAGAATAGGTGAAGATGGATTTGGATTCAAATTCGCCATGAAGACTTTGAGTGGTGGTCGTATTGGTATCGCTGCACAGGCTTTGGGAATTGCTCAAGGTGCATTAGATCTTGCCTTGGCGTATTCAAAAGAGCGCACAACATTTGGCAAGCCTATTCATGACCATCAGGCCATCGCTTTCAAGTTGGCCGATATGGAGATGAAGATTGAGCAGGCCCGTATGTTGGTTTACAAAGCGGCATGGTTGAAGGACCAAGGCATGCCTTATGATAAGGAAAGTGCTATGGCGAAATTGGCCGCATCAGAGGCAGCAATGTGGGTAACCACAGAAGCAGTTCAGGTGCATGGCGGCTATGGTTTCGTAAAAGAATACCATGTTGAGCGTTTGATGCGCGATGCAAAGATTACCCAAATCTATGAGGGTACCTCTGAGATTCAGCGCGTCGTCATCTCACGTGACTTGATCAATAACAGCTGATTACAGCAAGGGAAGGAGTTGCTCAAGAGCAATGCCTCGTGAACCTTTTAATAAGATATGGGCGTCCTTTGGGGCGCCCTTTTCGTTCCAATACCCGGCCAATTCTGCCACAGTACTAAAATGTGCACCGTTCCAGGAAGTTCCTCCGAAAAACTCCCCTATAAGGATGCATCTTTCAGACATGCCTGAATCACGAACCAATTGTACCATAGCTTCGTGCTCTTGTTCAGCTGCGGCTCCTAGTTCAAACATATCGCCAAGAATTAAAATGCCCTTAGGGTGCCATTTCGCAAAGCTCTCCACAGATAAAGACATGCTCGTAGGATTTGCGTTGTACGCATCTAATAAGACCTTGTTTTGTTCGGTTTCCCTCCATTCGACTCTGTTCATCGACGGTACATAAGATTCAATGGCTTTCACGATGATGGTTGCGGAAATACCATAGTGCAAGCCGAGTGCTACTGCTGCTGCAATATTCGTTTCATTAAAAGATCCGCTGAGTTGACTCTTGATCTTATGAACGCGATTCTCATGCTCGAAACAAAGCCCTGCAAATTCTCCTTCAGATTTGGATAACCATTGGTACTGGCCTCTGTATTGACCAAAGGTGATGGTAGGGCATCCTTGACTCTTCTCCATTTGGATCGGGTCGTCAGTGTTTAATAGTATGGACGCATTTTTGTGAGATCGGATAAAGTCGTACAGTTCGCTTTTGCCCTTAATGATGCCTTCTACGCCACCGAATCCTTCCATATGTGCTTTGCCATAGTTCGTAATGTAGCCCAGATCGGGTTCGCAAATGGATGCGAGTAGGGCGATTTCCCCTTGATGGTTGGCACCCATTTCTACCACGGCCAGTTCGGCACCTTCAGGAATACCTAGCAAGGTCAGTGGCACGCCTATATGGTTATTGAAGTTTCCTTTTGTCGCGTGGACTTTGAATTGGGTAGAAAGTACTGCATGAAAGAGTTCCTTGTTGGTGGTCTTTCCATTGCTGCCTGTCAGCCCTATGATAGGGATGCCGAGATGCCTGCGGTATTGCTTTGCACAATTTTGTATGGCTATAAGCACATCATCTACCTGCAGAAGTCTGTGGTCGTCTCCGATAGGCTCGTCGACGACGGCATAGGACGCTCCCTCCGCCAAGGCTTGTAGTGCAAATTCATTTCCGTTGAAGCGTTCACCTTTTAGAGCAAAAAACACCGAACCGGGAACAATATTACGAGTATCGGTAGATACAGCTTTGCATTGAAGAAAGGCCTCGAATGGAGTCATGATCGCATTTAATTGGATAAGCGAAAGTTAGGATATAAAAAAACCCTGCCGAAGGGGCAGGGTTAATATTGTTAAAAGTAAGATTACATTTTGTAACGCTTGAAGTTGTGACGCTTCACTTTAGCTGGTCTCTTATTGCGTGATTCATCTAAATTCTGGAATCCTACGCGATCCATGGCACAGCGGAAACCTATGTAGTCCGTGCTTTGATCTTCTGCCAAGAAACGACGTGTACCTGGGCTCAACCAATAGGCACGATCTTTCCAGCTACCGCCTTTGTACACACGAGTCGTATTTCCGATTAATGACTTATTGCCGTAGTCGTACATTGGAGCATCACCTTCCTGAACCGGGTTCAAGTAGTTTTGAGAACTCTCGTGATCGCCGTCCAAGTAATCGCGGTAATCACTTTTATTGTAGTTACGGCGCTTCACAGTTTCATCTACGGTTACACTTCGTGTAGGCAATTGACCTGGCAGACGAACGATCACCGTATCGCCATTACGCACTTCTTTTTGAGGATCTTGCAAAACTTCCAAAGAACCAATGTCTTGGTAGTTACCGTCGAAGTGCTTGAATTCATTTCCACGGTATCCTCTGAAATCAGTAATATCGTATGAAGATACAGGACGGTAAACATCCATAACCCATTCCGCTACGTTTCCTGCCATGTCATACAAACCGAAGTCGTTCGGAGGGTAGAAGCGTACTTGCATAGTGATATCTGCTTGATCATTAAGCCAGCCAGATGTTCCCATATTATCACCTCTACCTCTCTTGAAATTGGCTACCATATCACCTCTTTCTTGTTTTTCTGGATTGCGTGCACTATTTCCGTTCCAGGTATACTTATTTTTATCAACTATGCGATTGTAGATTCTGTGTCCACCGTCTGCATATGCTGCAAATTCCCATTCTACCTCTGTAGGTAGCCGGTACTTAGGAAGTAGTATTCCATCCTCAATTCTGGCTGGACGTCCTTCTTTACCATAAATACTATTTGGATTGAGATCTTTTAAACCTTTGTTGTTTTGTGCAACATATTCCCCTTCTTTGTATAGATATACCTCAGTATTAAAATGATCGGCATCCATTTGGTCTATGGACTCTTTCAAAATTCCCTCTTTGATAAGGATTGATTCATTTACGCGGTCCGTTCTCCAAGAACAATATCGTTGAGCTTGTAACCAACTTACACCCACTACCGGGTAGTAATTATAAGCGGGGTGACGTAAATAGTTTTCAACGTAATTATCGTTAAACGCCAGTTTATCTCTCCATACCAAGGTATCTGGCAGCGCACTCTTATAGATTTCTGGATAGTAGTCATAATCATATACGCGACGGAGCCAGTAGAGATACTCACGGTAATCTAGATTGGTTACCTCGTTCTCATCCATATAAAATGAGCTTACAGTTACTCTCCGAGGAGAGTTATTCCAATCTTTTATGTAATCCTCTTCAACTTGGCCCATCATGAAGGTTCCGCCTTCAATGAATACGAGACCTGGACCAGTTTTCTGGCCTTGGTAGCCCAAGTTTGCCTGGAAGCCACCGTTCTTTTTGTTGTTAATTGCCCAACCAGTTGTATTAGATTCGGGACCGGCGCAGCTTGCAAGCAAGGCTACAGCTACAGTGGCAATGGAAAACTTAATGAAGGTATTCATGTAATCTAGTTGTTTCATCTATCAGAATTTAGGACACTTTAGTGGCTTTAGTTTGCTTTTGCGTGAGAGGCATGGGAACTTGTAACCCAAGCTCACTTCATGAGCACCACCTAGGGTATTGGTCAAATCGCTGATGGTGTAATCATAGCTATAACCAAAAGTCCAAGGGAGGTCAGGAGGGGTGATTCCCAAAATGAAAATCACAGCATCTGGATTGAAGCTTCCTTGACGAAGCGCCAAACCTCCGGCAATTGGTCCACGAGCAAAACTCAAACCAGCAGTCAATTGAGAAGCTGGTCCTTGCTGTTGGTACACAATATTAGGAACGATGTAAGACTGCAAGCTATTGTGCAGGCGCTTACGACCTAATGGGATGTTTGCACCAGCGTGCGCAGTAAGTTTCAATGGCAAACGGCTTTGGCTCAGGAAAGCTTCGTTGGGTTCAGTCAAGTGGTGACCCACGATACCGATGTACCAACGATCTGTAAAGCCAAGCATACCAAAGCTCAGGTCCAAATGGTTGTTGAAGTTGTTACCTGGAGCTACCTCATTCGTTGGCAATACGAAGCCATAGAACGGATCAATCATATCAGGGAAAGTAAACTCCCCCCAATCTAAAGTACGCTGACGGAACGTTGCTTGGAATCCACTTAATAAAGTAAAGTGACGGTTGACTTCAAGATGGTAGCTGTAAACACCGCTTACCTCGGTCAAATTCAAAGCGCCATTACCTGCATCATCGCGCAAGGCCATCAGGGCAACTCCACCGTTAAGTTTGTCTACATACTGATCGTAAGAAGCCGAATAAGTTTGGTAAACCCCTAGTTCTGGATACTGATTTCTGTAGTTATTATGTACTGTAGGACATCTATCTAGACCCGCAAATGCCGGATTTAGGTAGATAGGATTGGCATAATATTGACTGAAGTGTGCATCTTGAGCAAAGCTTAAGGTGCTGGCGGTCAGTGCTATAGCCGCTGTTAATATGCGCGATTTCAATGCGTTCATTGATAAACCTATGTTTTCAAGCAACAAGTATAAGCAAAAAAAGTACGATTTGCACTTGCTTTTCGTTCCTGTTTAAACGCTTTTTATCCGGCTATTGTTATGCATTGCGTAGTAGATTTGTGGAAGTGAAAAGAATTGTACTCCTCTTATATGTGTGCTTAAGTCCGGTACTCGTACTGGCGCAGATGTCCTTTGCTGAGGGTACATATGTCCGATTCAAAACGCTAAACCACCGAATTTCTGCCCCTAACGGAGCTGAAGATCAACACAGCGGGATGTACAAATTAACCGGTAGCGAGATCATAGATTTAGGCATACTGTCCTCAGGCGATGCCACAGAGGAATTGGAGATTCGTTGCCGATTAGATGGAGCACTCCTCCCAATGAACAGCGCCAGCGAGCCCATGGCAGGTGATTTCTCTATTCCTTATGATGTAAATGAAACCAACCTTTCGGCCAATACGATCTACTGGTTCTACATCCCAACGAGCTATGATCTTACCTACAGTCCATCCACCGAAGTTTCGAATTATTCGGATAATGCCTATTCCGATGCGAAATACTTCTTGGTGAGCGGAGGAAATACCGCTTACCAGCCCATTCCCTTGGAGCAAGAACCAATGGATTCTAATGCCCGATTCTTGAATGCGCGCGCTACTTGGGTCTACGATACCGCCATGTATAATTTGGTCGGTACGGGCCGTCGATGGATGGGAGAATTGTTCGATTTCACCACGCAGCGCGATTACGATTTCCGTGAAAGATCGGCCGGCTCGAGCAGCACTGACAACACTCCCATTCCAGCCACAGAAATCAATGTGCAAATCAGAGCTGTAGCCCGTGCGAGTACGGGTAATACCAAGCTTCGAGTCGAATATGGCAATCAATCCGCCCAAATCAATTTCCCTGCAGTATTGACCGGCAGCGTCAGCAACTTTGTGCAAGAAAAGATCCTTACCGCCACGTTTACCGCAGACCAAAGTTCAAGTCTGCGAATTATCTACGATAAGGCAGGAAATAACGCCGCTGCTATGTGGTTGGATGAAATGGTTGTGGATTGGGAAACTTCCTCTCAAAAACAAAGCCCAACCAAGTTTATGGTCAACGCTCCAAGAGGGGCGGATAGTTATTCTTATTTCACCACTGAGGCCAGTGCAGATTTGGCCATTTTCGGAATAGAAAACAACCGCATCGCATGCAGGGTTGCCCCAATCATTTCCGGGTCTAATGAAGCACGTTGGTACTCACATGAAGATAAACTGCGCACCTACAAATTTGGTGTGGGGTCCATCGATTTTGAGGTGGATGAGGTAGTTGATTTAGGCAATAGTCCAACAGGCACCTACCCGAATCTTGGCAATGCTCAAAGCATCATCATCGCTCCAGATTCCCTGCTTATTGCCGCACATGATTTAGCGGATTTAGAGCGAACAACCGGAATCGATGCCGAAGTGGTTTCCTTGGAGTATATATATGATGTAATGAACACCGGAAACCCTGATATTGGGGCAATTCGAAAGTTCTTAGTCCGATTATATAATGACTACGAAAAACTACAATACCTCACCCTCTTTGGGGACGCATCGTATGATTATAAGGGCCAATTATCAGGTCCAAAATCCAACATCATTCCGACGTACCACACAGACGCAAGTTTTTCCCTGTACAGTTCCTACATCACTGATGATTACTACGGTTATTTGGATGCTGGTGAAAGTGTGAATTGGTTTGTAGATGACCTAGATATTGGTATAGGAAGAATCCCTGTTCGTACTGTTCAACAGGCGGAACAAGCGGTGGCTAAAATTGAGCATTACCTTACGGCAACTGAGCGCTTTGGTCCATGGCGGATGAACGCGCTTTGGGTGGCCGATGATGTGGACGACGGTTGGGAAAAAGAGTTTGAAGTAGTACAGGACCGATTAACCAAAGAATTGGATACCATCCGTACCGAACTCAACAATATCAAGATTTATGCGGACGCTTTCTTGCAAGAAAGCATGCCCGGATCGCAACGCTATCCTGAAGCACGTCAAAAACTCTTCCGGGAGGTAGAAAATGGGGCGCTACTGGTGAGCTACGTGGGCCACGGTGGCGAGGTAGGCTGGGCCACAGAGCGCATATTGCAACTCGAGGACATCAACGCTTGGGAGAATCAAACGACCATGCCGGTGTTCACCACCATCACCTGCGAATTTGCAAGGTTCGACGATCCAAACCGAGTAAGCGCAGCAGAACAACTCCAACTAAATCCAAACGGCGGTGCCATCGCACTTTTCTCGACCACAAGAAGCGTTTTCGCCACGAACAGTACCTACCAACTCAACGAGTTGCTCAACAGAAATATGTTGTTCCTCGACCAGCCGCGCTTGGGAGATGCGATTCGCAAGACAAAGAACAACAACATCAGCGGCGATAAAATCAAATTCTCGCTCTTGGGAGATGCGGCTCTCCCGCTGGCAAGACCCGAAGATGGATTGGTATTCGATTCCATCAATGGCGTCGAATGGGATCAATTTAGCGATACGATTAAAGCATTGAATTGGGTCCAAATCAAAGGAAGCATTCGCGACGATAGCGGTCAAATCCTCACCAACATCAACGGTCGTGTTTGGCTTCAATTCTACGACAAGGCCCAAAACGTACAGACCAAAGCCAACGACAACCGAGGCGGCGCCTTCAACTTCACTACCCAAAACAACGCAGTATTCAAGGGACAAGCGACGGTGGTCAATGGAGCATTCACCTTTGAATTCCGTGTGCCCTTGGATATCAATTTGAGTGTCGGTCCACCGAAGATTAGCGCCTATGCGACGAATTTCGAAAGAGATTTCTGGGGTGCTTCTCGCCAACATCTGATCGGCGGTGTTTTTGACGGAGTGATCACCGATACCGAAGGACCGGAGGTGCGCCTTTATATTAATGATACAAATTTCGTGTCGGGTGGCTTTAGCGATCCCGATCCTACAGCCCTCGGATTCTTGTACGATGAGAGTGGTATTAATGCAGTTGGATTGGGAATTGGGCACAACTTAAGCCTCATCTTAGATGGTCAACCTGTCAACGTTAACGACTATTACCAGAGCGCCATTGACGATTTCACGCGCGGCAAGATCACCTATCCATATTACAACCTCGAGTACGGCGAGCATACCTTGGAGCTTCGCGCTTGGGACGTGCTCAATCAATGGGGCTACGACAGCATAGCCTTTGTGGTGGTGGATTCAGAGAAGCCGGTGTTGAACCAATTGCTCGCTTATCCAAACCCCTTCCTCGATGAGGTGAACTTCAATCTGAGCCACGACGAGAGTGGGGAAGGCGGAATACTCATTATGGATTTGGTCAACAACGAAGGTCGAATTTTATGGCACAAGGAGGAAAGTCTAATCCTCATGGGGGCGGAGACCTCGTTGCCTAGCTTTAAAATGTCGGAAATTGAAGGCGGACGCCCAGGTCCTGGTTTTTACCATATTAGGGTCCAATTCACCCGAAATGTTGACGGAAAATCTGCCGCAATACAAGAAAAGCTCATATATATACGTTAAACTTGCGCTGCGACAAGCGTTAACTCCACTATGAAGAAACTCGCATTCCTATTTTTTGCATTGACTTTTACCTTGCAAGTGAAGGCACAGAGCAATTTGAAATACAACGTTGTAACCACCGCCGTTCCTATTCTTTTAGTAAGTCCAGACTCTAGAGCTGGTGCAATGGGAGATGTTGGTGTAGCTAGTACACCGGATGGTAATTCAAGTGCTTGGAACCCTGCGAAGCTTGCGTTCTTGGAGAATAAGAAGGCTTCGATGGCGATGTCGTATACGCCTTGGATGTCGAAATTGGTCCCAGATATCGACCTAGCTTATGTGAATTACACCAAAGCGTTGAGCGATCGTCAAGGAATCAGCGCCTCATTGCGCTACTTCTCATTGGGGGAAATCAACTTTACCAACGAGCAAGGAAACTCGATGGGGACCTTCAATCCATACGAATTCTACCTAGATGTAGCCTACGCTTTGAAACTTAGCGATCATTGGAGTGCGGGAACGGCATTGCGCTGGATCTATTCGGATATCGCACAGGGCCAAGTAGTACAAGGTCTTCAAACCAAGCCGGGTCAAAGTGGTGCAGCTGACCTTGGATTCTATTACCAAGGGGATTACACCAACATCAAAGGCGGCCGTCGTCAGGCCTGGTCTGCGGGTATCGCTTTAACAAACTTGGGCGCGAAAATCGCCTATTCTGAAAGTGGAAATAGCGACTTCTTGCCGACGAATTTGCGCATCGGTGGGGGATACCACTTGGAAATCGATGAATACAATCAAATGTCTGTGTACTTAGATTTGAATCGCCTCGTAGTGCCTACGCCTCCAGAACTAGGGACTAATGGTGAAATCGTGGCTGGTATGGACGACAATGTAACGCCATTGATGGGCGTGTTCCAGAGCTTCAACCCAGCAGCGAAACCAGGCGGTTTCGACGAGTTGCTCCAAGAGAACATCTACAACTTCGGGTTGGAATACAAGTACGACAACTTCCTTTTCGCCCGCGCCGGCTACCTCCACGAGCACAAACTCAAGGGGAACCGCCAATACGTGACGATGGGATTCGGCCTTCAATACAACGTGTTCACCATTGACATGGCCTACCTCATTCCGGCCAGTCCAACCACGCGTTCACCACTGGAAAACACCCTTCGTTTCTCTATGGCCTTCAACATTGACGGATTCTTAGCGCAGTAAGGAGAATTTTCCGATTCTTTCAAAATTCGCCCACTTTGTTATAAAGTGGTCAACTTATAGTACATCTTGTTTTGCTAGGTGGGGTTTTGCGTTAAATTTGTCGCTCAAAACACATCGACGACAAATGGCAAAAAAGCGCGTAACAAAAGCTACCTATTTGAAGTGGTACGAAGACATGCTCTTCTGGAGAAAGTTCGAAGACATGTCCGCAGCATTGTACATCCAGCAAAAGATCCGTGGATTCTTGCACTTGTATAATGGTCAAGAAGCAGTATTGGCAGGGTCTGCCTACGCTATGCAAGAAGGTGATAACATGATTACGGCATACCGTAACCACGTACAGCCTATCGCATTGGGCGAAGATCCACGCCGTATTATGGCCGAACTTATGGGTAAGGTTACCGGTACCTCTCGTGGTAAAGGTGGTTCTATGCACATGTTCTCTCCAGATAAAGGATTCTGGGGTGGCCACGGCATTGTTGGGGGACAAATTCCTCTAGGTGCCGGTTTGGCTTTTGCCGACCAATACAACGGTAAGAAAAACGTTACCCTTACTTACATGGGTGATGGTGCAATCCGTCAGGGTTCTTGGCACGAAACGGCAAACTTGGCCATGCTTTGGAAACTACCAGTAATATTCTGTGTAGAGAACAACGGCTATGCCATGGGTACATCGGTAGAGCGTACAGCGAACCACACTGAAATCTATAAACTAGGTTTGGGATATGATATGCCTTGTCGTGTAGTCGACGGTATGGATCCAATAGCAGTTTACGATGCCGTTTACGAGGCTACCGAGCGTGCGCGCAAGGGTGATGGACCAACCTTGTTGGAAATCCGCACCTACCGTTACAAAGGACACTCAATGTCTGATCCTCAGAAGTACCGCACCAAAGAAGAAGTGGCGGAGTACCAAGCAAAAGATCCTATCACGCTTTGTTTAAATAAAATCAAAGAAGAAAAATGGGCTACGGATGAGGAGATCGCGACCATCGATCAACGCGTCAAAGACCTTGTGGCGGAATGTGTGAAATTCGCAGAAGAAAGCGATTACCCAGATCCATCAGAAGTGTACCAAGGCGTATACGCTCAAGAAGATTACCCATTCATCACTGAATAACACAAAAGAACATGGCGATAGTAATTAACATGCCAAGATTGTCAGATACCATGACCGAAGGAGTTGTGGCAAAATGGCATAAGAAAATTGGCGACACAGTAAATGAAGGCGACTTGTTGGCGGAAATTGAAACCGACAAGGCCACCATGGAATTTGAAGCATTCCCAGGCCAAGAGGGTAAACTCCTTTACATCGGAACTGGCGAAGGCGAAACAGCTCCTGTGGATACCGTATTGGCTATCCTAGGAGATGAAGGTGAGGATATTGAAGCTTTGAGGACTGGCGATGCGGCTCCTGCAGCGGCTCCAGCAGAAGAAGCAGCTCCAGCACCGGCGGCGGCTCCTGCGCCAGTAGCAGCTCCTGCTCCCGCACCGGCTCCCGCTCCAGCGGCGGCACCGGCAGCCGTACCTGCACCCGCTCCTACGGCACCAGTAGCTACTGATGGCAGCGTGAAAGTATCACCTCTTGCGCGCAAATTAGCGGCAGATCGCGGCATCGATTTGAACATGGTCCAAGGTTCGGGCGATCACGGACGTATTGTGAAGCGCGATGTAGATTCATTCAATCCAGCATTCCATACTTCGGCTCAGCCAGGTGCAGCGGCAGCTCCAGCTCCAGCGGCTCCAGCAGGCGTAGAAAACTATACAGATTATCCTGTGAGCCAAATGCGTAAGGTCATTGCCAAGCGTTTGAGCGAAAGCAAATTCACCGCGCCACATTTCTACGTGACGATGGACATTGATATGGACAACGCTATTGCGGCACGTAAGGCGATGAACGCATCGGGCGACGTGAAAATCAGTTTCAACGACCTCGTGGTAAAAGCAACAGCATTGGCATTGAAGAAGCATACGGCAGTAAACAGCTCCTGGATGGGTGACTTTATCCGAGTAAATGATCACGTACACATCGGTGTCGCCGTGGCCATTGAGGACGGATTGTTGGTGCCAGTATTGCGTCATGCGGACCAAATGACTCTATCTCACATCTCTACGAGTGTGAAAGACCTAGCTGGAAAAGCAAAAGACAAGAAGCTTCAGCCGGCAGATTGGGAAGGCAACACTTTTACCATCTCTAACCTAGGAATGTTCGGTGTGGAAGAATTCACGGCTATTGTGAACCCACCAGATGCAGGTATCCTTGCTGTAGGCGGTATAAAGCAAGTCCCTGTAGTGAAGGATGGCCAAGTTGTTCCTGGGAACGTCATGAAAGTGACCTTGAGTTTGGACCACCGCGTTGCGGATGGTGCGAGCGGAGCAGCTTTCTTGCAATCACTAAAAGCATATTTGGAAAACCCGGTGACCATGTTGGTATAATCCGCCGAAAATTTCCCCCAAATTTGATTGGCCCGAACTTGTTTCGGGCCATTTTTGTATACATATATATATTGCGCAAAAACATGAAGCAGGTTGCTTGGATTACAGGAGGCTCTCGAGGCATCGGTTTGGCCACGGTAAAAGAGTTCTTAAAAAACGATTGGAAGGTCATTGTTCTGACCAGAAATCTTGATCCACTTTCAGAATTGAAGGAAGTACATGGGTCCAATTTAGAAATGGTCGCCTATGATCTTCAAAATCCCATGCAAACCAACCTGCCTTCTGATCCAGTTGATGTCCTCATTCACAATGCGGGGGCTCTTGTAAATAAGCCAATGGTGGAAATGACCGCTGAAGATTTGCAGTTTTGCTACGGCATAAATGTTTTCGGACCCTATTTATTGACGCAAAGACTCCTTTCGCAGCTTACAGTTCATGCCCATGTAGTCACCATAAGCTCCGTTGGAGGTGTTCAAGGCAGCGTTAAGTTTCCTGGTTTGACCAATTATTCATCTTCCAAAGGCGCCATGAACGTTCTCATGGAATGCTTTCAGGCAGAATTTGCCGAGTCCACACAGTGGTCATTTAATACCTTGGCCCTAGGTGCTGTCCAAACCGAGATGCTCTCAGAAGCATTCCCTGACTATGTAGCTCCCCTGCAACCAGAGGAGCTGAGCCCCTTTATCTACACCTTTGCCACTACGGCGGGTCGAGTAATGCGAGGAAAAATCATTCCAGTATCATTGTCAACTCCCTGATTACCAATGCCCGCGAAAATATCTCTAAAAAAAGTTCATCACAGGTATTGCAGATGTGAAAAGCGCGCATACATTTGCAGCCGCTTTGAGAGAAGCACGCTCTTTTTTTGAAACAGTTTTTTGGAACAATCGACCGGGCGAAGGCTAGGTTAGACATTATCTATAACAACACTGTT
The DNA here is from genome assembly GCA_002378005.1 of Flavobacteriales bacterium UBA3477. Classification (GTDB taxonomy): domain Bacteria; phylum Bacteroidota; class Bacteroidia; order Flavobacteriales; family Schleiferiaceae; genus UBA10364. The sequence goes on from DFQY01000009.1 coordinate 37,028, forward strand.
TATGGGCCATTGGGCTGGAGAATATTCTCAACTGATTGTTTTTCAAGACAGTCGAAAAAAGTTAGAAAAAACTCCTTTTAAATGTTGATAAAAGCGAAAGCGGTCGTACATTTGCCCTCCCCAACGAAACAAAGGGTTCGAAGGGTTTGAAATAGGATCTGCAACGGCACTTCCAGAAGACAGAAAAAGTCTGAAAATATTTCCCGGTAAATCTTGCGGGTTTAAAAAACCTGTGTACATTTGCCGCCCCAATCGAAGGATTGGAAACTTTAAGAAACGTTCTTTACATATTGGTTTAAGAAACAAGGAATGCAAAAAACCTTGTCAATTATCCTTGAGTTAATAGCTAGGAAACAAACAACAACATTACAATGGAGAGTTTGATCCTGGCTCAGGATGAACGCTAGCGGCAGGCCTAACACATGCAAGTCGAGGGGTAACAGGAGAGCTTGCTTTCGCTGACGACCGGCGCACGGGTGCGTAACGCGTATGCAACCTACCTCATACTGGAGAATAGCCCCTGGAAACGGGGATTAATACTCCATGGTATCATTCTTTCGCATGTTAGAATGATTAAAGAATTTCGGTATGAGATGGGCATGCGTCCCATTAGCTAGTTGGTGAGGTAACGGCTCACCAAGGCTACGATGGGTAGGGGGCCTGAGAGGGTGGTCCCCCACACTGGTACTGAGACACGGACCAGACTCCTACGGGAGGCAGCAGTGAGGAATATTGGTCAATGGAGGCAACTCTGAACCAGCCATGCCGCGTGAAGGATGACGGCCCTATGGGTTGTAAACTTCTTTTGAATAGGAAGAAACTTATCTACGTGTAGATAACTGACGGTACTATTAGAATAAGGATCGGCTAACTCCGTGCCAGCAGCCGCGGTAATACGGAGGATCCAAGCGTTATCCGGATTCATTGGGTTTAAAGGGTCCGTAGGCGGGTCTTTAAGTCAGTGGTGAAAGCCGACAGCTCAACTGTCGAACTGCCATTGATACTGGAGACCTTGAGTACAAATGAAGTAGGCGGAATGAGTCATGTAGCGGTGAAATGCATAGATATGACTCAGAACACCGATTGCGAAGGCAGCTTACTAACATGTAACTGACGCTGAGGGACGAAAGCGTGGGGAGCGAACAGGATTAGATACCCTGGTAGTCCACGCCGTAAACGATCATCACTCGCTGTTGGCGATATACTGTCAGCGGCCAAGCGAAAGTATTAAGTGATGCACCTGGGGAGTACGCCGGCAACGGTGAAACTCAAAGGAATTGACGGGGGCCCGCACAAGCGGTGGAGCATGTGGTTTAATTCGATGATACGCGAGGAACCTTACCAGGGCTTAAATGTAGTATGACCGGTCTGGAAACAGACCTTCTCTTCGGAGCAGATTACAAGGTGCTGCATGGTTGTCGTCAGCTCGTGCCGTGAGGTGTTAGGTTAAGTCCTGCAACGAGCGCAACCCCTATTCTTAGTTGCCAGCGGTTCGGCCGGGGACTCTAAGAAGACTGCCAGCGCAAGCTGAGAGGAAGGTGGGGATGACGTCAAATCATCACGGCCCTTACGTCCTGGGCTACACACGTGCTACAATGGGA
>DFQY01000006.1 GCA_002378005.1 Flavobacteriales bacterium UBA3477
AATCCCCGCTATGCCTATGAAGACCATATGGGAATTCAGGCTCGGCATTTCATCAAAGCTGCGATGTGGTCCACAATATCCTCCGTGGCTCGGGGTAGGGCCAATTTTTGAATGTTCTCACCCAGCTTGTCCCGGCGCGCTTTATTTCTCGCTAATGCCGCCAATTCTATTTCGAATCGCTGCGTTAGTTCTCTTTCAGGTATCAAGACCGCCGCTCCCTTGTCGCTCAAAGCACGGGCATTGTGGGTCTGATGGTCTTCCGCCACATTTGGGCTAGGAATCAATACGCTGGCCTTGCCCACTAAGCATAACTCGCTCAAAGTACCGGCTCCGGCACGGCTCACAATTGCATCTGCTGCTGCATATGCCGTGGCCATATCGTCTATGAAGGCCTGTATATGGGTCTGTGGTGTGGCCATGGGTGCGTATTCCTCTTCATAGAGCTTACCACACTGCCAAAGGATTTGCCATCCCTGTGCGTTGAGTGCCGCCATGCTTGCGGCCATTTGCACATTCATGGCGCGTGCCCCAAGGCTACCGCCTAAGACTAAAAGCACCTTTTTACGGTCGTCGAAGCCAAGCGCCTTTTTGCTCTCCGCTGCATCTGAAAGAGCATTGGTAAAGGCCTTGCGAATAGGGTTTCCGGTAAGGCGCACTTTTCCGGCGGGGAAGAAGCGCTCTGCATTTTTGTAGGCGGTACATACCAATGATGCTTTGGCGCCTAGACGAATATTGGTGATGCCTGCATAGGAATTCTGCTCCTGCACCAAGGTCGGAATGCCCATGCGCTGTGCCATGAACAAAGCTGGTCCGCTGGCATAACCGCCTGTACCGATGACCACGTTTGGTTTGAGTTTTCTGATGACGGATCGGCAGCGCAACAAGGCATAAATAAGTTTGAAGGGCACGTTCCAGCTCTTCCAAGGTTTTTGTCTATTGATTCCCGCAATAGGCACTCCAAGGATAGGGAAGCCTGCCGCAGGGACTCGGTCCATTTCCATTTTGCCACTAGCACCAATGAATTGGATTTTTGCATCGGGGTAGCGTTGCTGTAATTCCCAGGCAATGCTCAGTGCTGGGAAGATGTGTCCCCCAGTACCGCCGCCACTTATGATAAAGGTCTTGCTCATGCGTGTAAGGGAGTTATGGGTTCGTTCTCTTCCAATTCTTGGGCGTTGTCACCCACAATTTTTTCTACATCTGTATGGCTTACGCTCAAAATGATGCCCAACGCGATACAAGTCATCCAAATAGACGAACCTCCGGCGCTGAGAAACGGTAGGGTTTGTCCAGTGACCGGCATCAAATTCGTCGCAACACTCATATTGACGAGGGTCTGAATTATCATGCCCGATGCTGCGGCCAGGACGAGTAGTGTCCCAAATTTGGTATGTGCTTTCCGCGCAATTCTCACCATCCTTCGGAAGAGTGCGGCGTAAATCAATATGATGGCACTGGCGCCAAAGAGTCCGTATTCCTCGGTGATGATGGCGAATACGAAATCACTATTGCTTTGAGGAAGGAAGTTCTTTTGTACACTCTTTCCTGGTCCTTTCCCGAAAACTTGCCCTTCTGCGATGGCCATCTTGGCCAAATCTGTCTGGTAAGATGCATCATCGTCCACATCGTCACTTACGAAATTCACGATACGTGCCTTCCAAGTGCTCACACGGTTAGAGATGTTTGGGAAGGCAAGCACGATGAGGATGAACAGGGTCAAACCTGCGACAGCAATGCCCATGATCTTACCCAAGTTTTTCAGTGGCACTCCGGCAACAAACATGAGTATGAAGGCCATCAAGAAGATGATTGCCGTGGTCGAGAAGTCGGCAGGCAAGATGAAAATTAATGTGCCGGAGATGGCGCCGAGCGGCCAGTACAAGCTCTTGAAGGGTTCTAGATCACGCGGCTTTGAGAACCATCGGGCCAACCAAACAAGTAACGCCAACGAAGCAAATGCGGACGTTTGGAAGGTAAAGCCCAGGACGGGAATGCGTACCCAGCGGGAGGCATTGGCCCCACCCATCTCCGTGCCTTGTGCTAAGGTCACAATGAGCATGAGAATCGCAAAGGGGAGAATGGCTACAGAGAGCTTGCCTATGATTCTAAAGTTTAATCGATGCACGGCATACATTAAGACGCCGCCCAGCACGAGATGGATGAAATGCTTGGTCAAGAATTTGAGCGTATTGCCCCCGCCAAATTTGTACGCCAGCGAACTGCTCGCGCTGTAAATAGGCAAGAAACTGATCACCATCAACAGGAGTATTAACCCCCATAGAAAGCGGTCACCTTTCAGATATTTCTGCAAAACACTCAACGCTACTAATACATTAAAGGTTGCGGATGGCGTTCTTGAATTGGCGGCCGCGGTCCTCGTAGTTCTCGAATAAATCGAAAGAGGCACAGCAAGGGCTCAACAAAACCACATCGCCTTTTTCCGCCAAGCGAGATGCTTTGCGAACGGCTTTTTCCATGGAATCTGTATCCACGATTTCAACCACGCCTTTGAAGGCTTCGATGATTTTGATGTTGTCGGCACCGAGGGCGACGATGGCCTTCACTTTGTTTTGTACCAATGACATCAACTCGTTGTAGTCGTTGCCCTTATCTACTCCGCCGACGATCCAAACGATCGGCTTGCTCTGGCATTCGAGCGCGTAGTAGGTGGCGTTGACGTTGGTCGCTTTGCTATCGTTGATGTATTCCACACCGCTTATGTTTAGGACGCTTTCCAATCGGTGCTCTAGGGCGTCGAATGAAGCCAGTTTTGTGCGAATGGTTTCCTTGCGGATGTTCATCAAAGTGCTGCCTAGTCCTGCAGCCATGCTGTTATACATGTTGTGCTTGCCCTGTAGGGCCAATTCTTCAATTGTCATTGCTTCGTTGTTTATAGTTATTTCTATGGTGTTGTTCAATGTTTTTGCTTTGCGGAATTCACTTCCGTTTTCTTGAATGCCGAAAGCAATCATGTTCGGGAGTATTCCTTTTTCGAGGTGCGGCGCGAGGTGCTCCATTGTGATGGGGTCGTCGTCGCAGAAGAGGAAAAAGCCCTCTTTTTTGGTGTATTCGAGCATCTGCAGCTTGCTTGCAGCGTATTCGTCTATGCTGTAATTGTAGCGGTCGAGGTGGTCCGGGGTAATGTTGGTGAGGATGCCTATCATTGGAGAGAGGTGGCGTGCATCGTCTAATTGGAAACTGCTTACCTCCAATACGATTACCTCAGGATCTCCAGCATTCGCCTCCATACGCTCCGCTAAAGCGCGACCCAAACTCAAACCGATATTCCCCCCCAAAACGCAATCCTTCTCGCCACTGATGATGTGGTGACACAGGGTAGCAGTGGTTGTTTTACCATTGCTTCCCGTTACGGCAACAATGGGGGCTTCGGTGTAGAGCGTTGCCCAGTCTACTTCTCCCATCAAGGGAAGTCCTGCGGCCTTCACGGCCTTCACGACCGGTGTGGTGTGCTTGATTCCGGGACTCTTGATGACCCCATCGGCGGCTAAAATGCGCTCGAGGGTGTGTCCGCCTTCTTCGTATTCCACGCCCCACTGGTCAAGCAGTGCCTTGTCGGAAGCGCTCAACTTACCGTACTCGCTTAGGAAAGCGCGCACGCCTACACGGGCGGCCAGCTGTGCTGCACCCATGCCGCTTTCGCCGGCTCCAAGAATGGCAATATGTCCGTAGGTGTGGTTCAAGTCTTATCGAAGTTTGAGGGTGGCGATGGCAAAGACGGCGAGCATGATGCCCACAATCCAGAATCTGGTTACGATTTTGGTTTCGGGGTAGCCCTTCTTTTGGTAATGGTGGTGGAGTGGGCTCATCAAGAAGATGCGTCGGCCTTCACCGTATTTCTTTTTGGTGTATTTGAAGTAGCTCACCTGGAGGATGACGCTAACATTTTCAGCGAGGAATACCCCCGCAATGATGGGTAGAAGGAACTCTTTGCGCACGGCAAGAGCCAACACTGCGATGATAGCACCTATAGCGAGCGATCCGGTATCGCCCATAAATACTTGGGCAGGGAAGCTGTTGTACCACAAGAAACCAATGGCTGCCCCGATGAAGGCGGCGGTGAAGATCACAAGCTCACCGGTGTTTGGGATGTACATGATGTTGAGGTAGTTCGAGAAGACGATAGAACCGCTGAGGTAGGCGAGCACGAGCAGTGCAACGCCGGCGATGGCTGAAGTCCCAGTGGCGAGGCCGTCCAATCCGTCGGTGAGGTTGGCGCCGTTGGATACGGCAGTGATGATGAAAATCACTGCGAGGATGTAGATGAGCCAGGTCCAATTCGCCCCAGATTCCCCCATCCAACGCGTGAAAATCTCATAATCAAACTCATTGTCCTTTAAGAAGGGCAGGGTGGTTTTGGTGCTCTTGACCGGGTCGCTGTACGACGGGATTTCCGGTGCCGCCTCCCAAGCTTCCACTTGCACGGTCGGCACTTTTTCTTTGATGGTCACGTCCGGGTGGAAGTAGAGGGTGCTGCCCACGATCACTCCAAGGCCGATCTGTCCGATGACCTTGAAGATGCCGCGCAATCCTTTCTTGTCTTTTTTGAAGACCTTGATGTAATCGTCAAGGAATCCGATGGCGCCCATCCAAAGCGTGGAAATGAGCATGAGGATGATGTAGATGTTGTCCAATTTTGCCCAGAGCAACGTCGGAAATACAATGGCCAAGAGGATAATGACCCCGCCCATGGTTGGTGTGCCGGCTTTTTGGTTTTGCCCTTCGAGTCCCAGGTCTCGTACAGTTTCGCCTATTTGTAGACGGCTTAATCGGTCAATCAAACGCTTCCCAAAGAGCATGGAAATGACCAGGGAGGTGATGATGGCCATGGCCGCGCGGAAGGTGATGTACTGGAATACACCCGCTCCCGGGATATCATAGGCACTGTCCAAATATTCAAATAGGTAGTACAACATGGTTATGCGTTTAAGAAGTGATTGACTTGTTCTACATCGTCGAAGTGGTGGCGCTGGCCGTGTACTTCTTGGTATTTTTCATGGCCCTTGCCGGCGATTAGGACGACATCTCCCTCTTTCGCGAGCATTAGGGCGCTCTTGATGGCTTGCTCGCGGTCGAGGATGACCAAAACTTTGGATTTGAGGTCTGCAGTTACCCCGGCCATCATGTCGTCGAGGATGGCTTGCGGCTCTTCGTTGCGGGGGTTGTCGCTGGTGAATACGGCTTTGTTGCTCTTGCTCGCGGCGATTTGAGCCATTTGCGGGCGTTTGCCTTTGTCTCGGTTTCCGCCACAGCCCACGACGGTGATGATATCGCCGCCGCCTTTGAGTTTATCGATGGTGTTCAGGACATTTTCCAAGGCATCCGGGGTGTGTGCATAGTCGACAATGGCAGTGATGCCTTTGCCTTGAATGGTTTGGAACCTGCCCTCCACCGGTTTGAGTATGCTCATGGCGGTGAGGAGTTGCAATGGATTTTTGCCCAATTCTATGCCGACGGCATAAATCGCGCAGAGGTTGTAGGCGTTGAAATCACCCATGATTCGGGTCCAACATTCCTGGTCGTTGATGTGCAGGAGGGTGCCGTCGAATTGGCGCTCCATGACCTTCACCTTATAATCCGCAGGGTGCTTCAATGCGTAGCTACGCACTTTGGCTTTGGTGTCCTGAACCATCGTTTCGCCATGTTTTACGTCGTCGTTGAAGATGGCTACGGCAGAAGATTTCAGTCCGTCGAATAGGATTTTCTTTGCGGCGATGTAGCCGTTCATATCCCCGTGGTAATCCAAATGATCACGGGTGATGTTGGTGAATACGGCAATATCAAAATCCACGTGGGCAGCACGGTGTTGCACCAAGGCGTGGGAACTCACTTCCATGAAGCAGTATTTCACACCTGCATCGACCATGGCGCGCATGTGGCCTTGGATGGCCAATGCATCTGGCGTGGTGTGGGTGGCTGGAACTGTCTCGCGGCCCATTTTAACGTTGATGGTGCTGAGCAAGCCGCACTTTTCGCCTTCGAGCTCGGAGAGCAAGGTGTGCAATAGGGTAGCCACTGTCGTTTTGCCGTTCGTACCAGTCACACCCACCACTTTGAGTTGTTCACTAGGGTTGTCGAACCAATTCGCCGCAATTGCGCTCAGCGCAAAGGCGCTATCATTGGTCTGTATGTAGTGGATGCCCTCACGCGTTTGGTTCGGAATATGTTCGCAAACCACAGCTATGGCGCCGGCCTCCAGGGCTGTTTCGATGAATTCGTGACCGTCGACTTGGGTGCCGGGGATGGCGACGAACAACGCGTTTTTGGCGGATTTTCTACTGTCGTAACACACAGATTCGATGGCGATTTGTGTGTTGCCAATAATGTCCTTGATACGAACGCCGTACAATAAGTCTTTCAGTAGTTTCATTGCAGCCAGAGGGTTACGGTGGAACATTGATTGAGTGCAGTGCCGAGCGCAGGCTCTTGCTTGACCACTTTGCCGTGGCCTTGTACTTTCACCTCGAGACCTGCAGATTCCAAAATCTCCAATGCTTCTCTGAGGTCTAGTCCGCGTAGGTTGGGCAAGTAATTCTTTTCGAGTGCCTGGTGCTGTCCGTTCAGGTCGTGCGTTTGTTGGGTAGCAAGGGCCAATTGTGCCCGCTCCACCACCTCAGGCGTGCGTGGTAATTGATGGTAGACCTCGTCTGCGATGGCCTTAAACACAGGGCCTGCGACGATATTTCCGTAGTAGCCTTTGAGGTAGTTTGGCTTGCTGATCACTACGATACAACTGTACCTCGGGTTGTCGGCAGGGAAGTAGCCCGCGAACGAGCTTTGGTAGTCCTTACCGCCTCTCCAGTAGTTGAGCTGACAGGTTCCGGTCTTCCCGGCGATGGTTATTTTTTCGTCATAGATGTTGGTTGCGGTTCCGCGACGTACGGCACCTTCGAGGAGAATTTGCAGCTTATCGATGGTCTCTGTACTACAGATGCCGCGCTTGATGATTTCTGTTTCGAAAGATTCTACCTCTCGGCCGTGGTCCATGATTTTCTCCACCACTTGGGGCTTGACCATATCGCCATCATTGGCCACCGCATTATAGATGGTGAGCAATTGCAGTGGCGTAAACTCTACCCCATAGCCATAGGACATCCAAGGCAGGGAAAGTCCAGACCAGTTATCGTCGCTAGGTTTTGGAATGGTCGGTGCGGTTTCACCTTTGATTTGCACTCCAGTGGTTTGATCGAATTTGCGTCGGTAGAGGAAGTCCACAAAATCACTTGGGTCCTCTTTAAAGGAACCTTCCACGAGTTTTACGATTCCCGTATTGGAGCTGAGTTCAAAAGCACGGCGGAGGTTGATTTTTCCATAGCCGCCCTTGCGTGAGTCGCGCACATTCTTCCCGTAGACCGTGTAGATTCCGTTTTCGGTATCGACGAGGGTGTTGGTATCTGCGGCACCTGTTTCGAGTAGGGCCATGGTGCTCAAGAGCTTCATGGTGGATCCCGGTTCGGTGCGTTCCCAAACGGCGTAGTTACGCAGTTCAGAGTAAGTGCTGTCCTTGGGGTTACGCCCAAGGTTGGCCATGGCCACAATGCGTCCCGTTTCGACTTCCATGACAACGGCACAACCATGATCAGCCTCAAATTTGACCAATTGGTTCAGCAAACTCCGCTGTGCCACATCTTGAATACGGGTATCAATGGTGGTGACCAAATCGAATCCATCCACCGGCTCCACGGCTTGAGGATCGTCCAACGGTTTCCAGTCGTCTCCTACGATTTTCTGCATTAATCGGTTCCCCGGCTTCCCTTTTAAATAAGCGCTGTAGTACCCTTCAAGCCCTGCACTGGCCCCTTCGGTATCATAGCCGATGGTGCGTAGGGTGATATCGGTGGCCATCTGAATGCGCGTTTGGTCGACGTGGACGATGATGCCGCCTTTGTACACACCTCTTTCGAGGATGGGGTATTGACGCATGCGCTGTAGGTCGCTGTAGTTCACGTCCCTGGCAAGGAGAACGTAGCGGTTTTTCTGATTGCGTTTGGTGCGCAGGTAGTTCTCCCATTCGGAAGCATTGCGGGTAGAATTAAGTTTCGCCAATTGTGCCGCGAGTGCCCCTACTTCTTCTTGGAACAAGGTTTCGTCCACGGTAATAGGATCGAAGTGAACCGTATAAACCGGCTTCGTTGTGGCTAAAGTTTTCCCGTCACTGCTGTATATATCTCCGCGCTTAGCGGGGATTTCACGGCGCTCAATCAATCGCTCTTGGCTGATTTCGCGAAGCTCCGGACCCATAACGAGGGAAACATAAAACAATCGGCCTGCGATGGCCACAAAGAGCACATAGATCACGGCACTGATCCAAGTGATTTTGCTTTTGATATGTTTTAATTCCGTACTCATTCTACGACGACGATTTTTTCAGGACGCTCCTGTGGGCTTTGCAACCCAAGGGCTTGTGCTTTGCGCATGACGCGGCTTTCCAGGGATAGCTTGGTCAGCTTTTCGCGTGTTTCTGTATGTTCTGCCTCAAGGCTTTGGCGTGTTTTGCTGAGGCTGTCGATCTCGTGAACCTTTTGGTCGGCGCGGTGGCTGGTGTAGATGGCGATCAGCGCCAAGAAGCTCAACCAAGCGGCAAAGGGCAGCATGCGCATGAGGCCCTCATCCCCTAGGGTGAGGCGGGATTTTAATCCTGCTATGGCGTTCTTCACCTTAGACATCTTTACTCCAGGTTAGATCGAGTCGTTCTGCAATGCGCAGCTTGGCACTTGTTGCTCGAGGGTTTCTTGCATTTTCTTCTGCTTTGGCCACGATGGGTTTGCGGGTGATGGCTTTGTACGGGACGTGTTTGACTCCGTAGAAATCGCTTTCGGTTTGTCCTTCGGCTTTGCCTTCTCGGATAAAGTTTTTGACCATGCGGTCCTCTAAGCTGTGGTAGCTCATAATGACCAAACGACCGCCGGGCTTGAGTACATCTGTGGCGCCGTAAAGCATTTCCTCGAGGACCTCTAGCTCTTGGTTGACCTCCATTCGAAGGCCTTGGAATACTTGGGCGAGGTATTTGTGCCACTGGCCTTTTGGGGCAAGGGATTCTACCAATTCTCTGAGCTCTGTAGTGGTTGCCAAAGGAGCTGAAGCTCGTGCCATCAAAATGGCGTTGACTAGAGGGCGCAAGCTTTTTAGGTCGGTGTGTTTGCGGAACAGGTCGTACAAGGCTTGTTCCTCGTAGGTCGCCAACACGTCGGCAGCGGAAATCCCGGTATTTGGATTCATGCGCATATCTAGCGGGCCATCGAATCTGATGGAGAATCCGCGCTCACCTTCATCGAACTGGTGAGAGCTGACGCCTAGGTCGGCCAAGATCCCGTCCACGTGTTTGGCGCCGTGTAGGCGAAGGTGGTTTTTGATGTAGCGGAAGTTCGCGGCGATGAAAACCAAGTTCGGATGCTCCGGCAGGTTGTGCTTGGCATCGGGATCTTGATCAAAGGCGTATAGCTTGCCAGTGGTAAGTTGTTCCAAGATGGCCTTACTATGACCGCCGCCGCCAAAGGTCACGTCAACGTACGACCCTGTTGAATCGATGTTGAGGCCTTCAAGACATTCCGCTAGGAGAACAGGATCATGGTAGCTCATTCTGACTTGGGTTTATTCCGCCCATTACTTCTTCGGCGAGCAATCCAAAGTCATCACTATCCATGTTCACAGCATTTTCATACGCTTCCTTATCCCAAATCTCTACGATCCCGTTGTGTGCACTGAGCACGACATCGCGGCTGAGGTTGGCAAAGGCTTTGAGGTCGGCGCTGATCCCTATGCGGGTGGCGCCGTCGAGCTCTACAAGCTTTACTCCTGCGGTGAACAGTCGAATGAAATCGTTGTGCTTCTTCACGAAGCGATTCAAGGTGTTGACCTTGTTCATGACCCCATTCCACTCTTGCATTGGATATAATTCCAAACACTGACTAAATACACTTCTCTTCAACACGAAAGCATCGTCCATCGCCGGCGCTAGCTGCTTTTTCAGCGCTGCCGGGAGGCTGATGCGACCCTTCGCATCCATCTTGCATTCGTGTACTCCGATCAGATTTAACATGTGTATAGACTGCTCTCTTACAAAAGTAGAATTATCATCCCACGATTTCCCACAAACGTACACATTGTGAATAACTTTTGCTATTCATTTGATGTAAAATTCTTCTAGGCCTTATTTAGAGCGGTGGGAAGAAGTGGGAGAAGGTGAAATTAGGATGTGAATAAGATTGTGAATAGCTCTGGGTCCAATTGGCCCAAGAAAATGGCCTAACTTTGCACCAATACTAGAACAGATGAAGATTAACACTGCCGAATTCATGAAATCCTCCGCGCGCATCAGCGAATGCCCGGACCCCATCAAAAATGAATTTGCCTTCATCGGTAGATCGAACGTTGGGAAGAGCTCGTTGATCAATATGTTGGTGCAGCGCAAGGACCTGGCAAAGACCTCTGGTCGCCCTGGAAAAACCCAGCTCATCAACCACTTTGAAATCAATGAGCAATGGTATTTGGTCGACTTGCCGGGCTATGGCTACGCGAAGACCTCAAAGACCAAGCGTGCCGAATTTCAAAAGATGATCACGAACTACATCAAGAACCGTGAGAACCTCATCAATACGTTCGTGTTGGTGGACAGTCGCCACGACCCACAAAAGATAGACCTCGAATTCATGCAGTGGTGTGGCATGGAAGGCATTCCCTTTTCCATCGTCTTTACCAAAATCGACAAGCTAGGCTCTTCTGCGCTCATGAAACAGATTGCGCATTACAAGAAGAAATTGCTGTTGCAGTGGGAGGCTTTACCGCCAGTATTTATGACTTCGGCCGAGGGAAAATCAGGCCGTGAAGAGGTGTTGAGGTATATCGACGAACTCAATGCAAGCATAAGCCCACAGATGTATGGGAAATAAGAAGCTTCTTATCGCACTTTTGATTTTTGGTGCAGGATTGGCCCTGGCCATCGCATTGAAAATGTATCCCTTGTTTATCGGATTGGGCTCAGGCCTAGGATGGGCCTATTATTTCAATGTCCGTCCCAAAAAGTAACGGTTACTTTTCTGGCGAGATCAAACCTGTTTTTTCTCCGAAATAGCGAGCGAAATCGCGCATATCTGCCGCTAATGCTGTGTCTTCCGTGGCGCGCTCATATCCGTCGGCCATGGAAATAAAGGTCTGGTGGTACATGCGCTTCATGTCGTCCATGAGCATGTCTTTGGTCCACAAATCGATGCGCAAACATTCAGAATTTTTATCGTCCCAAACGCCCATCATCAACGCTTTTGCTTGCTCGTTGGTTACCCCACCATCAGTGGCGTCCCAAGTAATGGTTTCCGGAATTTTGTTTTCGTCAAGTCCGACGGTGATTTTGATTTCGCTTTCTTTCTGTACAGCCATTACGGTTTGTATTTAGCGTCGCGCAAGAATTTCTGAGCGTCGCGGATTCGTATCAAAGATTGTAGGTAGAGATCGCGGTGATTCTCCGCATATGAGTTGACTAATTTATACCCTATGTACCGAGCCACTCGACCGGGAATCTCGGTGTCCATGGCGGTGCCTAGCTTGGAAAAAGGTGCTGGTTCGCTGAGGCGTTGACGAATCATCATGTCGGTTGAAAACAGTAATTGGTCACGGACAAACACCTCCCATATATTGGCTTCGTTGGATTCCAAAAATGCCCATTCCTCTGGGCCATATCCTAAAATTTCCGCAGCCTCAATCTCATAGCCCGTCAATGCTTCACTGGCCACCGCCACCTTGCCGTGGTAAATCATTTGCCCCAACAAGGTAGGGTCGTTGAAATTCTCCAATCCCATTGTCGCCAAAATCGCATGAGCATATTCCACGGGAATCTGACTTGGTCGCAAAAGTGCACGCTGGTATGCTGGGATGTATTCATATCCTGGGTAGCTCACACCCAAGAAATTATCTAGCCCCACAAAGGCCTTTGCAGGATCGCCTTCCTCTGTCCCAGGGTAGTAAAGGCAAGGGGTTTCAAGGTCGATACCGCTGATGTAGAAGTACAGTGCTTCGGGATGGGGTACGCCGAGTAACTCTTTAGCTCTGCCGCTCACCGCATTCAGATCGTTGGCAATCGCTTCCTTGTCCATCAGGTTCTGTACGTTGGTATAATGGTCGCGCAATGTAGGATTGGCGCGCTCTTGCTTCCAAAAATTTGGGATGGGGTTGGATTCAAAAAAAGGATTGAAATAAGTGGCCAATTCTTTCATATCGATAGAATCCCCACCGAACAACGCCTCATCGAAATGGCGCACTTCCCAATCAAATCGCATATCACCTTCTGTGGTATATAATGAACTTGGCCCCCCAAAACTTCGTTGAATAAAGAAGCCGATAGCGACCAGGAGGGTTGCGGCGAAGAGGTATATTTGGTACGTGCCTTTCATCGGGTCAAAATTAAGGGGAAAGCAATGAAATTACAGGAAACGGCAGATCATATTACGAATTGGTTGAAAAGCTATGCGGAGAACGCTGGCGTCAAGGGCTTTGTTGTAGGCGTTAGTGGCGGAATAGATTCTGCGCTTACCTCTACACTTTGTGCCCGCACCGGCCTCGAAGTGCTCACCTTAGAAATGCCCATCCACCAGCATCCCGATCAAGCCTCGCGTGGTCAAGAACATCAAGCTTGGCTGGCAGCAAACTTCCCAAACACGCACCACCTACAGGTTGATCTTACCCCGGTATACGACCAATTCGTTGCCTCCATGCAACCTGGAGGCGCGGACCACGAACTCTCCCTGGCCAACTCACGTGCGCGCCTGCGCATGTCTACCCTCTATTACCACGGCCAAGCCAATGGTTTATTGGTGGCAGGAACCGGAAATAAAGTCGAAGATTTTGGCGTAGGTTTTTACACTAAATACGGCGACGGCGGGGTAGACCTCAGTCCCATTGCAGATTTGGTGAAAACTGAAGTATTCGCTTTGGCGCGTCACTTAGGCGTAGTTAGCAGCATTTTGGATGCCAAACCAACAGACGGTCTATGGGGCGATGATCGCACCGATGAAGATCAACTAGGTGCCACGTATCCAGAATTAGAATGGGCTATGACAGAGCACGAGGCAGGTAAGTCGGTATCAGATTTTTCAGGCCGCGAAGCTGAGGTCATGCAGATTTACTTGCGATTTAACACCGCGAACAAGCATAAAATGATGCCAATTCCGGTGTGTGAGATTCCGGTGGCGTTGAAATAGTTATTCCAACCTCACCTCATCCGTAAAGAAATAGCTTTGATAACCAGCGCCCGGGTGCCAATCTTGTAGTCGACCGGCATTGGTATACGTAATGCGAATGGCCCTCACTAAATCAGTTTTAGGATTGCTCAACACCACGTCGTGACGGACGGCTTCTTCTTGTCCTAAAGGATCGTCCATTTCCATGGCGCCGAAGAAATGCCACTGATCGTCGCCCTCATACAATACTTGGGCTTCCACTTTTTGCGGAGCAGCGATCCACGCACGGATATCTTTTAGAATGCCTACATGTACGGTTTGCACTTGTTTCGACTTTTTCAAGGTGATTTCCAGGGTCGCATCGTGGCCTTGAACACCGATCCAATGCCCCTTGCGCCAATCAGTGTCTCCAGTGATTCCATCGACCATAGCTTCCGGCCCTCCAGCTGTGTATTGAGGGGAAGCGTGTCCTACCACCCAGCTAGCTTCGAGATTATCATCGCGCTTGCTGAATACGGCCTTTGCGACGTGATTGCCATAACCGAAATGCGGCGTCATAGCAGTTACAAAACCATCGTCATACGCAGTTCCAATACCCACACGGCCCTTGCGGTCCTTCTTCCATTTTACATTTTCATAGCGGTCGTATTGCCATAAATCATACTGCCCTGTTGGGATGATTTCAACTTGGGCAGTACCGGTAAAGGTGCGCGGTACACGGACGATCGGTGCCGGTGGCGTAGGGTTTTTCATCTTGGTAGCATATCGATACACCTTGCCCCAATCCGATGGTTCGTCGCCACGTTTTACCTTCCATTGGCCGCCTTCGAGGAGTTCGTCGTGCGTGAAATAGCGCTTCTGGAATATCGGTGTCTCTGTACTATCCCCACGGTCGTAGTCCATGATGTAAGTGCCTACATCTTCCACGGTGATGTCCAATTCCTTTCCGTTCGGCAATTCCAAATGAATGGCATCCCACCAAGGTGTCGAAATCTGATATTCCGGCTTGCCCGGCACTAGGGGGTACATGCCCATGGAGGCCATGACGTACCACGCGCTCATCTGTCCGCAATCCTCATTTCCGCTCAGTCCATCCGGTGCATTCTGGTACTGCGATCCTAAGATGCGGTGCACCCAATAGCTGGTCCGGCGTGGATTGTTCGTAGCGTTGTAGAGGTAGGCGATGTGGTGCGAAGGTTCGTTCCCGTGCGCGTATTGACCAATGAGTCCAGTGATGTCCGCTTGGTCGCGTCCGGTGGTATGTGAGCTGGCATAAAAGAGTCCGTCGAGCAGGTCTTCGAGTACATCGTGACGAGATTTTACGAGGATCTTTTGCTTTTTTCGGGGCAGGTTGTTCCAATGTTCTCTTCCGCCTCGAAAATTGGTCAATACTTCCATCCATCCCTCAATATCATGAACTGGCGAGAAGCTATACTGGAAAGCATTGGCTTCGGTAAAATGGTTGTTCACCTCGCGCGGATTATACGGGCTGTAAAAGTCTCCATTAGTACGCGGTCGAACGTACCCGCTCTCCGGATCGATCAACGAGCGGTAGGCAGAGGAGCGTTGGTCGTAGGCCATGTAAGTGTTCCAATCCTCAAAGCGCTGTGCCGTCCAAGCAATACAGGCATCGTCATACGCATATTCCAATGTTTTACTGACCGATTCGCTTTCGTCCTCAATACTCAAGAACCCAGATACCTGATAAGCACCCAAACCAAAAACATCCATCTCCGCGGTGGCGCGCATGGCTTCCAAAGTCAGGGCGGTATCCGTGTGGTAGCCTTTGGCAATGGCATCGGCGAGCACACTTACGCTGTGGTAGCCAATCATACAATCGGTCTCATTTCCGGCCAATTCCCATATGGGCAAACGTCCGCGTTGCTTGTACATATCGAGCATCCCGTAGATAAACTCCTGCGTACGCTCAGGCTGGGTAATGGTGTATAAAGGATGGGCCGTTCTGTAGGTATCCCAGAGGCTGAACACAGTGTAGTGGCGGTTCACTGTATCGCGGTAAATCACATTGTCTTGTCCGCGATAGCTCCCGTCTACGTCGCTCCATAAATTTGGCACAGAATAGGCATGATATAAGGCTGTAGCATAAATGGCACGCTGATTAGGCAGGGCGCTTTTTACTTTGCTTTTGGCCAATTCCTCCGCCCATTTCCCTTGAGTTTCCGCAAAAATCTCCTCAAAATCGCGTCTAGCGATCTCGCCATGGTAATTCTTCCATGCACCTTCTTCAGAGGTGCCGCTCATGCCGATACTCACCTCGGCATTTACAATGCCATCGGGCAAGGCTAACCAATAAACCCCGGGCGATAGTTTCCACACAGAATCTGGCGCAGGGGACACTTCGAAGCCAAAGTAAAAATGCTGCTCTCGGGCCCATCCTTCTGAAATTCGACGTCCTTCAAATTTGCCATCACCCAGCTCGCTGAAATCCTGTTTTAAAACACGGTCTCGGAAATTTAAATCGACCATGATTCCCGGTGAGCTGTTTGGAGGGTAATGCAACCGCAACTTTCCTATCCTATCCCCTGCGGTAGCTTCGATACGCGTCCCGTCAGCTAGTATACAAGCATAATAACCGGCTTGTGCGTGTTCGTCTTCTTTGAAGAATTTAATGTGATCCCCTTCCTTAGTTGGCGAGGAATACGGCAGCATCAACAGGTCGCCATAATCGCTCACTCCCGTGCCGCTGAGGTGCGTACAAGTAAATCCGTACATCGCGCTATCCGTAAAGTGGTAACCACTGCATCCGTCCCAACCATCGTAACGTGTATTTGGGCCCAATTGTATCATCCCAAAGGGCGCCTGTGCACTTGGATGGGTGTGGCCGTGGCCACCAGTTCCGATAAATGGATTGATATCTTTTACAGAGGTCCACTCAGCATCTTGAGCAGAAAGTTGAAGCCCGATGAGCAGGGTGAGTAATTGGGTCAGTTTACGCATGTCCCCAAATTAAGAATAATGCGTAAGTTTAAGGAAACACAGAACCATGTCCAGAAGAAGATTTCTGAAGAATCTCGGCTTGGCTGGTGCGGGCCTCGCTATTAAACCACTATCAACCTCCGCACAAACCGCTCAACCGCCACTCCCGCTTAAGGATTCTCCTTTGGTGATTAGCACTTGGATACACGGCATGGAAGCCAATGCAGGCGCATGGTCCGTCCTTGAAAATGGCGGCGCAGCGCTTGATGCTGTTCAAAAAGGTGTAGCGGTGACCGAAAGCGATATGAACAACCGCAGCGTCGGGCTCGCGGGTCGTCCAGACCGCGACGGTCATGTGACCCTTGATGCCTGTATCATGGACCACGACAGCCGATGCGGATCTGTAGCTTTCTTAGAGGATATTCAGCATCCTATAGATGTTGCTCGTGCCATTATGGACAAGACGCCTCACGTGATGTTGGTGGGCGAAGGTGCGCAAAAATGGGCGTTGGAAAACGGGTTTTCTAAAGTGGACTTTGAGGTGCCTATTTCTGAGGTGCAGAAGGACTATGAGAATTGGCTCATTAAATCAGAATACAAAACCGGCGTGAACGTCGAAAATCACGATACCATCGGCATGTTAGCATTAGATGCCAGTGGTCGAATGGCTGGGGCGTGCACCACGTCTGGTATGGCTTATAAAATCAGAGGTCGCGTGGGAGATAGTCCCATCATTGGTGCAGGGTTGTTTATTGACGGTGATGTCGGGGGCGCAACAGCCACGGGTGTTGGTGAAGCGATGATACGGACCGCAGGATGTGCGTCCGTCGTGGAATCCATGCGTCGCGGAGCTTCGCCTGAGGAAGCATGTTATGAGATTGTGCAAAGGATTCTGAAAAAACATCCTGGTGTGAATGGGATGCAAGTGGGATTTCTAGCGATGAACATGCAAGGCGAGTACGGTGGATACAGTGTCTATAATGGATTTAATTATGCATTGCGCAGCAAAGAGCGAAATGAAATGGTGGATGCCAAATACATGAGAACATGGGGATAAAAAAGAGAGATATTCAGCGTCGTTGGTGGCGGATTACCATTGGCGCCTTTGTTATTGCCTTAATAGCCGTAATGGTATCAACAAAAACAGACACCTTCGGTGATGCTCAGGTTTGTCGAGAATGGGCCTCTGTTGAGGCTTTGATTCCACCTGTTTTCTACTATGAGTTTGATAGTTCTGAATGGAATACATTGGATGATGTCATATTTGAATTGGATCCAAATTTATCTGAAGAAGCATATCGCATTGTTTCCAATGAGGACGGTGTAAAAGTATACCATGGAGAAGAGGGTGATCATCGTGCTCAGAGTACATTAGGACAGCTTGGGATGCTTGGTTCAGAGGTCGCACTTCCTTGGGGCGAGATAAAAGACGAGCCAGTTTTTGGGCACCGCGGCGTACTTATGGACGTGTGTCGACACTTCTTTACAGTTGATGAGGTCAAGCGTCACTTGGACGTGATGGCTCTTTATAAGTTCAATGTGTTACACTGGCATTTGACGGAGGATCAAGGCTGGCGAATTGCGATGGATAAGTATCCGAAATTAGCCGAAGTGGCGGCGTACCGCGTGCATGGGGATAGTGCTTATGGCGGGTCTTACAGCAGTGAAGATTTGGAAGAAGTGGTGGCCTATGCAGCCGGTTATGGGATCGAGGTCATTCCTGAAATAGAATTGCCAGGGCACAGTCAAGCGGCGTTGGCGGCCTATCCAGAACTGGGATGTACGGGCGAGCCGGTCGAGGTTGCCACGGAATGGGGCGTATTCAAAGAAATCTACTGCGCTGGGAATGAGCAGACCTTTGAGTTTATGGAGGATGTGTTGGATTATGTCTGTGAGATCTTCCCTTCGAAATACATTCACATTGGCGGCGATGAAGCCCCAAAATACCGCTGGGAGCATTGTCCAAAATGTCAGCAGCGCATTAAGGATGAGGGCTTGCACGACGAGGAGGCTTTACAAGGTTGGTTCAATACCAGGATCGAAAACTATTTGGCCACAAAGGGGAAGCAGATCATTGGATGGGATGAAATTTTGGAGGGCGGTTTGAGCCCGAATGCGACAGTGCAGAGCTGGCGTGGTTTCGAGGGTGCTATAGAAGCTGCAGAACAGGGTCACGATGCCATTGTGAGTCCCACTTCGCATGCCTATTTTGATTATCCGGTGAGCAGTATTGATGTGCCGAAAGTGTATAGTTATAGCCCTATTCCGTCGGATTTAGACCCGCTGTTGGCTGGGCATATTTTGGGCGGAGAGTGTAATCTTTGGTCCGAATTCATTCCGGATACAGAAACGTTGGATCGAAGATTTTTACCTCGCGGTATTGCCATGGCTGAGGTGCTTTGGTCAAATCCTGCAGAGCGCGATTACGATGCATTTTGGCAGCGTCTTCAACATCATTATCCTATGTTGGATGCACTTGGGTACGGCTATGACGTGGAGCAGGTGCCAGTGAAATTAGATACTAAAAATGATTTCTTTAAAGAGGAGCTTAAGGTTGTAGTTACTGCGGAGCCGGCTTTTGCAAATCTCGAGTTGGCTGTTGAGGCGCCTACGGGGATGACCATGGGTAGCGCAACTTCTTTTACTGAGCGTGGTGTGCATCAGATGAAGGTGCAGCCGAAACGCGGCGGGCACGCTATGGGCAAGGTCTTGAACTACGGATTTGCCGTACATGAGGGATTGGTAACGCACAGTTGTTTAACGAGTCCGCCGACTGAGCCATACACGGGTACCAAGGATATTCCATTGGCAAACGGAGTGTTGGGTACGGAGAATTATAGAGATGGAAATTGGGTCGGGTATTATGGGCCCGATTATTTCAGCGGCCACTTTGGCTGGGACCAACCCTATGCCATTGATTCCATCAAAATCAACTTCCTTCAGAGCAGATTGAGTTGGATTCTTATTCCAGAAAAGGTCATCACCGACGTATATGAAAGTGAGGATCAAATCAGCCGCTATGAATGGGAGCGAACGAGCTCAACCTCAGAAGAAGGCACCTTTATTGAAACTATGGTCTTGGCGCCTGAGGGAGGTTTTCCAGCGACCCAAACCATTGACTTTATGATTCCAAACACCGAGGTTTTGCCAGATGATCACCCTTCAGCGGGCGAACGTGCATGGCATTTCTTAGACGAAGTACAGATTTATGGCAGACCAATTTGAAATAGAAATCGCCATTGAGGAGCCGGGCCACGCGGCACAACTCATTGATTTAGGCGTACACCGCATTGAGTTGTGTAGCAATTTGTCGGAAGGTGGATTGACGCCATCGGCCGCTCAGATTGAAATGACTGTAGATGTCAGTGATTTGCCCGTTTATGTGATGCTAAGGCCTCGTGCTGGGGACTTTACCTACAACCGACTGGAGAAGCACATGATGCTTGAGGAATTGAAGATACTTAGCGATTGTGGAGCATCGGGCATTGTTTTCGGGGCCTTAGATGGTGGTAGAAATATAGATGCGGATTTTGTGGAGTTGGTGGCTCAGTTTGCGCAAGATTATGGATTAGCCATGACATTCCATCGTGCATTTGACGCCTGCGCCCGGCCGGAAACGGCGATGGAGCTTTTGGTGGAATTGGGCGTGGAGCGAATCTTGACTAGTGGTTTTGCATCCACCGTGGCTGACGGTCTACCCGCGCTCAAGGATCTTTGTGACCAAGCGGCGGGTCGTATTCAAATACAGGCCGGTTCGGGCGTGAGTGCAGCTGCGGTCGATGACCTATGGGCTGCGGGGATTCGTTCATACCATTGCACAGCGAGAACGAAAATTGCGGCACGAGAAGGAAGTGTAGAAAAGCGGCTAGGCTTTGGCGATTATTGGTCGCTGGATACCAAGAAAATTGAAAACCTCAACAGCGCACTCTGGCGCAAATTGGCATAAAAAAAGCCCACTCCAAGCGGGCTTTTCTGTATTTATTCGGTCGGGATTATTTGCCCCAACGTTGGATTTGTGCGATTTCGAAGGTGAGCGGAATTGGCACACCTGGAACTGTAACGGTCAAAGACGTATCCATTCTGAAGGTAAAGGCATCTTGTTCCAAAGTCTTAATCACAAAATCAAGATTTGCAGTGGTGCCACCTGCACCTGGAAGGCCCAAGCCTAAATCAACATTCTTCAAAGTAAGAATGGTATCATTCTTAATGGCCCATCCTAGTGAGTCCAAACGCGTACCGGCAGAGTCAATAGTTAATCCACCATTATCCATAAAGTTAGCCTCCATCATAGTGGTGCTTTGAGTGCTGGTAGAATCCAAGAAAGGAAGTGCTTGAATGTTCACCTGTCGGTTGATACCTGTCCAAACCCCGGTTACTTTGAACTCAGTGCTTTTGTTTTCCCATTTTGTACATGAAGCAAGCAAAGCTGCTACTGCGACGAAGAATGCGATTTTTTTCATTGTTGTTTCAATTAGGTCTTACAAAGATGTCAATATTTATGCCAGCTTCGACAAAGCATCTTCTTTATCTAAAGCAAGTTGCGCTTTCAAGGCTTCGAGGCCGTTAAAGCTCATCACATCCCTTAGGCGATGGCCCATAGCAAAATGCAAGTGTTGCCCGTAGAGATCCCCTTCAAAATCGAGCAGGTGAATCTCCACCGAACGTTTGGCACTCCCCACAGTAGGGCGACGGCCTATGTTGGCCATGGCTTTGTGGTGTTCGCCGTTCAATCGGACATAACCTGCGTACACGCCATCGGCGGGAATGAGTTTGTGTTGAAAGTTGATGTTGAGGTTGGCAGTTGGGAATCCGATCGTGCGGCCTATTTGATCGCCTTTGATGACTTCTCCGCCGATGATATAGGGATGGCCTAAATAGGTGGCAGCTAGTTCTACATCCCCTTCAGTTAATGCGGACCGTATTTTCGTGCTGCTAATGTTTACTGCATCGATATCCAGTGCAGGAATCTCCTCAACGTCAAAGCCGTAAATAGGTCCAAATTCTTTCAAATGCTCGAAGCTGCCTTCGCGATTGCGGCCGAAGTGGTGATCGTATCCTATGATTAGTTGTTTAACACCAATATGATTGACCAATATTTCACGCACAAACTCTAAAGATGGTGTGCGGGAGAATTCTTTGGTGAAGGGATGGATGATCAAATGATCTAGTCCGGTTTGTTCGAGGAGCCCAATTTTTTCCTCTAAACTCGTCAGCAGTTTGAGCTCTGTATCCGGCTGCAATACCAAACGTGGATGCGGGGAGAAGGTCAGCAACACACTCTCGCCGCTGACTTTATGGGCGGTTTGGACTAATTGGCCCAAAATTTTCTTGTGCCCTAAGTGTACACCGTCAAAAGTACCCGTGGTGGCCACGGCGCAGTCTAGTGTATTAAATTCGGCTAGGGATTGGTATACCTTCAACTTGAGTTGTAATTTTCCGCAAATTACGAACTGTAAACCGCATTCTTATGAAGAAAATCGATCCTTTCTACGCCCTCCAAGCCGGGTGGGTACGTTATAAAAACAACGCCGGCATGTACACGGCGTTCACGATTGTATGGTTCATTGCAACCTTGTTGATCAGCACCGTCGCTACGGGCATGGGTGGGATGCTCGCCCTTTTAGGGGAGCGTCTTGTTGCTCTGCTGATGGCCATTGTACTAGGTGCCGGTACTATGTTCCTGACCATGGGATTCTCGCACGTGGCTCGTATAGATGAGTTAGGTGAAGCGGTAGAGTTTGGAGATTTCTTCAATGCACTTCGCGTGAATCAAAAGGAATTGTTCGGCGTGGTGGTCATTACTTCTGTTTTGGGTCAATTAGGTACTTTTTTCCTACCCGAAGGTTTTGCCGCGTTGGCCTCAAGCGGTTTGGACTTCTCGAATTTAGAGGAGATACAAATGATTGCTGAGGATATGCAGGAAATGTGGATGGACAACATGGGAATCCTTATGCTTGTGGCCCTTATTCAAATTATTTTTGGTGTTGGGTTCATGTTCGCTACTTACCGAGCTTCCCTTGACGGCGAAGGGGCCATGGAAGCGTTGAAGTGGAGCTTTCCACGTGCCTGGAGCAACTTCTTCCGCATTTTCGCGCTTGCCCTAATGATGGGGATTATCGCCATTGTTTTGGGAGTGCTTACTCTCTTTATCGGGTTCTTAGTCATCATTCCTTGGATGATTCTCGTGCAGTTTGAGATGTATGACCAATTATGCGATAAGCCAGAAGGCCTCGATCCGGTCGTTGAGGAGTTTGATTACGATAATTAGTGCGTGAAGTCCATTCTTAGAGGTTTTTAAAGGATTGCCAACTTTTGCTAGCGCAAAAGATTGGCGGACCTT